>DYJA01000094.1 GCA_020723345.1 Candidatus Aquidulcis sp. | reverse complement strand
GCTCGCCCGTCGCAGAGCGAGCCAGCGGCTCGCGCAACCGTCCATTTTCAGGAGAAAATGTTGCGCGGGCGGCTCGCCCGTCGCAGCGCGAGCCAGCGGCTCGCGCAACCGTCCATTTTCAGGAGAGGAACGGTTTTTGTGACGAAGCAATCTCCACCGCCGAATTGGGGATTGCTTCGGCAAAAAACGCCTCGCAATGACACGCCGCCGTGACTTTGAAAGCCCTATAATCGCCTGCGCCGGGCTTGCGCGCCTGCGCGTCCCGCGCTATAATTGCGGCGATGAAATTCCTCGCCGACGCGATGCTGGGACGACTCGCGACCTGGCTGCGTTTGTTGGGCTACGACACGGCGTATCCGCGCGACGCGACCGACGCCGAACTGGCGCGCCGCGCGCGGCTCGAGCAGCGGATTCTGCTGACGCGCGACGTGGAGTTGACGCGGCGGCGCGGCGTGCGCGCGGTGTTGATTGAAGCGGAGCAAGTCGAAGACCAAGTCCGCCAAGTTTTCCACGCGCTCGATCTGACCGCGCAAGAGGCATTCTCGCGCTGCGCCGAGTGCAACGGTTTGTTGGAACAAGTGAGCAAGGAATCGGTGCGCGGCTGGGTGCCGCCGTACGTGTTTCACACGCAAGAACGTTTTCGCCGCTGTCCGCACTGCGCGCGCATTTATTGGCGCGGCACGCATTGGGCGCGCATCCTCGGACAGATGCAAGACCTTAAAAGCGCCTGACAAAATGAAACGGCGACGGCTCCCGCGCCGTCGAAATTCTGGGCAGGGGAGCCCAGCGCGGCTATTGGGTTAGGACTATAAATTGAGGAGCAAGCGCGATGAAAACGCCGCTGTGGGTGCCTTCCGAAGAATGGAGAAAACACGCCAACCTCACGCGCTTTGTGGCGCTGGTCAATCAGAAGTACAACCTGGCGATCAACGCATATCCGGAATTGTACCGCTGGTCGGTAGAGCACCTCGCCGATTTCTGGGCGACGCTGTGGGAGTTCGCCGAGATCCGCGCGTCGCAGCCGTACACCCGCGTCGTAGACGACCTCGCGCGGTTTCCCGGCGCGAAATGGTTTGAGGGCGCGCGTCTGAATTTCGCCGAGAACTTGCTGCGCTATCGCGACGATCGCGTCGCCTTCATCTTTCGCGGTGAGACGCAAAAATCGGCGCGCATGACGTACGCGGAGTTGTACGCCGCGGCGGCGCGTTTGGCGCAATCGCTCCGCGGGTCCGGCGTCCAGCCCGGCGATCGCGTCGTCGCGTACATGCCCAACTTGATCGAGACCGCGGTGGCGATGCTCGCGGCGACAAGCATCGGCGCGACGTGGTCTTCGTGCGCGACCGACATCGGCGCGGCGGCGGCGCTGGAACGCCTGGGGCAACTCGCGCCGACAATCCTCTTCACGGCAGACGGCTACTTCTACAAAGGCAAACGCTTCGACTCGCTCGCCAATGCCGCCGCAGTCGCACAAGGCATTCCCGCGCTCAAGCAAGTGGTCGTCGTCGGCTACACCCAGGAGCGCCCCGACATTAGCGCGATTCCGCGCGCGGCGCACTATCGCGATTACATTTCCGCGCAAGCCAATCTCCCGCCGCAATTCGAGCAACTTCCATTCGATCACCCGCTGTACATCATGTTTTCCTCCGGCACGACCGGCAAGCCAAAGTGCCTCGTGCAAAGCGCCGGAGGGATTTTGCTCAATCAACTGAAAGACCTCGTCCTCCAAACCGATCTCAAACGCCGCGATACGATCATGTACATCACGACATGCAGTTGGATGATGTGGAATTGGCTGCTGTGCGCGCTCGCGGTGGGGGCGACGATCGTGCTGTACGACGGCAATCCGCTGTATCCCGCTCCGGGCGCGATGTGGAAATTGATCCAGGACGAGCGGATCACGATTTTCGGTTGCAGCGCGAGCTATCTCAGTTTTCTCAAGAGCCAGGGCGTTTCGCCCAAGCGAGGGTACGATCTGTCATCCCTGCGCGTGATCTCGCAAACCGGCTCGCCGCTCTCGGCGGACGGCTTTGCGTACGTTTATCGCGAGATCAAATCCGATTTACATTTCAATTCGATCTCGGGCGGCACCGATCTCAATGGAACTTTTGCGGCGGGCAATCTCCTTCAGCCGGTTTATGCCGGGGAATTGCAGGGTCCCTCGCTCGCGATGAAGATCAAAGCGTACGACGAACGCGGCGCAGCGATCGTTGACGAGACAGGCGAACTGGTCTGTGAAGCGCCGTTCCCTTCGATGCCGATTCATTTCTGGGACGATCCGGACGGGGAGAAATATCGCCGCGCCTACTTTCAGTTCTTTCCGAACGTTTGGCGGCACGGCGATCTGATTCGCGTTCACGGCGACACGGGCGGCATTACGTTCTACGGTCGCTCCGATGGAGTGTTGAAACCTTCCGGCGTTCGGATTGGGACCGCCGAAATTTACAACCAGCTGGAACGATTGCCGGAAATTACGGACAGTCTGGCGATTGGGCAGGATTGGCAAGGTGATCAGCGGATCATTCTGTTCGTCAAACTCGCGCCCGGTTGCAGTTTGACGGAAGAGTTGCGCGAAGAAATCAAAAAGACGCTGCGAGAAAACGCGTCGCCGCGCCATGTCCCCGCGCTGATCGTCCAAGCGCCGGACATTCCATACACGCTGAACCTGAAAAAAGTGGAGAGCGCGGTCACGAACATCGTCAATGGTCACGCCGTCGTCAACCGCGAGGCGTTGATCAATCCAGGTTCGCTAGATTTCTACGAGAAGATTCTTCCTCAGTTGCAGCGATAATTTGACAACGGCGCATTTCTTTTCTGCCACAGAGATCACAGAGAACGCAGAGACAAAACCCAGGTTTTCTCCGTGATCTCTGTGGCTAATCTGACACTGCCGAGCCAACATTTCCCTCACACACGCGCATCACGCGCGCGCGCTCCAGAAACTCCGGCGCGAAATCGTCGAGATCCGTCGCGGTGACGATGGCTTGCGACGCGTCGAGTACTGCCTGCGCGAGCGCGCCGCGCCGCGCCGCGTCGAGTTCCGACATCACGTCGTCGAGCAACAGTACCGGATCCTCGCCGGTCTCGGCGCGCATCAGCGCAACTTCAGCCAATTTCAACGACAGCGCGATCGTGCGCCCCTGCCCGCGCGACGCGTAGGTCGTCGCGTCCATCGCCGCCGCGTCGTCCTGAGCGGAACGCAGGGGAGTCGAAGGATGGCGCGTGACGAGAAAACGAA
This sequence comes from Candidatus Aquidulcis sp., assembly GCA_020723345.1. Classification (GTDB taxonomy): domain Bacteria; phylum Chloroflexota; class Anaerolineae; order UBA4142; family UBA4142; genus VGOB01. Next base: position 16,791 of record DYJA01000094.1, on the reverse strand, counting down.
TATCGTCGCGGTGCGGACCGACGAGTGTCATCGCCGCGCCGAGTTCGCGCGGACGCAGCGCGTCCAACTGCCGGGCGAAATTGCGCGCGATTTCTGGCGGGCGCGCTTCCTTCGGCGCGGCAAGATCGAACGCGACGCTCGGTTGATAGACGAGCCGCAGTTGCTCGCGCTGATCGGTCAAGCGCGCGTGCATCTCCGCGACCAGATGGTTGTAGCGGTCGACGGCATCGGCGCGGCGCGCGACGAGGTACGTTCCCTCTTCGATCACTTGCCGGTCCCAGATGTCGAGCGCGTGCGGATTGTAGGCGCGCTCGCGAAATTCGCGCAGCAAACTGTTGCGCTGCTCGACGACCTTGTCGTATTTCGACAGCGCGCGCCCGTAGCGCGGATCGATCTGCGCGAGCGTCGTATCGAGATAGCGACGGCGGTCGCCGGGCGAGCCGAACACGAGATCGAGGTCTTCGGGCAGAAACAGCACCGCGTTCAATTCGCCGAGCAGATCAATCGCGCGTTTGCCGACGCCGTTGACTTTGATGCGCTTGCTCACGCGCCCGTTGGGCTTGGGCGCGCTGTCCCCCTGATTTTGTTTTTCTTCGGCTCGCGCAGCGACGAGCACGATTTCGATTTGCGTGCGCGCGCCATTGCCGCGTTCGACTTGCGTTTCGACGCGCGCGAATGGGATCGGCTCCGCGCTCGCGCCCCAGCGAATCAATTCGCGTTCCGCGCCGGCGTGCGGTGAACGCGCGGTCGCCAAATAAAAAATCGCTTCGAGCAAACTCGTCTTGCCGCAGGCGTTATCGCCTTGCAACAGCGTAACGCCGGACGCGAGATCGAGTTCGAGATGCGCGTAATTGCGAAAGTTGGTGAGCGCGAGGCGCGTCAGGTACATCATTCACTCCAATCCACCCACATTGTAACAGCGAACTAGGCGAAAATCAAATGCGTGGTATAATGCCGCGCGAAATCAAAATCAGTTTGGAGTCGAATGGAACGCAATCAAAAGAGTACACCGCCAAGATTGATGGCGGGCTATCGTTATCTCAGCGTCGTCACCGGCGTTTTCGTCACATGCTTGATCATTTCTAACATCATCACCGTCAAAATCGTCGCGGTCGGCGACATTATCATGTCCGCCGCGATCACGATCTTTCCGATCAGTTATATCTTCGGCGACATCTTGACCGAGGTGTACGGCTACGCGCGTTCGCGCCAAGTGATCTGGACCGGCTTTGCGTGCAACTTGCTCGCGGTGATCGCAATTCAAATCGGCGCGTGGCTGCCCGCCGCGCCGTTCTGGGAGGGGCAAGCCGCGTACGAACAAATCCTGGGTTACGCGCCGCGTCTTTTGCTCGCGTCTTTCGTCGCGTATCTCGTCGGCGAATTCACCAATTCGTTCGTGCTGGCGAAACTGAAGATCTTCACGCAAGGCAAATGGCTGTGGTCGCGCACGATCAGCAGTACGTTGGTCGGGCAAGGATTCGACACGGCGCTGTTCACCCTCATCGCGTTTACCGGCACGCTGACGCCGGACGTGATGATCAATATTTCGTTGACCGAATGGTTTCTCAAATGTCTGTACGAAGTCATCGCGACGCCGGTTACATATCTCGTTGTGGCTCGGCTCAAGCGCGCCGAACACGAAGATTACTACGATTATCATACGGACTTTAATCCGTTGCGACTTGAATGGGAAAGAACGCCACAGTAAGGGCGAAGTATTTTTCGCTTCTTGAACGGAGCGCAGCGAAATCGAAGGACGAAAAATGCTTCGCCCCTACCCGAATGGGGGGCAGCCCGTGAAAATCTATGACATTTCCATTCCGATTTCTCCGACGATGCCGACGTACCCCGGCGATCCGCCGGTCGTCGTCGAGCCGATCAAACAGATCGGCAAAGGGAGCCGCTCGAACGTGTCGCACGTCGCGTTCGGCGATCACACCGGCACGCATTTCGATCCACCGCGGCATTTTATTCCCGGCGGCAAGACGATCGACCAACTCGATTTGACCGTGCTGTACGGTCCGGCGCGCGTCGTCGATTTCACGCGCGTCGAGCGCGAGATCACCGCGCGCGATTTGGAACGCGCGCGCATTCCACCGCGCACGACGCGCGTGCTCTTCAAAACGCGCAGTTCCGCGCTGTGGGGGCGCGCGGGCTTTCAGGAAAATTACGTCGGCGTCGCGTGGGACGCGGCGGAATGGCTCGTCGCGCGCGGCGTCAAACTCGTCGGCGTGGATTACTTGAGCGTCGAAACGTACGGCGCGTCTGAACCGCGCACGCACCGCGCGTTGCTCGGCGCGGAGATCATCGTCGTCGAAGGATTGAACCTGCGCGGGATCAAGCCGGGCAAGTACACTTTCGTCGGCTTGCCGCTGAAAATTCAGAATGGCGACGGCGCGCCGGGACGCGCGATTTTGATCGCGTGACTCGCTGTCATTGCAAGAATGGTTTTTGTCAATAGCAATCCCCAATTCGCTCGTTGGAAATTGCTTCGCTCCGCGCGCAATGCCAGTTGTATCTTCTTTTGCATTTCCACGCAATCGTGGTAGAATCGAATTGGAAGTTGGAAATTGGACATTGGAAATTGGAAACAAGACGCCGGTAATGCGATCCGGTTTCCAATTTCTAGCCTCCAACTTCTAATCTCCAATCTCCGATCTCTAGAAAGTTTCCATGCCCCGTATCTACGTCGCGCTCGACCTCGAAACGACCGGCTTGCAATCTGACCGCGATGCCATCGTCGAAATCGGCGCAGTCAAATTTCGCGGCGACGAAGTCCTCGGCGAATGGTCGTCGCTTGTCAACCCAGGTCGCGCGTTGCCGCACAAAATCGAACGACTCACCGGCATTGCGTCGCGCGAACTCGACCGCGCGCCATCGCTGCACCAAGTTCTACCGCAGTTGACGCGCTTTATCGGCGACAATCCGCTCGTCGGTCACAACATCCAATTCGATCTCGGGTTTCTTCAGCGCGCCGGTTACACCGCGCCGCCGCCCGCGCTCGACACCTTCGAACTCGCGTGCATCTTGATGCCGTACGCGTCGCGTTACACGCTCGGCAAACTGATGGACGCGCTCGGCATCGAATTTCCAACGCGGCATCGCGCGACCGAAGACGCGCGCGCCGTGCAGCAATTGTTCGTCGCGCTGCTCGAACGCGCGCAACGACTCGATCCGAAAATCATCGAAGACATTGCGAAACTGGGTGACAAATCGGCGTGGGCGTTGAAATTCGCGTTCCAGGATATTCTGCGCGATCGCGCGCGCCACGCGTTCGCGCCCGGCTCGATCGGCGCGCAACTCGCCGCGAAAAACGCGGAGGTCGACAGCTCGCTCGGCTTGCTCTTTTCGCGCGACCGCGACGAGCGCCCGCTCAAACCCAAAGCGCACAACGATCCGCTCGACGTGGACGCGCTCGCGCACCTGCTCGGCTCCGCCGGTTTGTTCGCGCAGCAATTCTCCGGTTACGAATTGCGCCTGCCGCAGATCGAGATGCTGCGCGCGGTGGCGCGCGCGTTCAACGACGGCGCGACCTTGCTCGTCGAAGCCGGGACCGGCACCGGCAAAAGTCTGGCGTACCTCATTCCGTCGATTTATTGGGCGGCGCAAAACAATCAGCGCGTCGTCATTTCGACGAACACGATCAATTTGCAGGATCAACTTTTCGGCAAAGACATTCCCGACCTTCGCAAAGTTTTGCCCATCGAATTCAAAGCCGCGCTCCTCAAAGGCAGATCGAATTATATCTGCCGCAGTCGTTTGGACACGCTGCGCCGCTCCGACAAACTGACGCTCGAAGAGACGCGCGTCCTGGCGAAAGTACTTGCGTGGCTCCCTTCGACGACGACGGGTGACAGCGCGGAATTGATCTTGATGGGACCGGCGGAGAACGCGGTGTGGGCGCGCCTCGCCAGCGACGTGGATCATTGTTTCGCCGACCGCTGCGAAATGCAGCAGCAAGGTAAGTGCTTTTTCTATCGCGCGCGCGAAAAAGCGGAGAGCGCGCACGTCGTCATCGTCAATCACGCGCTCTTGCTCTCCGACATGGCGACGGAAAACCACGTTCTGCCCGAGTACAAATATCTCGTCGTCGACGAGGCGCACCATCTCGAAGAAGGCGCGACCAAGGCGTTCTCGTTCGACGCGTCGCGTTCGTCGCTGGAGTTGCTGCTGCGCGGACTCGCGCACGAGCGCGGCGGCTTGCTCGGTACGCTCGCAGGCGCGCTGCGTAATTCAGACGTGCCGGCGAACATCAAGCGCGACGCGCAAAATATTCTGAACGACGTCGCGCAAGATGTCGAGCGCGCGCTGCGCGGCGTGTACGATTTCTTCAACACGCTCGAAAGTTTTCTGGGACAGCAAGAATTGAAGCCGGGCGAAAATGAAAACAGTTACGATCGCCAGATTCGGTTGACGCCGGCGCGCCGCGCGCAGCCGGACTGGAGCAACATCGAAATCGTGTGGGACGATTTCGGCAAGTCGCTGGCGAAAGTGCGCGATGCGATGGGGCGGATTTACGACGCGTGGGACGACCTTGACGATTTCGAGGTGCCAAGTCATTTCGAACTCGCGACCGAACTCGTTTCGGCGATGCGGCGTGTGAGCGAGACGCGCGCGCAGTTGGAAGCAATCATCACCAAACCGCAACAAAGTGGAATTTATTGGGCGACGGTGAACAAAAATAACAACGACATCGCGCTGCACGCCGCGCCGCTGTACGTCGGCGAGTTGCTGCAAAAGCAATTGTTCGCCGGGAAGAACGCGACGATTCTCACATCGGCGACGCTGTGTGTGGATAAAAGTTTCGCGCACATCAAATCGCGCTTGGGGATTGGCGATTGGGCGGACGAACTCGCGGTCGGCTCGCCGTTCGATTTTGCGAACGCGGCGATGGTGTACGTGCCGACCGATATTCCGGAGCCGGGTCAGCCCGGCTATCAAAAAGCAGTCGAAGGCGCGCTGATCGATCTGTTGAGCGCGACGCAAGGGCGCGCGCTCGTGCTGTTCACGTCGCTCTCGCAACTCAACACGACGTACCGTGCGATCACGCGCCCGCTCGAAGAGGAAGAGATCGTCGTCATCGCGCAAAACCTCGACGGCTCGCGGCGGCAGGTGCTGGAGACATTCAAAACGCAGGAACGCACCGCGCTGCTCGGCACACGCTCGTTCTGGGAAGGCGTGGACGTCGTCGGCGAGGCGTTGTCGTGTCTCGTGATCGCGCGCCTGCCGTTCTCCGTGCCGAGCGACCCGATTTTCGCCGCGCGCAGCGAGACGTTCGAAGATTCGTTCGCGCAGTACGCGGTGCCGGAAGCGGTGCTCCGTTTTCGCCAGGGATTCGGGCGATTGATTCGGAGCAAGCACGATCGCGGTGTCGTCGTCGTGTTGGATCGCCGCGTGCTGTCAAAAAGTTACGGGCGCATCTTTATCGAGTCGCTGCCGCCGGTGTCAAAATCGCAGGGGACGTTGAAGCAATTGCCGCAAGTCGCGGTCAAGTGGATCGATCAGGAAACGTAGCACGGAACACGGAACACGCAATACGTGTTCCGTGTTCCGTCTTTCAACTCACGCGATTCTTTCTCCCGGCAGCGGCGGACCGCCCGCGTAAATTTCTTGCACGCAAATCGCTCCGTTCGTCCAACTTCCTTTGACTTGGTACGAAATCGCCTCAAAGGTCAAGATGTTCGTCGCGACTTGTACGCCGGTCGGCGGGCGCGGCAGTTGCGGCGACAAGCGGCACGCCAAAGTCTGCGCGCCGCGCGGTTGCAGCGACAGCGCGGGCACGACGATCGGATAGCCGTCGTCGCCGAGCCACGCGAGCACTTTGACCGCGATCATGCGCGCGAATTCGGTTTGAACTTGGCGCGGCATTTGCGCGGGGTTGTTCGTAGTACGCGCTTGAGCGCGAAGAGCGGCGATGAATCGCCCACTACGAACCCACGCGCTCACGTAATCGCGCAGCACTTGCAACTTGGAAACCGCAAATTCCCCGATGACGGAACGCACACGCAAAATCCCCGCGTCGCGAATGCCGGTGTACGCGTTGTACCGCAAGAGCGAGCCGCTCATCTGGTTGTCCACGTACGCGCCCGTCCGCTGAAATTCCACGAAATCGCATTGCAAAATCCAGCCGCGCAATTCCGGCGTGACGACAAGAATGCCGGCGCGCGCGTCCTCTTTCAAATTGCGAATCGTTTTCCGCAGCAAAAAGTTGCCGAAGAAAACAGTGTCAGGCGCGTCGTCCGCCGGTTGGAGCGAAATACACGGTACGACGTTCGGCGCGCCGAGCGCGCTGCGCGTCGCGAGAAATTTCGGCGTCATCTCGCCGCGCAGCGCGGCGAGCAAGTCGGGGTGGTGTTCGAGGATTGACATTTGTCCTCCCAAGCAAAGGATGAAGGATGAGGGATGAAGGATGAATCCTTCGACATTGCTCAGGATTATTCATCCTTCATCCTTCCGCCCTCATCCTTTTTTGCGATACGCCACGTAAATATCCGCTTCGATCATCTTGCCGTCTTTGAAAAAGTGATGCGTGAAATAAAGATTCCCGCGCGCGTCGAGCGTCGGTTCTCCGGCAAATTGCGAGAGGATCATTTCCGGCACGGACCACTTGCCGCCGCTTTTCTTCGAGCGAAAGATCGCGGGCGCGCCGCGATAGATGCGCGTGAACCAGAGTTCGTTGCCATCGGGCGAGAGATAGGGCCACCCTTCGTCCTCGGTAGTGTTGAGCGCGGCAATATTTTCGGGTGTTTGCCATATCCCGTTGACCGATCGCATGAGCCAGAGATCGAATTTGCCCTTGCCGCCCGCGCGCGGCGAATGAAAATAGAGCTCGCGCCAGTCGGCGGAGAAATGGAGTTCGCCAACCTCGTGCTCGACGTTCAACTCTTTCCCCGCGTTTTTCCAATTCGTCCATTTGCCGTCACGCAGTTCGGCAGTCCAAATATCAATGTCCCGAAAGTTGCCCTTGCGCGCGGAACAAAAGTACATCGTACTTCCCTGGACGAATTCACAGCCATCGAGCGCGACATCGTCGCTCAAGACAATGCGTTCGGGCTTGCCCCAGGTTTCGCCGACGCGTTTCGACCACCAGCAACCGGTCACGCCGTCGAAGAGTTGTTTTTCCGGCGGTACGCTGACGTCGGGCGTGAAAAAGAAAAAGAACGTGTTGCCATCCGGCAAAATGAATGGTCCATCCTCGCCGCCCGCAGAATTGATGGGTCCAGGCAACGGCACCGGTTTCTCCCACTCGCTCGAATGAAGAATGGGCGGCGCGACATCCATTGCCGGCGACATTTTGATCGCGTCTTTTGGGATCGCCTGTTCGCGCGTTAGGGCGGGTGTTGGCGTAGCGCGCGGCGCGCAACCGAATAGCGCGATCAGGAGAACAAACCACGCGAGGTGGCGGGCTGAAAAAACAGACATTCGATTTACCTCTCGCACAACCTTGCGAAGGTTTCCTTCGACTCCGTTCAGGATGCCTTCGCAAGGTTTACTCACCGCGTCGCGCCCGACCAGCGCGCGACCGGCGCAATCTCTGCGGCGACGCGCCACGCATTTTCCATTTCGCCGCGCGTGTACAGCGGCGCGTTTTCCAGCGTGTACGGCAAATCGAGCCGATGATACTTGGGCTTGCCGAGATTCGTGTACGCGAGCAAGTCCCAACGCTCGACGGTCGGCAACTCGTCGCGAATAAAGCGCGCGATGGCGGCGATGTTCGCGGGATCGTCGGTGTAGCCGGGAACGACCGGCGTGCGAATCCACATCGGCTTGCGCGCGTGCGCGATCCGGCGCGCGTTGTCGAGAATGAGATCGCTGCCGATGCCGGTCGCGCGTTTGTGCTGCGCGCTGTCCATAATTTTCAAATCGAACATCCCGAGATCGATCCAATCGAGCACACGCGCGTACCGCTCCCACGCGACCGCGCCGCACGTATCGAGCGCGATATGCAGGCGCGCGTCTTTGCAGCGCGGCAACACCGCGCAGAGAAAATCGGACTGCAACATCGGCTCGCCGCCGCTGAACGTGATGCCGCCGCCGGATGTTTCGTAGAAAACGCGATCCTTCAACAGTTCCGCGACGAGTTCTTCCGCGTTCCACTCCTTCCCGATGATTTCCAACGCCGCCGCCGGACACGCGTCCGCGCATTTGCCGCACAACGTACAGCACGCGCGATCAATCGTCATGCCGCGCGGCGTGAGGGACAAGATGGAATCTTGTCCTACGGGGCAGGCGCGCAGACATGCGCGCGCGGCGATGCAGCGCGTATCGTGCCACACCAAATCGCGCTGCGGCGACAGACCTTCCGGGTTGTGACACCACGCGCAGCGAAGCAGGCATCCTTTCAAGAATACGGTCGTGCGAATGCCGGGTCCGTCTTCGGTGCTGAATTGTTGGAGGTTGAACGTGAGACCGGTGGTCATGGTTGGGAACAGGATGCGCGCTACTCGCCGCGTTGGCGCAGTATATCGACAAACATTTTGACGATGCGCGGGTCAAACGATTTTCCCGTTTGCTCTTCGATGCTGGCGAGCGCGTGTTCTTGGGAGAGCGCAGGGCGGTACGGGCGCTCGCTCGTGAGCGCATCCCACACATCCACAATCGAAAAGAGACGCGCGGCGAGCGGGATTTCTTCGCCGCGCAAACCGCGCGGATAACCGGTGCCGTCCCATTTTTCGTGATGGCAGTACGGGATGTCGAGCGCGGGACGCAGATAATCAATCGAAGAAAAAATATCGAAAGCGTACTGCGGATGCCGGCGCATGATCGCCCATTCTTCGGCGGTGAGTTTTTCGGTTTTGAGCAGAATCGCATCGGGAATACCGATTTTGCCGACATCGTGCAGCAGCGCGCCGCGGCGCACGTGAACCAATTCGGCGTTGCTCATACCCATCGCTTGCGCCAATTGCAGAGTCAATTCGACGACGCGCAAGGTGTGCCCCTCGGTTTCGCGATCGCGCAGATCGAGCGCGCGCGACAAACCGCCAATCGTCGCATCATAGGCAAGCATCAACTGCGAGTTGATCTTTTCAAGATTGGTGAACAAGGTGAGGTTGTCAATCGCGATGGCGATTTGCCCGGCGAGCGTCTCGAAGAATGCCTCCCACTCCGGATCGGCGTGCAACGGAGTGCGCCGAAAAATTTCGAGCACCCCTTTGACTTGACCTTTGGCGATCAAGGGCACGTTGTAGTACGCGACGAATCCCTCGGTCGCGATCATTGGCGATTGGGCAAACTCGCGTTCCATCTGATCCAGGTTAGCGATGCGAACTTTTTGCCGTTCCAACGCGGCGCGACCCGCGTAACCTCCACCCAACGGGACGCGACTGCGTTCGCGACTGGACGTGCGAAAGCCGCGCTCGGCAACATAGTCCAGACTCAACGTATGCACGTTCAGCAAAAGCACGGCGGCGGCATCCACGCCCAACTGGGTCAACGCATGCGCGAGCGCCACATTCAAAGTATGCCGCAGATCAAAACTGCTGGCGACGCTGAGTTGGACGTTGTGCAGCGCTTCGGTGCGGCGCAAGTGGCGTTGCGTGTCGTCGAACAACCGGGCGCGGCGCAACGCGCTCCCCGCCATTTCGCCGATGGCGGCGAGCAGACGCACTTGCTCTTGCGAAAAAGGATGCGCGTCCGGGCTATTCCGCCGGGTTGCTACGAGAACACCCAGCACCGCGTTTTCGGCATGGAGCGGCACGACGATTGACGGACCCGATTGCGCGACGTGCGGTAAATGAGGTATGCGATACGGATCGGTACTATAGTCGCTGGTAACGTACGGCGCGCGCGTCTGCAGCACTTGTCCGGCGGCGCCTTCGTCTGGCTCGAACGCGCTGCCGATCTTCGACGCGACGCTGCCGATGGAAAGCGCGACGATGAGTTTTTCGCCGGTCGCATCCAGGAGTTTGATTTCATAGCCATCGGCATTGAGCACGCGCCGCATTTCGCTCAAGATAACTGGAAGCATATCGTCTGCGTTTTGGGCTTGGCGCAGGCGCGTGGACAGCGTAAAGAGCGCCTCCAGTTCTTCGGTGCGCGCGCGATAACGCGCTTCAGATTCGCGCAACGCTTCTTCGGCGCGCTTGCGTTCGGTGATGTCTTCAAAGGTGCCATCGTAGTACAAGACCTGACCCGCTTGGTCGCGGATGACTCGGGCATTCTCGCTGACGAAAATGATCGAGTCATCTTTTTTGCGCCACTCACTCTCATAACCGATCAGCGTTCCCACGCGTTCCAACCGTTCGCGAAATTCGCGCCGCCGTTCGGGCGGCTCGATGCCGTCGCGTTCCAAATTGCGTTGAGCCAATTCCTCGAACGAATCGTAACCCAGGATGCGGACCGCCGCCGGATTTGCCATCAAGATACATCCTTGAGGCGTCGTGCGATAAATCCCGATGGATGCGTTTTCGTAGAGTCCGCGAAAACGCTCTTCGCTTTCGCGCAGGGCGTGTTCCGCGCGCAGACGTTCCAGGCGCACTTGTTTTTCTCCCAGCGCGTGCAGGATGGCGGGACCCAATCGTTTGCGATGTTCTTTGATCACATAGTTGGACGCGCCCGCTTTCATGCAATCCACGGCGACATCTTCATTCAGCGTGCCGGTCCAGATAATCAACGGCGTGAGCGGCGCGCGTTCCAGAGCCAGTTTGAGCGCGGTCATGCCGTCGAAGCGGGGCATGTGATAGTCCGAGATGATCAGATCGGGCTGGAACGATTCGAGCGCGGCGAGAAAATCTTCGCGTGTCTCGACGTGCGTAAACACGCAGCCGGGCAGGGTCTTGCGGATTTCGTATTGCGCCAACTCAACGTCGGCAGGCAAATCCTCGGCGATCAAAATACGGATCGGTTCGTCCATAATACTTTTTTCTCAGTTCTCTCGACGAATGGATTTCCACTTACCGGTACGCGATTATTCAGCCGTCCTTTCGAGCAAGCGCAAAATAAAAGGTCGCGCCCTGATCGATGCCGCCTTCAGCCCAGACGCGCCCACCGTGACGATGGATGATCCGCTGCGCGATTGCCAACCCGACGCCCGTGCCTGGAAATTCCTTCTCGCTGTGCAATCGCTGAAAGACGCCGAAGAGTTTGTCGGCATATTGCATGTCGAAACCCACCCCATTGTCCCGGACAAAGTACGCGAGCTCGCCGTCGCTCTCTTGCGCGCCGATGACGACGATCGCGCGCGCGCGTTTGGCAGAAAACTTGAGCGCATTGCCGAGAAGGTTTACCCAGACCTGACGGATCAATTTCGCGTCGCCCCGGGCGGACGGCAGCGCGGCAACCTGAAAATCGATCCGAGCGCGATCGTCGAGCGTCGTCAACTCTTGAAAGATCGATTCGACCAGAGTGGTCATGTCGATCCAGGCGGTTTGCATTTCGGCGCGGCTGAGCCGCGAGAACGCAAGCAGATCGTCGATCAGTTGGCTCATGCGTCCAGTCTGATTATGGATGATCGCGCAGATACGTTTCCCTTCGCTATCCAGAGTCGTTGCGTAGTCTTCCTGGAGGATGCGCGTAAAACCGTCAATCGCGCGGAGCGGCGCGCGGAGATCGTGCGAGACAGAGTAGGCGAACGCTTCCAGTTCTTTGTTTGCGGCTTCCAATTGTGCCGTGCGCTCGACGACGCGCTGTTCCAGTGCCTCATTGAGGCGGCGGATTTCCTCGTCCGCCTGCTTGCGCGCGGCAATCTCTTGTTGCAACTCGGCGGTGCGCTCGGCGACTTGACGCTCGACCTCCGCGTACGCTTTTTGCAACGCGGCTTGCGCCTGTTTCAGTGGAGTGATTTCGCGCGCGATGCCGAACGTGCCGACGATGTTTCCATTTTTGTCGCGCAAAGGCATCTTGGTCGTCGCGACCCAATCGACACGACCATCGGGATATGTGCGCCGCGCTTCTTTCTCCACCAACGGTCGCCCGGTTTGGAGAATGACTTGTTCATCCCGCAGCGTCTCGCGCGCGATTGATTCGGGCAGGAAATCGAAATCGGTTTTGCCAACCGCGAGCGCAGGATCGTCCAGATGGTGGCGCGTTGCCCATGCGCGATTGACGCGCAAGAAACGTCCTTCCGCATCTTTGTACCAAATCGCGTACGGCGCGTTGTCCATGATCGTACTGAACAAATATTGCTCGTACGCCAAGGATGCTTCGATCTGCCGGAGCGCGGTGATTGTCAAAGTCTTTTCGTTTGACTCAGTACCAGCCGATTGGGATTCCATCATCAATGTCTGCTTGCATAAACACTATCGCGTGAATGTCGATGCTGTACTAGGCGCTGAGTTGTTGAGGGTTGAAGGTTGTCGCGGACATTTCTGAATCGGTTTTTTCTATTTCATTTCTGCGGTAGCGTAGGTTCATACCCCAGTCTTGCAAGCATCTCGGACGTTATTTGATCCGCTTTGTTGCTGGGGTGGATGCCGTCGCCTCCGATGTATCCATTTTCCGCCGGGTCCTGATCGTGTTTCGGACCGTTGAATGCGTCATAGCGGCTGACAAAAGGGATGTGATACGCTTCCGCTGCCTGACGAACCGAATCGCTTATACCTTGCCAACATACGGTACAGGCATCAAAAGTCTGGGATCGTTTCCAATTCTTGACGAAAGGGCTGGCGACATCAATCGCCCGGAGAATGGTCGGCTGACCCGCGCGTAGTTCGATCACTTTAGCCCAAATCCCTTTCAAATGTGCGGTATAACCCTCGAAATTCTTTGGATCACAACGCGTCGGCGCTAATCCCGAAAAACAACTCTCAATATTGTTGGTAGTCGCGGCGTCGAGTGATAACATCGGGCTAGCGAACATCACGACGACATCGGCGCGTTTCAAAGCCGCCGGTAGTTCCTCAAGATGGGGGCTAAACCCTTTTCCGGTTTGGAGTACCTGGAGAACCTCACCGGCACTGAGGTTGCCAATTGCGAAACTATCAACCACTACCTTGACGCCTACATCTTTTTCGATCTGCTTGGCAAATGCGGTTCCCAATCCCCAACCAGTGGATTCGCTGATGATCACCAAGCGCCACTCCACGCCCGGTCCTTTGGGCATTTGGACGAGTGTGGGAGAGGGCTTGACCGTAGGTTGCGCGGTTGCCGTAGGGATGGGAATAGTGGGAGCAACAGTGGGAGGTAGAAAGGTAGGCGTTGCCGGAGTTGCGCATCCAAACATCAGCGAGAGAAATAGACCCGCACCAACCATCCGAAGAAACAACTGCGGATGCTTCATCATGAACCTCCTTGGTCAGACTTGAAAGGCGCTTGCGCGAAAACCTTCCAAGTCTTTGCTAATCGCTCAACATCGGACGAATACTTTCCGCCCACGCGCGAATCGCGTTCCAATCCCGGCGATCATCGCGCGGAAAAATACGCAAGGCGACTGCCAGGCGCAGTTGCAAAGTATCGAGATTGATCGGCAGCTTGGAAAAATCGAGCAGCCCGGCGAAAAATCCTTCGCTCATCGGTCTAACGAGCGCGCGTACCGGTGCGACCCATTTCGCAACAGCCGTACGATACTGCTCGGTGTTCGACATTGCAAGCGTGATGCACACGGTAAATTCGGCAAACTTTTTTTGCGCCAATTCTGCGCGATGTGTCTCGATGAATTGCGCCGCCTCCGGCAGCCACTTGGATTTGCGAATTGCGCTGCCCGCGACGACCGCGCTGTACGGCGCGAGGTTGTGTACCTCTTGCATTGCGCGCACATCCACTTGCGCGCCGCTTTCTGCGAGCGTCTTGCCGATGGTTTGCGCGATCTCGGCGGTGGAGCCGGTGCGGCTGGCGTAGGTTACGAGGATTTTGGGGGGCATTGAGTTTCTCCAAGAATAATTTCGCTTTTGCGGCGAGCCGTAGGACAAATTTATAAATTTGTCCTACAGTATGACCATTTCCATTCTTCGGGGGTCGAAACCAAACCTGCCGACACAGGATTATTGAGAACGTAGGCGACAATGCGATTGAATTCTTTCTCATCACGGACAACGTGGTCGTAATTTTCGTGTTGCCAGAAATCACCGTTGCGTTCCAGAATTGGGTTGGCGTGAAACGCCGTGTGGCGTTTGAGCGCGTGCATAATTTTAGCCATCGGGTAATATGTGCCGTCGCTTTTCTCAAGTGGCGTGAACACCACGTGGACGTGGTTTGGCATAATGCAAAAAGCCTCAAGCGTATATCGCTGATTATTCTGGTAATGCAAACTTTGGACAACCAACGTGGCAATCCGATCATCTCGCAGCCAAAAGGGACCGCCCTGCGCTGAATCAAGTGCCTTGTCCCATTTGCCAAACATCCGCCGCTGTTCAAAGTCCGCTTGCCGCATCCGCTCATTGGGGTCGCCAATCCGCGCCAAACGCTTTTCGATTTGTTCTTGTTCTTCAAGCAACTGCCGCGATACCTCTGTCGGAATCGAACCCGCAAGTCGAAAAGTGATGAACAGCGTTGCGCCAGATGGTTGTATGTGGGGCAGGTGACGGCGATAAGATGGTTGGTAATCAAAGTGACTCATTGCTGTCCTCGTAGGACAAATTTATAAATTTGTCCTACCCCAGGTTCGCGTTCGCGTGCGAGGCGTTCTGCTTCCAACAACGCGATGCCTTCGGGGATTGGTGAAATTGTATCAGGGCGCGGCGACGTTGTTGTCACCTGCTGCCTTCCATCCATCACGCAATGTAATCAGCATTACATCAAACCCGCGCGGCGAAAGCGGTCAGTCAGCGCCGTGCTTTTTCCATATCGTTCGCGAATGGATTTGAATCGTTCGGCAAATTGGCGCTTGCGCCGTTTATATTCAGCCATGTCCCGCAATTCGACCAGCAATCGGGTGGCTTCCTCATAAGTCGAGCCGCGTTTCTGGCTAAGCAGATTTTCGACATTTGCCCAGGTAGATTCTTCCGCCTCGGCAAGTTTTTCCAGTCTTTGGATTCTTTGGCGCTCGGCTTCTGCTTGCGCCTTGCGACTCGCTGCCTGTTGGATTTTTTCGGCTTGCTCGAATAATTCTCCCGCGCGGCGATTGGAGGAGGACGGCGAATCTGGTTGAATTTTGACCAGGTTGGTCAATTTCTTTTTCAGTGCTAACACCGCGCCTGGTTCGCCGCGCACGATTTGTAACAGATGGGCATCGCTTTCGGCGCGCGTTAATTTCGCCAGCGCGGCTTTGAAATCAGGTTCGGCAGATGATTCCGCTTTCTGACTTGCCTCCGCCGCCGCCGAGACGAGATGCGGATCGATCTCGAAAAAATCCGCAAACGCTTGCAGACCGGCGTTGAGTTTTTTCAATCCGACGGGTACGGGCGGTTCAGGTTCGTCTTCCGATTCTTCATGCTCACCCATCGAAATAACTTTGAGCCAAGCCAGATACAGCGTCCGCAGATCGCCTTGCAAGAGTTGATCGCGCAACGGTGTGAGTTGACCCAGGACGCTGTCCGATTCGATCCATTCAAAGAAATCGGATTCTTCGTTGATTTGAATCTCAAGGACGAGGTACGCGCCGTGTGCTTTTAGCGTAATCTGATCTTCAACCAGATAGGGCTGGATGGAGGAAACATCCACCAGGTGTTTGGGCAGACGGAACATCAAGCGGCGTGTGCCGAAATTCGAGTCGTACAAAAAGGCGTCGAAATATTTCAACAACACTTGTTGGGGGTCATGTTTGAAATCGCCCCACGAGTAGGTGACGACTGCCTGCGTGGACGTGACTGTATCCATGTGGCTGGACAGCGCGTTGACCTCGCGCTGTTCGGATGCCGTCAAGGGTCGATCGATGGTTTGCCATTCGTAGTATTGGTATTCGCTCATAGTACTCCTTCAATCTGCTCCACCACATTCTTCTGCGGCGAGCCGTAGGACAAATTTATAAATTTGTCCTACAACGCCGTCTCAATCTGCTCCACCGCACTCTTTTGCGGCGAGCCGTCCCCAGGTTCGCGTTCGCGTGCGATGCGTTCCGCTTCCAATAGCGCGATGCCTTCGGGAATTGGTGAAATCGTATCAGGGCGCGGTGTGCCGATGTCGTTGATGCCACTCTTCCACCAATCGCGCAACGCGGTCAACATCTGCCGTCCATCTTCACCGCGTCCCAAACAGTACGGAATGATTGGACGCAACGGCGTGCCTTGTGGTCGCCCGCTCAACACTTCATCCAACAAAAAGCGGTTGTAGCGCAAAGCGTAAATCATTGCTTGCTTGAAAAAACCGATGACAACGGACTGACGGGATTGAACGGACGAAGGGCTTGCAGAGGTCTATCCGTTCAATCCGATCAAGTCCGTTGTCATCCCCTGCGTCAACCTCAACGACGCGAGATGGTCGTTGTATTCGTACTGCTCCGCGAGTTGCTCTGCTTCCGCGAGCAGTGGCGGGATGGCGGCGAAGTTCTCTTGCGCGTGCTTGACGCGGACGAGGCCTGTGAGGGCGCCACACTCAAAATAGCGACGACCTGTCCAGCGATATTCGGTAAGATTCTCATTGTAAAACTTCTCGGCGTCAATCCACCGTTGAAGAATTTCATGTGCGTTGCCCAACAAATTTATGGTTTCAAGAAGATAGGAGGTATCCTGAATACTTCGTTTTGTGGTTGCACTTTGAGACAGTACATCAATCGCTGTGTCCAAATCGCCTTTTCTTAGAAGCACAGCCCCATAGAATCCCAGAGTGACTGCTTCCCCCTTGGGCTGTAATTTCGTGATCGTCGTTCTCCCTCCAGAGCTTTCAAGAAATAGGAAATTGGGCATGGTTCAAAAACTCTGAAAAGTTAGCGTAGGTTTTGTGCAACGGAGCGTGTGATCGTTTAAAACGCTCCAAAAACTG
>DYJA01000093.1 GCA_020723345.1 Candidatus Aquidulcis sp. | reverse complement strand
CACCGCGACCAACGCGGCAACCACGAACGGATTGTCCAGAAACCCGACGACTTGAGCCGTTAGGTCGCCGATACTTGCCCCGAAAAAAGAATTGCTGAACATTGCGCGCCTCCTCGATGCTAGTCACCGTCCACCACGGCTTTGAGAAAATCGGCGATCTTGACGACGATGCCGAGCGCCAGAACGACGATCAGACAACCCGCGACAAACTCATTCGACAGGAAATTGTTCGCCGCGCCGATGATGTCAGCCCAGGTGAAAGTTGGACTCGCCATCGCACACCTCACTTGAACAAGTTACTCAGCGTTCGCAACACCGCGGCGATCATCAAGAAGAACAGCACGCACGCCGCCGCGATCACCGAAAGCGGAGAGAACGAAAAGGGCAGCCAGACCAGAGTGCAAATCAGCGAGAGGATCAAAGCCCACTGTTGGAACTTGGAAACGAAAAGGAAAAGTGCATGGATGAGCAGCCACCCGACCAGGACTCCGAAAACCTGGACTGCGTCGGCAGCCAGCACCACCTGCGACGTCGCGATGCTGAGCGACCCGCTCACCACCTGGGTCGTGGTGATGGTTTGCGAAATGATGAAGATCGTCTTGGGATCCATGAAGCCATCCAGGGAGTCTACCCGCGCGATTAGGCGGCTAAATGCACGTACGCTCGTGGGCGCGCGCGCTGGTACGTTACCGCCGCCTGGACTCCCAAACGTGCCACGCCTAACGTGGCGGCTTGCCGGCAAGGGGAACTGCCGCGGCAGACGCACCTGCCGCGCCGTTCGCGCGGACATTGCCGATGGTCAGGACGTACCCGACGCCGAAATTGATCTTGCGGATCGCCGCGACGTCGGCGGTGATGGACGTTTCGACCGCCGGCGGCACGAAATCCGCTGCACCCGCGATCTGACACGGCACGACGCCGACCGTCCGGTCGTAGATGTCAATGTTCCACTGCTGCACTCTTTTGCCGGGCTCGCGCTTGGATTCGTACGATCCGTCGCGGATGCCGACGACTAAACCTTGAATTTGCATTGCTGCTCCTTTTGCGCTTGCGCGCGAGAAATATTTATCGAGGGGGGATTCCCACGATTGCCAAAACAGAAGAAACATGCCGCGACAATCAATCGCCAATCCACACGGCGTGCGTCGTCCAGTAATGCAATTTCCGCAGTAGGATCGGCGCACAGCGCATGATGCAGCCGCCTTGCACGACGAACCCCTCCCACAGGTACGGCGTGACGACGAGCCACAAGCCGTCTTTCATTCGTCCCACTCGTCGGCGAGAATGTCCGCGATGTCCGCTGGGTCCATTTCCGGCCCCCGAACATCGTGACCGTGTTCATCTCGCCACTCGTCGTCATCCTCCGGTGCGTCCGGCGCGAACAGACCGCTCGTGGGCCAGAAATTCGCGCCGCAATCGCAGTGGCACAAACCGTCATCATCTACCTCGACTTCATCGAGACAGTATGGACATTGGATCATGGAGTTCCTCCGGGGGAAATAAAAAGCCGCCTCACAATCGAGGCGGCGTATGTTCCAACTTTCCGCGGGATTCTTTATTCCGGTCTGATGTGCTGCAAGATTCTCACATCGCCCTTGGCGACGTCCAAATGCAATTCCAGGTGCACCACGCCCTTAAAGTCGGGGCACTCTAGCAATCCCTTCAAACGTCTACACCATTCGGTGAACTTGGCGACGATCATCGCTTCAGTTAGGTGTTTTGTTTCCACGCTGATACTATACGCCAACGCGAATCCAAAAGTCAAGAGTCGCGAGCGATCATGTTACAATGGAACATTTGGTCTAATTGAGGAAATCGAGTAAAATGAAGATATGAGGAAACGCAAAAGTTTTGATGTTCGCCTGATGCGGCTTGCGCGGGCAGGCAAGCCGATGCCCGAGTACGTCTCCGCGATTGTCGCGGCGCGCGTACTCTATCTTTCCAGGGCGCAAGTGTTGCGCTACTTCGCGAGCCAAGAATTGAGAGGGTTTCGCGTTGGGCTAGGCAAAACCGCCGCGATCAAAATCGCGCGGGCGAGCATCATTGAGTTCGCGCAGAAGTGTCAGGGGCGCACGATCACATCGCAAGAAATAGATCAATGCGCCGCGAAGTGAAGAAACCTCGTATGAGGAGTGAGCAAAAAAGAACCAAGGCATTTTATTGCCCTGGTTCAGTCGAGGAAGTGGGGTTCAGCAATTCATCAAGCGTCAAGCGCGTTAACTCTGGAGGAACGCGCAAGCGCTTGTCATTCGTGATGAATGTTTCTGCACCGGCGATCCGTGCAGTTGCGACTTGAATCGCATCCGGCGTGCGAAGATTGAGCGTAGCGCGTTGCTTGGCAGCTTCTAACGCAATCGTTTCCGAAAGCGGTAGTGTCGTCAAATTCTTTGCGCCCAGGAGAATATCTTTGTATTGCGCGGCGAGTTTTTCATCCTTTTCGCGCAAAGGACGAACCATTACTTCGATCAACGTGATAATCGAAGTGACCGCGTGAATCTTGCCTTCGTCAATCGCTTGAAACAGAGGACGAACCAGATCGTGGTAGGGTTCTTCTTTCGCGATGAATGAGATCAGCGGTGCAGTATCGAGCGCAATCGTGTGGTCGTATAGGTCCTCTACCCATCCCATGCCGCGCGCTCCTGATTGACGTATGCCTGCGCGCTGATGCCGCGCCAAATCCGCGCACCCAGTCCTTCTAACTCCATGATGCTGTGCGGAGTGGTCGCGGGCAGGGAGTCGCGTACGAGCACGGCGATTCTCTCCAGCAGATCCAATTGTTCTTGCACACCCATCGCCCGGATATTCTGAAGCACCTGAGAAACAGTTGGCTTTTCAGTAATCATCTTACCTCCAATCAGTCAACTCTATTTTACCAGAATCGAGGCAACAAAGCAATTGGCGGTCGAGCGCAGGTTACTTGGCATTGAGCAGCGACTCCAAGATTTCGGGCGTCAGACCACGCGCCTGTGCTTTGTCACTTATTTCGTCCATGAGCACATTGAGCGGGTGGGGAGACGCGGCAAACTCCCGTATCCACAAACTCAGGAGCACGCGCAATTTCTTCTTCTCCTCGGAAGACGCCCGCTCATAAAATCGCGCGGTGTCACCGTCCACAGGGATCGTGATCCTTGAAGTTCTCTTTCCCTGCGACTTCATATCGTGTACACCTTCATCACTTCATCGCCATAGTGATTGATGACCTTGATCGCAATCTTGCCTGTCTTCGGTTTGTCGAAGGGATAACTCTTGGTCGAGTTGAGCGCGGACCACGCGGCTTCGTCTATTTCGGCGCGGAGCGCGCGTTTCAATTTCTCGTACGGTTCATCCGCGCCAGTGAAATACGCGTGCCGCACGAAGAAACTTTCGCCGTTGTAGTTCGTGTCAATAAACCAGCACGCAATGTCGTCGGTCGAACTCGAACGAATTTGCCCAGTCGTCGGGTCGTACACATCCACGCCTTTGATCTTGACGACGAGTTTCCCATCCTTCTGCTCTTTGACCTCGACATCAGGTTCGCCGAAGACCATAAACAGATTGCCTGCGCCCGTGCGCTTGAGCAATTCATCGCCCATCGCGAGGTCGGGATTCATTCGCGCCATCAGCACCGTCAACTTGCCGTAGCGTTTGGCTTCTTCCGAAACGTGCGGATCGAACGCAAAGCCGCAGACGATCAGCAAATCGAAACCGACGCCTTGCACCGCTTCCTTCGCCGCGTCTTTGATGAGATCGGGACCGACGGTTCCGTGTTCGGGTCCAATGCAAACCGCGACGCGGCGACTCTTGCCGCTTTCGGTGTACTCGCCTGTCGCGTGCAACCAGACGCCCGCATACGGTTCGAGTCGATCAAACTTTAAGCGTTCTTTCTTCACCGTGTTCTGCACGCCCGCCGCTTTCAAGTTCTCGATAATCATGTTCTCGAATTGACCGATGGACGATTGCTTTTGCGCGTTCGCTTCGGCGGTAGGACGTTCATCGTCCGTGGAAATGACACGATGTGGCGAGAGACTTTCGACGGTGAGGGGTCCCGTGACGCGAATGCGCTTGTTGTCTTCGTAAGGTTGATCGTAAAGCAATTCGGTGTCGGCGCGGCGCGCGATGGATTCGTCAATTTCCTTTTGCCGCGCGCGGCGCAGTTCCCACCACTTGGCGTGCAACTCACGCACCTTCTCCGACCATTTCGCATCGGCTTCGCGCGGAATTTGCCATTCTTCCCAGGATTGTTTGAGCGCGCGATTCAATTCTTTGCGAATCGGTTCGAGTTGCTCTTGCCATTTCGCGTGAATCGCGTCAATCTCTTCGTTGTTGGCGATGGATTTGAGCGTGATGTGCGGCACGCGCTTGTAAACGAATCCGCGTTTGATGTCCGACTCGCCGCCCGTCTTTTCTCCTGTGAGTGCAGCGGAAACATTGCCCGTAATCTCCGCTTCTTTTCTTGCTCCATCGGGCGAATCCGCGAGAAGATAGTACGGGAACTTGCCTACCATCAAGCGCGTGCGTGCGAGCGCGATGGCGACGCGGCTTGTGTCAAGCGTAATCCAACGGCGTCCCCATTGCTCTGCGACATAGGCAGTTGTGCCGCTTCCGCAAGTTGGATCAAGGACAAGATCGCCTGGGTCGGTGGTCATTAAGAGACAGCGTTGGACAACTCCCGTTGAGGTTTGGACAACGTAATCTTTGTCTTGAGCGGGTGAAGTATCATCCCACCAATTGGTAATTTTGGAAAGTGGGAAATCATTGTGATAGTATATGTAACTGAGGTTATCACCTTCACTCTCAAGGCGTTGTGCAAATGCAAGCCGCTGCATGTTGTCTTTTGAACTGACCCAACAACCGCCCGCTGGCGGCATGAACACCGTACCCTGAAATGTAAGCTCATAGACATTTGCCGCTGAAAATGAAGGTGCGCGTTGAGACACAAGTCGGTAGACTCGCGAACCAGGTGGAATCAATGATGGGTCATCAATTTCATTCCGCGATAGTTTTTTTCGGATGCCATCGCTACTTTCTATATTCGTCCATCGGGATTCGTACTTGGCTTCAGATATTCTGAACAGGTGTTTGAACTTGACGCGCTCAATGTCTTTGGCATACCAGAGCAGATAATCGCACATTCCCTCAATTAGCTTTGCGCCAAGCGGCATCAATTTCTTCCGAAAAGGAATAATCTGGCAGAAACTCTCGCTCCCGAAAACCTCATCCAGCACGCTTCGAACCAAATGCACATTTTCGTCGCCAATTTGCACAAACACGCTTCCGCTTTCGGTGAGCAATTCGCGCGCAAGAGTCAGGCGGTCGTGCAAGTAGGCAAGGTAAGAGTGAATGCCTAATTGCCAGGTGTCGCGGAACGCTTTCACCTGTTCGGGCTGGCGCGTCGCATCTCCCGCTTTGCCATCCTTCACATCGTGCTTACGCGTGCTCACTTGCCAGTTGGAACCAAACTTGATACCATAGGGCGGGTCAAAGTAAATCATCTGCACTTTGCCCTTCAGCCCTTCTTTCTCTGCGAGCGATGTCATCACCAAAAGCGAATCACCCAGGATCATGCGATTCGCCCAGTTCTGCTCGTGTCGATAAAAATCCACCAGGTCTTCAAACGCAATACCGTTGAAATCGGAGAAGAGCGCCATCTGTGATTCTGATGCTTCCTTCTTCGGTTCCGCGCGCACATTCTCGATGATCGCCTGCGGGTGAATCTTTTCCTGAATGTAAATCGGTACCGCAGGCACGGCGAGGTCTTGGCTGTCCTGTTCGTCCTTGCCCTTCCACACCAACTGCGGGTCAAGCGACGGATCGCGCGCGTACACCACCGTCCTGGGTTTCTTCTCGTCGTCCGCGACAAAATCGCGCAGTTCCTCGGTCGGAATGTTCGTGCGCTTGTCTTTGTGCTTGACGACGGTGATGGGGGTGGAGGGTTGGGCTTTGGCAATGGATTTTGATTTTTGTTTGAGAGGCATTTTTCGTTTTACCCTGCAATTCAACTATGGAGAAAACTCGCGGATCGCGCGAATCGCTTTGCCCAGACTTAGCGAGTTCTTCGCCGCGCGCTTGGGTCGCCAATGCTCCAAGACGAAACGGCTGAGTTGTCCCACATAGTTTCTTCCCACACGGCTGGTGCTTCGACGGCGGCGCAATATCTTCGCGGATCTGGCGAAAACGCGAACGACGCGCTAATTGAATAACCTGCGCCTTGGGATTTGTCACATCGTCAGGATTATGTGGCAGAGTCGCCGCAGAAACACCAAAAAACTTGGCGAAGGCTTCGCGATCAGCGAGCAGCCAACTTTCGATTGCTCTGACCGCGATTCGCAAAATCAGATTACGATGCAAGCCATGCGGCAGCCATTCTTGCAATAATAGCGGCGCGCATTCATCCCTTTCCAGATCGGCGAGGACGATGAACGGTTGCACGCGCGCCGCCTGATTAAAGCGCGCGATGTTTTGCTTGAGGTGATCCCTTCCGCGCCGGCCGTAGCACACACCCGCGAAAATCTGCCGTCCTGATTGCTGTATCAGTTGGCGAAGAACCTGTTCGTCCAAATCTCCTTCAGTTGCCAAACTCACCGCGAGTGTTTTCATGAGTCAAACAACTCCAATTGAACCGCTGTTCGCGGCTCGGTATGCGGCAGAACGGCTTCGGCGGGACTCATCCCCTCTTCGAGCAGGGTGCGAATTTCGATCTCATCAGCCGCGACTCGGATCTCAGTGCCTTCTCCCTTCGGTATGAGCATCAAGATTTCCTGCCCACTTATGCCGACGTCCGAAAGTAACTCGTAACTATGCGTACTCATCAGGACTTGGCGTTTCCGCGATTTTTGCATGCGGTAAATAAGACCAGGTAAGCGGCGGACAACCCCGCTGTGCAATGAAAGTTCAGGTTCTTCGAGCAGCAGCGGACCCTCTCCTTCTTGCAAAGCCCAAAGCAAACCGAGCAATCGGAGCGTTCCATCAGAGAATTGTTCCTCGTTCTGTTTAGCGCCCTGAGGTCGCCAATGTTCGTACGCGCCGACAAGATGAGGTAGTCCGCGCTCGTCTCGCTCTAGGTTCAGATCTGTGAGTTGCGGCACCGCGATCACCAACGCATCGCGAATGCGCCGCAATCGCGCATCCCGAATCTTCTCGGATGTTTTGGCAATGCGTTCCAAGAAATTTCGTCCGTACGCCTCAGCAAGCTGTCCGTTTCCGATCAACTCGCTCCTGCTACGAATGACTTGGGGCACAAGGTGCAGATAGAAAATCTTTTCAAAGAACTGTGCCATTTCCCGAAAGGAACTATTCAGGTTGATTTGTTCCAACGCGGTTTGGGTAAGACGAAGTGGATCCTGCTCGTCATCCTGATTCGGACGTTCGAAGATAACCTTACCTTCTTTGGACACAACCTCGCGGCGCAATATGGGCAAGCGATTACCACGTGGTTGTTGATTGAATTTTATTTCATATCGCCAAAGTGAGTCTTTGCCTTCTGAGAGGTCAACAGTCAGCCCAACATCTGGATCTTGACGGGCAGCCAAGCAGCGGATCTTGGAAACTCCGCCGCGTTCGTCGCATGCCCGTTGCAATCCCCCGCCAGGGGACGCCAAGTCGTGAAGGAAGCGCAAAGCGTCAAGGAAATTGGACTTGCCCGATGCATTTGGACCGACCAAGAATACTCGATCATCCAAATCCACACTTACTTTGCGGAAATTCTTCCAACTGTATAGTTCAATGTGACTGATTCGCATTAGTACCTCATTTTCCAGAGAGACCTCAAGTCTCCAAATCACTTTCGCTGGGCACTATTATACTCGACAGTTGACAATTCGCGCAACGCTGCGCGAATCGTATTCTTCGCATCCCAGGGATCCGAGATTTCCAGAAACGTCCAGCGTCCGAATCCGCCGTGATTGTTGATCGCAGGAACCCACAACGTCCGCGCGGTCGCAACCTTCGCCACCTTGTCCTTGCGCGCCTCGCCGCTCACTTCCAAAATCAGGTTGAGCAAATCGTCCGCGCCGTGTCCATCGTTGACGCGCGCGATGTAATCAGGAATGTAGCCGCGCTCTTCGCCGTTCAGCGTGTATGGAATCGTGAAACCCAGGTTCTGATTCTTGACGTAGCACACAACTTCGTCCATCTCCTCGAGCGCCTGCGCCATTTTTTGTTCCCACGTTCCCGTGTCGGCGACGACGTACGAAATGTGACACTTGCGCGGGTCGGTTGGATACACGGGGCGCGTCGTGTCGAAGTCCACATACCGCGTCGAACCGACAGGATCGTACGGGCGCAGAATCGGCTTGATGGTTTTCGCGCCCGCGCTCGATGTGACGATCGCGCGATAGATTCGATCGGCGGCATCGTGCACGAACGCCGTAAGCAAAAGCATTTGCGGAAAAGCGTTATCTTTGCAAATCAGACACTCGCCGCGCCACTGCCGCGCGATGTTCAAGAGTTGCGGGAACAGCCACGGCTTGGCGTTGCCATCGTCATCGCGGAAATATTTCTCCAACACGAGACTCGCCAAACCGAAATCAATTTGCTGCTCGCGCCGATCCGCGAGTCCGTAAAGCATGTGCAATTGCGAATCGCCAATGACCGACGCCATTTCGGTTTTCGTGGGCAAGTCCTGGGTTGAGATAGCGAGTTTCGATTCGGGTTTGAATGTCACGACGAGCCGCTCACTCGGCAATTCATAGCGATAGCCGATGACGCGCGGGAAGGTGATTTCACTCGCGATGCGTTCTTCCAACGCGCGTACGCGAGTTGGCGTGGGACCTGGCTTGGGGTTAGGGGTTGAACCCGAACACGGAATGAACGAGAACGGCACGCCGTACACTTCGGCGTATTCAGGCGAGAACATTCCACCGTCATTCGTCGCATAACTCATCCGTCGCAAGCCGCGCCCGACGACTTGCTCGCACAAGAGTTGCGTCCCAAACGCGCGCACGCCCAGAATATGCGTGACCGTGTTTGCATCCCATCCTTCGGTGAGCATCGAAACCGAAACGACGCACTTGACTTGTTCCCCCAACTTGCCTGGCTTGCCGACGGTGTTCATCACTTCGCGCAACAAATCCTCATCGGTCAACTCGTCTACGCTGCGACCTGGGAAACGCGCGCGATATTCTTCTTTGAACTCGTCAATCTCGCGCACCGCGATCTTCTTGAACTCATCGCTCATCGCTTCGCCCGATTCCAATTGTTCGCTGTCGATCAAAATCGTGCTCGGGCGAGCAGTCCAGCGTCCGTCCACGACGTTGCTGAACAAATCGAGTTTGCCAGGCACAGGAATCGTCATCTCATTCTTCAGCGTCTTTTCCCAGCCCGCGATGTAATCGTAAGCGAGTTTGGACACGTTCGTGTTGTTGCAGACAACGATAAACACTGACGGCGTCATTCCGCGCGAGCGCGCTTCGGTGTTCTTTTCCCACTGCCGATAATATTTCTCGTAATTGCTGTAGAGACTTTGCAGCGCGCCTTCCAATTCGACGGGCAGTTTCGGTTCGCCGCTCAACGCGTCCGTGCGTCTCCCTTTTTTCGGCAACTCGTCGCGAATCCGCAGCCACAAATCGCGATACGTCGGTTGCTCGCCCACCATCGAATCATCCGCCACAGGCACGCGCGGCACTTTGACGATGCCGCTTTCAATCGCGTCAATCAGCGAAAAGTCCGAGACGACCCAGGGAAAGAGCGTGCCTTCCGAATAGCCCGACCCACGCAAGAAGAACGGGGTCGCCGAAAGATCGTACGCGACCTTCATGCCGATTTTTGCCTTGACCGCTTCCAGTCCCGAAATCCAAATGCGCGCTTCCTCTTCGCGCTTTTCAGCTTCCTTGCGCTCATCACCGATCAATTGCTCTTGTTCACCGTCGGGCTTGCGACGGTAGCAATGATGCGCCTCGTCGTTGATGACGACGATGTTCTTCTTGTTGCCCAATTCGCGACACACGCGCCGCACCATTTGATCGGGTGTTTCGGTGAACGCGCTCGTTTCGCCTTGCTTCAAAATATCTTTGGTGATCTTGCCCGCTGCAACGCGCTCACGCGGCTTGAACGCGTGAAAGTTCGTGATGATGATCTTGGCTTTGCCAAGTTCGGGCAGCAGATCGTTTGGAACGATGTCGTGCAGGTGATAGTAGTTTTGCGGATCATTCGGGAGCAGCACGCGCAAGCGATCGCGAATCGTGATGCCAGGTGTGACGATGAGGAACGAATCGGAGAAACGCGCATCTTGTGGGTTCGACAGTTTGTTGAGCGCGTGCCAAGCGATCAGCATTGCCATCACGACGGTCTTGCCGCTGCCCGTTGCCATCTTGAACGCGATGCGGTAGAGGAGTGAATTCGCGTCTTCATTCGCGCGCCGCAAACTATTCTCGATATCCGCGTTGCCATATTTGCTCGCGACTTCGGCGATGTAAATCGCGGTCTCCAGCGCTTCGATCTGGCAGAAAAACAATTTCCGCTCGCGGTCGGCGCGCTGCCAATAATCGAGCAATCGCCGCGTGACAGTGGTGACGCCGAGATAGCCACCTTGCCGCCACAGCGCCACGCGCTCGCGCACGCGATTGATGAACTTGTTTTCCTCGATGCGGTCCGCCGTCCACTCAGTTTCAAACGCGAGCTGCTTGGGATTCTTTTTCTTGGCGCGGGGGATGGGGACGAAGTACGAACTGACGCGGCGTTTCTCCTCGATGTCGTTCGTGATACCTTCGTCAGAAAACTTGAAATGGCGTCGCGGTTCTGAGTATGGCGAGTTGAGGATCGGATTCTCTATGACGACTTGTTTCATCTGTTATCCCTGCGAATTCCCGCGCAAAAACTCGTACTTGACAATTAAACCAACTGAGTTTAAGATATGCGTCGATGACACGCGATGATGTGAACAAATTGCTAGAGCAAATGGTGGAGCGGGCTGGTTCGCGCGTCGCCCTTGCCAAAGAAATTGGCGTGACCTCCGCGTACGTCGGCGCTGTTCTCCTTGGCAACCGCGAACCCGGTCCCGCTATTCTCGACGTTCTCGGACTAGAGCGGCAGGTGCAAGTAACCTACGTCAAGAAGACGAAAAAGAAACAAGCGCGCCAGTTGTCGTCCAACTAACGCGCCAAAATGACAGTGCCAAGCCCCCCTGCCCTACCGTGTGCGGTGTCTCTCTAAATTGCAAGTGATGATTGCTCTTTAGTTCTTCCATATCACGGTAATCCGTGACGCGAAATCACGGGAAAATACTGGGTTTCCGTGATGTCAGTTGCAGATCGTCCATGACAGGAACACATCACGGATCGCGTCATGGTTTCCCATGTCACGGAATTCCATGATAAAAAATCACGGTAAGATACCAGGTTCCCGTGATGCCCCCAGAATACTGCGACATCAGTTGCGCGGGGTGAAGCACCCTTATGGTTTCCCGTGTCACGGCAATCCGTGAGATAAAATCACGGCAAACTCACGGATAAATCATAGGTTCTGGTGATTGCTTTTTCGTTCTGAATGTGGTTAAAAGAGAATAGGATCGCGTCGGACTCCTGGCAGAGATGCAACGCGATCCCATTCAACAATGTACCACCGTACTTTGTCGTCGGTGGTCGCGCACTTTACCAATTCACCGCAAGTCAACACCCTTAGGTGCGTTTTTTGTGACTCAAGGTTGGAATCAGTTTGTGCATTCGCCTTTCGGCGCGCAAGAGCGGAAGACGGGATTTGAACCCGCGACCTTCTCCTTGGCAAGGAGAAGCGGACTCTTTTGATTTAGGAGATGCTCTACCTTCTCCTTAGATCATCCGCGTTGTGCCACGAGTCTTTTATATGCGAGAAACCGCAGCGTTTTATTGGGGCTGTCCAGAATAAATTTCTGGGCAGCCCTTTTTCGTTTGGCGTCACTCAACCGAGTGACGCCTTTTTCATTCCATCCACCGGCGAGCCTAACTTGTGCATCCGCAGCAGTTCCGCGAAATCGTGCTCCACGTAGAGGTCAAGGGTCGTGCTCGCTTTCGTATGTCCAAGAATTTGTTGCAAACTCTTCACGTCACGCACGCGCTTCAAGTACATCTCCGCAAAGGTATGTCGCAACAGGTGGGGATACAACTTCTGCAGTCCTAGTTTCGCCTGAAGGCGGTCAAGCAACGATTTCAACCCCGCTGGTTTGAAAGGAGTGCCTTCGTCGGAAAGGAATACTCTATCGGAGAATGCTGAAGATCGAATCACGAGGTATTCCTCGAGCGCACGCACAGAGCCATCCCCCAACGGAACATTCCGCTCCTTCCGCCCCTTGCCGAAAACACGAATGCGCCGCTCGTCCAGATGGACATCCTCTAGTTTCAGGCCGAGCACTTCGCCGCGACGCAGCCCACTGTCAACCATCAGCAAGATCAGCGCCAGATTGCGCTCGGGCGATACCGTCTTCTCCACTTCACGCAGCAAAGCCATGATCTGCTCTTCACTGAGCCGCGGGACCATCCGGCTTGGGAGTTTGTTCCGGCGCACGCGGCGCATGGGGTTTGCAGGTAGATATTCTTCCCATTCGCACCAACGGAAGAAAGTTTTGATCGAGCGATACATGCCCTCGATGGTGAACGGGGAGAGTTTTTGATCGGGGCGTCGGCTATTAGTGCGGGCCTGCAAATCGGCGAAGTAGGCGCGCAACAGGTCGGCGGTCACCTGTTCCAGCGTGGCGACAGAGCGTTGTTGAAAAAAGCGCGCCAAATCCGTCAGATCGGATTGATAGCGGTGATACGTTTTGGGACTGAGATCGCGGGCAACCGCGTCGTTGAGAAACGATTGGATTGCACGTTCAAGTTCCATGCCAACTCCTTGTGAGCATCAAGATACCACAAGTAGAACTTGTGTGCTATCGCCTGAGTACGGTATTTTTCCGTGATTTTTGTATCACGGATTTCCGTTACTCAATAAAAAAAGCGCGGCAATAGGATGCCGCGCACGAAACACGGTGGGGAGCGGGTTCAGCCCGCGAAGCGTTCCCGCTCTCCACCGATAATTTACCACAGAAAGGGTAACTACGCAATGAAACAAACGAGCGAAATAGTGTTCCATGACCTCCGGCAGATCTTCTGTTGGATTATCCAATACAAGACCGAACACGATGGCAACTCCCCATCGCTTGCAGAGATAATGGGCGCGTGTTGCATTTCAAGTAAGAGCGTCGCGCTCTATGAACTCCATCGCTTGCAGAAGGCAGGCTTGATTCACCTCATGGGGCGCAAGCAAGCCCGTAGCATCCACATCGTTGGTGGAGAGTGGCACTTTAACGGCAATCCCATATAGCGCACGAAAGGAGAAACCGATGAGCATCGAAATGATGACCCTGGTGTGGCGACATTCGCGCAACAAAGGCAGTGTCCTGCTAATGGAACTTGCGATTGCTGATCATGCGCACGACGATGGCAAAGGTGCATACCCCAGTGTCTACCGCCTCACGCGCTACGCGCGACTATCCGAACGCAATGTGCAATACCTGGTTCGGAAATTGACTGCCTCGAAAGAGGTAGCCATCATTCCCAACGGCGGACCCAAAGGGACAAATGCTTTTGAAATCAACGTGCGCTTGCTCAATCGTTTGCCTGATGTGATTGACAGGGGTGTAAAGATTGCGGGGGGTGCAAAGATTGCACCGGGCGCAAAAATTGCGGGGGGTGCAAAGATTGCACCGGTGCAAAAAAAGGCAAGGGGGGTGCAATCCAGCGCGCGGGGGGTGCAAAAACGCGCGAAGGGGGTGCAAAAACGCGTCAAACATAGGGTGCAACCGGTTGCACCCGAACCGGAACCATCATCAGAACCGTCATATAGAACCGTCAAAGAACCATCATCATCACGCGCGACACGTTCGTTTCATCCGGCAGAACAGATTGACCGGCATTGGCAGATGATGATGATGCATTTTGGCATTGAGCCGATTGTCGCGAAAGAAATCGCCGAGATGCCCCACGTTACGCCGGAGTACTTGCAAACCTGGATCGCGTATGCCGAAAAGGATATCGCGCGCAAGGTAGCCACACATCGCGACGATGACATTTTAGGACCAGGTTTTTTCGTCAAACATCTCAAGCAAGGTGATTTACCCATGCCGGTTCTACGCGCCCAACGTGAACGCGCGCGCGATGCCGCGCACGTGGGGGATAAACCGTACTGGCAAGTCAAGAAGGCGCGCCAACTCGCCGCTCAGCAGCGCAAACAACACGCTGCAGTATCGGAGCCGCTCTGAAGGATGTGCGAAAACCCAGACATTCAATCCGTCAAATCGCGAATTGTGCGCGCCAGTTCCATACGCGAATGGACTTCGAGCTTGCCATAAATATGTCGCAGGTGGCTTTCCACCGTATGGACGCTGATTGACAATTCGCGTGCGATCTCGACGTTCTGCATGCCTTGTGCGGCAAGGCGCGCCACTTCCATCTCGCGTCGCGTCAACGAATCCCACAGCCATTGACGATCCCGATGCGCGGGTGGACTGTCGGCAACCTCGACCGAAAAAGATTTGCCTACTGTATCGCGACGCCTATGCCAGAACCAAATCGCGAATGCGCCGATCAACGCAAGGACAATCAGCGCGGCAGCACTAGAATCAATCACAATCACACTACAATTGTATACGAACGCCCGTTCTATGTCAATATCAGAATCACCACAGAAAAGAACAACCCGCCATTGCTGGCGGGTGATTGCGACGCGCGGTGCGCGCTCATTTGAGTTCGTTGATCATTAGCTCAACTGCAGTTCGGTCAGATGCATTGGGGTTGAGTTGCAGATAGGCCTTGAAATCCGCGACTGCTTCAGCCTTCAGCCCCTTCTGGCGGTAGGCGAGACCGCGATTGTAGTAGCCAAGGGCATATTTGGAATCGAGCTCAATCGCTTTATTGTAATCGGTGAGGGCTTGATCGAGGTTGCCTTTGGAGTAGTAAGCATTGCCGCGATCGCCGTAGGCAACGGTATATTGGGGATTGAGTTCAATCGCTTTATTGTAATCGGTGAGGGCTTGATCGAAGTTGCCGTTCTGTCCGTAGACGAGGCCGCGACTGTAGTAGGAATCGGCATACTTGGGATTGAGCGCAATTGCTTTGTTGAAATCGGCGATGGCTTGCTCGGGGTTGCCGTTCTGTCCGTAGACGAGGCCGCGATTGTGGTAGGCAATGGCATCCTTGGGATCGAGCTCAATCGCTTTGTTGAAATCGGCGAGGGCTTGCTCAAGGTTGCCTTTATGTCGGTAGACGAGTCCGCGATTGTTGTAGGCAGGGACAAACTTGGGGTCGAGCTCAATCGCCCGGTTCAAATCTGCGGAGGCTTGATCATAGTTGCCTTTCCGCCCATAGATACTGCCGCGATTGTAGTAGGCAATGGCGTATTGGGGATTAAGCTCAATCACTTTATTGTAATCCGCGACGGCTTGATCGGGATTGCCTTTCCGTTCGTAGGCGACACCGCGACTGTAGTAAGCATAGGCATTCTTGGGATTTACCCCGATCCCTCTGGTGTAGTCGGCGATGGCTTGATCAAGGCGGCCTATTTGTGCGTAGACGTAGCCGCGACTGTTATAGGCGAGGACAAACTTGGGGTCAAGCTCAATCGCTCGGTTGAAATCAGTGAAGGCTCGCTCAAGGTTACCTTTCTGTTCGTGGACAAGACCACGATTGGTGTAGGCAAGGACAAACTTGGGGTCAAGCTCAATCGCTCGGTTGTAATCGGCAAAGGCTTGCTCAAGGTCACCTTTCTGTTCGTTGACAGAACCACGATTAGTATAGACAGCGGCGCTCTTGGGATCGAGCTCAATCGCTTTATTCAAATCGGCGAAGGCTTGATTGAGGTTACCTTTCTGCCCACGGACGATGCCACG
Source organism: Candidatus Aquidulcis sp. (assembly GCA_020723345.1). Lineage (GTDB taxonomy): Bacteria > Chloroflexota > Anaerolineae > UBA4142 > UBA4142 > VGOB01. Next base: position 4,592 of record DYJA01000093.1, on the reverse strand, counting down.
ATTGCAATAGGCGGGGACAAACTTGGGGTCAAGCTCAATCGCTTTATCGAAATCGGCGATGGCTTGATCCAAATTTCCTATGATGACGTAGGCGATGCCACGATTGCTGTAGACATCAGCAGACGTGGGAGCGAGCTCAAGGGCTCTATTGAAATCAGCGATAGCTTGATCAGGGTTGCCTATTTGTATATAGGTGGCACCGCGACTGATGTAGGCAATGGCAGACTTGCGGTCAAGCTCAATCGCTTTGGTGAAATCGGCGATGGCTTGATCAAGATTGTTGCTGAAAAGGTAAACACTGCCGCGAGAAATGTAGACGTGACTCTGGTCCAGCGCAGGTATACGGTCGGCGGTTTGAGCCAGCGCATCAGAAAAACCCGCAATCGCCCCATCCCAGTCATTGGCTGTATAACGCATCATTCCAACGGTGAAGAGAGTCAGATAAGTCATTTCTTCCGACAATCGGGTACGTAGACTGAAGCTCTCCAACTCGGCTAGTGAGTACCATCGTACCTGTCCCTTCACCTCCGACCCTAGTTCAGGCTGGTACCTTGGCGGACGTAATACATCAAAGTGAACACTCAGAGGAACATCCGTTGTCGTTCCATACCAACCCCAGATAACAATGGTTGCTTTGTATTTCTCGCCTTCGGCGCGTGCAACGGCGTTCCCTTCTGTCTCACTAATCACCCGTCTCAGAGTCACAAGTTGCACATCGGGGTAACGTTCAAGCGCAGCACGTAGACGTGCGACCACTGTTTCAGTTACGTGATATTTCTGCGGGTCGGGTCCATCGAAGTTCGCAATCAGGAGAATCACTTTGTTGGGAGGTTGCGATTCTTGGTAGAAATAGTAGCCGATGCTGGCAATTGTTAGAAGGGGGATCAAAACAAAGAGACAAAGCGCAAGTGAACGCAACCGAGGATACTGCCAAGTCCCCTTGCCTTTCTTTATTAGAGGACGCGTGCGCTTGAAAGCGAAGAAGGCAGAAGCGAACCAGAGAACTGCCAGACAAGTAACGCCGGCTGAAAGCAGCACTAGATTGCCTTGGTCAGGATCGCCCTGGGATAATCTGATTACTCCAGGTATCGCAATACCCAGGTTGATAATCGCAGTAATCAGGGCGAGGACTTTGGCAAGCAGATCGAGTTGAACACTATTGTTTGGACTCATCTTGGCCTCAAGCCAACGACTGAATAATTGACCGCAACTCAGGTGCATCCGAGTATACAACGCATTTGTCAAAACATCAACCGCGCGCCAGCAAAGCGCAATAGAAAGGAAAGTAAATGTCAGACACATTGCTTGACCAAATCGCCGAACAAGGTTTGCTCATGCGTCAGTTGCAAAAAGCATGGCGGCGCGAACGACGCGAGCAACGCGGACATCAAACCACATTCATCGCCGCGAAAAAAGCCGAGCGCGAATTTGACCAACTGCTGGCGCGCTACGCGCTGGTCAAAATTGAAATCAGACAACACGTTCGCCAACCTGAGTTCTCGCGATGATGCGCGCGGCAAGGATGAAATGGAGCACCGGTGAAAATCAGGATCTTCAATACTCCCCGCTTCGGCTGGTGCATCGAGATCGACGATCCACCGATGTGGAAATTGATTCACCGAATACCAAACCTGGAAACCGCGCGGGCAATCGTCGCGCAAGACTACCCAGGTATCACGCCAATGGTCGAGCCGCTTGCACAACCGGCGCTATTTGCGGCGACCGATCAGCCCAAAAAAGAGAGCGCCAAAAAGCCCAAAATCGAGGAGTGTCGATGCCTAAAAAGATCCTAGTGAGTACCCTAGTGAGAAAGCGCCCAGAGCCCCGAAAAAAGCCCGAAATGTGTTTTATGGGTAAAGATATAGCCCCACGCGTAGAAATGCTCTGGACGCATGGGCAATGGGGCAGGGCGATCAAGGCATGGCGCAAAAAAGTCGGATGGTCTGCGAATGATTTAGCCAGGGCATTGAATCCGCCGGTCACCCGATCGTACATCAAGAAACTGGAAAGCAAAAGAAAACCTTGGATGCCTACCCCGCGAGTCGAGGCGCAGCTACGGATCTTGATGCACGACACACCGACCAAGTTGCCCGTTACCAAAACGCGCATTTTGGTTTCGCGGTTTCACATTCCGGAACGTGTTTTCGTCAGCACTCCACCGCGGCGATGTCGGGGCCATAATCACCCGGCGTTCATGGCGACCAACCAAGTCTATTGCGGTACGACGAAACGCGAGCGAGCCGCTTGCGAAAAGTTGTGGCGCAGAAAGGAGAATTTGATCGAGAGAGAAGAAACCAAGCGAGACAAGGCAGGGCAGGGGAAAAAATCAAATTCGAGGAGAATCAAATGACGAGCACTTTCAGACCGACCAATTTTCTGATCGTCGCATTATTTTTGTTGATTGCGCTTGCGCTGCTTACACCACAGATGGTTGTGACGACCGCGCCAACACACCGCGCCGATCCAAAAGTTGCCGCGATCATGCGCATTGGCGATACCCAAGCCATCGAGATTGACTTTGTGGACTATCCCGTTGAATGGCACGAAAACGATTGCGGCTTGACGGTGTTCTTGCGGATGACCCGGCATCTACCGAATGACAGGTTTGACCCGTGTACGCTGGTGGCAATCTCTTGGCAAGAACTTTTCCACCGCGCGGTTGCCGTTTTGAAAAAGCAGGGTATCGAAATCGAATTGCCCAACGGACTGAGCAAAGAAGTACTCTACGCTTTGGGGCAAGACAGTCGTTTCGTGGACGCCGTTAAGGTTGCCCTGAATGAAATCGCCAAGTCACAAGGACTTGGCGACAAGATCCCAAAGTATTTGACCGAGTTTCCGTTCGACGCGTTCATTCGCTAGGTGGATCTTTCGCGTGATACTCTTGCATCATTTCGGCTTGGAGTCGGGCTTGTCGCAACCACGCGGCAAGCTCGTTCCTTTGGTAGAGGAAAAAGTCACGCGCAAAGGGTAGGGCGTCTCCCGATGACTTGATTTGGACGTGAGCCCGGAATGTCCCGATCTCCGTTCTAATCGGGATGAACCTAACTTGGACTTGGAACTTGGCGCACAGAACCAATTCTTCAAACAAGTCAGGTTGCGGTAAACAAGGCATCTTGGATTGAAAAGGTTGGATTTTACTTGGATCGATGATTTCCATTTCTTCGCCGTCCTTTCGCGCGTAATCCATCAATGACTAGATTATAGCACACATTTTCTAAATAGAAAAGACCCGAAAATTTTTTCAGGGGAAACGCTTTTCCCCTGCGCTCGTTTCACCGCAAACCACGCGGCGAAAGTCGCGCACCCCATTCTAACGGGGGAGGCGCGCGAACTACGCGCCCCCCGTAACGCCCCCGTGAAGGAGCAAGCGCAAAGCGCAAACTACGCTGCGCTTGCTTTTTTCATTGTGTCGTGTGCGTGATGTTTTCGCCAATAGGGGGAAACGTCGAATCGCGAAATCATTCCCTTGAATCTCATCGAGCGACGTTTGGAGTGAGATGCCTTGACTCCGTTCACGCAAAAAGCGCAAACGTGAACGGCAAGAGGGATATTTCGTTTATCCCTCTTGACTCCCTTTCGTCCCGACGTCGTTTCGTCGGTTGAGCATTTCGCAGTATCCGCCCAAACGACGGGCGACTGCGAAATGAGAGGACGAAACTAAAACGGTCGAACTTTCGTCGCACGGCGATTATACCGCACGGTTGCGTTCGTTCCACACTTTTTCGCGAGGGTGGTTGTCCCGAAAATTGCTAAACCAGGTTTGGGCGTAAGCGCAAACGCAAGCCCAGCGCACTCAAACGCTCTCCCGATGCAAACTACGCATCGAGGGAGCGTTTGAGACCAAAGGACTCGTGCGCGAGCGTTTGCAGACGCCCAAACGTGCAAGCGCAATTTTCCAACGACCGTACTTGTTTGCGGAATATCGGCGCGGGCATTGTCAAGCCCGCACGTATACGGCTAGCGAAATTTAAGGTTTTGCTTTTTCAAACTTCAAAAAAGCAACCGCCAGAAAACGGCTAACCTTAACTTTCGCGTCGCCAGACGTGCGGCACATCCCTAAATTTTTCTTGCGAAAAATTTGCGGCGAACTGCGCCGCCGCGATGTGGTCGGCACACTGCGCCGACTTGTGCTTGACAATGCTGCGCCGTGCGGTGTCCGGTCGCCGAATTTCAAATGCAAATTCAAAAATTCAAATTCGGAAAGGAGTTGCAACAATGTGTGGCGTAATCAAAGTGGTGTGCGTTCGGGAGTTGATTCCGAATGATCCAGACATCGTTTACATCGGAAGGGGATGGAAGAAGTGGAATCCTTCTCCATTCGGTAATCCGTTTCGGATGGGTCGGGATGGAGATCGTAGGGAAGTGATCGAAAAGTATCGGCGGTGGTTGTGGGAGCAAATCAAGAATAAAAGTTACGTGCATCGTGAATTGATGCGTTTGGTTGAACGATACAAGGAAGGAGAAGCGATTCTCCTTGGATGTTGGTGCTATCCCAATGCGTGTCACGGGGATGTCATCAAACGAGCGATTGAATATTTAGAGTTCTCTCGGAAACGCGGTGTGAAAATCTGGGAAAACTGAATGAAGACGAG
>DYJA01000092.1 GCA_020723345.1 Candidatus Aquidulcis sp. | reverse complement strand
GTTTCCGCTCCGGATTCCACCGCCGTCCCGGAATCTCTTTGAGCCGCGCCAAATCAGCGTCTGAGAAACGCGTCAGCGTCACCCACACTCGCCCATCCGCTCCCGGTTCAATCTTCAGCGTCGCCATCTCGATTTTTCGCGCCTGCAAAACAACAAGCACCTGCCGCTAACGCGCATCCTGAGCAACCCTGAGCAAAGCCGAAGGGCGAAGGACGCGCGTCAACGGCAAGTGCCTTGACTTGTCGCGATTTGAACGGGCTAACGGCGTGCTCGTGCGGTTCATCTGCTCATTGCTCCAATGAAAAGAGAACTATCGAACCGTACACCCAGGGACAAAGCGAAACTTACAATCTCATTATAGCACGAACGGCGCGGGACGCAAAAACGCGGTCATTGACATCCCGAGGTCTACATTTTCAAGAAATATGTTTGACACGCCAGATCGACCAGTTCTTTCGACAACGTCGGGATGACGCCGTTAAAGCGCGCGATGTTCGTCAATTCGTCGAGAATGTCGCGCGGATGCACCGCGCGCGGTCGGCGTTTGGGCTTGATGTAATATTCCATGACGATGTGCCGCATCACCTCTTCCGAATACTTGAGATTGCGCTTGGCGGTCTCGCGCATGAAAATCTCGCGAAACTCTTCCCAGGTCGGATCGATGACGTGGATCTTGTAGCGAATGCGCCGCAAGAATGCTTCGTCGACGAGTTCCGCCGGATTGAGATTCGTCGCAAAGATGATCAACGCGTCGAACGGCACGTCGATCTTGTGCCCCGTCGTCAGCGTCAAATAATCCACGCGCTTTTCCAGCGGCACGATCCAGCGGTTCAACAAATCGCGCGGACGCGCCTGCTGCCGCCCAAAGTCGTCGACCAGGAATGTGCCGCCGTTCGCTTTCATCTGGAACGGCGCTTCGTAATACTTCATCGCCGGATCGAAAATCAGATCGAGATTTTCCAGCACCAGTTCGCCGCCCGCGGCAATCAGCGGACGATAGATGTGCGCCCAGCGCCGGTCGTAGCGTTCGCCTTGCAGAACGCCGGGCTGCGCGTCTGCGCCGTCGGCTTTTTCCGGGACGACGCGATGATGCAGCGCGTCGAACACTTTGATAATGTGTCCGCTCACGTTGATCGCATAGGGGACGAAAATGGTGCCCGGCACCGCCGCGCCGATGGCTTCGGCGATGGTCGTCTTGCCGTTGCCGGGATTGCCAAAGAGGAAAACGGCTTTGCCGGAGTTGATCGCCGGACCGAGTTGATTGAGCACCGCGCCGTTGACGACCAGGTGCGCGAGCGCGCGCTTGAGCACATCGCGCGTGATCATTTGTCCGGCGACGGATTGCGCGTGAACCTTTTCGATGTACGTTTGGAGCGGCACCGGCGCGGGACCGATGTACTGATTTTGCTCCATCAACTCGCGCGCGTGCGCGCGTCCTTCTTCCGAAATGACGTACTGGTACGACGATTCGCCAAAGCCCGTCGCGCCGCGAACTTCGGACAGGTGCTCGTGGCGCAAATGATCGAGCGCCTGTTCGACGACATGCACAAAAGGCAAATGGAGCGTGCCGGCGATTTCGTGTCCCTTCAAAGAGCCGAGCGCGTACATCGTTTTGAGGGTCAAGTCGGCTAGAAAGGTAAGCGTCAGTCCAGTCTCTTCGATTGTCCGCGGTTCAGGCGGAAGGGATGGTGCAGAGGAACGATCCACAAGTCCTCCAATCCTGCGACGGCGTGGGAGCCGTTGCCGCTATGTCTTTGATAATTTCTTATTGGGCGGGTTTGGGTTTGCCCGTATCGAGATTCTTGATCAACTCAGCCAATGCTTTTTGAAAAGAACCTTCGCTTTCCCATTTACTCAAATCTTCGATGGTGCGCGTCTGCCGCAGTTCGACTGCCCAGGGTTGTTTGGACGACAGCACCGCACTGTCCAAGCGAACCGGGACGAGTAACTTGGTTTTTTGTTTTCGTTCTCTTTCGAGGACTGCTTCGACTTCGCCTTCGAGCCACGATCCTTCCAGCGAATTTTCCGAGAGAATGAGAAACCACTTGTGAAAAACCTTGATCGCTTCGTCAATCCGAATGTGAAAGCGATCGCTGGTTTTCAAATCTTCCGGCGCGAACCAACAGCGCGCGCCGTGCGCTTGCAAACTATCGTGCAGTTTTTGCGCGAACGCGCGATCGCGAATCGCGTAACTGACCGCGCAAAAAACGGTATGATTGGCTTGCGCCGCCGTCGATTTGGCGTACGCGACAAAACTTTCGGGCACGCCGCAGCCCTGCAAGAAAATCGCGGGAATATTACCGCGCGACAAATACACCGTGTCCAGTCCGATGTACGAGGGTCCCAAATGCTCGATCGTTTCCAGTCCTTTGGCGCTGCTCAGATCGACATCGACGAAAACGGCTTGCCACAACCGAGAGCCGGTCAGGTTCGCGCCCTGGATGTTGACGCCGATCAGTTTCGCGCGCGTGAGATCGGCGCCGCTCAAATCGGCGTGGCTGAGATTGGAACCGCTGAGATCCGCGCCGCTGAAATTCGCGCCCATCAGCTCGGCGCGGCTCAGGTTCGCGCCGCGTAAATCCGCGCCGTTGAGATCCGCGCTCGTCAAATCGGTTTCGGTCAATTGCGCGCGCGACAACCTGGCTTTGGCGAGCGTGGCGCGGTTGAGGTTTGCCTGATCGAGTTTGGCGAGACTCAGATCGGCTTCGGTGAAATCGGCGCTCGTCAGATCGGCGTTGCTGAGGTTTGCCCCGTACAAGTCGACGCCGACAAAATTCGCGCGGGTGAGTTTGGCGCGGCTAAAGTTCGCGCCGTCCAGATCGGCGTCGCCAAAGTCCGCGCCGCTGAGAATCGCGCCGGTCAAATTCGCGCCGCTGAGATCCGCGTCGCTGAACAAGACCCCGTTCAGTTCGGCTTCGACCAAACTGGATTCGATCAAGTTCGCGCCGCTGAGATTCGTTTTGTTGAGACTCGTCTTGTTGAGTTTGGCTTCGCTCAGGTTAGCCCCGGTGAGGGTCGACCCTTCCAGGTCGGCGTTGCTGAGATCGGCGCGGAAAAGATTCGCGCGGCTGAGGTCGGCTTTGAAGAGATTCGCGCTGACGAGGTTGGCGTCGATGAGTTTGGCTTCGATCAATTTGGCGTCGATCAGAATCGCGCGCTTGAGGTTCGCGCCGCCGAGATCGGCGCCGGTGAGATTGACACCGCTCAGATTTGCCTCGCCAAGATCCGCTTCGATCACGGTCGCCCCGCTCAGGTTTCCTTTAAAGAGACTGACCTTTGAGAAGTTGACCTTCAGCAGGTTCATCCGGCTGAGATCGGCTCTAGAGAGATCCGGTAAGGTGTCAGGATTTTTGCCGCGCCATTCGTTCCATGTCTTGACTCCCTTTCGCAAAAGGGAGAGGTACTTGACGTCTGCCATTGGCTTGTCCTTTCTCCCGATCAGTCGGAGTATACCGACAATTTGGCGGAAGGTCAATAGTGGGGCAGCGCGCGCGTCGCTTGTCGCCGTCCCCTTGTTGTGCTAAAATGCCGTTCTGTCATGTCAAACAATTTTCCGATCCACGTCGAACACCTCTGCAAATACTATTCCGTCCACCAAAAAGAATCCGGACTCGCCGGGTCGCTCAAGTCTTTTGTGCGGCGCAAGTACACCGATGTCAAAGCCGTGGACGACGTTTCGTTCACGATTGGCGCGGGCGAAATCGTCGGCTTTCTCGGACCCAACGGCGCGGGCAAAACGACGACGCTCAAAGTTCTGTCGGGCTTGCTGTATCCAACGCGCGGCGTCGCGCGTGTCCTGGGTTTCACGCCGAGCGAACGACGCGCCGCGTTCCTGCGCCAGATCACGCTCGTGATGGGACAAAAGCAGCAACTCTCGTGGGACTTGCCCGCGCTCGAAACGTTTCTCGTCAACGCGGCGATCTACGAAATTCCCGACGACCAATTCAAAAAGACGATGCGCGAACTGACGGAACTGCTAGAACTCGCGCCGCTGTTGAAAAAGCAAGTCCGCAAACTTTCGCTCGGCGAACGAATGAAATGCGAACTGGCTGCCGCGCTGCTGCACCGTCCCCAAGTATTGTTTCTCGACGAGCCGACGATCGGTCTCGACGTGACGATGCAGACCAAGATTCGGCAGTTCGTCTGCGATTACAACGAACGGTACGGCGCGACGATCATCCTCACGAGCCATTACATGGCGGACGTGACCGCGCTCTGTCAGCGCGTCATCGTGATCGATCACGGCAAGTTGTTGTACGATGGCGATTTGCGCGCGCTCGCGGAAAAAATCGCGCCGCACAAACTCATTCGCGTCGAATTTTCGCAGCCGCTGAATGGTCAGCGTCTCGAAGAGTACGGCGAAGTCGTCAGCGCGCGCGATCAGCACGCCGAGCTGCTCATCCCGCGCGACGCGACGTCCGACGTTGCCGCGCGGATGCTCGCGCAACTTCCCATCGCCGACGTCACCATCGAAGAGCCGCCGATTGAAGACGTGATCACGCGCGTGTTTGAGCAAGCGGCAAAAGCGCGCGCGGAGCGGGGAGAGAAAGACGAGGATGAAGAGTGATCCGAATTCGGAATTCAAAATTCAAATTCTAAATTCAGGACGCGTAGAGTGGAATCGAATTTTGAATTACGAATTTTGAATTCAGAATTGCCGAGACGAGATGCTTAGAAAATATTCTGCGCTCCTCCGCCGCGCCATGGGCTTGATGCTCGAATATCGCGCGAGCATTGTGATCTGGATGCTCACGGGCGTAATGCCGCTCGTGATGCTCGCCGTGTGGTTTTCGCTCGCTGAGGGCGGACCGATTGCGGGTTACTCGCAAAACGATTTCGTGTCGTACTATTTGTTGATGACGCTCGTGCGCCAACTAACGAACGTCTGGGTCATCTGGGAACTCGATTACGAAATCCGCCACGGCGATCTCTCGATCAAACTTTTGCATCCGATCAATCCGATTCACGAGTACATCGCGAGCCATCTTGCCGATAAAGCGTTTCGACTGTGGATTCTCGTTCCGCTCGCGCTGGTCGCGTGGCTGATTTTCCCGACGATTCACTACGACGTGACGCCGATCACGTTGACGCTGTTTTTCGGCGCGCTCGCCGCCGCGTGGATTCTGCGTTTTCTGTCACAGTATTGTTTTGGGATTCTCGCGTTCTGGATTTCCCAAGCGATCACGCTGAACGAAATCTGGTTCGCGGGCATGTTGATGCTCGGCGGCGTCGTCGCCCCGCTTGATCTGTTTCCCGATCAAGTCAGAGTGATCGCAAATTACCTGCCGTTTCGATTCATGCTCTCGTTCCCCGTCGAAATCGTGTCGGGTCGCCTGACGCCAACCGATTTGCTCGTCGGTTCGATCGCGATGATCTTCTGGGTTGCGTTCTTCGTCGTCTTGTATCGCTGGCTGTGGAGCAGGGGCATCCGGCAGTTTAGCGCGTTCGGCGCGTAGGACAAATTTGCAAATTTGTCCTACAGTGGGTTTGCAATGCGTTACCTCAAACTACTCACCATCTTCTACAAAAATTCCATCCTCAAAGAACTCGAATACCGCGTCAACTTTTTATCGAACGCGTTCATGAGCGTGTTCTGGCTCGTCTGGGGCATCGTCGGCGTTTCGATTTTCTTTTTGCACCGCGACACGATGGGCGATTGGACCTACCCCGAAGTGTTGATGGTCGTCGGCTTGTTCACGTTCTTCACCGGCGTGATGGAATCGCTCTTGCGTCCGAACGTCGGCGCGGTGATCGAACAGATTCGCGACGGCACATTCGATTTTGTGTTGACCAAACCCGTCAACGCGCAATTCATCGCGTCGCTCCGCAGCATCGTCATCTGGCGCTTGGTCGATGTGATCATCGGCATTGCGGTCATCGTTTACGCGCTGGGACAATTACATGTTACCCCAACGCCAACGCAAATCGGATTTTTCCTCGTGATGATCGCGTCAGCCGTGGCGATTGTGTACTCCATTTGGCTCGTGATGGTGTCGTTTGCCTTTTGGTTCGTCAAGATTGACAACATCACCGAGTTATTCTACGCGTTCTACGAAGCGGGGCGCTATCCCGTGACGATTTATCGCGGCGTCGTCCGCGTCTTGTTGACCTTCATCGTCCCGATTGCATTCATCACGACCTTTCCCGCGAGCGCGCTCCTCGGTCGCATCGATCCGACGACGACGATCATCGGATTTGTGTTTGCCATCGGCTCATTCATCGCGTCGAATCGTTTTTGGAATTTCGCGCTGCGCTATTATTCCAGCGCGTCGAGTTAAGAACGACTGCAGACCGCAGACGACCGACCACCGCGGCAAGTCTGCCGTCGGCGGTCAGCGGTCATTCGTTGTAAGATTTCTCGCTCATCCCCCGATATACTCAATGGAGAATCCAATGCGTCGAGACCCCATGCGCTTGCTGAAATGGATCAACTGGTATCCGCCGTTTCTCGGCATGAACATCCGCGTCGTACACACCGCGCCCGATTTTTCGACGATCCGCGTGCAATCGAAACTCGCGTGGCGCAACCTCAACGCGGTCGGCACGCATTTCGGCGGCACGCTGTACGCGATGTGCGATCCGTGGTTCATGTTGCTTTTGATGCACGCGCTCGGTGAAGAGTACATCGTGTGGGACAAAGCCGCGCAGATCCAATTTTTGCGACCTGGGCGCGGCACCGTGAGCGCGACGTTCTACATTCCGCCCGAACGCGTCACGGAAATTCGCGCGGCGGCAGATCGCGGCGAAAAGATCGAGCCGACGTTCACAGTGGATGTGGTGGACGAGAAAAATGAGACTGTCGCACGCGTGGAAAAATTATTGTATGTGCGGAAGAAAACATCATGACTCTTGCTGACGAACGCGCGCTCCTCGCGCGCGCCCAAACGAGCGCGGCGGGTTTCGGCGAAATGTTTGACGCGTACTACGACCGCATCTACGCGTACGCGTATCGCCGCGTTGGTTCGCGTGACCAAGCCGAAGACCTCGCGGCGGCAGTCTTTGAGGACGCGCTGCGCGGGATCAAGCGATTGCGCTGGCAAGGCAAGCCGCTTGCCGCGTGGTTGTACCGCATCGCCGCGCGCCGCGTCGCCGATTTTTATCGCGCGCGCAAAAACGACGCGCCGCTCGACGAGTTCGCGCACATTTCAACCGACGGCATCGGCGACGCGCTAGAACGCGACGACGAGCGCGCGGCGGTGCGCCGCGGCTTGCAAAAACTAAACGCCGCCGAACGCGAAATCATTCGTCTCGTCTACTTCGACGAACTGGACGGCGACACGATTGCGTCGCTGCTGAATCTGACGAAGAGCAACGTTTACGTGCGGACGCATCGCGCGCTAAAAAAACTAGAGGCAACCTTATGCGCTCAGTGACAATCGAAAATCAAAAATCGAAAACTCGCCCTGAGCAAAGTCGAAGGGTCGAAAACCAATTGACCGCGCTGCGTCAGCGCGAACACATCCCGCCATCCACGCGCCGCGCGGCAATCCGCGCGCGTCTGCTGGAAAGGTTTAACGAAATGAATCTGGCAATCGTCGAAACGAATATCGGTTGGATCGGCGTCGCGTTTTCCGAACGCGGGCTGGCAGGCATTCAATTGCCGCGCGCGTCGCGCGCGCAAACGCTCGCCAATTTGCAGCGCGATTTTCCGCGCGCCGCGCTCGTCGACGCCGCGCCGCTGGAGATCGCGCGCGAACTACGCGAATACGCCGAAGGCAATCGCCGCCAATTCACGCTGCCGCTCGATTGGTCGGCGGTCAAACCGTTCCAGCGGCGCGTGTTGGAAGTCGCGCACCAAATTCCCTGCGGCGAGACGCGCACGTACGGCTGGGTCGCGCGCGAGATCGGCAAGCCGCGCGCCGCGCGCGCGGTCGGGCGCGCGCTGGCGACAAACCCGCTTCCGATCATTTTGCCGTGTCATCGCGTTCTCGGCAGCGACGGCAGTTTGCACGGTTACGGCGGCGGCTTGCCGTTGAAACGCAAATTGCTCGAGCTCGAAGGCGCGTTGTTGTGACGCACGCGGGCGAATCAGATCGGCGCCGCGAATTTTTCGCGGGCGCGCGCGACATTATGCCATTGGTCATCGGCGCGCTGCCGTTCGGAATTTTGTACGGCGTGGTGTGTTTGACGGCGGGAATGTCGTGGTGGGCGGCGCAAGCGATGAGCGCGTTCGTCTTCGCCGGCTCGGCGCAATTCATCGCGGCGGGGTTGGTCGGGCAGGGCACGCCGTTGCCGTTCATCGTGCTGACGACGTTCATCGTGAATTTGCGACACGCGTTGTACGGCGCGAGCATCGCGCCGCACTTGCGCGGATTGCCTGCCGCGTGGCGCGCGTTTCTCGCGTTCGGTCTGACCGACGAATCGTACGCGACGACGATCGTGCATTATCGCGACGAAACGCGCGGCGATGCCGCGAACAAGCACTGGTATTTCCTCGGCGCGAATATCGCGATGTACGTGTGTTGGCAAGCCGATACCGCGCTCGGCTATTGGATCGGGACCGCGCTCGGCGATCCGCTCGCGCTCGGACTCGATTTCGTCTTGCCCGTCGTCTTCATCGCGATTCTGGTTCCGCAACTCAAATCGCGCTCGACGATTTCGTCCGCGCTCGTCGCAGGCGCGGTCGCAGTGTTAGCGGCGGGCTTGCCGAACAAACTGGGATTGCTGCTCGCGATTGCGGCGGGGATTTTGGCGGGTGTCTTGTCATTTCGAGCGGAGCGAGAAATCTCGATTCCTGGCAACGAGATCTCTCGGCGCGATCCTTCGACTCCGCTGCGCTCCGCTCAGGATGCGCCTCGAAATGACAAACTGAGGTAACAGAAAATGGAATTCGCGCTCTTGATTTTGGGAATGATGGTCGTCACGTACGTGACGCGTTACTCGATGATCGTGATCCTGGGACGCTGGGAGGTGCCGCGCGCGGTGACGCTCGCGCTGACGTTTGTGCCGATGGCAGCGTTCGCCGCGATCATCGCGCCCGAAATTCTGTTACATAAGGGCGAAATCGCGCTCGTCAACGCGCGTTTTGTCGCTGGACTTGCCGCGATCCTCGTCGCCGCGTTCACGCGCCGCATCCTGCTGACGATCATCGTCGGCATGGGAACGCTGTGGATCGTTCAAGCATTCCTCTCTCCGTGAAACTTGTTGTGTTGCTCACTTGAACAACCGTTCGAAAGGTGTATTTCCTTTCGGGTCAAGCCCCTCTTGTAGTTTGTAAAAGGATTGTTTCTACACGCGTCAACCCATGAGAAATCCGGGAATCCGTGATTGATGGGCGATCAGGGAGGACCTATGGATCAATTCCTTGAGAATTTGGCGTGGAGGGATTTGGATTTAGGGCAACACATGCTTGCGACGTACAAAGACTGGCTGAATCATTTCAGGCGGTTGGAGGAATTGGAACCTGGCGTCTCTGACGATGCCCAAGTTCCAGCCACCGATCAGCAAGTGCGGATCAAGGAACAGGAAACTCTCGACATGGGCGACAATTAGGGCGACCGGAGAGCAGAACGATCCCTAATCCATTGTCTCTCGTCTTGCGTTCGCGCGTCATGGATTGCGCTCCACTTTGGTGGAGCGCATTTTTGTTCAACTTGAAATCGCTTTCTATTACTCCCCGGTGTGATCTGAGGCGTGTTGTACATCTTTATCGCTACACGCGTGGCAAATCGTCGAGCAACCGTTCGGCGCACTCGCGCCAGATGCCACCTTGTTTCATTCCCAGGACTTGCCGCAACTGTTCGCGCGCCTGCGCGATCCTGCCTGTCGCATGAAAAACCTGGGCGAGGTGATAGTGATTTTGCTGCGCGCGCGGATTGAGTTGGATCGAATGTTCCAATTCTTCTTCGGCGGACTCCCACTGCGCGCGACTGATGTGCACGCGCGCGAGTACATCGCGCATCCGCCACTCGTGCGCTGAGTCGCGCGACAGCATCACGGCTTGCCGGGCGTGTTCGGTCGCCTCGTCGAGCGATGCGGCGTCGGTGAGCCCGCTTTCGATCAACCACCACGCCAGGTTCGCGTGCGCCGGAGCGAGACGCTCGTTCAATTTCAGCGCGGCGCGAAATTCGGCGAGCGCGGCGTCGACCTGCTGCGCGGTCGCGAGCAGTTCCCCGCGATCGTTGTGCGCGTCGGCAATGTGCGGCGCGCGCGCAAATGCTTCGATGGCGCGGTCGGCTTCCTCCAGGATGCGCCAGGTCTGCCCCAATTTGTAAAAGGCGTACTCGTACCGCGGGTTGATTCGCGTCGCGCGTTGCAGTACTTGCGCCGCTTGTTGCGGCTGATTTTTTTCCAGATACGCGATTCCCAGGTTGACGAGCGTGGTCGCATCGTTGGGTTGCAGTCGCAGCGCTTCTTGAAATTTGGCGATTGCCTCATCTATTTGCCCCCAACCGCGCTCGGCTGTTCCGATAATTCGCAGCGTCAGTGCCTGAATCGGCGGCGATGCCAGAATCGCCAAAGCCGCGTCGACATGCCGGCGCGTCTGCCGCAAATTTTCTTCGGCGTTGGCTTGCTTTGCCCCGCAGCGATGCGCGTAAATCGCGGCGAGTCCGCAATGCGACAACGCGCGCAATTCTTTCGCCGCGTCGGCAGGCGCATGCTCGAGCGCGCGTCGAAATTCGCGCTCGGCGCGTTCGTGCGCCCAATCTTTGAATTGCTGATAGTACGCCACGCCCAGGTTGAACGTCGCTTCCAGCTTCAAATGCGGCGCGAATTGCGCGAGCGCGCTGAAAGTTTCTGCGGCTGGGCGATATTCTCCAAGCAAGTTGTACACCAAGCCCAGATGAAATTGCGCGGGCGCGTAATTGCCCGGTGCTGCGGCTGCCGCTTCGAAATGTGTGCGCGCGGCTTGCAAGGCATCGGCGTCGCCGCTGCCGTCGTTAAACGCGCGCAGTTGCGCGAGACCGCGCGTGAATTCCGCCAGCGCGCGCCACGTCGGCGCGCGCAAACCGGTGCTCTCGTCGAACAAGATACGATAGGTGAGTTGCTCAGCCAAACGCGCGAGCGCCGCGCTGTCGTCGCCTTCGATCACTGCCGACTCTTGCCACATGCGCGCCACTGCGCGCGTGCGCGCGTTTTGCAAAGTTGCCGTCAAGCGAAATGTGTTCCCCGCTCGAATCAGATTCCCGGCGATGACGTTCTGGCGCGTGTTTAGCCAGCGTCGCGCGGTTGCCGCCAATTGACCCAGCGGCAGATTCGTTCCGCCGAAACTGATTGCGTCGATGGACGGGAACGATTTCGACAGCGCGTCTTCATCGCTCGCCAAAATGTCGAAACTGGGGAGCGTGATTCCTCTGGGCGCGGTGAATACGGCAAGCCCCGGCAGACTCTCGTTCGGCAAAACGATCGCGTTCGCATTCGAAGATTGATGGATCAGCCGCGCTTGCTGAATTGTCGTGCTGATCATTTGCGACAGGGCTTCGCCGTTCTTGCCGCCGGTGAGATCGTCGAACGGCAGCAGCGTATAGCCGGAGCGATAGCCAACTCGCGCGATCAACCACCCCGCGATCAGCGCGAGCGGAATCAGCAGTGCGACCTTGAACGCGGTTTGCAAAACACCCGCGAGAAAAGTTTGCGCTTCGACGCGCAGCGGCGTCCACGGATCACGTTTCTGCGCGAGGACGCGTTCCAAGCCCGCGCGCGCCGCCGCGCTCAGTTCGTCGTCTGGCGGAGACAGCGCTTTGACGTACTCGTCGCGCGCCTGATCGAACATGCCGTTGCGTTCGTACAGCGCGCCCAGGTCGAAATGGAGCGCGCGTTGTTCTTGCCCGGCGGCAATCGCCGGACGCGGCGGCGTTGCCGGAGTGGGCTGCCAGAGCAACAGCGCAAGGCACACGACGACGAAGAGAAAAAATAAAAGCCAGAAAAATTTATTCATGTTTTGTTTGGCTCGCTTTGACTTGCTTTGAGCTGTTGTTCCAGTTGCGCGATGATTTTGATCTGCTCGTCCAAATTCAATTGCGTGAGCCGTTCGAGTTCGGCGGCAATATCGACATCGCGAACTTGGATTTGGAGATCGGCTGTTTTGATTTCCAGATCAGGCAACTGCGTTAACAACTTTGCCATATCCGGCTCGCCCGGCAATAGCGCGGCAGCCGCGGCGGGTGGTTGCGCGGGTGCGGGCGGCGGCGTCGGTGGCGTTCCCGCGCTGGGCTTGAGCGGCGAACGGCACTTGCCGCAAAAACTCGCGGTATCTCTATTCTCGGTTCCACACTTTGGACATTGCATCGTTTCGTTCCTCCTTGTCCTTATTCCAAGAGCGACGCGCCAAACAGATTGAACAATGTTTTCTCCGCTTCATTCAACTGCGCCGAATCTTGATCGAGTCGGGCTTGCTTGAGTTTGATTCGCAACCGGCTGATCGCGTCGCGCTGATCGGCGCGCGCGCGCGTTTCCAGTTGATCGACGATGATGCTGAGCAGTTGCGCGCGCTGCGCCACGTCCAAGTTCTCTGCCGCGACTTTCGATTCCTCCGGCGTTTCGCCGCGCGCAAAACGCCGACAGAGCGCGGCTTCTTTTTGCAAAATGCTTTTCAATTCTTGGCGCGTGCGATCGTCGTCGGGATTTTTCCGCCAGCGCGTAAAGAAAACGCGCTTGGCTTGGAAAATTTGTCCTGCGTCGACGTACAAGGAATCGATCACACCTTCCGGGACAGTGCGCGGACGCAACGTTTCGGCGCGCTGCAAATGCGCCAACGCTTGTCGCGGATCGTCGAGCAATCGATACGCCAATGATCCGAGCCAGTAGTGAACCTGATAATTCGCCTGGTCGATCCGCAGCGCTTCGCGCATAAAGCGCGCAGCTTGATTCAGCAATTGGATCAGTTCAGCGCGCGTGTGCGCTGGCGACGCCGCGCGCAGTTGTCGGGCGCGTTCCATTGCCACGCGCAGTTGATGCGCCGCAAGTTCGATCAGCAAGCCGACAACCGGACGCTCCGGCAACGATGGGCGCAGATTTTCAACCTGGGTGTACATTTCTTCGATCAAGCCGTCGGAGCGCGCCGCGAAAAAGCGCGCCACACCCAGCGCGTTGTTCATGCCGTTCGTACTCACACCCTGTTTCCACGCCGACGAAAGTTGTTCGAGCGCGAGTTTCCATTTACGCTGTCGCAGCAAATCCATACCGCGCTGCCAACGCAGATACGCTTGCGCTTGCTCAATCGCCGGGCGCACCTCCGCGCCGCCAAGTTGCGCGGCTGTCGTCAAGGTCTGATCCGCGCGCGTCAAATCGCGCGCATCGATCCATTGTTGCGCGATGCGGCACAGCGCCAGCGCGGCAAAAGTGTGCGCGCGCGGTAGATCGATTTGCGCGAGATCCGTGTACGCTGCGTGCCATTTTCCTAGTTTGAACTGGGCGTAGCCGCGCAAGAAAAGCCGCGGCGCGTGCGCGCGAGTGCCGGTCGGCAGCAGTTTCAGCGCGTCGTCCGCGCGATCTTCCATCAGCAAACAGAAAACCTGATAATCCAAAATCGACGCGCCTGCGTCGCCCGCGAGGAAACGATAAGACGCGTATGCCTGACTCGCCTCTGCGTATTTTTGATTTGCCAAGTGCGCCATTCCGATCAATCGCCACGCGACCGGCGCGCGCCGCGCGTTTGGCAACCCGGTTTGCCACGCCGCCAGCGCGCCAGCGGAATCGTGCTTAACGTGCCAGCGATATGCGCCGCACAACACCGCCGCCGGAGCAAACCCAGGTACATCGCGATAACTTTGTTCCAATAATTCGCCGACGCGATTGAGGTTGTCGGCGTGATCGAGCGATGCCACGGCGCGCGCTAACGCGATGTACGCCGACCACGGCGCGTCAGTGACGAGTTGCGCTTGCGCGAGCGTCGACTCGGCGCGCTCGAGCGATTCGCGCGCCGCGCGGCGATTGGCTTGATTCAATTGTGTGATCGCTTGCCCAAAGTGCGCCACGCCAACTGTCGCGCCCAACGCGGTTTGCCGCGTTGGATTGAATTGGATCGATTTTTCCGCGCTCGCGTGCGCGGCGGCGAACCGATTTTCGCGCAGCGCTTGAATCGCGCGCAGGTGTTCAACGGCTGCCAATGCCTTCCGAGTCGGTTGTTCAACCGGCGCGAACTTGTTTGCTTCGGTCAAGCGCGCGTGCGCCTCATCCAGATTGCCGGCGTGCGCGTGCGCGACACCTGCCGCGAATGTGACGGCGGGCAACGCGCGCGCGACCGGTGCGGCTTCGCCCGGTTGATCGCGCAATTGGCAGAGAACCGTCCACGCGCGCGGCGCGTCACCGGCGAGGTACAACAGATAACCGTAAAAAAACACGACGGGCGATGGCGCGTGCGCCGACCGCGCGAATTTTTCCAACATCTCCGCCGCCGCTGACAGCGCGCCGGTTTTCCACAAACAATACGCGGCGTAGAACGCGAGCAGCGGACTTGACCACGCTGGATCATTCACAAGCGCGCGATAGGCGGGCAGCGCGCGCGCGAAATTCTCGGAGCCAAAGCACGCCGCCGCGAGAATTCGCAACATTTCGGGCGCGCTCAGTCCGCCGTCGTTTGCCGCGCCCAATTCTGCGGCGGCAATTTTCAAATCGCGATCCAAAAAGTACGCGAGCAGTCCGCGCAGAAATCGGGTTGGCGCGGTTGCGGGGGTGAGCGCAGTCGTCGCGCTCAAACATTCGCGCGCGCGCTGGATCGACGGTTGCGCGTTCGACGGATCGGCGGCGGCTTGTTGGAGCAAGAGCGCGGCGTAAAATGCGAGTGTGCGGTCGATCCATTCCGCGCGGAGATCGTCGGTAATGCGCGCTTTGATTTTTTCCGCGCGGTCGTTTGACGACGGGATATTCCAGCCCGCGCCAAGCCAAACGTCGAGGCAGGTTTCGGTTTGGCGAATCGCTTCGGCGAGGTTGCCCGCGTGCATCGCCGCCGCGGCTTGACCGAGGTGCGCGAGACCCAGGTACACGCGCGTCGCCGCCGGGGCGTCGGTCATCATCGCTGCGTCTGCCAGATATTTGTGCGCGTTCGCGTAATCTTTCGCCGCGAGTACGCGCGCGCCCGCCGCGAACAACGCGCGCGCCAGCGCGCGCTCCATCGGCGGCGATGGATTCACCTCGCGCGCGAAACGAATCATTTCGACCGCGAGCACCGGCTCTGTCGCCAGTTGCGCGACGCCACACACATAACTCGCTCCGGCGAGTTCTTTTTGCGCGCCGGGAAAATCGGGGTGTTCGCTGTACAATTGGCGCAACGCGGTGTACGCCTCGTCGTTTTTGTTCAAACGCCGCGCCAAATATCCTGCGAGATATTTCGCTTCGGGTAATTCTTGCGTTGTCGTGGGCGCGCTCGCGAGTGTTTGCCACGCGCGCTCGGTTTCGTTATTCCAGTACAGCGCGAGCGCGAGCAAAACCCAGGTCTTGAGCGGAGCGAGTGGAGCGGTGGTCACGCGTTTCAAAATCTGAATCGCGGCAGCATTATCTTTGGCGAGCAGACGCAGCGCGCCGGTTTGGAACGCGATCTGTTCGATGCCTTGCGCCAATTGGTCGAGGCGCGCGGCATAATGCGCTGGCAAATTCGCGCGCGCGCCTTGCGCGTGGATTCGCGCTTGCGCCAAGTCCAACTGCGCGATCGTCTGGTTCAGCCGCGCGAGGTGCGCCGCGCCGCGCAGATATTTGATCGGCGGTGCGGGCGCGCCAAACTGGGTCGCGCGGTCACACTCGCCAGTCGCGTCGGCGTAACGACGCGCGAGATAATGTTCTCCGGCGCGTGCGTAGCAAATTTGTCCCAGCCATGTGGCGAGTCCGGGCGCGCGCGGGCGCAGCGATTCGATCCAATTCCACGCGGCATCGAGTTGCCCGGCGTGTGCGAGTTGCGCGGCGTACTCGCGCGCGGCAACGTCGAGCGCAGCTTGAATTTCTTTCGCGTTGCCGGCGCGCTGAAACGCGTTGACGGCTTCCGCATAATGTCCCAGCACATAGCGCACGCGTCCCGCCAACGCGAACGCGGCTGGATTGCCCGGTTGTTGTTGGCAGACGAATTCGATCAACTGCAACGCCGATTGATAGTTGCGGCTGTGCGCGGCGCAAAACGCGCGATAGAAATTGATCCGCGCTTGAACTGCCGCCGGATCGGACAAATCTTTCGCCTGCACTTGAACAAACAACGCGTCCGCGCGCGCGAAATTGCCGGCGTTGAACGCTCGGCACGCCTCCGCGAATTTGCTCTTGGCGACGGCTTTGCCAAAACCCAACGCGCTCGCAAAACTATCGCCCCAACCCAACGATGGCGCGGGCGGGACGGGCGGCAGTGCGCGCGGCTGAAACGGATTACCGGGCGCGGCGTATGCGCTGGACACGCTCATTCACCACTCTCTTTGGCGCGCAATTGTTCCGCCAAAGTCGCGAACAGTCGACGGACCTCGCGCTGTCCCAGGTCTTGTTGCATCGACAGATCGAGCAATTCGACCGCGCGGCGCAGCAGTCCGATGGATGCTTCGCGCGCGCCGCGCGTGTTCTGTCCGCCGACCAAGGTTGCGAGACGCCATTTCACCAGTGCCAAACGATTGTAGGTACTCGTCGCGGTATCACCTTGTTGAATGTGAAACTCCAATTCGCTTTCTGCTTGCGTCAGTGGTTTCTCGATTGCTTGCGCTTTGGCGACGACCTCCGGTTGATCGTTATTGAGGTTCAGCGATTCGTCGTAACTCAACAGCGCGCGCAGATAATCTTCGCTCGCGAGCGCGTAACGCGTCAGGTCAGTTGAATCGTCGGTGAGACGCGCGCGCAGTGCGTACAGATCGCCGAGGCGACGATGGATCGAAGGATCATCGTGCGATTGCTCCAACTGCCGCTCCATCCGCCGGTGTAGATTGGCGAGCAGTCCCAGGTATCGATCCAAAACATCGACATCGACTTGTCGCATATCCGCCGGCAAGCGCACTACGCCGAGCGTTTCCAGCGCGGCTTGCTCCTCGTTGCGTTCCAGTTCCAGATCGGCGAGATACGTGACCGCTTCGATTTGGTGCTTGTCCAACTCAATCGCTTGCCGAAACGCGTGCTCGGCGCGCTTGCGCGATTCGGGACCCTTCATCAATTCCAGTCTGCCCAGCGCGGTGTACGTCGCCGCGTCGGGCAGAATTCGCAACGCGGTGTTGTATGCGGCAATTGCCGGATCGATCATCCCTTGCTGTTCCATCGCGCGCGCTTTTTCGAGATTGAGCAGATGGAAATCGGCGACGGCGCCGACCTTCTCCGCGCGTTCGAGCGCGCGCAACGCCTCGCTCTGGCGATTGGCTTGCCGCAGCGTGATCGCATAGTCCAGCAAAATTCTGCCGTCATCGTCGGCGACTTGCAGCGCGCGGTCGTACTGCTTGATCGCTTTGTCGAGCAGACGTTCTTGGCGATACACTTTGCCGAGCAGCGAGTAAATTTCGCGCGCGACGAGTCGCGTATCGAGCGGCGTCGCGAAAAAGTGCGCGGTAAAGTACCGGTCGACCGGATCGGTCATCTGCTGCTCGTCCAGCAAACGTTCGACGCGTTCGGCAGCCGCGGCGCCTGCCGCGATCACCGGCAGCGGATCGGACGGATTTGCCTGCGCGATCAATTCCGCGTACAGCAGATGCGCGCCGGGATTGCGCCCGCGGATCGGATCGTCGATTGCCGCGCGCAAAGTTTCGAGCGCGGCGTTCACGTCACCGGCGTCGCGTTGTTGACGCGCGCGATTGCACGGCTGGCACAGTACCTCGCGCAGCGCGGCAGAAAAACCAGCGCGCGCTTCGGCGGCGGTCGGTCGGCGTCCGGGTCGCCGCGCCAAACATTCGCGGATGAGATCGTTCGCCGCGCCGTCCGGTAAATAAATCTCGTCGACAAAACGTTTGGAAACAATCGCGTGGATCATTTCGGCGCGATTCGGACGCGTCGGCAGCGGCTGGTGCGAGAGAATTTGGCAGCCCAGCACGCCCAGCGCGTACACATCGACCGCCGGAGACATCGCGCGCGCGCGCAATCGCTCTTGCGCGATGTACGCCAGGTGCAGATCGGATTCGTCCGCGCGCAGAAAATCTTCGGCGTTCAGTTTATTCGCGCGCGCCGGAATCAAGACCGGCACCAGAACGAAAGAGGGCGCGGCAATGTCTGGCTGCACGAAAACAGTCGCAGGCGACAACTCCAAGCCGAAAAGATCCAAGCTGTGCAAGACCTGAAGCGCGTCGGCGAGTTGCACCAGCAGCGCGAGGTTACCAAGCGTGTCGAGCGCGGGATGATCGCCGGAAGAATCCAAGCGCGCGGACAGCGGATCGCCGCGCGGCGTTTGGAACTCAACGGTCAATCGCCCGGCTTGAACGTTCGGCGACGCGCGCGCAAGCGCAGGGTGATTGATTCCGGCGAGTTTGCGCCAGCGCGCCTCGTCGTCTTTGTCCCACCATTGATCCGCGGCTTGCCAGATCAAACGCCCATCGGCGGTGATGTCCAAATCGCCAAAGCGATCGTGGTAGAGTTTGCGCGGCGGGGCAGGATTGTCAGTCGATTCCATCAAGCAACTCCTTTATCCCTTGTACTTGATCAGGATGTCGATCAATTTTTCCAAATAATCTTCGACGCGACCTCTGCCGCCGAGCGCGCCGCGGAATGCTTCCATCACTGCTTCGACTTCGGCTTTCTCGTCCCCTTGCAAGCGCGCTTTGAGCGTTTCAGCGCGATCCCAATACTTGGCGTACATCGGCGGAATGTTGCCGCTCGCCGCGCGCGTGGCTTGCGCGGCTTGTTCGCGCTCGTACATCTCGCGCAGTTTGCGGAGTTCTTCGTCAGCTTGTTCCTTGGATAGTTTCGCGGTCCCCTTGAATTCGAATTTCACATCCTGCGATCGGTTGGAGGTCGCGTCAATTGCGGTGACGTTGAGCACGCCGTTCACGTCGAGACTGAATTTGACGTCGATTCGCGCGCGTTCGGTCGGATCGCTGCGTGGCGCGATGCCTTTGAGTTGCACCTCGCCGAGATAAAAGTTTTTCGCCGGGTCTTCATTCTCGCCCTGGTACACTTCGATCACAACCTGGGTTTGCAGGTGCGAGCGCGTGACGTACGATTTGATTTGTTCTGCCGGAATGGGTGTGTAGCGCGGGATAAGCACGGAGAAGACAAGGCGTTCCTGACCATCCGGCATTTGGTCCATCACGGCGACGCCCAACGAGTGTCCGACGACGTCGATGATCTGCCCGACGTCCGGCGTTTTGGCGGGCGCTGCGGCGGGGCTGGGCGTTGTACCGGGAGTTGGCGTCTTTTCCCAAGTCGCTGGGAAGGTCGCGCCGAGAATCGCCGCGCCAATCGAAACGCACAAGTCTGGGTCGAGCGTCGCGCGCGGTTCCTTGCCGAAATATTCTTTGAGCCGACGCTGCACGGCGGGAATGCGCGATGAGCCGCCGACCAGCAGCACTTCGTCGATCTGATTCTTGGCAAGTTTCGCGCCTTGCAGCGCCACCTCGACGCGCGCCATACTTTTGTCGATCCAGGGGCGCAGCATCGCTTCGAATTCGAGGCGCGAAAGTTCCCCGTCAAAATCGAGCGGATCGCCTTGGGGTGTCATGCCCAAACCCTGGATCGAGATCGAACGCGACATCGCCGAGGACAAATCCTGTTTGATCAATTCCGCTTCGGCGCGGATGCGTCCTTCGGCTTTGACGTTGGCGCGCAGATCGACTCCGTATTGACGTTTGATCTGATCGATGATCCAATTCGTGATGTCTTGATCGAAATCCGCGCCGCCCAGATATTGATCGCCATCAGTTGCCAAAACCTGAACATTGCGACCGAACAGTTTGAACACGGTCACGTCGAACGTGCCGCCGCCCAGATCGTAGATCAGCACATTCGTGACGGCTTGCCCTTCCTCTTCTTCCTCTTCCTCTTCGTGCGCGGCGGAGACGGCTTTGCTGGAGATCAGTCCGTACGCGAGCGCGGCAGCCGTCGGCTCGTTGATGATCTGCAAGACTTGGAGCCCGGCGAGTTCACCGGCTTGAATCGTCGCGGCGCGGCGCGATTCGTCAAAGTGCGCCGGGCACGTGATCACCGCGCGTTTGACCGGACGATTGAGCCGCGATTCGGCGGACTCTTTGAGATAGCGCAAGATCATCGACGAGATCCCTTGCGGCGAAAGTTCCTGTCCGCGAATGTTGAGTTTTTCAAGTTGCCCCATCTTGCGCTTGACTTCTTTGACTGTCGCATCGGGCTTGCTGGTTTGAAAACGTTTGGCGGCGCGCCCAACCATCACTTCGCCTTTATCGCCGACCGCGACGACGGAGGGCGTGATGCGGTCGCCGTCTTTATTCGGGATCACATCCACTTGTCCGGTCACATCGTTAAAGATGCTGACCACCGAATACGTCGTGCCTAGATCAATACCAACTACGTCTGACATGATGACTCCTCCTCTGAAAATAGGTCGTTGTGCGAGCCGCTGGCTCGCTGAGTAGCGGGCAGCCGCTGGC
>DYJA01000009.1 GCA_020723345.1 Candidatus Aquidulcis sp. | reverse complement strand
CATAGCGCAGCATAGCCGCAACCAAATCTTTTGGACACTGATAAACACTGATGAACACTGATTTTTCTATCTGTGTTTATCTGTGTTCATCTGTGTCCCAAGAATCTTCGCGGTCGTGATAGTTTCTGCGAAGGAATACTATATCGCGTATGGCTGATCGCGTATTTGCCATTCGCTATATGCCATTCGCAATTCGCTATTCGTTATTCGCCATTTTCACCAACGCCTGCAACTGTTCCGGCGATCCCAGCGCGAGGATTTGCATGTCCGGCTGCAAGATCATTTCGGCGTTCGGAGTGACGCGCGTCGTCGCGTTGGGCATTTTGCACGCGAGCAAAGTGACGCCGATGCGCTCGGTGAGTTGCGCCTGCGCGAGCGTCTTGCCGACGAGGTGCGAAGTCGGCGCGAGGCGGACTTGTTCGATCAGCAATTCTTCGTTGCCGACGTGCGCGACCTCGTCGAGAAAATCGGCGACGGCGGGACGCACGAGCGTCGTCACCATCCGGCGCCCCGCGATCCGGTACGGCGAAATCACGTGATTCGCGCCCGCGCGCAAAAGTTTCGGTTCCGACGCTTCGTAATTCGCGCGCGCGATGATCTCCAAATCGGCGCAAATGCCGCGCGCGGTCAGCACGATGAACACGTTTTCCGCGTCCGAGTTCACGGCGACGACGAGCGCGCGCGCGCGTTCGATGCCCGCCTGCTTCAAAGTCGTTTCGTCCGCCGCGTTGCCTTGCAACGCGACGTGACCCAGTTCGCGCAAATGCGCGATCGTCTCCGCGGTCGGCTCGATTACGACGAACGGCAATTTTTCGGCGAGGAGCGTGTGAACGACGTGCCGCCCGACGCGCCCATAGCCGCAGACGATGACGTGATTTTTCAGTTGTTCCAACATGCGGCGTTCCCTTTCGTGCTGTAATTGCTCGCGCCATTCACCCGACGCGATCAAATTGGTGACGATGCTTGCCGCGTAAAATGTAATGAGCGCGGCGGAGACGATCAAAGCGATGGTGAACACGCGCCCTGCCGGCGAGAGTGCTTTGACTTCGCCAAAGCCGACGGTGCTGATCGTGATGACGGTCATGTAACACGCGTTAAGCACATCCATCTCTTCGAGCAGCGCGAATCCCGCCGTGCCGACGATCAACACGACGACGAGCGCGATCAGTGCGAATGACAAGCGGCGCGAGATGCGCGTGCGCGCGTCGCGAATTATGTTGCTGTGCTCACTTGCGATTGACTGGCGCATACTGATTCTTGATCAACTTTTTCACGACTGACGTGATGCAAGATGACTTCGCTAGCCGCGATATGATCGGCAACGGATTGGGAGAGAATGTGGATTTTGGTTATTGAGAGTCTTCTGTCAAAGTCGGTTTAACTCTGAAAAGCGGATATCCGCGATCTACAGTCTCTGGCTGCATTTTCATTAGGCGATCAACACTGATTTGAAAACCAGCAAGCGTTCCCTCCCCTTGGAGCAGGTTGTCGCCTTGCAGTTCATCGAAATCTTCTGGAGTATGAAAAACATAGGCCCGCTGGTTCTCACTGTCCAGACTCCAAACTCTTTCTACGCCGATTCCAAGGTATTCAGAAACGTGACCACGATATGTACTCCAACGATCACTAGGACGGTTCACCGGCGGAATTCTCTCAATCACAAGCTCAGGTACAACCATGAGAGGGCTCTTTGGCTCTTCTTGGAGCCGATCCTTCCTCACAAAAAAAGCGTCGGGATAGAGAATGTGATTGGGGTTTCGCAAGTTATGAACATAAGTATGATCCCATAGCCAACCAAGATTCCGTTCAGCAACAAATTTGGCTAGCCGTTGCGCGAGTGCCATCGTTACGCGGACTGAAGAGAGAATCCACGCGTTCCGTTTTTCAATGTTCTTTTCTGAGGAAGCATCCAAGATCATCTTGCGTAAGGAATTTTCAGATGTCACCGTTGGCAAGTAATCCCATACATCAAAGAACATCCAGTTAATGTAATCGTAGTAGTAAACTACAATTGTGTATTCGCGGGGCGATTCTCTTTCCGCCGTCACAGGATGAATAGCCACAATCACGGACGAACTGAGATGATTCTGCTCCGCTTCAATCAAGCGGCATATTACCTTCTCTCTGTACTCCATGCTCCCGCCGAAAAGCAGCTGTTTCGTCGACAGTGCGACTGGTCCGTTCTTGAAACCAAGATCTATCAACACGTCTCCGAATTGATATTCAGAAATAATATTTGCCGCGTTTACCATTGCAAAATCTCCCTGATCAGGATAGGTACTACTCAACCACGCGACCATCCGACTCTCTGACTTGCATCTGCATTTCATTCAACAAATTCAGCGCCTGCAGCGGCGTCATGTTCGCAATGTCCGCGTCCGCAATCTGCCGCAGCACTGCGCGCCACATTTCCACACGCGCGTCGTACACGGCGCGGTCTTCGCGCGCGATCTGACCGCTGACGACCGACGGCAGACCGCCGCTGTCACCCTGAGCGGAACGAAGTGGAGTCGAAGGATCAGCGGTCGGCGGTCGGCGGTCGGCAGTCTCACGCGTTTCCTCCAACTTTCGCAAAACACTTTCCGCTTGAGAGACAACCCGCTCCGGCAGCCCCGCCAGCCGCGCGACGTGAATCCCAAAACTTTTTTCCGCGCCGCCAGGAATCACCTGCCGCAGGAAAATCACCTCGTTCCCTTGTTCCTTCACCGCCATCGTGAAATTCTTGACCGCGTCGCATTGCGCTTGTAGTTGCGTCAGTTCGTGATAGTGCGTCGCGAACAGCGTCTTTGCGCCGACGATGTTGTGAATCTCTTCCGCGATTGCCCACGCGAGCGAGATGCCGTCGTACGTCGAAGTGCCGCGCCCCACTTCGTCCAGCACGATCAAACTGCGCGGCGTCGCGTGGCGTAGGATGTGGCTCGCCTCGCTCATCTCGACGAGAAACGTCGAACGACCTTGCGCGATGTCATCGCTCGCGCCGACGCGCGTAAAGATGCGATCCGTCAGCGCGAGGCGCGCGAAACTCGCGGGGACGAAACTGCCGATCTGTGCCATCAGCACGATCAGCGCGACCTGCCGCACGAACACGCTCTTGCCCGACATGTTCGGTCCGGTGAGGATGACGACGCGCTGCCGAAGGTCGCCGTCAAGCCGCGCATCGTTCGGCACGAACGTCTCGCCCTCGCGCAAAAAGCGTTCGACGACGGGGTGGCGACCTTCGCGAATTTCGATCACGTCGCCATCGTCCACGATGGGCTTGACATAGTTGTAACGCGCGGCAGTTTCCGCGAGCGCGGCAAGCGCGTCGAGTTGCGCGAGGATGCGCGCGGCGGTCTGCAAGCGCGCGGCATGTTGCGCGACGGCGCGGCGCACTTGCGCGAACAACTCGTACTCCAAATCCTTGACGCGATCCTGGGTCGCGAGGATGTGCGTCTCTTGCGTCTTCAGTTCCGGTGTGACGTAGCGTTCCGCATGCGAAATCGTCGCGCGGCGTTCGTAATCTTTCGGGACGAGGTGCGCGTCGCGGCGCGGCAGTTCGATGAAAAAGCCAAATATTTCGTTGTAGCGCACGCGCAAACTTTTGATGCCCGTGCGTTTGCGTTCGTACTCTTCCAGATCCGCGAGCCACTGTTTACTGCGCGTCGCGTGCGCGCGCAATTCGTCGAGCGTCGCGTCGTAGCCCACTTTGATGAGATTGCCTTCCTTGATGAAGATCGGCGGATCGTCCACGATGGCGCGGTCAATCAATTCTTTCACATCTTGCAGTTCGTCGAGTTGTTGCTCCAGATTGCCCAGTAGGGGCGAAGCATTCGCCAGATCCAATTGGGAATGCGATCTTGTTGCCCCTGCGCTAACTTGATTCCCCGATGACCGTGATTGTGCGAATGCTTCGCCCTTACCGCGCAGACGCGATTTTATCTGCGGCAGCCGTGTCAACGCGCGTTTCAGTCCGATCAGATCGCGCGCGTTCGCGTTGCCAAAACCGATGCGCCCGACGAGCCGCTCGACATCGTACAGCCCGTCGAGCAATTTGCGAATGTCGCCGCGCAAAAACGCATCGCGGTGAAACTCCTCGACCGCATCGAGCCGCGCGTGAATCTGCGCGAGATCGAGCAGCGGCTGCTGAATCCAACGTTTGAGCAAGCGCGCGCCCATCGCGGTCACGCTGTGATCGAGCACGCCGAACAAACTGCGCTGTTGGGGCGCAATTGAATTGCGCCCATACAAATCGGCGTGTAATGACGCAGTGAGTTCGAGATTGCGCCGCGTCGCGGCATCCAGCGTCATGTAATCCGCGAGCGAGTACGTCCACAAATGTTTCAGATGCGCGAGCACCCCCTCCCCTGCGGAGCGGGGGAGGGCTGGGGTGGGGGCTGCTCCCTCCCCTGCGGAGCGGGGGAGGGCTGGGGTGGGGGCTGCTCCCTCCCCTGCGGAGCGGGGGAGGGTTGGGGTGGGGGCTGCTCCCTCCCCTGCGGAGCGGGGGAGGGCTGGGGTGGGGGTATTCGTCTTCAGATACTGCACCACCGCGTTCGCCGCGCTAATCGCCAGCGGCAAATGCGCGCACCCAAACGCGTCGAGCGTCGCCACATCGAAATGCGCGCACAGTTCACGCCGTGCCTCATGTTCGTCGCAGATACGATCGTCAATCGGCGAGATGCGCGCGGGGCGAATCGCTTTCACGCGCGCGACAAATTCTTCGTCGTGCGCGAGCGATTGCGGCAAAACGATCTCGCTCGCCTGGACGCGCTGCAACTCGTCGAGCAATCGCGTCTCCGCGTCCGCGTCATCAATCTGCGTCACCGCGAATTCGCCGGTCGAGATGTCGACAATTGCCAACCCCAAACTGACCGCAGAGGGCGCAGAGAGCGCAGAGTCTAGTTGTTTTTTCTCTGCGTCCTCTGCGGTTGATCTGATTGCGCGGCGCGGAGAGTCAGCGCGTACAATCGCCGCCAAGTAGTTGTCGCTCTTCGCGCGCAGCAACGCGTCCTCGACCACGGTGCCGGGCGTGATGACGCGGATCACATCGCGCTTGACGAGCCGCTTGACTTTTTTCGGGTCTTCGAGTTGCTCGACGAGCGCGATCTTGTAACCCTTGTCGATCAGTTTCGCGATGTACGCTTGGACGTGATGATGCGGCACGCCTGCCATCGGCAAGCGCACGCCTTTCGCGAACGAGCGCGACGTCAAAACAAGTTCGAGTTCGCGCGCGGCGATTTTCGCGTCGGCTTCGAACGTTTCGTAGAAATCGCCGAGGCGAAACAGTACGAGCGCGTCGGGAAAGCGCGCTTTGATGTGCCGATACTGCGCGAGCATCGGCGTCATTTTCTTTTCGTCAGTCATCGGTGGCGCTATTATAATTGCGTTTGCGCCGAACTGCAATTGCTTGTATACTCTGGGCATGGGGGAGACCAATGGATGAACTGATCGAACTCGTGGAAAAACCGGTCGTGCGCGACGCGTGTCTGATCGCGGGCTGGCGACAATGGGCGGATGCCGGCGCGACTTCATCCGAATTGCCCAAATACTTGATCGAACAATTGCGCGCGCGTCGGATCGGCGCGCTCAAATCGGATCCGTTCTACGTGTTTCAGGTGCCCGGCACGCACGCGCTCTTTCGCCCCGAAGTCAAATTGGAAGAGGGTTACCCCGCCGAACTCCACGTCAAAGAGAATGAAATCTACTTTGCCGAAAATAACGACAAGCCGATTGTGATCTTTCTCGGCGACGAACCGCAACTGAACGCCGAACGCTACGCCGACGCGTTTTTCCAAATCGCGCAAGCGTTCGACGTGCGGCGCATCGTCACGCTGGGCGGAGTGTACGGTCCCGTGCCGCACGACAAAGATCGCGAAATCTCCTGCACGTACAGTCTACGCAAGATGAAAGACGAACTCGCTGAATACGCGGTCACGTTCTCGAATTATGAAGGCGGCGTGAGCATCGGTTCGTACTTGGCAAGCCGCGCGGGGAAACTGGGCGTCGAATATCTCGTCTTGTACGCCGTCGTGCCGATGTTCGATTTGGCGCAACTCTCGCCGTTGCTGCAGACCTTGTTGATCGAACAAGATCACAAAGCGTGGTACGACGTGATGCGCCGCGTGAATCACCTGTTCAAACTGGGTCTCGATTTGTCCGATCTCGAACGCGCGAGCCGCCAACTGATCGAATCGTTCGACATCAAGATCGACGATCTGGAAAAAGCGATGGCGCAAGTGAACGTCCGCGCGCATTTGAAAAAGGTGACGGAAAATTTTGTCGAGCCGTCGTTTATGCCGTTGGACGATGTGTGGAAGAAAGGGCTGGGCGATCTGTTCAAGGATTTGTAATCGCTTGTGTCATTGCGAGCGGAGCGAAGCAATCCCCAATTCGTGATTTGGAGATTGCTTCGTCGCAAAGACCGCTCCTCGCAATGACATGAAGGAACACCGATCCCAATGCTGCTCACGTACATCGCGCTCGCGTTTGCCGCCGGAATCGCAGTTGCATCTGTCATCAGTTTGCCGCTGATCGTGTGGGTGTGGTGGCTCAGTCTGCCTCTCGGTTTGCTTTTGATTTGGCGGCGCGATCCGCTTTTGCGCCGCGCGCACCTCTGTCTCCTGGTTTTCTTCCTCGCCGCGATTCGATACACCGCCGCGCTGCCGCAGTTTGACGATCACGCGCTCGCGACGTACAACGATCGCGGCGCGCTCTTGCTCGTCGGCGTCATCTCCGATTATCCCGACGTGCGCGACTATGCGACGAATCTCCGCGTCGCGGTGACGCGCATTCGCATCGACAACGTGTGGCGCGATGTGTCCGGCGACGCGCTCGTCCAAGTGCCGCGCGAAACAGACGCGCGCTACGGCGATCAACTCCAGGTTTTTGGCGAACCGGCGACGCCCTTCGAGTCTGAAGATTTCTCGTACAAGGATTATCTCGCACGCAAAGGAATCCATTCCATCGTGCGCGTGTACGGCGGCGTCAAAATCCTCGCGCGCGATCAGGGCAACCCGTTTTACGCCGCGCTGTACGCGTTCCGCGACCGCGCCGTCGCGACGGTGTACGCGATTCTGCCCGATCCCGCCGCGGCGCTCCTCGCCGGGATTTTGCTCGGCGTCGATTCCGGCATCCCGCGCGACGTGCGCGACGCGTTCAGCGCGACGAACACCGCGCACATTATCGCGATCTCCGGTTTCAACATCGCGATTGTCGCCGGGATTCTCGCTGCGCTCGCGCGCCGCGCTGTCGGCGAACGCCGCGCCGCAGTCATCGTCATCCTGGGTCTCGTCGCGTACACGCTACTTGTTGGCGCAAGCGAATCGGTCGTGCGCGCGGCGATCATGGGATCGCTGAGCGTCCTCGCGCTGCACTTTCACCGCCAGAACACCGCGCTGAACTCTCTCGCCGCCGCGGCGTTGCTGATGCTCGCGTGGAACCCGTTCACGCTGTACGATCTGGGATTCCAACTAAGTTTTCTCGCAACGCTCGGCTTGATTCTGTACGTTACGCCGCTCTCCGCCGCGTTCGAGAATTTCTTTTCGCGCTTTACGTCGTCGGAACGCGCCAAGCAAATCGTCGGCGCGCTGGGCGATTCATTCATCGTCACGCTTGCCGCGCAAATCACGACGACGCCGCTCATCGTTTTCGCGTTTCATCGTTTATCCCTCGTCGGCTTGCTGACCAACTTGATCGTTCTGCCCGCGCAACCGGCAGTGATGATCTGGGGCGGCATCGCGACGTTCCTCGCGCTGATCGTTCAGCCCGTCGGTCAAGTGATTGCGTGGATCGCGTGGGCGTTTCTCGAATTCACGATCGTCGTCGTGCAAGCGACGGCGAGTTTGCCGTTCGGCTCGTTTCAAGTCGGGCGCTTCGACGCGCCGATTCTCGCGGCGTACTATTTGCTCCTGTTTGGCGCGACGCGCGTCGGTTGGCAGACGATTCGCGCGCGCGTCGCGCTGCGTCCCGCGCTCGCGCTCGGCGTCGCGCTGGTGATCGGGATGTGGGTGTGGAACTTTGCGCTCACCACGCCCGACGACAAGACGCACGTCGTTTTTCTCGACGGCGGCACGACGATCGCGCAATCGCCGCGCGGCGCGCGCGTCGTCATCGACGGCGGCGCGCCGCCGAGCACGGTCTTGTCGGCGTTGGGACAGCGGATGCCGTTCTGGGATCGCGCGATTGATCTGCTCGTGCTGACGGACGCGGGCGACGATCACCTCGCTGCACTGGTCACCGTGTTGGAGCGGTACGACGTGCGGCAAATCGTTCAGGTGAATGCGCCTGCCAAGCCGACCGCCGCGTATTTGAAATGGCGCGATCTAATCGCAAGCAAGCGCGTGCCGGTATTTTTCGCGCAAGCTGGCGCGGCGATCACGGTGGAGCGAAATTGGCGATTAGAGATTGTGTCGGCGCGCGAAGAAACAGCGGCGGCGACGGCGCGCTTGCGCGCGGGCAACCTCGCGATGCTGTTCGCGGAGAGCGCGAGCGCGGACGATCAGACCGCGCTACTCAAAGCGGGCGACGATCTCACGAGCAGCGTCTTGATCGCGCCGCGCAAAATCACCAACGATTTCGTGGACGCGGTCAATCCGCAATTCGCGATTTTGTTCGGCGGGCGCACCGCGCGCGACAAACCCTCGGCGGATTTGCTTGCCGCGCTCGCGCGCGCGACGATCTTGCAGACAGAGCGCGGAACAATAGAGATGATTGTTGACGGACAGACACTTGTGATAAAATAGGCACGCGGCTTGACGGGAAGGGGGTGGTAATTTCAAGTTAGGCAAGGATCGTGTTTGGCATCAGATTATCAGGAAGTGGAAAAGAAAACCGATGAAGGAGGCGACAAATGAATCGGTTCAACTGTTTTCGGTTCATGCTCGGTTTGTTTTTGATTGCGCTACTCGAAAGCGCATGTGGAGTCCCACCCACAGCAACCCCGCTACCACCAACTCCAACAGTCACACCTATTCCACCTACAGCAACACCGCTCCCGCCAACACCGACTGCAACGATGACACTAACCGCGACTCCGGTACCACCGACACCAACGCGTACGCCAACAGTATCGCCTATTCCGCCTACAGCAACCGCTACGAAAACGCCGATGTCAACCCAAATGGCATCAGTCTTAGCCAAAGTTCTAATAGCTCTCAGCAAAGGCGACTATGATGAAGCGCTTGTCAATTGCAATCAAGCAGTTGAACTCGATCCCAAGTATGCCACTGCATACGGCTGGCGCGGCACAGTCTATTCCGGAAAAGGAAACCTGGACCAAGCCATCGCTGATTACTCAAAGGCGATTGAACTCAACCCCGGGTATGCCTACGCATACAATCACCGCGGCCGTCTCTATCGCGAAAAGGGACTCAAACCCCAAGCCATCGCTGATTTTGAAAAGTATCTGCAACTTGATCCGAATGCGTCCGACCGTGCCCAAGTGGAACAATGGCTTCGCGAATTGAAGGGTCAATAACCTCCGATGCGCTTGCCTAGAAATCAAGACCCGAAGGATCTTGCAAAATCTTTCGGACTTGTATTTCGCCTGTTGCGCTCTCTTTGCGCCCATTCGCAACTTGTAGTAAAATTAGCCAGAGAAAGTAGTAATCCACAATCACAAAAGAGGGACACCATGAAACTGATCACCTTCGTCGCTGGCGGGCAAATGCGCTGGGGCGCGCTGCACGGCGAAATGGCAATTGACTTGAACCTCGCGCGCGCGATGCTGCTCGCGTCGCGCGGCATGGAAGCAAAATATCTCGCGACCGACGTGCTCGATTTTTTGCGCCAGGGCGACAGCGCGTGGGACGCCGCGCAAGAGACGCTCGAATTCTTCGGACACCGCGTCGTCGATGGCATTTCGTTTCGCCGCGAAACGGTGACCTTGCTCGCGCCGATTGGCAACCCGTCCAAAGTAATCGCGATTGGCTTGAATTACGGCGAACATCGCCGCGAGCACGCGAGCGAACAACCCGGCTATCCGATCTTGTTCCCCAAGTTTCCCAGTGCGATCATCGGACCCGACGACGCGATCACCTGGGATCCGGCGCTGACGCAGCAAGTGGATTACGAAGGCGAACTCGGCGTCGTCATCGGCAAGCGCGCCAAACGCGTTTCCGAAGTCGAAGCGCTCGAATTCGTCTTCGGCTACTGCAATCTCCACGACGTTAGCGCGCGCGATCTACAGTTCGACGAAAAGGGCGGCAAGCAGTGGGCGCGCGGCAAGTCGCTCGACACGTTCTGTCCGCTCGGTCCGTACATCGTCTCCAAAGATGAAATCGCCGACGCGCAGAATCTCGCGATTCGAACCTGGGTCAACGGCGAGTTGCGGCAAGAATCCAACACCGGCAATATGATCAGCAGCGTCGCGCAACTGGTTTCGTTCATCTCGCAAGGGATCACGCTCTTGCCCGGCGATATGATCGCGAGCGGCACGCCGTCGGGCGTGGGGCATTATCGCAAGCCGCCGGTCTACTTGAAACCCGGCGACAAAGTCGAAGTTGAAGTCGAAGGACTAGGACGGTTAAGCAATCCAGTGAAATAAAATCCTTGCGAAGGTTTTGGAACCTTCGCAAGGTTGCTGAGGAAATATTTTGAAACCTCTGATCGGAATTCCCACGCACACTTTTGTTGCCGATAACATCACGCGCTACGCCGGACTCGCGTCGTACACCCGCGCGGTGGATCGCGCCGGCGGCGCGCCGATTTTCATCCCGCTGAATCTGGACGACGAAACGTTGCGCGCGGTTTTTGCGCGGCTCGACGGCTTGCTGCTGCAGGGCGGCTTGGACGTGCATCCGAAAGCATACGGCGAAGAACTCGCGCCGTACTGCGGCGAAATCGACGCGGCGGAAGACGCAACAGAACTGCGCGTGCTCGAATGGGCGTTTGCAAAATCACTGCCCACGCTGGCGATCTGTCGCGGCATTCAAGTTTTGAACGTCGCCGCCGGAGGATCGCTGTACCAAGACCTGGACGCGCAAGTGCCGAATATTTTGCATCATCCACACATCAAAGGCAATCCGTCGGATTTTCTGGCGCACCCGATTCAAGTCGAGCCGGATTCGCGGCTCGGTCGCGCGCTGGGCGTGCCGGAGATCGCGGTGAACAGTCGGCATCATCAAGCGGTCAAGCAAATCGCGCCGGGCTTTCACGTCACCGCGCGCGCGTCCGATGGCGTCGTCGAAGCCATCGAACCGGATGATCCGCGCCGCTTTATTCTCGGCGTGCAATTTCATCCGGA
Organism: Candidatus Aquidulcis sp.; assembly: GCA_020723345.1. Lineage (GTDB taxonomy): Bacteria > Chloroflexota > Anaerolineae > UBA4142 > UBA4142 > VGOB01. The sequence continues at coordinate 110,294 of DYJA01000009.1, read as the reverse complement.
GAATTTGATTGACGACGCGCGCATCCTGAATTTGTTCCAGGCGTTCGTGCGCGAGAGTGAATCACGGACGAGGAGTGTGGAATGATCGTCGAGGACATGGAGCGACGTTTCTTCGAACTGAAGGGCAAACTCGACGTTGGAGTGATCACCGAAGGCGATTTCAAAGCCCAAGTCCAAAAACTGCGCTTTCAGGATCCGCAGGGGCGTTGGTGGATGCTGGGCGCGCAAAGCGGCAAGTGGTACTCGTACGATGGTGCGCGCTGGATCCCCGGTCAACCGCCGCGCGATGTTCCATCACCCGCGCCGGCGACCGCGCCGATCACGCCTGCGGTCACGGAAACGCGCGAGCCGATTGCTCCGCCGGCGCCCGGTGTTCCCGCCGCGCCGGCAATCACGGAAATGCGCGAACCGGTTCCGCCGCCGCCGAGCGCGCCCGCCGCGCCGATACCTCCGCCGGTCGCGCCGACAACCGCGGAAATTCACGCGCCCGTTTCTGAACCGGCGCCGAGTATTCCCACCGCGCCGCCACCCTCGCCGGAACATATCGCGGTCGCGCCGCGCGTTCGTCCGATCGCGCCGCCGCCGCCCACACCCGCGCCGCGCCCATTTATCAGCGGTCCACTTTTGATCGCCGGGGCGGCGTTCGTCGCGCTGATTGGCGTGTTGGTGTTGTGGCTCCTCCTCGATAATCTCGTACCGAGCAAACCGATCAGCAGTTTCTTTGCCCGCGTGACGAACAATTCTGCGGCAACAGCGCGCACGCCAACTGTCACGACCAGCACGCCGAACATCAGCGCGCTCCTCGCGCAAGGCGATCAGTTTTTGGCGCAAAGCCAGGTCGACGTGGCGATCACACAATATCAAAACGCGGCGCAACTCGCGCCGACGAACGCCGCGCCGCTCGTCCGCTGGTCGCGCGCGCTTGCCTTCAAGGGTTTGAGCGCGGACGCGCTCGCCAAAGCGCAGCAAGCCGTGCAGCGCGCGCCAAACGATCCGGACGCGCAAGCGCAATTTTGCCGCGCCCTCGCGTGGAGCGGTCAGGTGGACGACGCGGTCAAGGCGGGCGAGCGCGCCGTACAACTCGACCAGCGGAACGTGAACGCGCGCGCGAATCTTGCCGAAGCGTACTTGTTGCAAAAGAGTCGCCCGGTGGACGCACAAGCCGCGGCGAATGCCGCGCTGCAACTCGCGCCGTCGAGCGCGGAGGCGCACCGCGCGCAGGCGTGGGTGTACACGATTCAAAATCAAAGAGAGAGCGCGCTCAACGAGTGGAAACAAACGACGACACTCGAACCGAATTTTTATTTTCGTCATTTTGAATTTGGCGAAGTGCTGCGCTTGTATTTCAACGCGCCCGCCGACGCGGTTGCGGAACACCAAAAAGCCGTTTCGTTGTACGGCGCGTACATCCCGGCGATCAATCGGTTGGGTTTAGCGTTGCTCGCGGCGAACAAACCGCAGGACGCCGTCGCGCCGTTTCAGCGCGCGCTCACGCTCGATGCGCGCAGCGCGGAAGCATACGCGAACCTGGGTCTCGCGTTTGGCATGGCGAATCAATGCGCGCAGGCGATTCCGTACTTTGAGCAAGCGTTGAAGCTCGACGCGAACAACTCCGCCGCGCAGCGCGGTCTCGCCGATTGCAAATCCGGCAAGCCGCCCGCGCTGCCGCCCGCCACCCCGCTCACCGTGCCGCTCACCCCGCCGACCGTATCGCCCAAATAATCTCGCCCCGAAGGATTTGTGAAATCCTTCGGGGCGGTTGCTTTGACGCTCGCGAAGGATTCAGTATCACGCTTGCCGAGGACGGCGCGCGCGCGCCTTGTTGGACGAAACGCAACCCGATCTCATCATCCTCGACGCGCAACTGCCGCAGGTCGACAGATTGGAAGTGTGTCGCGCGGCGCGACAGCGGCTGGGACAAGCCATCGGCATCATCATGATGTCCGGCATCAAAAAGGAAACGCTGGATCGCGTCGTCGGTTTGGAAATCGGCGCGGACGTGTACCTGACCAAGCCGTTCGAACGGCTGCGCGTCCAAGTTTCCGACGAAGGCATCGGCATCGCCGAAGCCGATCTGCCGTACTTGTTCGACACGGCGTAGCGAATCGTCGAGCGACACGGCGGCACGCTTCAAGTCCAGAGCGAACTCGGCGAAGGCACGACCTTGTCCTTCGATCTTCCTCTATCCTCCTCACTTGGCGTTTGACGCCGTCAACTCGCAATCAAGCCGCAACCACTGGTAATATTCTGGAAAGGATTCGCTAGTGGTTTTGTGTTATATAAAAACCAACAACCGTAGGACCAATTTCCAAATTTGTCCTACATTCCAAGAAAGACAAAAATGAACAGCGTGGCGTTCAGCCCCGCTGGAAACCTGGTCGCATCGGCAGGCGACGACAAGATCGTGCGCGTATCGCGCGTGAGCGATGGCAAGTTGGCGCGCGAACTGCGCGCGCACACGCGCGCGGTGAACGGGATCGCGTTCAGCCGCGACGGCAGTTTGCTCGCGACCGCTGGCGCGGATGGCGTGATCGTGTTGTGGGGAATTCCAAAATAAGCAACGCCGTTTGACCTGCGCGTCGACTCGCGGTAGAATGGCGCAAACACAAATGCAACGAGGTGCAACGATGAAGTTGAACATTGGCAAGACCCTTTTACTCGGCTTTGGATTTTTTGGCGTCAGTATCCTCTGGGCGATCCACGATTCGTACGTCCCTGTTTTTCTCGGCAAAGATTTCGCGCTCGACGCTTCCCTCGTCGGCACGATCCTTACCGTGAACACGATCATCGTCTTTCTGATCCAACCCAGTATCGGCTCGCTGAGCGACCGGACGCGCACGCAAGTCGGGCGACGGATGCCGTTCATCGTCACGTTCGCGCCGCTTGCCGCGATCGGCTTTGCGATCTTACCGATGCTCGTTCAGCCGACGTTGCTTGGGGTCTTTCTTGTCGCGCTGACGCTGACGATCATCGCGCTCGCGATGTTTCGCACGCCGGTCATCGCGCTGATGCCGGACATTACGCCATCGCAATTCCGCAGTCAGGCGAACGGATTGATCAACTTGATGGGCGGCATCGGCGCGATCATCGCGTTTGCGGGCGGCGCGGCGTTGTTCAAACGCGATCCGGCGTATCCGTTCTGGGCGGCAAGTCTTTTGCTCGTGCTTGGTTGCGGTATCGTGTTCTGGAGAATCCGCGAACCACCAGACGCCGCAACGTCGGCGGTTGAAGCGCGCCCCGGCTTGGCGGCAAGTCTCCGCGCGATTCTCGCTGCGCGCGACAAAAGCGCGCTGCTGCTTTTACTTGCGATTTTCGCGTGGTTCGTCGGCTACAACGCCATCTCGAAATTTTTTACGCTGTACGGCGTAATGGCATTGCATATCGACGCTGCTTCAGCCGCGACAATGCTCGCATTTTTGGCGCTCACATTTGTAATCTTCGCCGTTCCCAGCGGCTACATCGCCGCGAGATTCGGACGCCGCCACACGATCTTGGTCGGCATCGCGATCCTGGGTTTGCTGATGGCGGTGATCCGCGTTCTCCCGGTTTCGCTGCAAACCTCCGGCGTTCTGCTCCCGATCATTCTCGCGGTGGCAGGTATCGGATGGGCGTTGATCAACATCAATTCGCTCCCGATGGTCGTGGACATTGCGCCGCAGACGGAACTCGCGACGTACACCGGACTGTACTATTTCGCGTCCACTTCGGCGGCAGTGCTGGGCCCCCTCATCGCGGGATTGCTGATCGACGCGCTGGGCAAAGATTACGGCGTCATCTTCTTGATCGCGCCAGTCGCGATGGCGTGCGCGTTTGTGTTCATGCTTTTCGTGCGGCGCGGCGAGCGCGCGGAATAGACAAGACCCGGAAGGTTTCTGCAACCTTCCGGGTCTTGTTGTTACATCCCCTTGATCAATCCCCCCGGCTGGCACGTCCGACAAAAATTTGTGATGCGCTGATTCGCGCCGACGAGCGAAATCGGCGCGCCGCAGCGCGGACACGGCTCGCCGGTTTTCAGGTGGACGGCGAGAAAGTCGCGCGGTTTCAAATGGATCTGCTCGCCCATCTCCGCGCGCACTTGCTCGACCGCCGCGCACAGCGCGCGCTGCATCGCGTCGTACAGCCGCGCGATTTCGTCCGGCGTGAGTTGCGTGCGTTTGCGGTACGGATGCAGGCGCGCGTGCCACAAGATTTCGTCGGCGTACGCGTTGCCGATGCCCGCGATGAACTCGCCGCGCGTCAAAATGCCTTTGATCTCGCCGCGATATTTTTGCAAGCGCGCGCGAAACTCGTCGAGCGAAATATCGAATGGCTCCGGACCCAAGCCCGCGAAATCCGGCACCGCAGTGAGATCGCGCGTGAGATACAACTGCCCCATCGTCTTCTGATCGACGTAGCGCAGTTCGTCGCCGGACGATAACGCCAAAACCAGGTGTGTCTTCGCCATCCGCTTGTCGCCGCGCGCGGCAAGTTGCAAGCGTCCGGTGAGTTTGGGATTGAGGATGAGATACAATGTCGCGAACGAAAAGACGAGGAACTTGCCGCGCCGCGCGATTGCGCTGATCGTCGCGCCGGTCAACGCCGCGCCGAAATTGCCGTGCGTCAGATCGCGCACGACAATCGCGCCGCCGGGCGGCACGATTTCCGCGCGCTCGATCGTCGTTCCAACGACGCGGCGCTGCAACACATCGCGCACGACTTCGAGTTCCGGTAGTTCAGGCATTTGAATTAAACTGGAGCGGAAATAATTCTGGACACCGATAAACACAGACCCTGGCACTTGCGTTCCCGCCAGGGCAAGTGTGAACACAGATAGAAAAATGAGGAAATCAGTGTTGATCAGTGTCAATCTGTGTCCCATAATGGTTTGGCGCGTTCACGCGCACAATTCGACGAGAATATCGCGCGCCATCTTGACGCCGAGCAGCAAATTGTCGAGCGAGATGCGCTCGTCAATCCCGTGCGCGCGGCTGATGTCCGCGCGTTCGAGGATCATCGGACCAAATCCGTACGCCGGATAACCGCGTTCGCGAAAATAGCGACCATCGGTGCCACCCGGCACGAGTAGCGGAAAGATGCCCGCGCCGGGCGCATGACGATTCACCGCATTCGTAACCGCCTTGAAGAACGGGTTGTCCACTGGCGCGACTCCGGACGGCGGCGATGCTTTGATGATCTCGATTTTCACGCGGTCGTCGGCGATCCGCTCGCGCAGCCAACTCTGGAATTCTCCCGCGTCGGTATCGGGCAAAATGCGGCAATCGATTTCCGCTTCCGCGCGCTCCGGAATCACGTTGACCTTATAACCGGCTTTGATCACATTCAGACTGACCGTGTCGCGCAAGAGCGCGTTCGTCAGTTTGTCGGCGGCGAGACGCTTGCTTGCCAAACGCAAGATCAGCGAATTCGAGAGATTCGCCAACAAGAGCGACGCCGGGAATTTTTGCGTTGCGGCAATCGCGCGAAACATCGCGGCAGCCGTTGCGTTCACGCGCAGCGGACGCGGCGCGGCGAGAATTCGCTGGAGCGCGTTGAGCAGCGTGACGTTGGCGTTGTTCGCGTGCGGCAGCGAGCCGTGCCCCGGTTCGCCGGTCGCGACGAGACGCAGGTGCTGAATTTGTTTTTCGGCGACGGCGACACCGAACAATAACTGCGGACCAAACACGCCTTTGAATCCGCCGCTCCCTTCATCCCACACCCACTCTGGATCGAGCGCGGCGAGATGCTGTTCGACCAGCCAGCCCATTCCTTGAGTGCCGCCGGTTTCCTCGTCCGGCACCGCGAGGAAAATGATCGGGCGGCGAAACTTCGTCCCTGCTTTGATCAGCGATTCGAGCGCGAGCAGAAACACCACGCCGAGGTTTTTGGTATCGAGCGTCCCGCGTCCCCACACAAATCCATCCGCGATGTCGCCGCTGAACGGCGGATGCGTCCACTGCGTCGGATCCGCCGCGACGACATCCATGTGGTGATTGATGAGCAGCGGCTTGAGCGGCTCCATGCCGGGAATCCGTGCAAGCACCAAGCCGCGCCCCGGCGCGGGTTCGTGGATCGTCACGTCGCGCGTGATGCCGCGCGCTTTGAGTTGATCGCACACCCATTGCGCGGCATGCATTTCGTTGCCGGGCGGATTCGTCGTGTCGAATTGAACGTAGCGGCTCAGCGTTGCCGCCGCGTCCGCGCGGATTGTTTCGTCGTTCATCATCATCTCCGATCATCGGCGAGCGACAAAATCGCCGTCGCCGCGCCTGCCAATAAATTTTCCCCAGTCGTACTACCGATCGCGCGTACTCGCCGCGCGTGCGATTCGATCTCATGCGCGCTTGCGCCATGCAACACCGCGACGATCCAATCGTGCAACGGCTCAACGCTTTGTCCGCACGCGTGATCGCGCAAGAGCGCGTAACTGATCACGTTCGTGCGCGTGCGCGCGAATTCCAGCAAGTCGTCCACCGCGCGTTGTTCCCAGCGAAACGCGTCGAGGTACGCCGCGCGCAAGTGATATGCGGCAAACAACCACCCGCCGACGAAATCATCGCCGGAGGGCGTGAGTCCTTCACCCAAACCGATCAAATCGCGCGCGTCGTTGGTAGACCTGACAGGTTTCCGGAAACCTGTCAGGTCTTTGCCGCGCGCGAGCACCGTTTCACGCGGTGCGAGGCGCGCCGGATCGATCAGCGCCGGTCGCCACACGCGCGCATTTTGTAGGGGCGCAATTAATTGCGCCCCTACAAATTCCAACCGCGCGCCATCCGATTGAAACGCCGTCCCGACGCGCAGCGCGCTGAAATCGAAATCGCCGCGCAGCGCGCGCGGATGCATCGGCAAATGATTTTGCGCGAGCCAGAGAATTTCGCCAGTCGTTCGTAGTATGCCACGTAGCGATAGCGCAGTGGCGTAAGCGCCACGGCACTCCGCTTCGCTGCGTGCCTCACTACAAACCAAGTACACCGCGCCCGTCACCACCGCGAGCACGCGCCCGGCAAACCCAGGTCGCATCAACAACTCGCGCGCCGTCGCGCCGATGACAAACTCATCAACCATCCAATTATCCAACCAACAAACTATCGCACCATCGCACTATTGCACTATTTTTCTTGCATCGCGAGAAACACGCGCTCCGCGCTCAACGGCATACTCGGCAAACGAATGCCGACCGCGTTGTACACCGCGTTCGCAATCGCCGGAGCGGTCGGCACCATCGCGTGCTCGCCGATGCCGCGCGCGCCCCAGGGTCCATCGTCCTGCGGCTCTTCGACGATGATCGGAATAATTTTGTGCGGCATGTCCACACTCGTCGCGATGCGATAGTCCACGAACGACGCGTTGCGCGGCTTGCCCTCGCGCAGATCGAGTTTCTCGAAAATCGCCGACGACGCGCCTTGCACGACGCCGCCTTCCATCTGCGCGCGCACTTGATCGGGATTGATCGCTTTGCCCACGTCGAACGCCGCGGCGACGCGCAGAATTTCGATCTGCCCGGTCTCGGTGTCCACTTCGAGGTCAACTGCCTGACAACCGACAGTGTAATGCACAACTGCGCGCGGTCCTTGCCCGGTTTCCGGATCGAGTCCGGTGACGTACGTCGGCATGAAATTGCCGCGCCCGACAATCGGACCGCCGCGCCAACCGCAATCGCCTTCTTTCGGCAAACCGTACACCACCATATCGTGCAGCGGCAACGACTGCTCCGACTTGTACGAAATCACGTTGCCATCTTTGATATCGAGGTCTTGTACTTTTTCGTTCCAATGTTCCGCGACGAGTTCGAGAATTTGTTGGCGCGCGTGTTTCGCCGCGGCGACGACCGCGTTGCCCATACTCCACGTCAAGCGCGACGCGACCGTCTGCCATTCGTACGGCGAATACAACGTGTCGACCGGCGTCGCGATGCGAATCCAACTCACCGGCACGCCGAGCGCGGCGGCAGCCATCTGCGCCATCACGGTGTGTGTCCCTTGTCCGATCTCTTGTCCGCCAAGTCCAACTGTGATCGTCGCGTCTTCGTTCAGCCGGACGTACGACGACGACCCGGCATTCGGCGGCATCGCCGGGGCTTTCCACATAATCGCCAAACCCTTGCCGCGTTTTTTGTGCGGCGCGGACGCCGATTCTTTTTTGCCCCAATCAATCGCGGCGGCGGCTTTCTCAATGCACTCGTCCAATTTGATCGGGTGCATTTTCCAACCGGTGACGACATCGCTATCGGTTTTCAAACAATTCTTCAATCGAAACGCGCGCGGATCCATTTCTAATTTTTCTGCAAGTTGATCCATCAACTGCTCGATGCCCCAGTGAATCTCCGGCATTCCGAATCCGCGCATCGGTCCGCCGACCGGATGATTGGTGTAACAGCAGTACGAATCCGCGTGGACGTTCGGAATTTCGTACGGACCGGTGGACGAATAGCCGCCCGCGCGCGTCATGTTCACGCCGTACTCGGTGTACGCGCCCGCGTCCCAATAGTACTCGGTTTTCATCGCGACGAGTTTGCCTTCTTTTTTTGCGCCGATTTTTGTGCGCGCGACCAAGCCCTGCCGCACAAACGTCGTGAAAAATTCTTCCTCGCGCGTGAGGCGCAACTTCACTGGTCGCCCCTGTACCTTCATAGCCATCACGACCGCGCACGCTTCCATCGAGACTCCGGCTTTGCTCCCAAACCCGCCGCCGATGTACGGCGCGATCACGCGCAGATCGCCTTGACTCATATCGAGTGCTTTCGCGATCAGGTTGCGCTGCGCGAACGGCGATTGACTGCTCGCCCACAACGTGATCTTGCCCGATTGCTCCGCTTGCGCGACCGCGATGTGCGGCTCGATGGGGACGTGCTGAATTTGCGGCACGCGAAATTCGCCCTCGACGATCACGTCGCACTGCGCGAATCCTTTTTCGGCGTCGCCTTTGCGAACCTTGAAATGATTCGAGATGTTCGTGCCGGGCTTTGGGAAAATAAAATTCGCGACGGTGTACTTGCCGAGATCGGGATGCAAAAGCGGCGCGTCCGGTTTGATCGCGTCGAGCGGATCGGTTACGGCGGGCAAAATTTCGTACTCGACCTCGACCAACTTGACCGCTTGCTCCGCGATCTCTTCGCTCGTCGCGACGACGCCCGCGACCGGATCGCCGATGTAGCGCACGCGATCCGTCGCAAAGATGTGCCGGTCTTGCAAATACAAGCCGATGTAGCCGGGCGTGTCCGCGCCGGTCGCAATCGCTTTGACACCGGGAAGCGCGAGCGCATCTCGCGCGTCAATCTTTTTGACGAGCGCGTGCGCGTGCGGGCTGCGAACGAGTCGTCCGTACAGCAACCCAGGTCCAAACTGCATATCGTCCGCGAACTTTGCCGCGCCGGTCACTTTGTCCACCGCGTCGACGCGGGGGATGCTCTCTCCAATTATTTGTGTCATTTGCGACTCTCCTTTTCACCGTGATGCGTGATACGTGATGCGTGAAAAACGAGTCACGTATCACGCATCACGTTTCACGCTGCCTGCTTCACTGCTTCCACAATCCGCGTGTACCCGGTGCACCGGCACAGATTGCCGCGCAACGCGTCTTTGATTTCGGCTTCGCTTGGATGCGGATTGCGGTCGAGCAGCGCACGAGCGCTGATGAGCATACCCGGTGTGCAAAAACCGCACTGCACGCCGGTCAGGTCAACGAACGCTTGCTGGATCGCGTCTAACCCCCACCTGTCCTCCCCCGTAGTAACAGGGGAGGTATGCCCCCTCCCGGTCTCCCCCGTAGTAACAGGGGAGGTATGCCCCCTCCCTGCCTCCCCCGCTTTGTCAGGGGCGGAGTGCGCGAGCCCTTCGACGGTGACGATCTCCGCACCGTCCGCTTCGACTGCGAGCACCATGCACGAATTGACCGGCTCGCCATTGAGCAAAACGGTACACGCGCCGCACTCGCCTGCCGCGCAGCCATTCTTGGTGCCGGTCAGCACGAGCACTTCGCGCAGCATGGTGAGCAGCGTCATGTTGGACGGAACGGTGGCGCGTTCGGTTGTGCCGTTGACTGTTAGGGTGATTGAATGTTGGGACATGGGTATACTCCGTGTTGGGTGATGCGTTGAAACGTAGTGCAAGACTTGGAATCAATTATCCAGAATGAAGTCTTTGTATAGTACCCACGCTTTGGTTACCAGGAAGAAACGTATCATCTTTTTGTGATCATCGGGCCTGAGAACCACGACCAGAGTACCAGCATCGGTGCCTTTTGTTGTCGCAACAGCATTCTTGGGTTTGAATCCAAAGCCGCGCATCCAACGGGGCATCTCCAAACGTTGCCGCCATTTCATTTCCACTTTGGTTTTCTCGTCACTGGGGTCGGCAAGCGTAACTTTGGCATATACCATTGAGCGATAGGGCTCTTTTGAACACCGCGTGAAGTTGATGCTTTTCCGCGCAATACCTTCCCAGCAACGTCTCTGTGGGTGGCGAATAGGTCGAACCTCAATATATGAACCTTTGCGGATCTCTTTCGGGACGCTAACCTGGAAGGTCCATTTCTTGTACTGTTCGAAATTCTGATCGATTACGGGATACTCGTACACTTGGCCGCGTACGCTTCTACCTCCAAACTGCCATTTCCCATGGCGTATTTTGGGTTTAGCGATTTCGACCAACACTTTGTCCAATTTACGTTTTCGCATTCATACCTCCCATGAGACGAAATTGAGTCAACATACGTTCCTCTCTCACCACTCGTTTTGTCAACACGAGCACCTCGCGCAGCAACGCCTGTTCGCTGGGATGATTGCGCGTTCGGTCGTACCATTAGTTTTCAATTTGATTTCGTGTTGGGACATTTGTTCACTCCGTGATGCACAGTGCGTATTCTTGTCTCACTGAATCTTCGTATTGAGATAATGCAATAGTGTTCGCACTATATTGATAACAAGCATCGCCTCTGGTTCTTCTAGCAGGGATTCATTGGGGTGAGCAATGCTGGCTCGGTTTCTGAGAGGGTTGAGCGCGTCAAGGATAGTTGCCATTGCGCGAACGATACGAGTAATGTCTTCCGCCCTTGGACCAGTTTTGGCAAACGCGGGATGTTGGTCCTGAATAACCTTGAAAAGTTGGATAGCGTTGGCATCATCAGCAACTTCGATACCCGCTTTGATCGCTACCGCTCGCAGATAACCATGGAAAGCAGTGTGAACTCGATCAACACCACTGATAGCTCCACGGGAATGAATAAGTTGTTCGGCATCAGCAAGGGCCATTTCTACGGTGTCAGAAGTGATCAAGAGATTGGGCGTTGGAACCGGCTCGGGGACTGACTTTCGGTCTAGTTCGACAGCAATGAACCGGATGTAGGAAGACGCAACCTCAGAGATGGTGATTGCGATTTGTTGGAACAACCACTTGTTTCGTGGTTCCTCATAATGCTCTGTCAGTTCTACGTACTTTTCAAAGGGTGTCCTTGCAAACAAGACGGAAAATTCATCTCCGAACCCGTTTGTTGCATCGAACAACTCAAATGGAATAGACACGAGCAAATTGGCTGCCTGTTCGCGGTTTCTTGCTTTGAGAAGACGGCAGACAGCTTGCTGAAGACGAGCCCACTCCTCGGATGAGAGTGAGTGCTGACGTAGCTCGAAATCCCCTGCACCACCACCATGGTAGAGATAGAGCATTATCTACTCCATAGAGCGAATTGGTCTAGTCCGTATTTTGGGAGATGCTGTTCAACCAACGTTTCCCATCTCACGTCCCATGCATCAAGTCCACCACGGCTTCAAGCGCGCGCCGCGTCAGCGTCTTCACCATCGCGCGGCGATACTCTGCGCTCGACCGCACGTCACTGATCGGCTGCGCGGTTTCCATCGCGGCAGTCGCGGCGCGGGCGATCACTTCCGGCGTGATCGGCGACGACATTAAAACGGACTCCGCCTGCGGCGAACGGATGGGCGTGGGCGCGACAGACGCGAGCGCGATCCGGAACGCGTAACCGGATTTCGCGCGCTTGTCCGGATAGCCCAGCACCGCGACGCCGACAATCGCCAAATCGCCGTGCGCGTTGCGACCCAGTTTCATGTATTTACCAACCGCGCCTTTGGGCAACGGGGAAATTTCGATTCGCAATAGAAATTCGCCGGGCTTGAGCGCGGTCTTGCCGGGCGCGAGGAAAAATTTCTCAGCGGGAACGACGCGTTCGCCGCGCCGACCGTACAAAACCAAATTCGCGCCGAGAACAATCGCCGCCGGCGCGGTGTCGGCGGCAGGCGACGCGTTGCACAGGTTGCCGCCCATCGTCGCGCGCGTGCGGAGTTGGTACGACGCGACGGAATCAATCGCCTGCGCGAGAATCGGATAATGTTCGACGACCGCCGGATGCCGCGCGATCGCGTTCATGCTCGCGCCCGCGCCAATCGTCAGCCCGGCGCGCTTGGTGAATTTGATTGCGGTCATGCCGGGCAAGCGTTTCACGTCAATCAAAAATTTCGGGGTGATAAATCCATCGCGCATGCGGACGAACACATCGGTGCCGCCCATAAATAAACGCGCGTCGCCGTCGTGCTTGAGCAACATTTTCGTCACGTCAGCGGGCGACGCGGGCTGGATGTAATCGAAGGAAGGAAGACCGGGAGTGGGGAGCATAGTCAGTCCTAATAGTGAACGGTGAACAGTGAACAGTTCTTACACTGTCCACTGTCCACTGTTTACTGCTAACTGTTCACTGCTTACGTGTTGATATTCTCGCGCTCTTGCACGCCGAACATCTTGGGTGGGAGGACGAGGAACAACACCTGCATCAGAATGCCGACGATGGCGGAGAAGACGATGGCGGGGATGCCGTTCGGGAAAAAGCCGGGAATCGGGAACGGGAACAAACCGTTCGGCAGCCCGATCGCGCCGCCGATGCCGCAGACTAGGATCGTCGCGCCGATTGCCAACTGTTTCGGATCGAACAAGTTGACGCGTTCGGATTGGATCAACGCGACGCCTTGCATTCCGATCACGCCGAAGAGATAGATCGCGAGACCGCCGGTCACTGCAACCGGGATCGTGTTGACGAGCGCGGCGAGTTTGCCGACGAAACCGAGCAAGATCGCGATGACGCCGGCGCACATCAACACCGGGATCGAATAGTTGCGCGTGATTGCCATCAGCGAGTTGTTCTCGCCGTAGTTCGTGCCCGCGCAACCGCCGAGCAAACCGACGACGGCGTCATCCGCGCCATCCGCAACCAGGTTCAAGCCGATCAGGTTTTTGATCTCGAACGGCTTGCGCCCGATCTCCTTCGCGAGTTGGTCAATGTAGAGCGACATCTGGTACAAGTGCGCGGTGGATTCGGGAATCGTCGCAATCGCGATCAGCGCGATACTCAAGACAGCGCCCCACGCGGCGGGATTCTCAAACGCCGGAAGCGTGATCGGCGGCACACGAATCCAGTCTTCCGTCATCACGCGCGAGAAATCTACCAAGCCGAACGGAATCGCGACGATGTAACCGGCAATCGCGCCGAGCAAAATCGGCAACATGCCGAGCAAGCCGCGATTTTGCAGATAGACCGAGAACGCGATCGTGATGATCAAGGTAATGAACGCGACTAACCAGTGGACACTTGCCTGATCTACCGCTCCCCCGACAGCCGCACCGGCTGCCATCTTGATCGCTTCATAAGCCAACGCGATGCCAATGACAACCGCGACGCTACCGGTAATGACCGGCGGCAACACTTTGTCCAACGCCGCCTTGCCGATCCGCATGATCAGCAAGCCGACCAGAATTTCCAAGACGGCGGTGCCGATGATGCCGACTTGCACGATCCGAACACCTTCGGCGCAGTACACGGTCTTGGGATCGGCAAAACAATTCTTGGCGTACAACGTCATCGTCGTGATGACGACCGCGATGTACGAAAAACTCGAACCATAGTACATCGGGATCCTGCGACCCGAGACGAGTAACGCGATGATCGTGCCCAAGCCGCTCGCGAGCAAAGTCACGCCCACGTCGAACTTGGTCAGGATGGCTACCAAGACGGTAGCAGGAAACATCGTCAGGACTTGCTGAAAACCCAAACTGATCATGGAACCCCAATCGGGGACGTCATCCGGCAAATAGCCGAAGACTTTTTTCGCTTCAACTGCCATTGCAAGTACTCCTTCCTCAGAAAAAAAATACGTGCAGGGTTGATAACGATTGTGCGAGCGAGGCACGTGGTTGTGTACGCAGTTCCTCCTTTCTTTGAGGCAACTAGGCGATCAGGCGATCAGTCAATCAGTGAATCAGTATTCAGTGTTCAGTATTCAGTATTCAGTATTCAGTATTCAGTATTCAGTATTCAGCTGACTGATTCCTGGTTACCGATTGCCCGATTACTGATTGCCCGATTACCGATTGCCCAATTGCCCGATTGACCGAACGCCTTCGTGTTCACACGCGCGGATCAGTCCAAGATTGATTGCGCGGATCAGCGCGGGACCGGCGTAGACCAAGCCGGTGTAGATCTGAACAAGCGACGCGCCCGCGCGAATTTTTTCCAACGCGTCGTCCGGGCTGGCGACGCCGCCAACGCCGACGATGGGCAATTTGCCGGCAGTTTGGCGCGCGATGTAGCGAATGATCTCCGTCGCGCGCGCCCGCAACGGCGCGCCACTCAAACCGCCGGTCACGCTTTCGTACTGATATAACCCCGCGCGGCTCGTTGTGGTGTTCGTCGCGATCACACCATCCACGCCGCACGTGGTGACGACCGCGAGCAAATCGTCTAATTCCGATTCCGTCATGTCCGGCGAAATCTTGACGAGCAGCGGCACGCGCGGCTGAAGCCGATCACGCGTCGCGATCACCGCGCGCAACAACTCTTCGATTGCCGCACGCGCTTGCAATGCGCGCAAGCCCGGCGTGTTCGGACTGCTCACGTTCAGCGCGACGTAATCCGCTCGCGCGTGCACGCGTTCGAGCAGCGCGCAGTAATCTTGCGCGGCTTGCTCCAGCGGCGTCTCTTTGCTCTTGCCGATATTGATGCCGACGCACGTCGCGTCGCGCGGAACGCGCAGCGCGTCCACGCCCGCGTTTGGAAAGCCCATGCTATTGATCAGCGCACGCGCTTGCGGTACGCGATGGATCCTGGGTCGCGGATTGCCGGGTTGCGCGCGCCGCGTCACCGTGCCGACCTCAATGTGTCCAAAGCCGATACAACTCAGCCCGCGCACGGCAACTCCATCCTTGTCGTACCCCGCCGCGAGTCCAAGCGGATTTTTGAAACGGACGCCGAAGACTTTAATTTCGAGTCGCGGATCGCGTACTTCAAACATCGCGCGGAGCAAGTAATATGTAATTGGAAAATTCCCGGCGAACCGGAGCAGTCCCAGCGTCAGTCCGTGAATCTGTTCGGGATCGAGCCGAAAAAGCAAAGAACGCAGCAACGAATACATCAAATCGATCCCAGGTACGCGGTCACCTGCGCGAATTGCTCCAGCGTGATCGCGCCCGATTGCCGCAACTCGTCCAGCAGTTCGCGCAGCGTGACGATGGCGTGCAGCGCATACCCCACCACCGCGAGCGATTCGCGCGCGCCTTGCTCGCGATCAATCAGCACAACGATATCGCGCACGATTAGACCCGCGCTCGTCAGTTTTTCGATAGTTTCGATCTTCGATCCGCCGGTCGTCGCCAGATCGTCGATGACGACGACCGTTTCTCCTGGCGCGAACTTGCCTTCGATGCTCGCGCGCGTCCCGTACTCCTTCGCTTCGCGACGCGGATAGATCAGCGGACGCTCCATTTCCAGCGCGATCGCGGTCGCGATCGGCAGCGCGGCGTACGGGATTCCGGCAAGGCGATCGAATTCCAACTCGCGCAATTTGCGCGCGTACGCGCGCGCGACGCGCCGCAGGATTCTTGGATGCGCGACGAACTGGCGCAGATCAAGGTAAATCGGCGAGACGTTGCCGGACTTTAGCGTGAACTGCCCAAAGCGAATGCACTCGGAATCGATCAGATCGCGCGCTAGTTCAGACCTGTCAGGTTTGGCAAACCTGACAGGTCTCCGGTGGTGATTGATCTCATCGCGCAGACGTTTTGCCTCTGCGCGCGGATCCGGCGCGGACGCAATCGCGCGCGACACATTGATCAACATCCCCAAGCCGTCGGCGCGCAAACCGGCGGCGAGCGCGGCGGCTAGATCGCCGCCTTGCGTTCCGACGCCGGGGACGAGAAACCACAAGTCGGGCGCGGCTGCGCGCACGCGCGCGAGCGCGGCGGGATCCGTCGCGCCGACGACGAGACCCAGGTTCGCGTTCGTGTTCCATCCGCGCGCGTTTTCCGCGACGACTTGAAATAGCGCGCCCTCCGGCGTTTCGAGCGACTGAAATTCGTCCGCGCCTGGGTTGGACGTTTTGCAGAGCAAGAACGCGCCGCGCTCCGGTCGCGCGAGAAATGGCGCAAGCGCATCGCGACCCAGGTACGGATTGACTGTGATCGCGTGCGCGCCGAGATAATCGAACGCCGCGCGCGCGTACGCGTCCGACGTGTCGGCAATGTCGCCGCGCTTGGCGTCGAGAATCACCGGAATGTCAGGCGGCACGCGCGCGATCACGTCGCGCAGCGCGGCAAACCCGTCCGCGCCGAACACCTCAAAGAATGCGCTGTTCGCTTTGAACGCCGCGGCAAATTCGGCGGTCGTGTCGATCACGCGAAAACATTCCCCGCGCAGCGCGCTCGCGTCGTTGACCCTGGGATCGAGACCGACGCAGAGCAAACTAGCGCGCGCTCGCGCGGTTTCGTCGAGCCAGTCGAAAAAACTTTTGCTCATGGTTTGCCCAACTTTGTTCGTAGTATGCGCTTTCGCGCAAGATGCGGCGATGAATCGCCCACTACGAACATCACGCTTTCCCCAAGACCATCGCCAGCAGCGCCATGCGAACGTACAGCCCGTACTCCATCTGGCGGAAATACGCCGCGCGCGGATCGTCGTCTACTTCAATCGCGATTTCGGTGACGCGCGGCAGCGGGTGCATCAGCACCATCTGCTCTTTCGCGCGCGTCATCGTGTCGGGCGTGATCGTGTACGCGTTCTTGACCGATTCGTACTCGTCGGGGTTTTCGAATCGTTCTTTTTGCACGCGCGTCACGTACAGCACGTCGGTCGCGCCCAGCACATCGTCCAGCGCTTTGTGTTCGGTCTGCGAGATGCCGCGCTGCTTGAGTTCTTCGATGATCTTCGGCGGCATTCGCAGCAAATCGGGCGCGACGTAATTCAGTTTCGCGTTGTAGAGCGCGAGCAAGCGCGCAAGCGAATGGACAGTGCGACCATATTTCAAATCGCCGAGCATCGTGACGGTGAGTCCGTCAATGCGTCCCAGTTCTTCGCGAATCGTGAACAAATCAAGCAATGCCTGGGTTGGATGTTCGCCGGTACCATCGCCCGCGTTGATGATTGGCTTACGCAGATATTTCGCGGCAGTCGCCGCCGCGCCGGTTTCCGGATGACGCAAGACGATCACGTCGGCGTACGCTTCGAGCGTGCGCACGGTGTCGGGCAGCGATTCGCCTTTCGTGACCGACGAGTAGCGGACTTCGTTGATCGGAATCGCGCTGCCGCCCAGTCGTTCGATCGCGGCGATGAATGACGACGAGGTGCGCGTAGAAGGTTCGTAGAACAAGCATGCGAGCACTTTGCCTTTGAGCAAATCGAACGTGCCGACGCGCTCGACCATCATCCGCATTTCTTCCGCGACCATGAAGATTTCTTCGAGGTCGTCGCGCGAGAATTGGAGCACGGACAGAATGGGCTTGCCGTACAATCGCCCCTCGCGCTTTTCGCCGAAAGGCAGGTGCGCTTTGCGCTCCGATCGTTTGTGGTTGCTCGTTTGAATGGACATTGACTTTTTCCTTTCCTTTGTCATTGCGAGCGTTTTCTGCGAGGCAATCCCCATCTCGCGATTTGGGGATTGCTTCGTCGCATCCTTCGACTTCGCAGCAGAAACCGCTGCTCCGCTCAGGATGCTCCTCGCAATGACATTTCGTTGATTGATTTTCGAACGTTGCGCCCACTGCCGGGCGCAGCAACAATCGTTCCGTCACGAAAGGCGTCTTTGCCATTCAGCACGACTCGGGTCACGCCCCCGCGCATCGTCCATCCTTCAAACGGCGACCAGCGCGCGCGCGTGAACAAATCGGCGCCGTGGACTTGCCATACGGCAGCGGTGTCCACTTCAACCCAGGTTTCGGTTTGTTCCGGCAATCCGAAGATCCGGCGCGGGTTGGTGACCACGCGCTCGATCAAACCGTTGAGCGTCAGCAACCCGGCGTCCACGAGCGCGAGATAAAGCGGCAGCGCGGTTTCGAGTCCGGGAAAACCGGGCGGCGGGTTCTCCGAATCTTTTTCAGGCAAGGTGTGCGGCGCGTGATCGGTCGCGAAGCAATCGACGATGGTGAGATTCGCGCGCAGCGCGTCGCGATCCGCCGCCGTTGCCAAGCGCGGACGCACTTCCGCGCGTCCTGGTCCGATTGCCGGAATATCCGCGTCGGTGAGGAAAAGATGATGCGGCGTGACTTCGCAGGTGACGCGGATGCCCTGTTCTTTTGCCGCGCGAATCAGCTCGATTTCGTCTTTGCGACTGACGTGGCAGATGTGAATCGCGCGACCGGCGAGATGCGCTGCCAGGATCGCCGCCGCTATCGTGCGACCTTCGGCGTGGCACAGCAACGGATGATCGGGATGCCACGCGCGCGCGTGCGCGATCAGCGCGCCCAGTCCCTCCATTTTCAGCGGACCGAAAGTTTGATCGAGATACATCTTCAGCCCGACAGTATACGGCGCGAGCGCGGCAGTGTCGGCGGCGTTCTCTTCGTTCGCGCCGAGGTGAAATCCGTAATCGCAGCGCGCGTGCTCGCGCGCAACGCGATCTTTCGCGGACAGCGCGGTCGCGTCGACGACCGGCGGCGTGTTGTTGGGCATGTCGAGCACGCAGGTGAATCCACCCGCGAGCGCGGCAGCGGTTCCGGTGTCCCAGGTTTCTTTGTGCGGCGCGCCCGGCTCGCGCAGATGCACGTGCGGATCGATCAGGCCGGGTAGTTTGAGAATTGGCATATACCTTCCTGAGAATAGGACACAGATAAACACGGATGAACACAGATTGGGCAAAAATAAATCAGTGAAAACCCGTGTGAATCAGTGTCCAATTCATTTCCATTACCTGTCGATGCACACCAGAGCCAAGACACAAAAAAGAGAGCCGATAAAATCGGCTCTCTCAAATGTCAAAACGAAGAACGCGCTGGGCAGGGATTCGGAAATTCGGATCCGCCGCCAGAGTGCAGGGATCGAGCAATTCAAATCCGCGGGCGCGTGTCATATCGTCGCTGTACACTGCGACCATTATATGAAAAACGCGTGGCGTGTCAAACGAACGCATTAGTGTCATTTCGAGGAGGCGTCCTGAGCGGAGCGTTAGCGGAGTCGAAGGATCGCCGACGAGAAATCTCGCGGTCGCCATCAGAGATTTCTCGCTCCGCTACCCAGAAACTTGCGTTTGTAGTCCGGCACGTAGCGGAGCGGAGTGCCGTTGTCGCTGGCAAACGCGACTCCGCGAACTTCGCTGCGTCGCTTACTACAAACCATGCGCGTTTCTGAGTGCGAACATACCGCGCGGCGGTATGTAGTCTCGAAATGACAGATACGAAAGTGATCGGAGATTGCCGATGGAAAATATGCGGTTGTTAAAGATCGACCGCGCGCAATCAACGAATCGGTTCGAACTTGAGCCCGTACACATTTTCGCCGGAGATCACGCGCACCACATCCCAGGTTGGTTTGAGCGTCATGCCGAGTTTCAAATCCGCCGGCGCGTTCGCGGCGATCTGCCCCATCGCCTTGACGCCGTTCTCAAATTCCGCGACGCCGACGAAGATAAAGCGATTGTCAAAGCCCCACGGCAAATTGAAGATCTGCGAAAAGGTGATCAGTTTCGCGTTCCCTTGCGGCGCGATTTTTTCAAACTCGCGCCCCTTGCACGCGAGACAGCGGTCGTGTTGCGGGAAGTGCAGTTTGCCGCATTTTTTGCACTTGTACGCGACAATGTCGATCTTTTTCATTTGTCACCTCTCCGCAGAATGAACGACAAAACATTGTTGCCGAATCCGCCAAAGTTGACGGTCAAACCGTTCACCGCGTTTTGCACCTGGCGTTCCTTCGGCAGTTCGTGACGTAGTTGCCAAACGATGTCCACAACTTGCGCGACGCCGGTCGCACCGACCGGATGTCCGCGCGCTTTGAGACCGCCGGAAACGTTGATCGGAATCTGTCCGCCGAGTTTCGTCTTGCCTTGCTCGACTGCTTTCGCGCCTTCACCTTTCTTGAAAAAGCCGACGTGCTCGCTCTCCGCGATTTCGAGAATCGTGAACGCGTCGTGCAATTCCGCGACGTGAATGTCGCTCGGCTTCATCTTCGCCATTTCGAACGCTTGCTGCGCGGCGAGCGTGACCGCTTTGAGATCGGTCGGGTCGTCGCGTTCTTGCAAGGTGTGAGTGTCGGTCGCTTGACCAAACCCCGCAATCACAATCGGCGTCTTTTTAAATTCTTTGACGCGATCGAGCGGCGCGAGAATCACGGCTGCCGCGCCATCGCTGACCGGGCAAACGTCGTACAGATGCAGCGGATCGGCGACGGGCGGATTGTTCACGCGCGAATGCCACGAATCCACGATGCCTTCGTGCGTGATACGCGATTCGACGTGCGCGTACGGATTGAGCGCGCCCATCTCTTGATTCTTGATCGCGACCTGGACGAGATGTTCGCGCGTGACGCCGTACTTTTGCATATACAATCGTGTGAACATTCCCGCCATTCCCGGCAGCGTGATGCCGTAAATGTACTCGGCGGTTGGGTGCGTCATGGATGCGACGAAATCGGTCGCGCGCCAGCCGGAGACATCGCGCATCTTTTCGCCGCCGACGACGAGGACGAGATCGTAGTAACCGGACGCGACCGCGAGCAAGCCGTTCTTGATCGCCGATGCGCCGGACGCGGGACCATTTTCGATCGATTCCGCGGCGGCAGGTAAAAGACTCAAGCGGTCGACGAGCGCGCTCGCGACCGACATTTGGTGATTCAACATGCCCGCGCCCATATTCGCGACGTAGACCGCCTGCACGCCCTTGTCGCCCAGTCCGGCATCGTCGAGCGCATTGAGCGACGCGTACGCGAGCATATCCATCAAGTTGTCGTCGTCGCGGCGACCGAACGGGATCATTCCTGCGCCAACTATTGCAACTGGCCTCATCGTGTCACCTCTTTCGCATTGTCATTGCGAGCGTTTTTTGCGAAGCAATCTCCACGTCGCAAGTTGGGGATTGCTTCGTCGCGATCCTTCGACTCCGCGACAAAAACCGTCGCTCCGCTCAGGATGCTCCTCGCAATGACAATTGCAGTTGTGTGTCTCATCGTCATCGCCCTTTCACGCCGCAGATTTTTTGCGCGACCGTTTTCTCATCCACGACGATGATGTCTTCCATCGCCTTGTCCAATAATTCTTTCGGCACGGGGCGGTCGCCGACGACGAGCCGATCCTTGGTCGCGTAGTACAATTCCTTCGACAAACGGAACGACAGCGCGCCGCCAAGTTCGTGTGGGATGTTCGTCGGCTCTAGTCCGTACTCGATCATCCACCGGCGAAAACCGATGGGACTTTCCGCGACGATCAACACTTCTTCCTGCTTGAGGTACTCGATGTGATGTTCCATCTTCGCCGCGAACATATGCGAGCCGATCCGCAAGCCGCGATCGGTCGTGAGCGTGTGCAGACTCATTCCAGTTTTCGCGTTCAGCATCCGGCTGTTGACGAGCCCGACGAGCATCCCGTCAATCTGCGCGATCAAACAAAATTCGTTGACGATGCGCCAGCGGTACCACGCGAGCAGTTCGGCGTAGACGCGCGACGCGACGATGTCGTAGTAATCGCGTTCGTACGTCGTGATCGGGCGCACCGCTTCGAGCATGCGCGGCACGTCCTCGCGCGTGATTTCGCGCACGACCATCTGCTTGCCATTGGCGAGCGTGACGACTTTGGGCGGGTATGGCACCATCGACACTTCGGGCGGGCGCAAGACGCTTTCTAGTTCAAGATCAATTGGCATATTAGTCTCCTGGTCTGGTAGTCAGATAGTCCTGTAGTCTGCTTGTCGCACAGTCTCGTAGTCGAATGACTATCCGACTATGCGACTATCGGACTAACCGACGATTTTACACGTCGCAACCATATCACCAAATTTTGTTTTCGGCAAACTTGCTTTTTTCTTCATCAGCGCGGCGTACTGCGCGTCCTCGACGAACGCGACGAGGCGGCAGATGCACGATTCGCCGTCCACAAAGCGCCAGGGAAAACAACCAATCGTCGCGCGCTGGTTGAGCAACAGATCAATATCGCCGCCCGCACATTCGAGGTGGATGATGTGGTACGGAAACATTTCAATGTGCATCAATTGATACTTGTCGCCGGTGAAAATTTCTTCGACCGACTTGCCGTACTTGTTCTTGAAATGCGCGTCCGCTTCGGCGGCTTGGCGCGGCATCCAATTGCGAATGATCGTGTTCATCGGATGATCTGCGCTGCCACAGTCTACGCCGATCCACTTGATCTTTTTGCGCTTCGCCCATTCCGCGAATTCGCGGTCGGGTCCGGGATGCTTGACCATGTACCGCACTTCATCGGCGAGCGGTTGGTCCCAGCCGTAGCGATGATAGCCGGTGTGGATGATGAGGATGTCGCCTTCGCGCACCTCGACGCGATCTTCGACCATCTTGGACGTGTAGATATCGTAATCGCCCGCGATATCCGAGAGGTCAACGACGACGCCGGGACCGACGAGGAAATCGTTGAGGTCGAGCGACGCGATGTCTTTGCCGGGCGTGAAAAAGTGAATCTCGCCGTCCAAGTGCGTGCCGAGGTGGTTCGAGTGCGTGACGAGTTGCCCGTTCGCGCCGTTGGGCGCAAGCCGCTTGAAGTACTTGACTTGGAGCGGCTCGTACGTGGGCCACGGCGGCGTGCCGATGCCGAGCGGGATGGTGAGGTCGATTAGTTTCATTTGTTCCTCCTGTGAGTTGCGACCGCCGATGGATGACCGCCGACGGACGCTTAATTTCGTTTTGCGTGGTGCGTGGTGCGTGATGCGTATTGCGTGTTGCGTATGAAGGATTACAACGGACGGAATGGGATTGAACGGACTGGCGCTTGCGCGGCTTGTCCGTTGAATCCGATCAAGTCCGTTGTCATCGCTGCGGGATGGTAAGGTCAATTAGTTTCATGGGTTCCTCCTTCTAATCTCGTTTATTTATCCTTGACTCGAATCAGACCAGGACTGCCTTCTGGTTTGAGTGGTAGTAGAAGCATATCCATAACCGCGCCATCGTCGCGGTAAATTGTTAGATCCAGAGTTTGTTTGCCCTCAGGAATCACCCAGGTCATGGGGGCGAACTCGATTTTGTGAATCCCCTTCCTAATAGCAATTGATGGTGTTATTTGAAGCGTGCTTGGATTGTAGCCGTCTGAGGTCAGAAATGCCTCAACATGCACAGTGCCACTATTACTCGTTGCATTGGAGTTATACCAAATCTCGCGCAATGTTAGTTTATCACTTGGCCTGGCACTCAGCCCTAGTTTACTTGCGTCTCTCAAATCCAATACAAGATCTGGTCCATTATTCATACCATACACAATCGAAGCAAAATTGATAGAAGGTGGATCAAGGAGCCACGCAGTACCATCAGCACTCAAATGAATTATTGTTAGATTTCGATCAATCACTTCGCCGCTACGATAGGTGATAACAAAAACGAACAAATTCTCCCAATCGGGTTGAATTTTCCATGCTTTCGGCACAGTACCATCATTATAGCTCTCGACTTTCACATCGCCCAACTTCGTTATTCCTGCTCGTAGTGGTGTTGAAGGAGTTACGCCGATGATCTTGTTGTTGACATAGATTTCGGCCTGAACCACACAGCCCTGAGCATTCGCTGGAGAAGAAACATACAAATCAAACAAGCGCAGTGCCTCTCCGGCTGTAGATGGGATTCCACTAATTGAAGCCGTACGCAAATCAACAATACGTGGATCGTAATTGTTAATGCTGTAGCGCAGGCTGATTAACGAGACAGGGGGTATTGACTTTGGTGCAGGTGTCGAAACATTCGACCCGAAAAAGTAGCCCACCATGCCTGTTAATACGAGAGAAATCAGGATTAGACCAGCGAGAGCAAAAGGACGAGCATGTTGATATTGCCAAGTTCCTTTGCCCCCCTCAACAAGAGGCCGGGTGCGCTTGAAGGCAATGTAGGCACAGCTAACAATGCTACTTGAGAATCCCGCTGCCAGCAAAATTCCAGTCAGCCAACTCAGATCGCCTTGCCAAACTCGCCCGAAGCCAATCAGCGTTCCGATCAGACTGATGCTTGCCCCGATCAAACCGAGCAGCTTGGCAAGAAAATCGAGTTGAATGTTTTTATCTCTAGTCATCGTGGCCTCTCGTTTCATACAGGATGGTGAACATCCACGCGAAATTAGCTTTGTACCTGCCCTACGCTTTTTCCCGTCAACGATTTGACGCGCGTCCCACACACCCCAATCTCCGGCAGCGCGTGGCACCTTTTTTGCCGCGAATTCATTCGCCTGCGCTAACAGCTACACCGCACACACCACCATCGCAATCACAAACCAGAGAACGTACCAGGTCACACTAGCCGCCGCGCCCAAAACTACACTGAGCAACACCCAGCGCCAGCGGCGTCCCAGTGCGATCAAAATCGCCGGTGCCAGTGCGCTGACGAGCAAGATGCCGGTCCACAAAACCAGAATCCAAATCTGCCAAAGCGAATAAAGCCGGTCGCAAGAATCGGACAACATTCCCGCGACGAAAGCGAGCGGCATGCAAACTTGCCAGCCGATCCAAACAAAGATCACTGCCATTGGAATCGCGATCAGCAATCGCAGCCACAACTTCATCGGCTTGGTCTTGCGTGCTGGAACGTTTGATTGATCTGCCGTGTTTGACACCTGGTCCTATCCTTTTTCAATGGAGAGTCTGAGGCGATTGAAATCGCGGCAACAACATCGCAAAGTCTGCTTTCGCAGACTGAGTGTCAGCCGACGAAGGTCGGCTTCGCGCTTTTGTTGCTGCGAATTCATTCGCTTGAGATTTTCGAACAACCGCGTTCTATTTCCACCACTCCCCAATAAAGAAAATTCTCGAATCATCCTTGGAAAAAATCGCGGCGTGACACAAGAAAGCATCTGGAAAGTAACTTGGCGTCACATTGCGATTATCCGTTCCATCCGCGTTCATCACGTAGAGATCATATTTCCCCTGCTCGCGCATGGCAGCCACCGTGTAAACGATCTTGTCGCCCGAATGAGACCAACTCGCCAGCCCCTGGGAATAGCCAGTGTCGGTCAAACGACGCTCACCCGAGCCGTCGGCGTTGACGACGTAGATGTTGTAATTGCCATGCGGACTCGTATCGCCTTCCAATCGCTCGAACACGATTCGCTTGCCGTCCGGACTCAATCGTGGATCATAATCGCCAAACGGCAAATTGGCTTTGCCCCATTGTCCCGCTTTCGGCGGATTGGTGATTCGAACCGGCGGCGTTCCATCTTCACCGATCATCCACACCTGGCTTTTCGCGGTGAAAACAATTTTCTTGCCGACCCAATGAATATCCGCGTCGTGAGAACCCGAATCGAATAACCTGCGCTCGTTCTTGCCATCCGCGTCCATCACATAGATGTCGAAATCGGCGCGGCGCAGCGAAAGAAAGGCAATGCGTTTTCCATCCGGCGACCAGGCAGGATAAAGATCGCGAAAAGTATTATTCGTGACGCGCTTGAAATTCTGTCCATCCGCTCCGACCGTACAGATCTCAGATCGTTCGTCGCCATCACCCTCGATTTTTTGCGCGAAGACCAACGCGTCCCCTTGGTTATTCAGCCCCAAGGTGGAGGCGATAATTTCTCGCGCGGAACTATAAATCAACCTAACATCCTGGGTCGCGAGATTCAATTCGTAGATGCCCCAGCGCTGTTCGCGCGGCACGCTTTTCGCTTTGGCAGTTCCACACCCTGACGCCAGAATGACGCATACAACGATCAGGAATAACCCGCGAGAAAAAACTTTCCTGTTCACGCCTTCCGCATCTCCTCGAACGCTTCAACAAAACATTCGATTGGCGCGCGCAGCAATCCCGCGCCCACCTGCCCGATGCCCGGCTCCTTGTGCGCGATGCCGGTGTTCAAGCGCGGCGCGATCCCGGTCTCGACGACGCGGCGCACGTCAATGCCAAGCGGCGCGCCGCGAAAATCGAGCGCGGGAATCAGGAACGTGTCGTGCTCCGCCGCGCAAATGTCGTACATCTCCAACGTCGCGTCGAGCGCGTCTTGCGGCACGCCGCCAACAAACTTGACGATTGCCGGCGCGCCCGCCATCGCCATCCCGCCAAAGCCCGCGGTCTCGGTGATCGTGCTGTCGCCCATATCCGGGTTCGCGTCCGCCTCGGTGAAACCTGGGAAGTACAAACCTTGCACGCGACCCGCCGGCGCGATGAACCACTGCCCCGGCAAACCCGCGATGCGAATACCAAAGTCGGTGCCGTTGCGCGCCATCGTCGTGACGATGGTTGATCCTTCGATTCCTTCCGCCGGTTCGGTCAACGCTTTCGCGGCGGGCATCGAGAGGTTGAGGAAAAAATGATCGTTGCGGTCGATGAACTCGATCACGCGCGCGATGGTTTCGCGATCGTCACACGTACGCGCGAGCGCGGGCGCAATCGCGCGCAAGAAGAGCGACGTACCGGCTTTGTTGCGATTGTGGCACTCGTCGCCCATATACAACGCCTGCGCGATCAGGTTCTTGATGTCGATGCCGCCGTCAATCGAACGCACCGCGCGGTCGAGCGCGGGATACAGCGTCGTCGCCATCCATTTCAGTTTCTCGATCACCTCTGGCGCGAACGCGCCAAAGCGCAGCACCTTGCCCAGCCCTTCGTTCAGCGTGCAGAACGCGCGATTTCCGAACGCCGCGTTTTCGATGATCCACACCGGCATCGAAGGCGAAATGATGCCCGCCATCGGTCCGACCGCGTGATGATGATGGCACGGCTCGAACGTGAGGGGCGCAATTAATCGCGCCCCAACACCCGCCGCGAGTTGCGCCGCTTCGTCCGGCGATTGCGCCCACCCCTCGTACAGACACGCACCGATCACCGCACCGCGCACCGGACCGCACATTCGATCCCAACTTATCGGCGGACCGGCGTGCAGAATCATCTTGTCGCGCATACCTGGAATCACATCGCGCGCGATTGCTAATCCGATCAACACCGCTTTGCCGGACGCGATGCGCCGCACCGCTTCCGCGTTCGCGGCTTCGATGTCCACGCCCGCGCGCGTGCGGTACACGCGCGGCGCGTCGTACGGCGACGGGCGAAAGTCCACGTCCACGACTTGTACGCCTTGCGCGCGCACGCTCTCGGCGAAAGTTTGTAGACCAGTGTTGACAACCGTGAGTGGTTTGCCAAATGCACTCTGAATATTCGGCACAGTAAAACCTCGCTTGACATTCTATTTAGGTCAACGTACAATATGGTTACATTCGATAATGGAGCAACGATGGAATCGCGGATTGAAGGATTTCACTGGCTTGATTGGGTGATCTAAAAAATCATCACCGAACACGATGTCGAACCAGAAGAAGTTGAAGAATGTTTCTTCAATCCTCCATATAAGGTGCGCCGAGTCGAATCGGGAAAATATCAATTGTTTGGGCGTTCCGAAGACGGGCGATACTTGTTCATCGTTTTCGCGTGGGAAGGTCGAAAAATCAAACCGATCACCGCGCGGGATATGACGGAATCCGAACGTCGCTTCTTTGGACGCAAGTAGGAACAATATGAACAAAATTCCAAAATTTTCCAGCGAACAGGAAGAAGCGGATTTCTGGGCAACGCATGATGCCACTGCGTTCTTGAACGAAACCACGCCGGTGGATGTCAAGTTTGTAGATGCACGTCCGCCGCGCACGCGCATCGCCTTACAACTCGATCCAGCCACAATCAACGATTTGAAAACTGTAGCGCAGCACAAGGGCATTGATTATCAAGCCATGCTCCGCGCGTGGATCGTCGAACGTCTCAAACGCGAACTCAGTACCGCCTGACCAATTGCTTTTCCGCTTGCCCAACTATTGCGCTAAATTTTTCCCACTGGCGCGCAATACACCGTCAACTCGTCCTTGCCGTCCACGCCGAGCACCGCGTCCATTTTCTCTTGATTGTACGCGCCAATCGCGCACATCCCGCACCCAATCGCTTCACACGCGAGGTAGAGATTTTGGCAGACGTGTCCGGCGTCGAGCAAGATGAGTTTGTGCGAAACAAAACTGTACCGCCACTCGGTTCGATATGGGATCGTCGTCCAGATGAAAATGACCGCGCCGCCGAAATTTTGCTCTTCGGTCGCGGCGTTCACCTTGCGATACATCTCCGGATCGTCGTTCAACAAAACCAGTTTGTGCTCAATCGCCAAATAGCGATACAAGCCCGGCGTCAAGCCGCGGACGCGCTGAACGCACAAGTACGTTTCGAACGAATGGCGCGCGCCGCCCGAGGGCACAGTGCGGCGCGTCGCGACACCCTCTCGAACGACTTGCTTCACGCCTTGCGTTGCCCACAGCAAGAACGACAATTCCTCCAGCGTGAGGAATCCTTCCGAAAAGATGCGATGGCTCTTGCGTTGATTGATCGCGTCGATCAGCGCAGTCCTGCCAACCGTAAAATCCTTCGGCGCGACGAGGTCGATCAATTTCGCGTCGGCGGGGTACGCTTTTTGCAACGGTGGAACCGCGACCTTGTTTTTCTGATCGGTCGGCGTCTTGCGCCATTCCGTCCACCAGCTCGATTTCAAAAATTCGCGCCCGGCTGTAATATCGTCCATGTTTTCTCCTCGATTAGTTTGAGCGTTGGTTGGATCGTTGGCTTTGCCTGTCAACCAACTAACCAACTAGCCAACTCACGAACTTTGCGACCGCCGCATTACTGTTCAACACCACCGCGCCCGCTTTCTTCAGCGCGTCCGTCTGCCGCGACAGTCCTTGTGGATCGTTTTCCGTGCCGGTGACGGATGCGGCGACGATCAACGCGCGTCCGCGCTTGCGCGCGATTTGTTTCGCTTCCGCAATTGCCGCGCCGAGTTCCGCCGCCGGATCCGGATGCGCGCCGTAGCCGATCACCACGTCGAGCGCGATTGCCGCGACGCCCGGATCGCGCGCCTCTTGCAAAATGCGTTTGACGCGCACCGTGTTGTCGATCATCGGATGCGGACGCCCGATCGTAAATTCTTCTTCGCCGAGATCGACGACCGTGTGCTGCTTGCTCCGGTTCGAATCCGGTAATTTGTATTTTGGATCGAGCGGCGCGTTCGACCAGACCGCGCCGAGCGACGCTTGCCAGAGCCGCATCGTCTCTTCGCACAGCGTCCCGCCGGAGTACAGCCCACGCGCGTACTTTTGCCGCGCGTTCAACTTGCGCCGCAGCGCGTGCGCCCGCGTCGCCAGCGCGTGATCTTCCGCCGCGAGTTTCCGCCGCGCCGCGTCCACGCTTTCCCCGCGCGACAACGCGACTGCCAATGCCGCCGCTTCGCGCAAGTCGCCAGAGATTAGAGATTGGAGACTAGAGATTTGTTCTGAATTCTGAATTCTGAATTCTGAATTCGACATGAGCGCCAGCACCGTCGGCTTTTCCGATTGCTTCACCTGCGCCAAGATTTTTTCTGTCACAACCGACGACGGCAACTTGGACACGACGACGATCGCGCGCGTCTCCGGATCGGCTTGCAGCGCGCGCAGTCCTTCCAGCATCATGATCCCGCCGACTTGCTCGCTCACATCGCGCCCGCCGACGCCGATCCCTTGTGTGATGCCCGCGCCGGCTTTCGCGATTAGCGTGCTGACCTCTTGCAAGCCGGTGCCCGCCGCCGCGACGATCCCGATGTCGCCGCGCGGCACCGCATTCGCAAAACCAAGTCCGATGCCGTTGATGATCGCCGTGCCCGCGCCGGGTCCCATCAACAGCAAGCCGCGATCGCGCGCGTACTCTTTCAGCGCGATTTCGTCCGCGAGTGCAACGTGATCGCTGAACAACAAGACGTGCAAACCCGCGCGCAACGCGTCCCACGCTTGCGCCGCTGCGTATTGTCCGGCGACTGAAACAATCGCGAGGTTTGCGCCGGGCGTCGCGCGAATCGCGGCGCGCAGCGTGCGCGGACGCGCCGCGCCCGGCGTCTCAGGCGACGCGGCTTTTTGCGCGAGGAGTTGCTGCGCCTTATCGAGCGCGGCGCGCGCCGCCGCATCATCTTTCGCTTTGACCGCGATCAGCAGATCGTTTGGCGTCGCCGCGTTTGCCGCGTCGGTTAGCAGACCGGCTTGCGCGAGAACCGCCTTGTTCGCCGGAGTGCCTATCACGACTGAGACATCGGCGACACCGGGCAGCGCGGTCAACTCGCGCGCGAGCAGCATCAGCGCGACCGAATCGCGGTATTCGCCGGGTTTGAGTAAGGTTTGGAGAATCAAGTGGCTCCTTGCCATCGGAAAACAAAACGCGCTCACCGCGAAGACATACAACGCATCGCTGATCGGCGCGTTTAGAATTTGCAAAATTCAAATCGATGAAATTGTGACGAGATCACTTGTACGGCTTCTCCCTTGAAGCGAGTTGCATTCGCAACCTCTGAAATTTAGTATATCCCCAAGCGCAAACAAAGTCAAAAATAATTGTCCAGCCAGTTTGTCATTTCGAGCGAAGCGAGAAATCTCGGTGTCCCTAGCATAAAATTTCTCGGCGCATAAAACGCGCCTCGAAATGACAGGGGGAGCAGACAATCAAAAAACTAAATCCATCCGACGAGCTTGCTGTACATCGTCGCGATCACTTCGTAGCACAAAATCGTCGAGCGCGAATGCGTTTGGATCGCCTTGAGTCCGTACGCCGATTCGCCTTGCGCGAAAACCGAGAGCCAATAGAAATCGCGCCAGCCCTGTTTGCGCGCGGTGGCGACGGCGCGCCGCGTGTACAGATCGAGCGTGACGAGCGTGGGCTGCCGCAAATTTTGGCGCGTCGCGATCTGCCACGCGTTCCACAGATTTTCCCAGGTGTTTTTCGACGCGTCTTCTTCGATCAAATTCGCGCGCGGCACGCCCAGATGTTGCGCGTACTCGACCATCACGCGCGCGTTCGTCACGCCGAGACCCTGGTTGTCGCCCGTACACATGATGATCTGCGCGCGCGGAAATCTTCGCCACCACGCGATCGCTAATTCAATTTGGGCGCGCGTCGGCTGCGTTGGCAACGCGCGATTTTTTAGCGCGTACGACGGGACGATCAAACAACCGGGGTCCAATGGCGGACGATCCGGGAGCGTCCAAAATTTTGTGAAACGCGCGCGCGTCACTTGGGGACGACGTCCACAAAGACCGAGGCGAGCATTTGATCGACCGGGACGTACTGATCGGTCAGCGTGATCAGCGGCGCTTCGGTCTGCAAACGCGTGAGCTCTTCTTGACTCGCCAACAAACGCGACGTGAGCGCGTCGCCATCGCCGGCTTCGCATGTTGCCAACAACGCCAGATCGAGCGGCTTGTCGCTCCCGATCAAGACGAAGAAACTACGCGAGGCGTTGCGCCATCCACCGTTGCCTTCGTCGAGATAAACATACTTGAACGTTTGTTGCAATGTGTGATAGTACGCGCGCACGAATTCGCCGTACGGTCCGTCGATGATGTTGACGACGTACAGCCCATCGTCGGCGAGCCATTGGCGCACGCGGTCGTTGAATTCTTTCGTCGTCAGATGGTACGGCACGGAATAGTGATTGAACGCATCGCCCAGAATCAAATCGTATTTTTTCGTCGGCGGACGCGCAAAGAACATACGCGCGTCTTCGTTCGTCGTGACAATCTTCATCGCGCGCGGCAGCGCGAGATGCTCGTACGCGAATTCCGTCACGCCCGGATCGATCTCGACGACGTGCATTGCGTTGTCGGGATACGTGACTTGCATATAGCGCGCAAACGTATACCCGCCGCCGCCGATCATCAGCACATCGGGTGATTTTTTGGTGCGCGTGCGATACTCTGCCATCTCGGCGTAAATTTTTTCGTAGCCGTAGACGAGCGACTTGGGATTCGCGAGCGAGACGTAACTATGCACCAAATGATCCAACACGAGCAAGCGCACCGGCTCGCCGGCTTGCTCTTCGTCGTACGACTTGATGCAGTAGTAATTCGTCTCGCGCATACATGGACTGATGCGCCAACCCTGGTCGGTGGCGAGCCACGCCGCGCCGCCGACGATCACGAGCGCGACCACCGCCGATTGCCAGCGCGCGCCGAATAGAAAAATAATACCGAGCGCGGCAAGCACGAGCGCGACGCCCCAAATAATCGTGTACGTACCGAACCACGAGATCAAGACGAATCCGGTCGCGAACGTGCCGACGATGCTGCCGAGCGCGCCCGCCGCGTAAATCTTGCCGACGGTACTGCCGGTCTTCGCCAGATCGCTCACCGCGAGTTTCGCGACAATCGGCGAAATCATTCCCAGGATCGTACACGGAACGAAAAACATCGCGGTGGTGATCGCGACGATTTCGACGAGGATCGACCAGTCGTTCGGCGTGACGCGTCCCAAACGATCAACCCACAACGCGACGAGCGAGGTGAGCGCGGCGAGCAGATAGATGCCGCCGAGAAAACGGAGCGATGCCCAGCGATCGGCGAAGCGTCCGCCGAGATAATTGCCGATCATGATCCCCGCGAGGACGACGCCGATGATGCTTGTCCAGGTGTACAGCGACGAGCCGACGTGCGGCGCGATCATGCGCCCGGCGACGAGTTCGAGAATCATAATGCACCCGCTCGAAATAAACACGATCAGGTTCGGCTGCCAGAGCCAATTACGCGCGGGCTTGGCTGGCACAACTTCGTTCGACATTGAAAGACTCCTTGATGAAAATTACGTAGGACAAATTGCAAATTTGTCCTACAAAATCCGCGTGATCTCATCCGCGTCGAAACGCGGGAGCGCGCGACGCGTGGTGCCGCGCGTCAACGTCACGCCATTTTCGCGCGGCACGACGCGTCCGATGGCGGTGCAGCGGATATTAGCACTTGCCCACCGATTTATCAAATCGGCGGCCTTGTCCGCCGGGGTCGTCGCCAAGAGCGAACCGGACGCGATGACGCCAAGCGGATCGAGTCCGTACGTCGCGCACACGCGCAAACCCTCTTCCGAAAATGGAATCGCGTCCGCGTCGATTTCTAACCCAACGCGCGACGCGTGCGCGAGTTCCCACAAACCGGTCGCGATGCCGCCTTCGGTTGGATCGTGCAGCGCGGTCGCCGAACCCGCATCGGCGGCGATGAGCGCGTCGCGCACGACGCTGATGCCGGGCTCGCGCAACAAGTTTTTTGCGCGCGCGACAAAGTCGTCGGCAAAGCCGCGCGCGCGCAAATCGTTTTCCTTTTCGCGCGCGATCAGCGCGGTGCCTTCGAGCGGCGCGGACTTTGTCAGCAAGACGACATCACCGACGCGCGCGCCCGCGGACGAGACGAGTTTGTTTTTCGCCACTTCGCCCAGCATCGCGCCGACGATAATCGGGCGCGGCAGATCGTACGTGATTTCGGTGTGTCCGCCGACGAGCGCGATATTCAGCGCGGCGCACGCGTCGAGAATCTGCGCGAGGATCGTTTCCGCCATCGCCGCGTCCGCGCGACCGGCGGGCAAGAGCGCGGTCGCCAGAAACCATTTCGGGCGCGCGCCCATGCAAGCGATGTCGTTCGCGTTCACGTTGACCGCGTACCACCCAATGTCGTCGGTCGCGAACGTGATCGGATCCGTTTTCGCGACGAGGTAATGATCGCCCATCGCGATTACCGCCGCGTCCTGTCCGATGTTCGGACCGACGACCACGCGCGGATCATCGCGCGGCACGCGCGCCAACAGCGCGGCGAGAAGATCGGCGGGCAGTTTGCCGGTGGCAAGCGCGCGGCTCATCGTGTCACTTTGCATTTGTCATTTCGAGCGGAGCGAGAAATCCCATGTGGCATCATGAGATTTCTCGGCGCGAAAACCGCGCCGCGAAATGACAACTCGCGCTCGTCACGCGTTCTTGCCGTGACAATGTTTGTACTTTTTGCCGCTGCCGCACGGGCACGGATCGTTGCGGCTATGCGGCGGGATGATCGCGTCGTCCTCTTCATCCTCGGAATCTTCATCATAATCGTCCCAATCCTCATCTTCGTCCCAATCATCATGGGCCGGTTCGACCACGTGCTGCGGTATGGCGATTCGAACCAACGCATAAGCAATTCCCAACGCGACGCCGAGCGCGATCAGCGACGCCTCGAATATGCTCACGCCGAAAAACTGGGATAGGATGCGCCCGACGAGTAGGATGCCCGCGCCGCCAATCAACGTCGCGATTAACAACACCACGACGAGAAGTAGGACTGTCAAAGGCAATGCCAAGATTGATCGCAGACTCAATTCGGGACTTGCATTTTTTGATTGCGCCATGGTCACCTCGTTGGATTTGAATTTGTGTTGCGAATTATGATTTTTACCGTATCCGCGTCTCTGTTGCGACTGGCGTCGCGGTGCGCGTCGGCGCGACAGCGGGGAGCGTCGCGACGGGAATTGGAATCGCGCGAAAGTCAATTCCGTTCGGCGTGTTCAAATAGCCCGGCGCTTTGCCCGCGACGCCGGTCACGCCGTACTGCCACAAAATTTTTCCTGCGCGATTGACGACGACGACGCGGTCGTTGTAATCGTCGCTGAACGCGATGTTGCCGTTCGGCAATTCAATCGCGATGCTGGGACGGTCGAGGCGTTCGGCTTCCGCTTTCGGAAAGTATTCCCAAACGATTTGCCCGCTCCAATCCACTTCGATAATGCGCCCCGGTTTTTCGTACGCCGCGACCAGAATATTTCCCGCGCGCGTCGGCTGCGCGTCGGACGGATACGCGACAACGGGGAGCGTGATCGCGCGCGCGACCTTGCCCTGCAAATCTACTTCGCTGATGCGGCGATTCGTCGCTTCGGTGACGAGCAGATTTCCGTTCGGGAGCAACGCGACGCCGTTTGGTTTGGCGAGCAAGCCCGTTTCGTTCTTGCACTGTCCCGTCTTGCCGATTTGCGCGGCGATTTTTTTTGCGGGCGAAATGATCGCGATGCGGCAGTTCCGCACATCCGCGACCACTGTGCGCCCGTCGGGCAAACGCCGCGCGCTGTCGGGCGTGTTGACGTGCGTGCCATCCGATCCCGCGACGCCCCACTCGCCGAATGTCCAAACGATTTTGCGCGTCGCGTAATCAATCTCGGCGATTTGGTGGTACGGCTCGCTACTGACGATGATCGATTTCAAGCCCGGCGTAAAAAATGCGTCGCCGGGCGCGGCGAATTTCACATCAAGATTCGGCGACGCGGGCACGGGAAATTCCCACACGATTTTTTTGTCCGCGTTCACCTCGATCACGCGATTGTTCGCGGTGTCCGCGATGAGCAGCGCGCCCGGCAGCGGAATCCGTTCGCCCGCGGGAACGGGCGGCGTGCTGCTCGGCGTCGGCGCGACTTGCGGCGCAATACTCGGCGTCGGCGACGCAATGCCGCGCGGCGTCGCGCGCACCTGCGTAAGTTTCATCGCGAGAAACGCGTCGCGTCCCGCGGTTTGTCCTTCCGCGCGCACGATGTCGCCGTTCCGCAAATCGAGCAGACTGATCGGCTGCTGGTTGTTGCCGACCAACGCGGTATCTTCGTCTAACTTGATCGTGTAGTACGGCGCGGCGCGTTGATCGAGCACGATCACGCGTTCGTCGAATTTGATCTCGGCGATGCCGCCTTCCACCGTCGTCAAGCGCGGCGTTGGTGCCGGTGTGAATGTTGGCGCGGCTTGACACGCGGCGTTTGCGCCGAGCACGATTAACATTATTGCTACGAGCAGGGGAGCAGGAGAGCAAGGGAGCAGGGGAGAACTGTTGCTTGGGTGATTGCGAGGGGGCCGTAACACTTGATGGCATCCTTGAAGGCAGAAACTTGCATCGCTTGTTATGCGAGTGGACTGTTCGCACAACGGATTCGCATGATGCGTGTGGATCACAAAGTTTTCAGGAGCGAAGTAAGCTCATCAAGAAACGCCTTAAAAGAACGTTCCGCTTTGGAGGCGCGATAAAAATCGAGTGCGTTCACAATGTCACGCGCAAATTCGATGCCGCCAAGCATTGTTGCATGCCCTGCTTCTGCAACCGCTTGCGCTAAAATGTCCTTGTAGCGATCCTTTTCGCATTTCCGTCTACCTGCGCGCGGAGTGATGCCAACTGCTTCATGGAAGGCAGCAGGGTCAGCGAGGTACCATCGTTCAATATGTGGGTCAGGACAAGCAATAGCAGTCCGATGCTGAAACTGCGCGAGCACCGTTGTTTGAATTTCCTGGTGCGCAATGTGGAAACGATGGCAATTTGCATCAATCCCCACCACTAGCAGATCGGGCATTGATAAGTTGCTCACTTGTTTGAGCACGCTTTTTTGGTACAGTGCGAGTTCTGACAGCACACGCGCATGCCCTCCGCGCGCTGAGCGCACATGAATCTGCAAGGTCTTTTGATACTGGCTGGCAACGCGATTCAATAGAGCCAACAGGAATTCTTCAAACGCGCGATCCTCGACAAAGAGATCAACGTCAATTGCCTTATCCATCGAGCATCCCTCGTAGCATTAGACTCTCGAACAGTCCATCTTCTGTCTCAGCAGTCAGTGCCTGCGCGAGTTCACGATCCTGAAAAATGGGTCCATGCGTGTCGAACGGATGGACTTCGGTGCCTGTGACGCCGCGTCGCACATTAAGCAGAGCAACGTCGTCAGGAGCCGTTCGCGCGTGTTTCAGGATCGCATCACAAAAAACAGGGGAATGGGTTGTGACGATGACCTGGCGTTTTCTATTGCGCGCCAGCGAGATGAGCAACTGAGCAATTAATTCAATACGGCGTGGATGCACACCGTTCTCTGGCTCCTCAAACGCGATCAGCGATCCGCCCCATGGATTCGCGGCAATCGCGCAAAGCGCCAACACGCGCAAGGTACCTTCGGAAATGATGCGCGTGGAAAAGTCAACTCCATCTTGACGAATCAAAATATCCAGTGTTCCGCGTCGTTTGTCCAAATCTACTGCCACGTCTTCGATACTGGGAACGATTGAACGAAGCGTCCGCTTGATCGCATCAAAATTCTTGGGGTTGTCAGCGTGCAGACGATACAGGAACGGCGCAATGTCCTCGCCCAGCACGCCAATATCAGACACCTCGGCAGGAGGTTTGGCAGAACGCATCGCAACACGCGGATCTAGGTAGTATATTTTCCACCCGACCAGATCGTTGCGACAGCGCTCAAGTGGGCGATACTCGACACCACCAAGACGCGGGTCGGAAAGCAACGAGTGATTGAGACCAATCGGTTCTTGACGCGGGTGTGCTGGTTTGCTCTTGCGACGAATTCGTAACTCGCCCTCGACAGGTTCGATAGATGGATTACCCTTGGGTTCGCCTTTCGCCGCAATCGCCGAGAGATATTCGTCAGTGACAGACAAACCGCCTGACTCGGGCTGAATTGTTACCTCGACTCGATAACGAAAGCGGTCTTTGTCAATATCCAGGTCAGCTTCTAATTGAAAACGCGATTCCTTTTGGCTCAATACGGTCGCCAAACCGCCTGACGGAAACGCAAACGCTTCAATCGGATAGCCACGAATCGGCTCCGACAATGCATCCGATAGTGTCCGCGTCGTGCCAATGCGGGACAATGCCTGCAGAGCATCAATCAGGTTGCTTTTGCCTGCGGCATTCGGTCCAAACAAAACCGTCAGGCGCGGAAAAGAAACCTGTACGTCACTTAATGACTTGAATCCTTTGACGCGTAGATTTCGCAACATACGGTTACTCCATCAAGATACCATCACGTCTATTATACACGAAATCGCTGCGAAATAACAGATGGCTATTCATACCGCAGCACCTGCCCCACGCGCAGACGCGCCGCGCCGAGCGCAGGCACGAGACTCGCGAGCGTCGCGAGCGCGAGCGCGAAAAGCAAACTCGCAAAAATCATCTGCGGGCTGAAAATATAATCAATCTGGAACAGGACCGCTTTCATCAAGTTGAGTAAAAGTTGTCCGAGCGGATAGCCGATCAAAATCCCGACGATCCAACCGCCAAATCCCAACGCCAAACCTTCGGTGAGAAAAACTTGGACGAGATTCGCGTCTGCCGCGCCGATGGAACGCAGAACGCCGATCTCGCGTCGCCGCTCCAGCACGTTGAGCGTCAGCGTGTTCAGCACGCCCAGCGCGCCAATCGCGCCGATGATCAAACTCATTGCGTACAGCGCGAGCGATAAAATTCGCGTTTGCTCTTTCGCGCCGCGCACCTCGCGATACGCGGAATCAGTTCCCATTTGGTACTGTTTGAATTTCGTTTGCAATTCGCCCAAGCGTTTTTCGACGGTCGCGGGATCGTGCGCGTCGAACCGTAACGCGAAAAACGTCGCCCAGCCCAAGCGATCCTGCATCCGTTCGACTATCGTTTCATCGACGAACACTTTGCCCGCGACGCTGCTGCCGAGAAAAATGCTGTTGTCGATCACGATGCCGACGACGCGAAAATCGCGCCGCGTCTCCGAGATCTCAACCTCAAG
The DNA here is from genome assembly GCA_020723345.1 of Candidatus Aquidulcis sp. Taxonomy (GTDB): domain Bacteria; phylum Chloroflexota; class Anaerolineae; order UBA4142; family UBA4142; genus VGOB01. The sequence continues at coordinate 71,555 of DYJA01000009.1, read as the reverse complement.
CGTGTCGCCGACGCGCAGCTTGCGTTCGAGCGCGAGATCGGTCGAGACGACGACCGCGTCGGTTTCGTCCGCGCGGTACCATCGCCCGGCGACGAGACGCGGCACGTACATCGTCGTGTTCGCCGGCACGCCCCACAAGCGCGCGCACACGGGCGCGCTGAGCGGAGCCGTAGTATCAGGCGAAGTCGAAGCGCGAACCCACGCGTCGCCGAACGACCACACCTCGACCGCGTTCACACCCTCGACCGCGCGAAAGTTCGACGCGAAATTTGTGCCGACCCACTGATCGAACCACGCCCACGCGTCGGCATAGTACGTTTTGAACAAGCCGTCAATCGCCGTGTCGACCGACGTGCTCGTGCTTTGCGCGGCAAGCGACGCGGCAACCGCAACCGCGATCACGAGCATCGTGATGAGCGAACGCGCTTTGCGCCGCGCGAGATTGCGGAGCGACATCGCGGGCAGCGGCGGCAGCGCGACAATTTTTTGCGCGAGCCGGTCCACACGCCCTTGTCCGTACGTCGACGTGATGCCGTACGCTTCGAGTGCGTCCTTGACGCGAATCGCGGTACCGGAGAGTGCGGGGATCAGTCCGCCGATCAGCGTGACGAAAATTCCGACGACTGCGCCAAGCGCGACGCCTTCGGGCGCGACCACAAAACCGCTGTCGAGATTCAGCAGCGCGCCGATGTACGCGAGCAATCGCCAACTGCCAAGCGCGCCGAGAATCGTTCCCAGGATCGTTCCCGCGATGCCGTACAACAGCGCGGCGATCAAATAAATCGCGATGACCTGCGCGCGCGTGCCGCCAATCGCTTTGACGATGCCGATCTCGCCGACTTGTTCCGCGGTCATCGCGGCGAGCGTGTTCGCGACAAGGAAGCCGCTGGTGACGAGACCGACGACGGAAAAGACGCTGAGCAAAACAAAGAGCGCGTCCAATTCGCGCTTGCCGAGATAATTTTGCGGATCGCGAATCGTCGGCGCGCCGTGACTCACGCCGCGGCGATCCAACAAGCGCGCCGCGTCGCGCGCGGTGTCGCGCACGTCTGCCAGATCGCGCACTTTGAGCAGCGCCTGATTCGCGCCGGCAATGTCGAGCAATTTTGCCACGTCGTCCGGGTTGGCGTAAATCGTCGCCCAATCGAGAATCGTCGCGCTCGGATAATTCGGACTCTGCGCGAAACCCGCGAGCGTCAGCGTCACCGTCGAACCGTCGCGCGCGCGGCACGCGAATGCGTCGCCGATTTGCACGGGGAACAGATCGCGCACCGAAATTTCGGCGACAAACTCGCCGGACTTGGGCGCGGGATCGAGCAAGCGGATTTGATTGATGCGCGTGTCGGCAAAGTTCAAGCCCCAAACATTCACGTCGCGGTATTCGCCGTTCCATTTGCACTTTGTAAAATAATTGTTGCGGAGTTCGGCGGCGGCGACGTTGGGAATGTCTTCGAGCGCGCGCGCGGTTTTGGGCGGCGCGTCCCAGACCCAGAACGTAATATCGGCTTGCGACGCGTGGCGGTACGCGTCGGCTTGCGCGCGCGTGAGGTTTTGCGCGGTGGAGACAATCGCGACGATGCCCGCGACGCCAATCGCAATCGCGCCAATCGTCAGGAGCGAGCGCACGCGGCGCTGCGTCACGTCGCGGTACGCTTTGCGGAAGAGAGCGAACATTTGCAGTATTGTAGCGCAAGTTGGGCAAAAGGTAAAACGTGAAGAATGTCGCGCGGGCTGCCAGCCCGCAAGCGAGCCGCTTGCTCCACAAACCCCACCTTGACAAAGTTCGCGCCCTGGTGTTTACTGTGAACCAACAGCGATGCCGCCGTGCTCTCGTCTCACGCCGAGGACGAGGGCGATTACAATTTTCCGAAGAAAGGAATTTTCTTATGCCCGTCACAAAACAAGAAGTCCTCGATTATCATCGCTTGGGACGCCCCGGCAAGATCGAGGTGATCGCGACGAAACCGTCGCAGACGCAACGCGATCTCACGCTGGCGTACTCGCCGGGCGTCGCCGAAGCGACGCTCGAAGTGGAACGCGATCCGGAAACCGCGTACGAACTGACCGCGAAAGGCAACCTGGTCGCGGTCGTCTCGAACGGCACCGCGATCCTGGGTCTGGGCGATCGCGGCGCGCTCGCGTCCAAGCCGGTGATGGAAGGCAAGGGCTTGCTCTTCAAACGCTTTGCCGACATTGACGTGTTCGACATCGAGATCAACGCGCGCACGCCCGCCGAAATTATCGCGGTCGTCAAGGCGTTGGAGCCGACGTTCGGCGGAATCAATCTCGAAGACATCAAAGCGCCGGAATGTTTCGAAGTCGAAGAAAAATTGAAGGCGCAGATGAACATTCCGGTCTTTCACGACGATCAGCACGGCACCGCGATCATTTCCGGCGCGGGCTTGCTCAACGCGCTCGAAATCACCGGCAAGAAGATCGATCGAGTGCACGTCGTGATCAACGGCGCGGGCGCGAGCGCGGTCGCGTGCGGCGAATTTTGGATCCGGCTCGGCGTCCGGCGCGAAAATGTTTTGATGGTGGACACCAAAGGCGTCATTTACAAAGGGCGCACCGAAGCGATGAATCCGTACAAAGCGCGCTTTGCGAATGAAACCGACGCGCGCACGCTCGCGGACGCGGTCAAGGGCACGGATGTGTTCCTGGGTTTGTCCGTCGCCGATGTGCTGACGCCGGAGATGGTCAAGACGATGGCGCAGCAGCCGCTGATTTTCGCGCTGGCGAACCCCAATCCGGAAATCAAGTTCGATGTTGCCAAAACCGCGCGCCCCGACGCGATTGTCGGCACCGGGCGCAGCGATTATCCGAATCAGATCAACAACGTGCTTGGTTTTCCGTTCATCTTTCGCGGCGCGCTCGACGTGCGCGCGAAAGCGATCAACGAAGAAATGAAAGTCGCGGCGGCGCGCGCGCTTGCCGCGCTCGCGAAGGAAGATGTGCCCGACGCGGTGCTCAAAGCGTACGGACTCGAATCGCTGCGGTTTGGGCCCGATTACATCGTCCCCAAACCGGTCGATCCGCGCGTGTTGTTGTGGCTCGCGCCCGCGGTCGCGCGCGCGGCAATCGAGTCCGGTGTCGCGCGCAAGACGATTGATCTTGCGAAATATCGCGAGCAGCTCGAAGCGCGGCTCGGCAAGGGGCGCGAGTTGATGCGGATCATCATCACCAAAGCCAAGACGAATCCCAAGCGGATCGTCTTTGGCGAAGGCGAGGAACCGAAAGTGATTCGCGCGGCAATGCAAGTGCAGGATGAGGGAATCGGTTTCCCGATTTTGCTCGGACACCGCGACGTGATCGCGCAACGAATCAAGGAACTGGAACTCGATTTTCAGCCGACGATCATTTCGCCGACGGACGGACCCGCCGCGCCGAATTTCGAGCGATACGTCGACACGTACTTTAAGATGCGCGAACGGAAAGGGATTACGTGCGACCGGGCGGAACGTTCGATGACCGGACGCAACCACTACGGTCCGATGATGGTGCGGCTGGGCGACGCGGACGCGTACGTCAGCGGCTTGAATTTCAACTATCCCGACGTGATTCGCCCCGCGCTGCAAATTGTCAAGACGCGCGCGGGTGTGAACAAGGTTGCCGGGATGTACATCGTCATCACGAAAGATCAGCGCGTCTTTTTCTTCACCGACGCGACGGTGAACATCGATCCGAGCGCGGAAGATTTGGCGGAGATCGCGATCCTTGCCTCCGACGCCGCGTGCAACTTTGACATCGATCCGCGCGTCGCGATGCTATCGTTCTCGAATTTTGGCAGCACGCCGCACCCGTTCGCGGACAAAGTGCGCCGCGCGGTCGAACTCGTGCGCGCGCGCCGACCGAACTTGCCGATTGACGGCGAGATGCAAGCCGACACGGCAGTCGTCACGAAGATTTTGGAGGAACGCTATCCGTTCGCGCGCGTGCGCGAGCCAAACGTCCTCGTCTTTCCGAATTTGGAATCGGCGAACGTCGCGTACAAACTCGTGCACCGGCTCGGCGACGCGGAAACGATCGGACCGATTTTGTTGGGGATGGGCAAACCGGTTCACGTTTTGCAGCAAGGCGACGAGGTGAAGGACATCGTCAATATGGCGGCGATTGCAGTCGTGGACGCGCAGGGAACAAAATCGGAGTGCGAATAAAGGAACGTGGATTAGGATGGAGAAGTAGAGCAGTTTGATTTGCTTTTCACCCGAAAACCAAGAGTGCCGCTCACGGCTCCGTCGTGAACGGCACTCTTGTTCTTGAAGTAGATCACGTTAATTCATCTTCGACAATTTTGAGCCAAGCGATCAAACCTAACGGCTCGCCCGGGATAACCGTCTCTTCGTTCCCAACGTGGACATGATACGGAAAATTTTCCAATTCGGGATGGTCGGGCGTGCTGTCCCAACGCCGCCGCAATACTTGCTTTGTGTAGTTTGTCCAGTGATAGCGATAGTCAACCGTAATGAGTTTTTCCCCGCGTGCCGCGAAATATTCCGCGGCTTCGATGAAATCATCGTTGGTCAACCGGGCGCGTATGCGGATATAGCCATCGTCCGTGTTCGCCCATGAGCGAATGATCTGGTAGTCGGCGATAAAGGGACTGGCGATGAGCGCTAACTCGACGTCTGTCAAATAAGCAGCGGGCTCATTCATGCGTTTCTACGCCGCGCAGGATTTGCAGACGCGCCATGATCCGTTCTCGCATTTTGTATAGCGCGTTCCACTCCATCATATCAGCGGTGTCACGCAATTGACCGGCTTGGAACCGACGGAAAAATTCATCGGTCGAAAGCCCATACTGCTGTTCAAACTGGGCAAGCGATTCGGCGATTCGCTGAAGATCGGATTCATCGCGCGCGATTTGGCGCGCGATGATCTTGCGCAGCGCGTTGTCTAGAAAAGTGTCATGGAAGCCGGCGGTATAAAGTTGTTCCAGGCGAGTGAGATCCTGGAAAGTTATAGTTGCTGACATCTCGATTTCTCCCGGTGAGGGTGTTCGGTGCGCCCCTCGACGATTATTATATCACCGAATCGCATCCCAAGTAAATAAGCGCGGTCACAGTTCGCCTGCCAAGTGCGAGAAGAGGACGGAATAGTCACTCCATCCTCTTGCCTTGTCGTGCATCCACACCTTTGGTTACGGTTTGATTCTGAACGTACGAATACTTTGCTCAAAGGAAGGCAACCGCTGATCGAATTCGTCTGCGCTCGTCGTGTAAGTTGCGATCCAAAATGTACCGCCATCTTTGAACACGTACACGAGTTGTTTAACCCGCCGCCCCTGAGATGCCGTTTCGACAACTACGCGTCCGGCTTGATACCGCTCCAAAGTGACAACCTTTCGGTCGAGTACTTGGAACCCACTGGGAAGTTGCTTGGTGACGGCATCGAGATAAATGTCCAATGTAATGGCAGACAAAGTTTGTTCCATCGTCACATTGACGTTGGTGATTGATCCTATGTCCCCAACCTTCGAGTCTATAGCGTACATTGCAAACATCGACGGATTCTGTTCGATGAATTGGGCAACCCGCGCAGAATCTGGCCCCCCAGCCCGCATCCGGCTAAGGATGAGATCTAGGTCTTTGCTAATGTCGCCGCCGACGAAAGTGTCCGGCAGCCATAGTTCGATCTTCGCTGTCTCGAACTTTTTCATTCCGGCAAGCGGCGTCGGCGTCAGCGTCGCCACGCGCGTTGGCGTGGGTGGGCGTTGCGGTGGGAGTGTGGGTGGATGTCGGGGTCTGGGTTGGCGTCGGAGTCTTGGTCGCAATGTACGCGTTGTACGCCGGCGCGACAAGTGTTTGCGCGGGCACGGGAAAAGATGAGACGCTGCAAGCAAGCAGCAATGCGGCAACACTCATAAGAATCGCGAGTGCCAAACGCTGGATCCGATTTTCAACGCGCATGACAACACCTCCGGTGGTACGTTCGAGTTTGGCAGACGATTGCGCGATTCGTCCTCAGCCGCGCCCGCGTTTTTTCGCGCGAGCAGCGAGCCAATCGTCTGACCTGTGTTCTTTCACGGTTTGAATCGGAGCGTCGCGATGCTTTGGTCGAACGCGGGTAGGCGGGTGAAGAATTCGTTTTCCGCCGTCGTGAACGCTACGACCCACGCGGTATTCTGAGTTTTGATCGTGTAGACGAGTTGGCGCATGCGAATGCTTTGCGCGAACGAGTCCGCCACCATGCGCTCCGCGCCGTACAAGCCCGCCACCGCGCCGCGCCGGTCGAGGACGGTATACTGCCTGGGAAGTTGTTGACTCACGCCGCCTTGCAACACTTCGCCCGTGCCGGTGGAGACGATTTGGTTCACCGTGATGCTGATGTTGGTGATAAACCCTGTACTGCCCAACACCGAATCGATCGCGTAAATCGCAAAGGGGGAAGGGGTCTGGCTGATGAGGTTGATATAGCCGTTGTATTCAGAACCCAGCGCGCGCAGACTCTTGACGAGCGGCTCGCGATCCTTGACCGGGTCTCCGCCGACAAAACTGCCGGGAACCCACAATTCAACTTGAGCCGCATCCAGTTTTTTCCAACCCGGCGGCGGCGTCGCCGTTGGAGGAGGTGGCTGGGTTGGCGTTGGCGTTGGCGTTAGCGCGAGCGTCGGCGCGCGCGTCGCGGTAGGCATGGTGGTCGATGTTGGTTCGGGGGTTGGCGTGCGCGTCGGCGTGCGCGTCGGCACGACAGTCAGGACGATCGCGCGCGCCGTTGGCGTTGGCGTCGGCGCGCTCACGGTGTTGCACCCGAGCAGTCCCAAACCACTCAGCAACAAAACGAACCAGACCAAGAGATATTTTTCAGACGACGACATGATCCTGCCTCAACCTTTGGTGATATTCTTCAACTGTTCCACCGTCGCGCGCGTGTTTTCTTCCAGCGCGAGCATCACGTCAATCGTTTCCGCGATTGCGTACAACGAGATGAAGTAGAAGAGACCGACAAGAATCGCGATCACCGCAAACACGATCCCACCCACTGTGCCGCCGAACGTTCCCAAGCCCAGCGCGCTGGCTTGGCGCGAAAATTGATTGCCTGCAACCAGGAGCGCGATCAGACTACCACATCCGCCGAGTATGCTGATCACGAGGATCACCCACGCGACGATCTTCCAAATAAACGCGACGATTCGCAGAATTTTGAATTTCTTCTCCATGCCTTCCTCCTTGAAGATTGCGTGCGCGCGTTCGCCATTACCCGGATTCTAACAGATATGGCTTGCCCTGTCAAAGATTTCGCTCAAAAAAAACAGACGCGTCCGCACGCGTCTGTTTTTTGTTTCCCTCAATCCCCTGATTTCCTTTGGCACTCACAATCCCAGGTACGCCTTGCGAACGCTTTCCATCTCGCGCACCTTTTTCGCTTCGCCTTCGGTTTCCAGGCGTCCGTTGCTCAGGACGTACGCGTAGTCGCTGACGGCGAGCGCCATTTGCACGTTCTGCTCGACGAGCAGCATCGTCAACCCTTCGCCTTTGAGTTTGACGAGCACTTCGAACAAGTTGATCACGAGCAGCGGCGACAGACCCAGCGACAGTTCGTCGAACATCAGCACTTTGGGTTTCGCCATCAAGCCGCGCGCAATCGCGACCATTTGTTGTTCGCCGCCGCTCAGCGTCCCGGCGATTTGACTTTGGCGCTCCTTCAAGCGCGGCAGCAGCGTGTACACCCACTCGAGCGTTTGTTTGAATTCGGCGCGCGCGCCCTTCGGCGTTGCGCCCATTTCCAGGTTTTCCAGCACGCTCATATCGGTAAACAGTTGACGCGCTTCAGGCACGAGCACCAAGCCCATTTCCGCTTTTTCGTGCGGCGAGAGATGTGTCACATCTTTGCCATCGAAGGTGATGCGCCCCTTCCACGGTTTGAGGAGACCCGTCACCGCGCGCAGCAGCGTCGTCTTGCCGCTGCCGTTCGAGCCGACCAGGGAAGTCAGGCGACCGGGCTGCAATTCCAGAGAAAGCCCCCACAGGATCTGCAATTCGCCATAGCCCGATTCGAGATCTTTGATTGCTAGGATACTCATGCCGCTCCCTCCAAGAAACGCTGCGCGACTTTGGGATCGCCCAGATACGCCTCGATCACTTTCGGATGATTCGAGACCTCTTGCGGCGTCCCTTCGGCGATTTGCGCGCCATAGTCCAACACGAAAACGCGATCCGACAAGTTCATAACCGCGTGCATCAGGTGTTCGATCATCAAGATGGTGATGCCCTGGTCGCGAATCTTGCGGACGACGCCGAGCATATCGGCGACTTCGTGCGGATTCAAGCCCGCCAGCACTTCGTCGAGTAAGAGCAGAATCGGACGCGCGGCGAGCGCGCGCGCCATCTCCAGCCGTTTTTTCTGCGCGACGTTCAGCTTGCTGGCGAGCATCTCTTTGCGCTCTGCCAGCCCGACGTACTCCAACACCTCGTCCGCAACCTTCTCCGCTTTTTCCAACGGCAGGTGCTCGCGCCCAAAGCACGCGCCCACCGTCACGTTTTCGCGCACCGTCAACTCGGACAATGGTCGGACGACCTGGAACGTGCGCGCGAGTCCGCGTTTGCTCATATCAAACGGCTGCAAACCGGTCACGTCTTCGCCGCGAAACTTGACGCGCCCTTCCGTCGGCGGATAGACGCCGTTGATCACATTGAACAGCGTCGTCTTGCCCGCGCCGTTCGGTCCGATGATGCCAAAGATTTCGCCTTCCTTGACCGAGAGGTTGACTTTGTCCAGCGCCAGCAAACCGCCAAAACGCTTGCTGACATTTTCGATCGTGAGGATCACCGAGTTTGTTGTGCTCATTCGAGATACCTCCGCAGCGCCGGCACACGTTGCCGCACCCAACCGATGACGCCCGCCGTCACAAAAAGCACGATCAACAACAGCAAAACTCCGGCGATGACGAGATGCGCGTTGCTCAACGTCGGATCGGTAATCAGGAAACCGCGCAGCCGTTCGTACACCACCGCGCCGACGATGGGACCGGTGACGGTACCGTAGCCGCCCAGCATCACCATGACGAGCGCCTCAATCGAGCGATGCAACTCGAACGCGGGCCCCGGTTCGATGAGTCCGTTCTTGAAGAAAAAGAGCGCGCCCGCGACTGCCGGGAAAAACGCCGAGATCGTGTAGGTGAGGACTTTGAGACGCGCGGGGTCAATGCCCAGCACCATCGAAGCATCTTGGTCTTCGCGAATTGCCATCAGCCCCAGCCCGAACTTGCTCTTTTTGATGACGAAACTGGTGCCAATCGTCACGAGCGCCAGCACGACCATCGCGTAATAGGCAAGTTGTCCGGCATTCTTCGCGCCGCCGTACGCATCGTACACCGAAAAGTTGAAGAACATGCCCACCGCGCCGCCAAAGAGATCGAAATTGGTAAAGAACGAACGGAACGCTTCGTTGATGCCGATGGTCGCCAGCGCAAAGTACGCGCCGCGCAAGCGCAGAACCGGAATGCCGATGAAAAACGCGATCAGACTCGCGCCTGCGCCGCCGACGAGCGCGGCGAGCATAAACTGAACTTGAAATTCCTTCATCAGGAAAAAGGCGAGATAGCCACCCAGCCCGAAGAAGACGATGTGACCGAAACTGACGTAGCCGGTGTAGCCCATAATGATGTTGATACTCGACGCCAGGATCACCAACATCAGCATCAGAAACATATCTTCGCGCAGGGACACCGAATTGGTGAGAATCGGCAGGAGGGATGCGCCTCCCACCACAACCAGGATGATCCAGATGAATGGACTTGATAGTGTTTTCATATCACATGACCTCGATCATCCATCACCGCGCTCCGAACAACCCGTTCGGGCGGAAGAGCAGGATCAACACGAACACGACGAATTCGAACACAGGCACCCAGGAAACCGGAATGAAGATGGTCGTGATACTTTCGAGCAAACCGATGATGATGCCGCCGAACAACGCGCCAGTCGGATTGCCCAAGCCGCCCAACACGACGATGACGAAACTCTTGACCTCCAGCCCTCCACCGGAAAGGACGGTGAACGAAAACAGTGTCGCCAGCAAACCGCCGGAGATCATCGCCAACAACGTGCCAATCCCGAAACTGAGCGCAAGGATCCAGCTGGAATTGATGCCCATCAGCTCCGCCGCGCCGCGATTGTTGGCGACGGCGCGAATGGACTTGCCGGTGCGCGTGCGGTAGAGAAAAGAATACAATGCGATCGTCACGCCAACGGCGACGAGCACGGCGACGAAACGCGTTCCCAGGACCGTGATCGCGCCGGTGCGGAACGAGGGGAGTTCGAGATCGAGTCCGCGCGGGCTGGTCGAAAAGATGATCGTCAGCGCGCCGATCAGGATCATGTTGACCGAAAAGGTTGCGAGGAGCGTCGTCAATTCGGGCGCGTTGATGACGCGATGGACGGCGACAAAGTACACCACAATCCCCGTCAACAGTCCAAGCAGGACGACGATGACCAAGCCCAGGTAGGGATTGATGCCGAGTTGGCTCATCACGAGGATCGCGAACATTCCCATGACGATGAACGGACCGTGCCCGAGATTGATGACTTTCATAACGCCAAAGATGAGCGTCAGTCCCATTGCCATCAGCCCAAAGACAAACCCCAGCATCAGTCCGTCAATCGAAGAAGCGATCAAGGCTTCGATATTCATTTACACCTCATCGTGAATAGTCAATCGGTCAATCAGGCAATCAGTCAATCGGTTGCCCGGTTGCCTGACCGCCTGATCGCCTGATGACTGGATTGACGAACTATTTTCGCAAAACGGCGTCCGCCGATTTGGCTTCGAGGGGCCACACGATCTGGGTTACCAGTTTACCAGCAGAATCTTTCTGCCACTGCATGTAAACCATTCCGTGCGCTTGCTGTTTGCCATGCGTCTTGGCGTCGGTGCTAAACTTGATGACGCCGTAAAAAGTCATCAGGTTCATCTTGTCCAGCGCCGCGACGATCTTGGCAGGATCAACACTGTCGGCGTCTTCAATCGCCTTTTGCAGAACCAAGCCCTGAGCATAGCCGCCGGCAGAGTGATAGGACGGCGACTCTTTGTACTTGGCAAGGTATGCGTCGGTGAATGCTTTGTTGCTGGGACCATAGTACGGCAGGTTCGCCGCCTTTGCCGATTCTGCGCTAAAGGTCACTTGCGGTTCCCACTGGCTGGGTCCGATGATGCCTAACGCGGCATCACCAATGTCCTTGAAGGTCGGTTCGGGTGGCGCGACGAGGATCGCGACAAATTGGATGGGCACTTTCTTTTCAAACAACTGCTTGGAAAACGTCGTGCCATCCGCAAAGTGACCGCCGCCCAAGATCGCATCCGGATTCGCCGCGGTGATCTTGTTGATGAACGGCGCAAAGTCCGTCGTGCCGGTGTCATAGCCCTCGAAGAGGACGACCTCAAATCCGATGCTCTTGGCGTACGGCTGGAGCGCGTTCGCGACCGAAGTGGAGAAGGAATCCTTCTCGTAAATGATGGCGACTTTTTTCGCCGTGGGGACGAACTTTTTCAGCGCGTCCGCCGCGCCGGTCAGGTAGCGGCTGGCGGGGGTGTACAGTTGGAACGTCTTCTTAAAGCCCTGTTCCATCGTGGCGTCATCCGCCGCGCCGGCGGTGATCATCACCTTGTCGTTCTGTTCTGAGACTACGGCGGCGGCTTTCACCAGCGTGCTGCTGTACGGGCTGAGCAAGAAATCGGCTTTGTCTTCGTTGATGAGTTTGGTGTAGAGCGTCTGGACGCGGTCGGTCTTGCTCTCATCGTCGTAGAACTTGATTTCCGGCAAATAGGTCGTGCCGTCTTTCAGCTTGATCCCTCCGGCTTTTTTGACGTCGTCGAGCCAGAGTTGCAAGCCCTCGATCTGCTTCTTGGAAGCAACTTGCTGCGCGCCGGTCTGCGAGGCGGTAAAGCCGAGCAAGAGTTTCTTTGGTTCAGCCGCTTTGGGCGCGGCAGTCGGCGCCGGCGCGGTGGTGGCTTGGGGAGCCGCGGTGGCGACGGGCGCAGTTGTCGCCGCAGGTTTGGGCGCGGCAGTGGGCGGCGCCGCGGTGGGCGCGGGTGTTGGCGCGGGCGCGCACGCGGCAAGGGCGAGCAGCGTCACAAGCACAATGCCGATCCAGAGCAAGCGAGTCATCTTGCTAAACATGATCTTCTTCTCCTTTCCCTTCCATAGGGTATGAATTGTAAATCTCACTCCTTCCGAGAGTGTCACACAGGGCAGCGAACCCCACCCATGGTGCGCGATCATCACCTCACTTTTGCGACGATCCTTGTGAAGGTTGACTTGGCGACAAACTCAAAAGCGGGCTCAACCTTCGCAAGGATTCTGACTCTCGTATGACTATAACACAGAGCGTCAGCGCGGCTATCATACTAAAGACGTAACTTGAGAACTATTCCGATATGCCGACGTAGGGGTGAGGCATTCGCCGAATATTTTTTGACAGCCCTGGGTTTTCCGATGGCAAATCACCTGGCATGACGATTACACTCGGACGAATGCCTCGCCCCTACCTTGCGCCGACGATCAGCCCGCGCCGCCGCGCTTCGACGACGGCTTCGGTGCGATTGCTCGCGCCCAGTTTGTCGAGAATGTTGCTGACGTGAACTTTGACGGTCGGCACACTGACGACGAGCGCGTCGGCGATGGATTGATTGCTCATGCCTTGCGCCAACAAATTGAGCACGTCGCACTCGCGCGGCGTGAGCAGCGCGGATATTTCTTCCGGCGATTTCTGCGGCAGCGCGTTTTGATCGCGTTCGATCATGCCGCGAAATTTGGTCAGCACCGTCGCCGCGACCGCGCTGCCGAGGATCGCTTCCCCGCGATAGACCGCGCGAATCGATTGCAGCAATTGTTCCGGCGTCGCGTCTTTCAAGAGATAGCCGTGCGCGCCCGCGTTGATTCCGGCGAGGACGTGATCTTCGTTCGCAAACGTCGTCAAAATCAGAACGCGGATATTCGGTCGCTCGCGCCGGATCCGCTGAATCGCTTGCGCGCCGTCCAGATGCGGCATCTGCAAATCCATCAAGACGACGTCGGGATCGCGCTCGAGCGTCAGGCGCACGGCTTCCAGACCATCCCCGGCTTGTCCGACGACGGTCATATCGTCTTCCAGATCGACGATGGTCGCCAGACCTTCGCGGACGACGTGATGATCGTCAGCCAGCAACACGCGGATAGGGGGCATAGACAAACTCCGGAACCATCATCAACGGCACCTTGACCGCGATTCGGGTTCCCAGACCGATTTGGCTTTCGATATTCAACTCGCCGCCGAGCAAATGCGCGCGTTCGCGCATTCCGACCAAGCCCAATCCGGCGCGCCGTTCCGCGTCATTCGCGCCGTTCAATCCGATCCCGTCATCACTGACGACGAGCGAGACGGACGCGTTGTCGAATCCCAGGAGCACGGTCGCGGCGCGCGCCCGCGCGTGACGCTGTACGTTCGTCAACGCCTCTTGCGCGATGCGGAAAAGATTCAATTCGACGTTGGGCGGCAAACGGCGTTCTTCGCCGAACAGCGAAAGATCGACGCGCAAGCCATCCTGCTCGTTGATGCGCGCGGCTTCCTGGCTCAATGCCTGGAACAGCGAGAGCGATTCCAGCGGCGTGGGGCGCAGATTCCACAACGAACGCCGCGCTTCTTCCAAACAGTGCCGCGCCAATTTCTTGGCGCGATCCAAACCGGAGGTTGCGCGCTCGGGTTGCTTGGCGGCGACGCGCTCGGCGGCTTCCAACTGTACGACGATGCCGGTCAAGCCCTGCGCGAGTGTGTCGTGAATTTCGCGCGCGAGCCGGTTGCGTTCTTCGAGCGTCGCGACCTCGCGGATCGAATCGAGCAGGCGCGCGTTCTTGATCGCGATCGCGGCTTGATTCGCGAACGTCTGCGCGAGTTCGAGATCGTGCGCGCTGTACGCGCGCTCGGTTTCGTGATAGAACGCGAGCATCCCCAAACTTTCGTCGCCGAACGCCAGCGGCAACAGCGCGACCGAGTGGTAGCCCTCGGCGCGGATCGCCGCGTGGATCGCGGCAAGGCGCGGATCGTTCGCGGCGTCGCGAATCACCATCGGCTGCCGCGCTTGCATCACGCGCGCCGCCGGAATCTCCGGATAAGTTTCGCTGACCAAGTTCACGTACGTCGGCGACAGTCCTTGCGCGAGGACGCAGCGCAATTCATTCGTCCCGGCGTCGAGCAAGAAGATCGCGCAGCGTCCCGCGCCGAGCACCGCGCGCGACGCCTCGGCAATCGCGTTCAACGCGTCGGGGAGCGCGGCTGCCGCGCTGATCGATTGCGAAATGCGCGCGACCGCTTTGAGTTGCAGGTTCGCGCGCTGCAACGCCGCCGTTCGTTCTTCGACCAATGCTTCGAGTTGGCGATTCCAGCGTTCGATCTCCGCTTGGGACGCGCGCAGATTGCGCGCCATCGTGTTGAACGCTTCCGCCAAAGTTTGGATCTCGTCGCCGGTTTGGAGATTGATCGTGTGATCGAGATCGCCGCGCCCAATCGTCGCCGCGCCGCTTTGCAAAACCTGAATCGGTCGAACGATATAGCCCGCCAAATAACGACCGGTCGCCGCCGCCGCGACAATTGCGCCGACGAGCAGCGCGCCCAGAAACCAGGTCATGCGATACAAGTCCGCGTATGCTTCGTCGGCGGGCAATTCGACGACGACCGCCCACGGCGTATCGTCAATCGGCGTTTGCGCGCCGAGCACCGCCGCGCCGGTCAAGCCGCGATATTCCGCCGTCGCCGGATGTCCCTGCAAAAACGCCGCAACCGTCGGCGATTGGCTTTGATCTTCGTGGCGCAGCGCGAGCGAAATATCGCGGTACGCGATCAAGCGACCTTGTTCGTCCACGACGTACGCGTAACCGGCGCGGCCCACTTGCAGACCGGTCACGGTGTTCCAGATTTGCCGAAAGTTGACTTGCGCCATCAACACGCCGACCGTCTCTTGCCGCAAATCAGAAATCGGAATCGCCAACGACACGACGGGTTGCCCGCTGTACGCGGAAAAACTGACATCGCTCAAGTAACGTTTGCCGCGCATCGCCTGGCGAAATCCATCGGCGTTCGACTGGACGCCCAGTTCGCTCGCGGTAAACGTGTGATAGGGCGACACCTTGACGCGCTCGCGTCCCAGCGCGTCCACGTACGTCAGTTCGTCGAGCGTCCGCAGCGTTTCGGCGAGGCGCGTCAGCGCGCGGCGTTGATCGTCCGAATTCAGATCGGCAAGTCCGCCGGTTTGCGCGAGCACGATCAAACTTTGCTCGATCGTTTCGAGCGACGCGGAAACCTCCAGCGCCGCGCGCCGCGCGATTTCGCTCTGCGTGCGCGCGATGGCGTCGCGCTGGGCGAGGAAGGAAAGATAAATCAAAAGCGCCCCGACCAGGATGAGCAAGGCGAGCGCGAAGAAAACGAACAACGCCTGAATCCGGTAGGACAATTTTGAAAACGTGTGGTGAGCGGAGCGAATCCATTGTCCCGGCAATTTGGAAAATTGCCCTACGAAGCGTGACGCGTTCATGGCGCCTTGCCGCTCCCGATCATCGCCGATGGACGCTGCTGCCACGCCGGAATCGGATACACCGGCGCACGCGCGGCGACATCGGAGGGATAAACCGTCACGAATTGTCCGTCGATAATTTGAGTGAGCAGCATCGTGTGCTGATTCTGCCCGGTGTTGTCGAAGCGAACGCGACCGGCGATGGTGTTCAAATCGGTGGACTGAAGCGCCGCCCGGATATCTTTGCGATCCAAACTGCTGGCGCGGCGCAGCGCGTCGGCGGCGACCTGGAGCGCGGCGTAGGTTTGCGCGCTATGATATTGCGGCAGGTAACCGTACTTGTCTTTGAATCGCCGCGCGAATTCACCCGCGCCTTGCCATTTCACGTCCGGCGTCCACTGCGTCACCGAAATGGAGTACTCGGCTGCCGCACCGGCTGCGCGCGGAAAATCCGGCAAACCGAAACCCGCGCCCGCCGCCGCGAACATGCGCGGATTCAAATCAACTGCGCGACTTTGCGTCATCAACGCGATCGCACTGTCGAGATACGAGACGAACAAGACAACCTGGGGCTGGGCTTGCTTGATCTCTTGGAGCAGCGCGATGAAATCGTTCGCTTCGGCGCGATACGCCTGATACGCGACGACGGACATGCGACGCGCGCGCGCTTGGCGTTCGGCGGCTTCGGCGACACTCGTGCCGAATGCGGTGTTTTCGAAAACGATTGCCAAGCGTACCGGGCGATCCGTCTTCGCTTCGGCGATGCTTCGTTCCGCCTGTTCCATAAAATCGAAAAGCGTTTGGGTGAAAACTTCCGAGGGCGCGTTGATCCGAAAAATCCAACGATACCCTTGCCGGGTAATTTCGTCGGCGGCGGCAATCGGAATGATGAGAGGAATTTGATGGCGCTCTGCCATGCCCGCCGCGAGGAGAGTGGCAGAGCTGGAGTACGCGCCGATGACGAGAGGAACTTGATCGGTCGTGGCTAATTTTTCGACGGCGGCGGCGGCAGCCGGCGGCTCTGATCCGTCATCTTCGAAAACGAGTTTGAGCGGTCTGCCCTGGATGCCGCCGCTCGCGTTGATGTCTTGCAGCGCGAGATCGTAACCCTGGAGGGACGCTTGACCAAATGCCGCCATCGCGCCAGAGATCGACGTGACGACGCCAACCCGAATGGGTCCGACAGGAGACGCGACCGGAGTGGGCGCGCTGACACCCTGGGACGCGCAACCGATTCCCCAGATGGCGAGCAACAATGCCCATACCGGTGTCAAGTCCCGGGGCTTCAAGCAAATCCTCCTTCCAAGCTCAATGGTCGTTCGCTTGCGCGCACCTCACCTTGCGAAGGTTGAATTAGAATGTGCGAACGATCATCTCGGCAACTTTCGCAAGGGTTGGCTGACCATCAGAACTGCGCCAATTATATGACCCCGCCCAGAATACGTCAAGGGGGCAACTTTACTCCAACAACCCCAATGGCTCTTCGATCAAATTCGCGACCGCGCTCAAAAACGGCGCGCCGCGCGCGCCGTCCACGACGCGATGATCGCACGACAGCGTCAGTGTCATCATCGGTTGGACCGCGGGCTGACCGTTCACCGCGACGACGCGCTCGGCGATGCGACCGACCGCGAGGAGCGCGGCTTGCGGCGGATTCACAATCGCGTGGAACGCGTCGACGCCGTACATTCCCAGGTTGCTGAGCGTGAACGTGCCACCCTGCAAATCGTCGAGCCGCAATTTGCCCGCTTGCGCGCGCGCAACCACATCGGCGCGCCGCGCGGCGATTTCCGCGATGCTCAACGTATCCGCGCGCGGAATCACCGGCACGATCAACCCGTCTTCGATTGCGACCGCGATGCCGATGTTGATCGCGTCGTTCAGCGCGATTGCGCCGTCGCGCCACGCCGCGTTGACGCGCGGGTGCTGGCGCAGCACAACCGCGACGATCTTGACGAGCAGATCGGTGTACGTGATTTTTTCCGGTGCGCGCTTGTTCGCGCTCGCGCGCCACGCGATCAAACGACTCGTGTTCGCGTCGCGCGTCAAATAAAAGTGCGGCGCGGTTGTCCAACTTGTGGTCATGCGCTCTGCCATCACGCGCCAGACCCCACCCTCCCCTATGGCACGGGGGAGGGTGGGGGTGGGAACATCGGCGGCGAGAATTGCGCCGCCGGCCCCGGCGCCGCGCAGCGTCGCGAGATCGATGCCGCGTTCTTGCGCGAGGCGGCGCGCTTTGGGAGATGCCGCAATTCGTTGTGTGTTTGCCAACGCGGTGGGCGGTCGGCGGTCGGCGGTCGCTTCAAGATACGCCTCCACGTCCGATTTCTCAATTCGCCCGCCTTGCGGTTTGACGCGAGAGAGATCGACGTGATGCTCGTCCGCGATCTTGCGCGCGACCGGCGACGCGATGACCGCATCCTTCGACTGCGCGGCAGAAACCGCCACTCCGCTCTGGATGCTTTCGCCTGGCGCGAGAATCAGCGCGATTGTCTGTCCGACCGGAATCACGTCGCCTGCGCGCGCGGTGACGCGCGCGAGCGTGCCGGACGCGGGCGCTTCGATCTCAACCGTCACCTTGTCGGTTTCGATCTCCATGATCGGTTCGCCCTTCACGACCGGTACGCCTTCCGCATTCAGCCAGCGCAAGATTTTTCCGCTGTCCTGCGCCATTTCGAGCGCGGGCATTATCACGTTTGTTGGCAAGTCTACTCCAAGTATCCAGTATTCAGTATTCAGTGTTCAGTTGTCGCACTGAAAACTGAATGCTGGATACTGAACACTGTTGACTGTTCACTATTTACTGCTCACTGGTTCGTGCGTCCGCGTCGTCGGCAGGGGACCGGTCGCAGTGTAATAGTGATGACCGGCAACCATGAGATCGTTCGCGGGAAAGCGCGTGATGATCTCGTGTCCGGTTTCGGTGACGACGATTTCTTCTTCAATGCGCGCCGCACTCCAACCATCGGTCGAGGGCCAGTACGTTTCGAGCGCAAAGACCATCCCAGGTTTGATCTCGATAGGATGATCAATCGAAACGAGACGACTGATCACCGGCTTTTCCCAGATCGCGAGACCGACGCCATGACCGTACTGCAACGCGAACGCGGCTTCTTCGTTCGGAAAACCAAACTCGGTCGCTTGGGGCCAGATTGACGCGATCTGTCCGGTCGTGCAACCGGGGCGCACGAGATCAATCGCCGCGTCGAGATAGTCGCGGCAGCGTTTGTACGCGTCCACTATCGCCTGCGACGCGTAGCCGATGACGAACGTGCGATAGTAACACGTGCGATAGCCCATGTACGATTGCAGCACGTCGTAGTACACCGGATCGCCGGGGCGCAGCATCCGATCCGAAAAAACGTGCGGATGCGGATTGCAGCGCTCGCCGGAAATCGCGTTCACCGCTTCGACGTACTCCGAACCCAGGTCGTACAAAACTTTGCTGACGATCCCGACCGCTTCGTTCTCGCGCATCCCTGGTTTCATCGCGCGATAGAGTTCGTCGTACGCGGCGTCCACTTGCCCGGCGGCGTGCGTCAGCAGCGCGATTTCGTCTTGCGTTTTGATGAGGCGCGCATCCGACATCAATTGCTGACCGTCGACGATTTTCAGCCCTTCTTTTTGCAGCGCGAACAGCACCGGCACTTCGGCGATGTCCACGCCGAGCGGTTCTTTGTCCAAGCCGCGCTCGCGCAGTTCGATTTTGATTTTGCGCGCGACATCTTCCGCGCGCCCCATCTCCGGCGACATCGCGCCGCGCAGCAGCGAAATGCCCGCGCGCGATCTTTTCTCGCCGAGCCACGGCGCGTAGAGTTGGTGATGCTTCGCCGCGGAACCGAAATCCCACAAGATCGGCTCGTCGTCTTGCGGCAAAAGCGTAAAGCGATTCACCTTGTCCTGCGCCCACGTGCCGATGTGCGTCGCGGTGATGTAGCGCACGTTGTTCATATCGAAACAGAGCAACGCGCCCATTTCGGATTCTTTGAGCAACTTTTTCGCGCGCGCCAATCGTTCGCGGCGCAAACGATCAAAGTCAATGCGCGCTTCCCAATCTACTGCCATCGTGCCGTAGGTTTTGATTGCCATTTTTCACCTCGCAGTCTGAATGTTCCAATCGTGATGCGTGATGCGTGATGCGTGATCACGAGTCACGCATCACGCATCACGAAACACGTCTCACGCATCACGTCTTCCCACACAACCGCCTCGCCATCTCAAACACACTTTGCTCCGTCGGTACCGTCAAGTCTTCCAGCGCGGGCGAGAATGGGATTGGCACGTCGAGCGCGCCCATACGCTTGACCGGCGCATCGAGATAGTAGAACGCGCCGTCGGCGATCACCGACGCAATTTCCGCCGTCACGCCGTACCGCTCGTACCCCTCGTCCACGACAATCGCGCGCGCGGTTTTCTTCGCCGATTCGATCAGCGCCGCTTTGTCGAGCGGGAATGTCGTGCGTGGATCGATCACTTCCGCGCCGATCCCGATTTCGTCGAGCATCTTTGCCGCGCCAAGCGCGACCTGCACCATCGAACTCGTCGCGACGATTGTGATGTCGCTGCCCGCGCGCTTGATGTCCGCGACGCCGAACGGAATCGTGTAATCGTCCGCCGGAACAACGCCCTTCATTTTGTACATCATCTTGTCTTCAAAAAAGACAACGGGATTGTCGTCGCGAATCGCGGTCTTGAGCAAACCCTTTGCGTCGTACGGCGTGGACGGCAGCACGACTTGCAGCCCAGGAATGTGGCTGACCCACGCGTGTAAACTCTGCGAGTGCTGCGCGGCAGAACGCCGCGTCGCGCCGAGCGTCGTGCGAAAAACCATCGGCGCGTGAAGTTTGCCGCCGGACATGTAGGAGACCTTCGCGGCTTGATTGACGATTTGATCCATCGCGAGCGTGAGAAAATCACCGAACATCAGATCGACGACGGGACGCATTCCAGTCATCGCCGCGCCGACGCCGATGCCGGAAAAACCCGGCTCGGAGATCGGCGTATCAATCACGCGGTCTTTGCCGAATTCTTCGACGAGACCGGACAACACTTTGAACGGCGTTCCGGCTTCCGCCACATCTTCGCCGATGATAAAGACGCGCGAATCGCGCCGCATTTCTTCCGCGAGCGCTTCGCGGATCGCTTCGGCAAAAGTGAGTTCTCTTTCCTCAGACATTTCAGATCCTTGGCAACGTGAAACGTGATGCGTGATACGTGATCACGCATCACGTTTCGCGTTTCACGTCCTCACGCATACACATCCTGCTCCACCTCGCGCGCGTCGGGGTACGGCGCGTCAAGCGCGAACTGCACGCCCGCGTCCACTTCGGCTTTCACGTCCGCTTCGATGCGCGCGAATACCGACGCGTCGGTCAGTTTTTGCGCGATCAAACGCGCGGACAAAACCTGGAGCGGATCGCGCGTCGTCGTCCATTCGCGTTCTTCTTCTTTGGAGCGATAGTACGCGCGATTGATGTCGCCGACGTGGTGACCGTAATAGCGATACGTTTGACATTCGAGGAACGCGGGACCTTGTCCGCGCCGCGCGCGCGCGACGAGTCGCTGCATCGTCATGTAAACGAGTTGCACGTCTTGACCGTCAATCGTTTCCGCAGGAATGTTGAACGCCTTGGCGCGCGCGCCGATTTCACCCGCGAGCGTTTCGCCGACCGAGGTGTATTCGCCGTACAAATTGTTTTCGCAAACGTAAATGATCGGCAGTTTCCAGAGCGCTGCCATGTTCATCACTTCGTACAACAATCCCTGCCCCAGCGCGCCGTCGCCGAAGAAACACGCGACGACTTGCGGCGTGCCGCGCATCTTTGCCGAGAACGCCGCGCCGGTCGCGATGCCCGCGCTGCCGCCGACAATCGCGTTCGCGCCGAGATTGCCGGAATCCGGATCGGCGATGTGCATCGAACCGCCTTTGCCGCGACAGTATCCGGCTTCTTTGCCCAACAATTCCGCGAACATGCGATCGACCGCCGCGCCTTTCGCCAAGCAATGTCCGTGTCCACGATGCGTGCTCGTGATGTAATCGTCGCGCCGCAGCGCTTCGCACACGCCGACCGCGACGGCTTCTTCGCCGGAGTAGAGATGCGCGAGACCCGGCATCTTCGCACTCTGGTACAGTTCGTTCACCTTTTCCTCGAACGCGCGAATCTTCGCCATCTGTTGATACATGTGGAGCGATTGTTCGAGGTCAACTTGGAGATCGGATTTAGTCCCAGCCATTCGTTTCACCAATTTACGTATTGCGTGTTGCGTGTTCCGTATCTCATTCACGCAACACGCATCACGCATCACGTTTCACACATCACACTTTCACACCACTCATTCTCGCCAACGCTTGAAACACCACCGCGAAATCTTCTTTCGCGAGTCCCATCCCGCGCGCGGCGGTAAGCATCTCGTTTGTCACCGCGGTTGTCGGCAACGGAATATCGAGTTGGCGACCCAGTTCGAGCGCGAGCAGCATATCTTTCTGCATCATGTTCACGTCGAACCATGCTTCGTCCGGTAATTTCAAAACAAAGGGACCGCGATACTTGACCATCGGCGACGCGATGACGCTGTTGAGCATCACTGCGACGGCAGTCTCGCGCGCGATGCCGGATTTCTCCGCGATCAACACACCCTCGCTCAACGCGAGCATTTGCACCGCGAGCGATAGGTTCACCGCGATCTTCATCGTAACCGCGAGACCGTTCGCGCCGACGTGATTCACTTTGGGCCCGATGTTCAGCAAAATCGGCTTGATCTTTTCAAACGCCGCCGCGTCGCCGCCGACCATCAACGAGACCTGACCTTGTTCCAACGTGACGACGCTTCCGGACACCGGACAATCGAGCATCGCCGCGCCTTTTGCCGCGACCTGCGCGGCGAGTTCGCGGCTCGCTGCCGGACTGACCGTGCTCATCTCGACGTAGACCTTGCCGCGCGTCAACACCGCGAGAATGCCATCGTCGCCCAACGCGATCGCGTGCAGCGCGGCAGTATTCGTCACCATCGAAAAAACAATATCGGACGACTGCGCGACCGCGCGCGGCGAATCCGCCCATTTCATTCCGGCGTCGAGCAGCCATTGCGCTTTCGCTTTTGTGCGATTGTAACCGGTGACGGCGTGTCCCGCGTCGAGCAAGCGTTTAGCGACGCGACTGCCCATCGTGCCAAGTCCAACGAAACCCAGGTTTGCCATTGTGTCTCCTTAATTCAGTGAACAGTCAACAGTCAACAGTCGGACTGCTCACCGTTTACTAGACTTTATCGGCAATAATTTTGGACACTGATAAACACAGATGCACACAGATTGAAAACCTAGAGATCAGTGTTAATCTGTGTTAATCTGTGTCCAAATTCTGGATTGGGTTTATTTCCGATAATGTCTACTGTTCACTGTTCACTGTTGACTATCCCGGCGTACTTGGCGCAAATGCGCGCGCATTGCCGCGCGCGCCGCGTTCGGATCGCGGCGCGCGATTGCCGCGAGAATCTTTTTGTGATGATACTGCCCATGTCCCGCGCCGCCGCGCCGAAACGTGCTTTTGCGCTGCTCGCGTAACAAATCCACAATCGGATCGATCAGCGTGGGGATTAACGGATTTTGCGTCGCTTGCGCGAGCGCGAGATGAAATTGCAAATCGGCTTCGACGAAGGCGTCCGCGTCGGCGAGCGCGCGATCCATCGCCTCAACCGTTTGCCGAATCGTTTCGATCTGGTCTGCCGTTGCGCGCGTGGCGGCGAGCGCGGCGATCTCGGGCTCGAGGATTTCGCGGGCTTCGGCAAGATTGCCGGCGCTTTGGGGTGAGCCAACGCGCAGCATAAAGCCAAGCGAATGGCGCACCGCGCGCGCCGTGCCGTCGGTGATGAACGTGCCGCGTCCGGGGTGGCTCTGCACGAGTCCTTTCTCGCGCAGGGCTTTGACCGCTTCGCGGACGACGGTCCGGCTGACGCGGAAGCGTTCCGCCAGATCGCGCTCGGTGGGGAGGCGATCGCCGTAGCGCAGTTTGCCGCTGAGGATTTGTTTCTCGATTTGCGCGACGATTTGTTCGTAGAGCCGCGCGGTTTCAAGCGGGGCGTAGTTTGTCGGTGAGGGTTTTGGTATAATCATCATACCAAGTATAGCGCGAGAATAAATTTTGTCAAGAAGCGGAAGAAGGGATAAGAGGGCGGGTAGAGGGGATGCGGGGACATGAGAAGGCGCAGAAGGCAAAAAGGGCGAAGCGGGTGCGCGCCTTCGTCCGTCTTTTCTTGCCCTCGCTCGCCTGCTTATGCCCTCGTATCCCTTCTGTGGTAGTCCGTCAGAGCGTCGCTCGAACTTGCTCGATCACTTCGCGGATCACGAGTGGCTCTTTTTTGCCGCGCACGCGGATGGTGTGGACTTCGCGCGTCTCGAATTCGTCGCGAATATGGTCGTACGCCGCCGGATCGATCAACACCTGGTTGTCGCCTGCCATGATGCTGACCCGTTCCGCCACCGTGACCACTTCGCCGATCACAGTGTAATCGGTACGCGCGGACACACTGAGTTGTCCGGCAATCGCGGTCCCGGTCGCAATGCCCAGACTGACGCCGATGTGGCGTTCCTTCGACTGCAAGCGATCGAGCGCGTGAACGATTTCGAACGCGGCGTTCACCGCGCGCCGCACGTGGTCCGGATGATCGAGCGGCAAATTCCACACGACGACGATATTGTTGCCGACTTTGTTGACCGACCCGTCCCAGCGAAACACCACTTCCAGCACGCGCGCGGTGTACTTGTTGAGCAAGTCGATCAGCACCTCAGGCGCGAGCGCGTCAGACAAGCCGGTCAGTTCACGCAAACCCACGCACAGTACGGTCGCTTCCCGCCGCCCGCCGGCAAGCGCCAGCGCGCCGCGTTCGTACTGCGCCACAACCTGGTGCGCCGTTTCGGGAGAGACGATGCCGAGAAAGACGCGCGCGACCAAGGCGCGTCCGCGTTCTTCGGATAGATAACGATAGAGCATCGCCAGCGCGTACGCCAAGCCCAGCGCCAGTCCGACGTACAGCGGCGTTGAAATGATTCCACTGTCAAACCGCTGAAACGCGTACAACAAATACAACACCACATAGGCGAGCGCGAGCGCGGCGGCGTACAGCCACGGCAACTGCGTCAGCGTCACTCCGGCGATCACGGCGACCAGCAGCGCTTCGGCGATGAGCGAAGTGCGATCCTGATTGCGTAAAAAGATGCCGCTCGTCAACGTTTCGATCAAGTCGGCTTGGATTTCGACGTTGGAAGAAGGCGCATTACTGATCGACAGCGGAACCGCGTAACTCTCGTGAACCACAGAGTTCTTCGGACCGACCAACACGATTTTGTCGCGCAACAGCCCGTAATCGACTTTGCCCTGGACGACATCGGCATACGACAACGTTGTGATCGCGTCGCGCTTGACGAAGTTGAGCAACACTTGCCCACTATCATCCAGGGGTACTGGCTTGCCATTAAAAACGACTTGGTTGTTTTGGATTTCGATTTTGGGTTCGCGATCTTGATACAGCGCGAGCGCGGCGAAACCGACCGCGGGAAAGCGCGCGCCCGGCGTATCAATCGCGAGCGGGACGCGCCGGACGACGCCGTCCAAGTCCGGATAGATCATCGAATGCGCCAAGATGGTATTGGGCGTCCGCAGCGTACTCGCCGGGGTCAGGATCACATCAAAAGCCGGAAACTGCTGAGAGACGTTGGGATAGCGCGTCGCTTCAATTCCGATGACGGGCTGCACGATTTTGTCCGCGCGCCGGAGCATCGCCGCGAGCATTTCATCTTCCATCGGGGCGGACGGATCGAAATAAGCAAAATCGAGTACGATGACTTTGGGCTGCGCGCGAAGCAACGCAAACAACAAACCTACTTGCGTAGGGCGCTCCGGGGGCCAATCGTAGTTTTCGACGGTTTTATCGTCGATCAAAATCAAAACGACTTGACCGCTCGGCGCGCGGGCGCGATAGAAAAAATCGGCTGCACGCGATTCGTAGCGATTCAACACGCCGAGGAGAATCAGCGCCACGCAGAATAATCCTACGCCCACACCGATCACCAAACCGACTTGCAACCGGCGCACGCGTCGATTGATCAACGGAACGGGCAATGGTGGCGGAGAGAAATCGGTCTGAGATTGTTTGGGCTTGCGAAAAGGTAGTCGAAGCATAATGCCTTCTCAACACGTTGATAACTGTTCCACCCCGCAAAGATCAAACGCGCGTGAATCAAAACGTCTTTGCTTGCGCCAAGCAACATTGCTTCCACAAGTTTCTTTGCAATCCTTTGACGCTGCTCAGGACTGCGCTCTGCAAGGGTCGATGCGTATTGTAACACAGATAAGACTTTCTGCCAAAGCGCGCGTTTGCTCACTGAAAAAACGTATGCTATACTGAACACCTGAATCCCTCTCATAATGAAGGAGAACCGAATGAATTGGTCCAAGTCCTGTGTGATCTTTGGCGCGGCGAGTTTGCTGGTCGCGCTGGCAACTGCATGCGGAAATGGAGGAGCAGTTCCTCCTGCGCCTACAGCGCTTCCAACACCAACCATCCAAGTTGTAGCATCCCCGACTCCTCTCCCGCCCACCGCGACAATTGCGCCAACGCGTGGGCAGACTCCAACTTTGGGAACTACACGCACACCATCACTTGTCCCTACGACAGCTCCAAAAGATATGGTGATGGCGGCGTTCACCAAAGCGCTCGCCACTCTCAAGACTTATCGCGTTGAAGTCCTCCAAGAAAATCGCTACATTGCCGTCCAGTTGCCCGACCGGTATTTGCAGGAAGGCGCAGACAGTATCGTCAAGATCGGAGGGTCGGTATGGAGACCTGGTGTGAAAGGGTGGCAGATTGGAACGGGTTCTTTCCCGTTCTTCGATCGAGCCAACATCAATTGGTACAAGGATCAATTCGCGCAATCATCCCAGGTAACACTTCTCGGACCTGGCATGGCGGAAGGCGTCGCGTGCGTCGGCTACTCGGCGAATTTCCCAGTTACAAAAATCAATCCACCTAAAACGCCAGGCGGCGCACCCGAAGTATCGCAATCGACAATGGCAGTCAAGATTTGGTTCGCGACGAGCGACGGGTTTCCAAGACGAGTTGAGATGGCGGCGCCATTGTCTTTGACCATCAATTTTTTCGATTTCAATGACCCTTTCAAAATCGATCCGCCGCAATAGCTGTAAACACCCATCGAGGGTTTTCACATAAAATTCGCCGCGAATTTGTTCTTGACAAACTCCGGCGAATCAGTGTATAATGACGACTGTTGATGCATCTCTGCGGGGGCACAGGCAGGGTGGGACGTCGAAAATCCTTAATGGCCCCAAAGAGGGCACGTCATCCCAAGGAGGATGAAAAATGAAGAAACTGATCTTTGCGTTGCTCGTCGTCGCGGCGTTGCTTGTCGTCGCGATGCCCGTCGCCGCACAGGGACCCTTCCCGTACAACTCGGTCGCGAACTGGTACAACCGAACCGCCCAGATGAGCGCAACCTGGGTTGGTGATCCGTTCGGTGGCAATCCCCGCCTCAACGTCGCCGTCAAGTACGAACCGGATGGCAAGGGCGGTGTGGCTGCCGTTTTCCAAAGCAAACAGTACTTTGACTATGCCGGCGTCGTCGGCAAATTCGGTCTGGCACCCTACGGACCGGAACAAATTCTGCCCGGTGGTGTTCCGAGCAGCATGAGTGGTGACGGCGCCAACCCGCGCAAAGCCATCTACATCGGTGGCGCGTGGGCGGATGGTTCCTCGGTCAACCCAGTCGGCAACTTCTACTGGGATCCGAACACTGACGATGCCAACTTCTACAAAGCCCGCCGACCGTACGAAACTCCGTTCGAACTGCCTGCTTGCGCGACGGTCAAGATTCCGGCTGGCTCTTCCAAGTGGTTCAAGTTGGACACGTGGAAAGTGGACAACGCGCAACGCCGTCTGCAAACCGAAATCTGGCTTGACGACGAACTCGATGGCGCGACCAAACCCTCCGGCTCGGCTGTCTTCGGCGCAGCGAACAAGTACTTCTACGGCACTGCACCAGCCGATGGATGGAGCCCCAACGTCTTCTACGGCGCGAATGCGATGGACGAAGCGGAAATCAACGGCTACTTTATGTACGTCTACTCACCCACCGTTTTGGAACCGAACTTTGCGTTTGCGCCACCGAACGCGATGATCTTCACTGTTGACTACTCGGGCACTGGCGGACTCCGCCGCTCCTGCTCGTCCGCGGCGTACGCTGGACAACCCTGCGTTCCCGCCAGCAAGGGTGGACCTTCCACGAGTACGGGCAACAGTCTCACCGGCATGTTGAGCACCGCCATGGCCAACGTGCAGTACTTCGACTTTGCCGAGTTCAACAAGTTCCAACCCAGTCACCTCTTGTGGTACTCGACCAATGGCGACGGATGGTACTTCCTCCGCGTCTGGAACCAGATGATCTGGGACGGCACGGTGAGCGTCTGCTCGTACCGCCGAGTGCAACCGTAACACACAAACAATCTGATCTCAGCGCGCGCATCAACTCCGGCTGAGGAAAAATCGCCGGATGCGCTGAGAACAGGTTGAATCGGTAACACATCCTTGATGTCTCTCCCGCACGAAACCCAAATGACGTCCTGATCTGCCAGACACCAGGGGTGTGTTACCAAAACGAAGGCAGAATGAACGCGACAGAAAGTATCTCCTCTGTCGCGTTTACGTTGTATGCCTTGAAGAGGAAACCAAGATGAGTGTTTCTCCCTTTAGAGTCAAACTCCTTGAGGAAGTCCAGCAAATTCCAGAAAGCAAAGTGGAGGAACTGTATGATTTTGTTCATCACTTTAGACTAGGTCTGGAGTCCGCTCAATGGCAACCGCCGCAAATTCTCAAATTTGCCGGTTGCTGGAACGAGATGCCCGAAGAAATTCTTACTGAATTGCTTGGGGAGATTTTCTCTCGGCGTCAGCACGCCTTTGGGAGGAGACGCAGTTATGCGACTGGCGCTAGTTGACACCGATATTCTCTCGCTATTTTTTCGGGACCACTCTGGGGTTAAAGCCCACTTTGAAACCTACCTCAAGGAATATCCCCAAATCAATCTAAGCATCATCACCTACTATGAAGTCGTCAGTGGATTGAAACACCGTGACGCGCGCAAACAATTGAGCGCCTTTCTCGATTTTGCCAAACATAGTACTATCCTTCCTCTGAGCGAACCTTCGGTTATGGCGGCGGCAGAAGTCTACGCGGATTTGCGAAAACGAGGGGAACTCATTGCTGATATTGATATCCTTATCGCAGGCATCGCGCTAGCCAACGAACTCGTTATCGTGACGCATAATGTGGACGATTTTAGCCGTGTGACAGGACTTGCGGTCGAAGACTGGAGCGAATAGTGCGGGCCGTAAACACCTCATGCTTTTGCCTTATCCTCTTGCGCCTTGGCGCGCTTGCTGCGATTTTCCTGCTCCTTGCTTTTTCCTCCGCCGCGTTGGTCTCTGCTGCGACGCCCACACCCATCCCCGGCGCGGCGCAAGCCAGTGTGACCGTGGACGGCTTGAACGTGCGCGCCGCGCCCAACACCACCGCGAGCATCGTCGGACGATTGAACCGCGGCAACATCGTTCAAATTCTCGCGCGCACCGCCGATAATGCCTGGTGGCAAATCGCTTTTCCCGATACCGTAAATCGCGCGTGGATCGCCGCGCAGTACACCCAGCCGCTCGATCCGATCAGTGGCATACCGGTTTTCGGCGCACCGACCAGCGCGCCGACGCGAACGGCGACGAGCAATGTGACTAGCACGCCGACAAGCACATTCACCGCGACGCCTTCGCGCACGCCGACGCCGACGAGTACGTCCGTCGACACGCCGACGCCATCGCCGACACCCACCGCGACCGGCACGCCGACCGATACGCCGACGATCACCCCGACGAACACGCAAACGAGTACGCCGACCGGCACGCCAACTTTGACCCCGACCGTTACGCCGACGTACACGCCGTCGCCATCACCCACGCCGACACAACAAGGACACAATCCCGGCGCGGCGTCGATCAGTTACAACGCCGACACATTGATCCGGCGTTTCTCGACGATTTGGTACCGCTTTGAATATCGCGGCGACCGCTCGCCGATCAGCATCGCGCTGGATGGTTTCGGCGTGCAAGATTTGGAACTCCAAGTCTTTACGCCCGAACAAATCGATCCAAAAACGAACCAAGTGCGCGGCGCGCCGGTCGGACGCGGCGGCGGCAACAAATCGCAGACCGGACACGATGTGTTTTGGAGCGGCGGCTTTGCGCAAGGCGGCACGTTTTACATCGCGGTCGTGAACAAGACCGACCGGACGATCATCTATCGGCTCAACGCAGCGGGACCCGCCGTCACCGCGAGCGCGATCACCGCGCCGACCAATCCGGATCCGAACGAAACGCCGAGCGCGTTTCCGCGCGTGCGCGTCGAGATCACTACACCCACACCGCAAGCCGTCGTCGCGATGGATTATCGGCTGGCGTGGGAATCGCTCGGCTTGCTGCTGCCCAAAGCGGATGAAGCCGCGTTGACGAGTTACGCGATTTTCCATCCGCCGGAAATGGGCATCGAGCCGTTGGTGCTTGCCATTCCCAAACCGCCGGAGCGCTGCACGCCGCCGGATGCCGTCGGCGAAATCATTACCCAATCCGTCAAATTGTGTCCCGGCGGCGTTTATCGCAATCTGAATTTGGCAGGCAGCGGCATCGGGATTTTCGGCGACGACGCCGGCAGCGCGGTCGTCAAAGCCGATGGTCGCAGTTTTGCGGTGACCGCCGTCGGCGAACGTCTCGCGTTGCAGGGATTCAAGGTGCAAGCGTCCACCGATCCGCTCGATGCAAACATCTGGCTCTGTCAGTACGAAAAATGCGGCGATGGTCCGAACGCGTTTCCCGGCAGTACGATCTACGGCGGCGGCATTCTGCTCAAAGCATCCAGCACGCTCGTCAACGATGTCACGGTGAGCGGCGGCACAACCGGCATCGCGATCATCAGCGGCGCGGACAATCACATTATCAATAACCGCTTCCTCTACCAAACCGGCTGGTCGTCGTACAACCGCTACATCGCGCGGACGTCGTTTATGGGTAACGCGTTCAATTACGCGAATCGCAGTTGCAAGAATCCGACCGGCAAAGGATTTTATCAAAGCGGGTGCGAAACCGCGGGCTGGCTGTGTATCAGTTGCACCGATGTTTCTTTGGTGGACAATGAATGTCGCGGCAGCGGCAACTGCTACTACGTGAACGGCGACGGCGGCGTGCCATCGTTCAACGTCAAATTTTTCCGCAACACCTGTTACGGTTCACCGAATAATTGTTTCGAAGCCACCTATTCGAAAAAAATCTTTTTCGAGAAGAACGCGGCGGTGCGCGATCCTAAAACCGGCTTGGATTGCAACTATCCCTTCTGGGTCGGCGGTTCGGAAATCATCTGGGGACGCGACAACAACTGGGCATGCACCGTCAGCGCGGACAAAGCCAAATCGCGCTCGCAAAGTTCAATCGAAAATCCATAGTTGCGCGATTTTGGAATTTGACACAAAAGCGGTATACTATACGTGATTTAGAACCAACCACGAGGAGGTTAGATGAAAGCGAAAATTCTTATTGGCGGATTTGTCGCGCTCGCGCTCGCCGCGGCGATCGGTTTGGGCACAGTGCCTTCCGCGGCGCAAGGTCCCGCCACCGGTCCGACGAATGTCAGTCCCTTTACCGCGATCTACGCCGACTTTCAACAACATCAGATTCCTGCCGGGGCGTACCTGTGGTACATGTTCGACTACGGCGGCGAAAACAAAAAGATCAACATCTTTGTCCCCAATGGCGGCGCGGTCGGGCTTGAGTTCCGCGTCTACACGCCCGATCAAGCCAAGAACATCGAAAACGACGACAGGTTCGTCGGGCGCGGCAATCGAGTGCAAGTGCCTTGCTCTGACGGCAGATGCACTTCGCCCGATCTAGTCTGGGAAGGCGGATTCCACCAGTACGGCACGTACTATGTTCTCGTCATCAACCCGACCAACATCTGGAAAACTTTTTCGTTGCTGATCACCGGTGAAAATGTCTCGCACGGTGTTCCGACGCCCACGCCCGCGTTCCCGCCAACGCCCGTGACCACAACCACGACGACAACGATTACAACGACAACGCCGGCGACAACCACTGTCCAACCGGTTCAACCGGTGCAGCCCGTGCCGCCGCCGGTCGTACCGACGCCGCTGCCGATTCCATCGCCGACGCCCGTGAAAGGCGTGGAAAACGATTCGCCCTACACCGCGGTGTACGTGCGCGACAATCGCGATCAGAGCATCCCCGCGAATACTTCGATGTGGTACAAATTCGATTACGGGGGAGACCGCTCCCGCATTATGATCGTGTTGTACAACGGCAACGTTTCCGGGATTTGGTTCGCGCTCTTCACACCCGAGCAGGCGATCAACTTCACCGACGACCGTTTCATCGGTCGCGGGATGACCCAGCCGGTCTTGTGCGATCAAGGCAAGTGCTCGTCCAACGATTTGGTGTGGGTGGGCAACTTTAACGTGTCCGGCACGTACTTTATCCGCGTCACTAATCCGAACGACAAACCGTGGGTGTTCAAAATGCACATCGAAGGCGACAACATCAATATCGTCGAGTAAAACATTCCAACCGTGTAAAGCCAGGTTTCTCCTCCGGGGAAACCTGGCTTCTTTTTTCCCTCTTGACAGGTGTGGGTTGTCACACTACAATCGGTGTATCGGAAGTGAACATTCGCTAACGGCGGCGGAGGAAAGCGATGGCGCAAGAACAGTTCTACGGAGTGTGGCAACTCCTTTCGTACGAATTTCGTTTGGCGGACGGCATCTTGATCCGTCCGATGGGGAACGGTGTGCGCGGCATGCTCATCTATGATCCGAGCGGAATCATGATGCTGCAAGTGATAGATCCGGATCGTCCGCGCTTTCAGTCCGGCGATTGGTTGAAAGGCACGCCGGAGGAAATTCAATCGGCGTGGGACGGCGCGTTCGCGTACTATGGCACATTCGAATTGGACGAGCGCCGCGGAGTGGTGATTCATCACATTCAAGGCGCATCGTTTCCCAATTGGATCGGCAATGCGCGCGAATTGTTTTTCGAATTCGTGGGCAAGCAACTTACGCTGATGACGTTGCCGATGCCGCTCGCGGGCGAACAAGCCGTCGGCTATCTGAAATGGGAGCGCGTGGGAGAAGCGAAATAACAAGCGACCCGAAGGATTTACGAAATCCTTCGGGTCTTATCATTAGACATTATCGGAAATAAACCCAATCCAGAATTTGGACACAGATTAACACTGATTAACACTGATCTCTAGGTTTTCAATCTGTGTGCATCTGTGTTTATCAGTGTCCAAAATTATTTCCGATAAAGTCTATTCTTCAGGGGGCCACCAAGTTGCCGCCACCCACAAACGCCGCGCAACGACGATTTCGATATTGTTCAGCCGCAACGCGATGACCGTCGTGCGCCCGGTTGGCGTAATGCCTTGAATCAGTACTCCGCTGGCATCCCATGCGAAATGTTCAAACCATACTTGCGTGCGCGGGTTGAAAAGCCGAACCTGCTTGCCGGTCAGCGGATCGCGTGCGTGCGTCTGCGCGGCTTTGTACTCATTGCATCGCCGACACGCCAGCCACAGATTTTGCTCAACGGTCAATCCGCCGCGACTGATTGGTTGAATATGCTCGATGGTCATTCGCTCGCCGGCGAGTTCTTCGGTTCGCAAACAATAGCCGCAACGGTACCGGGCTTGAGCGCGCACGCGCCGACGCAGCGAGGCGGAGAGGTGGGGAGGATTCATTCAAGTGGCTTGAGTTTGCGAAGTTCAGCCAGGGTGGGCAGACGGCGGCCGCGAAAACGCAGCAACACAGCCGCGCGCGCTTTGCGGAGCATGATTCGATCGGCTTCGCTCTGCAATTGCTCAAGCCGCGCGCGTTCTGTTGGAGTCAATCTTGCGGTTTTGTTCTTCCGCAATAAACTATTGAGTCGGCGCTGTTGCGCGGTTGAAACACGACTCAGCATCACTTGCCAGAGCGCATTGTCGTCCAATTGTTCCAGCGCGATCAAATCCGAGGTCAAACCGTGCGGCAAACCGTCTATGGAAGGGAGTGACGCCCGCAACGCGCTGACCAAAACATCGGCAAGCGGACGCCGCGTGGCGCGCGCCATCCGTTGCGCGGGCAGAAAAATCGTTTCAGGCAAATTTAGGGTAACGACTTGGGACATACGCTTACCTCGACCGGATACCATTCTACCACGTCTGCCAACGCGAGTCAAAACCGATTCCGACCGCATTACCGAGTGAGTCGCTTGCCCCGCGGCGCTGCGCCACATGCCAAACAACGCGTTGCCGAACGCGCCCGCATAAATCTTGCCGGTCGCAGAGTGAAAACACGGCGAGAGGCGCGCGATATTCGCCGGACGCCGCAATCAAATCACCTGCTCTTTTTCCAATGCCGCGATCTGTTCCGGCGAATACCCGAGCAACTCGCACAGAATTTGCGCGGTGTGTTGACCGCGCAACGGCGGCGGCGCGAGTTTTTCGCCCGCGCCCTGCACCTTGACCGGATTGCCCAGCATCGGCAATTTGCCAATCGTCGGGTGCTCCAATTCGATTTTCATTTGCCGCGCCAAGATTTGCGGATCGGCAAAGACGCGATCCATCTGGTTGATCGGTCCCCACGGTACGCTCTCCGCGTCGAGGCGCGTTTGCCATTCGTCGGTGGCGCGCGTGAGAAACGCGGCAGACAGAATCGGCGCAAGTTGCAATCGGTTCACGCGGCGGTCGTCGTTCTTGGCAAAGCGTGGATCGTCGATCAGGTGCGGCAGATCGAGCGCGCGGCACAAGCCCTGCCAAAATTTTTCGGTGAACGCCGCGACGACGAGGTAGCCGTCTTTTGTCTTGAACGATTGGTACGGCACGACCGACATGTGTTCGGTGCCTTGCGGACCCGGATTGACGCCGTCGTGGAAAAAATATTGCGCGACGTAGGTGTGCAGCGCAGTCAAACAATCCAAGAGACTGAGATCGATGCAACATCCTTCGCCGGTTTTTGCGCGATGGTACAGCGCGGCGGCGACGGCGAACGCGCCGTACATTCCTCCGGCGAGATCGCCCATCGCGATGCCCATCCGCGCGGGCTGCTCGCCGACGCCGGTAATGCTCATCGCGCCGGAGAGACCTTGGATCGCGATGTCGAACGCGGGACGGTCGCGGTACGGTCCGTTTTGTCCAAAGCCGGAAATCGAACAAGCGATGATGCGCGGGTTGAAGCGTTTGAGCGTTTCAAAATCGATCTGTAATTTCTGCGTGATGCCGGGGCGAAAATTGTCGTAGACGACATCGGAGATTTTGACGAGGTCGTAAAAAATCGCGCGTCCGCGCGCCGTCTGCAAGTTGAGCGTGATACTTTGCTTGCTGCGGTTCGCGCTGAGATAGTACGCGCTTTCGGTCGCGAAGAAATGCGGACCCATCTGCCGCATCGGATCGCCTTCACGCGGCTCGATCTTGATGATCTCCGCGCCGAGATCGCCCAGCATCATCGAGCCGAACGGTCCTGCGAGCATGTGCGATAAATCGAGGATGCGCGCGCCGGACAATAGACCAAGCATTGGATTCCCTCCTGGGGTGGTTGCATCGGTGCAATGCGCCACAAAAAAACAGGCGAGAAAAAAATCTCGCCTGTCGTCAGCGTCTTTGCTGTATCCATTATACTACAGAATGAAAAACATTGCGAAGGTTGACTTGCTCACCCTTCGCAAGATCGAGTTGCATCAAAATCCCGTTATCGTCGGCAAATTCAGCCGCTGCCGAATCGCGAGCACGCATTGTTTCGCGTCGCGCGCCAAACCGCGATTATCGGAACGCGTCAGCGCGTCCAGATCCGGCAGCGCGCTCGCGTCGCCGATTTTGCCGAGCGTGACGAGCGCGGCGGTTCGCACCGCGAATTGCTCGCGCTCGTCGCACGCCGCGTCAAGCAGCGCGTCGACGGCGCGCGTGTCCTCAAATTCGCTCAAGCAATGCGCCGCGCACTCGCGCACGTCCGCCGACGCGTGCTTGAATTGCGCGCACAAGAACGGGACGATCTGCGCGTCCTGATTTTCGAGCGCGTCGGCAATCGCGTTCTTGATCGCGGTTTTCACGGGACTCGACATCGCGCCGGTTTCGGTCGCGAGCAACTGGAAAAGCGCATCGAGCGCGCGCGTTCCGCCGAGCCGCGCAATCGCCTGGGCAATCGCGGCGCGGAGCGCGTACTCGTCGGCGGCAATGCGATTGACGTAGAACGCGGGGCGGTACGTTTTGTCGCGCGTATCAATCGAATCGTTGATCTCTTGGCGTTCGCGCTCTTTGCTGATTTCGTTCGCCATGAGCAAGAGGTCGAGCGCGCTCGCATCGCCGAGTTTGCCAAGCGCTTCCGCCGCCTCGGTTTTTTCCGGCGCTTGGCTGGCGTTGGAAAAGAGACAGTCCTTCAACACCGGCAGCGCGCGCGGGTCGCGCAATTCGCCGAGCGCGTGGAGCGCGGCGCAGCGCGTGCGAATGTCTTTGGACTTGCACGCCTGAATCAGCCCGGCGATGTCGCGCTTGGCTTGCAACGCCGGAATGTTGGGACCAAGAATTGGCATGGTTACGCCTCGTTCTGGAATCCGGGCAGCGCTCTGGAAATCTCTGCCAGCACCGACTCGATGTCGTGAAGGATTTGGCTGTTCCAAAATCGAATGACGCAATATTGCTTTTGCTCGTTCAACCACTGCGTGCGTTCGGCGTCGTACTCGGCTTGCTTGGAGTCGGCGTGCGCGTCGCCATCCACTTCGATTACCAACTTTGCTTTCGCGCAGAAAAAGTCCACGATGTACGGACCAACCGCGTGCTGTTTGCGAAATTGCGCGCCGAGTTGATTATCGCGAATGTGTTGCCACAGTTTCTTTTCGGCGGGCGTCATCGCGCGGCGGAGTTCGCGCGCGCGGAGTTGCATTGCGACCGACGAACGCCAGTGTGGATGTTTCAAGAGTTTCATGGTTTGCTCTCCAATGGGATACCCCCATCCCCGGCCCTTCCCCCGTTCGGCTTGCTAATAATTCCCGCGCGCCTTTCGGAATTAGAACGCCGAACAGGGGAAGGGAGTCGCGCGTCCCCTCCCCTGTTTTCGGTTTTTGAAAACGGGGGAGGGTTAGGGTGGGGGTGCCCTGCTCCTCAACGAATCTCACACGAATAAACGAATCGCGCGCGGCTTCATTCGTTTATTCGTTTCTCATTCGTTGAGTTGGTTAATCTCTCCACCAACTCCCGCGCCGCCGCCAAATCCTTGTGCTGCATTCGCTCGTAAATCTTCAGCGCGCTCTGCGCTAGCGGCAGTGCCAAGTCCGCGCGCCCTTCCGCTTCGTGTACGCGCGCGAGACCTTTCTTGATACGCGCAATTTCATCCTGTCGTCCTATTTCTTGAGCAAGCACAAGTGCTTGTTCAAACCATTTACGTGCGCCATCAAATCGTTCGCGTTCCAAAGCGAGCTGACCGAGTGTCGCCATACGACTTGATTGTCTGGGTTTGTCCTGTTTCTTCTGTGCCCATTTGAGTCCTTCAAGATAATACCTTTCGGCTTCATCAAATTTCCCCTGCTCCTGTGCCAATTCCCCCAAGTCAGTGTGTATGATCGCGATACCTTTGTCATCCCTCAAGTTGCGTCGGATTTCAAGAACTTGCTTGAATAATCGTTCCGCATCGGAATAATCTTTGCGCTGTTTGGCAAGTGTGCCAAGCAACTTCATCGCAACAGTTTTCTCGTTTGCATTACCACCACGCGCCCATGCAGCCTCGCACTTCTTGGCCCATCGGGTGGCATCCTCAATTTGCGCGCGATAATAGTATGTCCAAGCTGTTGCG
This sequence comes from Candidatus Aquidulcis sp., assembly GCA_020723345.1. Lineage (GTDB taxonomy): Bacteria > Chloroflexota > Anaerolineae > UBA4142 > UBA4142 > VGOB01. Next base: position 34,141 of record DYJA01000009.1, on the reverse strand, counting down.
CGTGCACACCAGCCCGCATCTCGCCAAGATGACAATATGCAAGCAATTTCATATGCTTGCTCATTGATGCGAATATGTTCATCCCAACGTTCACTGAATCGCAGGAATCTCTCCAACTCTCTAGCCAAGCGGACATATATTTGTGCAGCAACATCGTCTTCAATCATGCCAGTTTTGAAGGTAACGCTCTCGAGGAGCCAGCCAATTGTAGCATCAATATTTGCCCACTCGGCTTCTACCAAATTGAAAGTCGGATAGTTTCTGCTTCTACTGCCGTACTGATGTACAAAATCCACCCAATACCTCCCAAACCGCATTCCCGTCTCGCGCGCGACGTTCGCATCGGCAAGCAGTTCGTCGCGGACAAAGGCGCGCGTGAGCGGATGCAGAGCGTAGCGTTCTTCGCCTGCCAGCACATCCACCAGTGACAGCGCGCTCAAGCGGTCAATCGTCGTCTCCAGCGCGTTGCGCGACAGGTTCGCCACTTGCATCCACGCCTCGAACGTCGCAGAAGGAACAAAGAACGAGAGCGCGCCGAGCGCGGTCTTGTCGTTCGTCGTCAATTCTTTGCGCGCTTCTTGGAAAATGAATTGCTGCAAATCGGCGTCGCGATTGCCGCGCAACATTTCCAACGCACCGTCAAACGTTAGCGCAGTCCGCACGCGCATCAAACCCAACGTATGCACCAACGCCAGCGGCGAGCCGTTCGTCTCGTCGTACAATTCCTGCCAGCGCGATTCGGCGCGGCGCAGTTTTGTTGCCAATCCCGCATCGCGCGCCATTTCATTTTCGATGATGCCGCGCGCCGCGTCCCAATCCAATTTTTCCACGCGCAACCACACCGCGCCTTCGCCGCCGCGCCGTCGGCTCGTGATGATTGCCTTGCACGCTTGCGGCAGTTCGCGCAGAAAATCCGCCATTTGCTCCTGCTCTTCTTTCGACAGCGTTTCGAGATTGTCGTAGATGAGGAGTGCGCGCGTCGCACGGAGCGCTTCGAGCAGGGCGCGCCGCTTTTTGTCGGACGACAATTTGGGAATCCCGATTTGCCCCAGCACGCGCGCGGTCTCGTTCAAGAAATCATCGAGCGTGCGCGCGGCGGGCGCGAGTTCGCGGATGCCGCTCGGCGCGAGAATGTTTTGCTTCGCGGTGACGAACACGAACGCGTCGAATAACGAAGTATCCTGCGCGCGATGCGCGGCTTCAATCGCGAGCGCGGTCTTGCCGATGCCGCCAATGCCATCCACGAGGACGCCCCACGTGCGGTCGGCGGGACTGCGCGCGCATCACCACATCCATCTCTTTCGCGCGACCGAAGAACGCGGCGCGGCGCGGCAGGTTGTTGGGGATCTTCGGCGCGAGGATTTGCGCGACTTGTGGCGTAATCGGCGTTTTCGATTGCTCGCCGTACTCGCACAACAGTCTTTGGAAGTTGTCGAGCGCGAGTTTTTCAAACGATTCCGTCGAATCGAACGATTGCGTCAAGACGCGAAACTCGCTCTGCGGGTCCTGAATCTCTTTGAAGAAATCCTTGACGCGCTGCGCCTGCACCAAATCCGCGTCGAGTGGAATTGCGCGCGTGCAGCGATACATCACGATGCGCGGCTTGCCGAACTCTTTCCACAATCGGTACGCGACGCGAAATTCTTCTTCCGTGCCAGAGAGGTAATCTTTTTGCGTCTGCGGGTCTTTCGCGCCGCTCGGCGTGCCAAAGCGATGCCACAAAATGCCGACGAAAATATCCCATGAGGTCGGCTTCAACTGATCGAAGATAATTTGCTGTGGGCGTCCCGCGTCAGGCACGACCGCGCGCCAATCCACGACCTCCAGCGTCAAGCCAAGATAATCCGCCGTCGGCTTGAGCGACGCGACGACCGTTTCCAACTTGGCGCGTTCCGTCGCCACGTCGGATGGTGACGCGGCAAAGATACGAAGTTTCTTGAGTGCGTCTGGCATAGCAAACCCCTTGAATGGGACACTGATAAACACAGATGAACACAGATTTTTTCTTTTGCGTTATCAGTGTTCATCTGTGTTCATCTGTGTTCTATTTTACAGGTTGAAAAGAAAAAGAGCAACTGTCTTTATCCAAGATAGCGTGCCCTTGCGTTCGTTGTCATAGATTTTGCGCGCGATTTGCGGCTTGGGGCCGAAATTCAGCAACAACCCGACCTCGTGCTTGGTCGCTTTCAAATAATTCAGCAACTGCGCCTCGTGATCATCCGCAAGTTTCTGTGTTGCCTTCAATTCGACGAGCACCTGACTCTCGACAAGCAGATCCGCCGCGTACTCACCGACAACTTCACCTTCGTAGTAGACATTGATGTGCGCTTGTTGGACTGCATTCAAACCGAGTTTCCTAAATTCAATCATCATCGCGTTCTCGTAAACTTTTTCCAGAAAACCATAACCCAAGCTGTTGTAAACGTTGTAGAATGCCTCAATAACTTTTCCCGTGATTTCCTGATGCTTGTACACTTCCTCCTCCTTGATTTTGGACACAGATACACACAGATTTTTGCTTTTGGTTTTATCAGTGTTCATCTGTGTTAATCTGTGTCCTACTCCTTTTCAGAATTATACAACAATCACCCATTTTTTGCGATTCCTCTATCCTGTGCTATAGTCTTGCCATGACAAAATCGGTGAGCCAATGGTGGAACGAAAAACGCGACGCGCTCATCGCCGCGCTGTTGTTCGTCAGCGCGCTCGCGTTGTACTGGCGAACGCTCGCGCCGTCCGTCCTGGGTCCATTCGACGATTCGCTGGAGATGCAGTACGTCATTCCCCGTCTCGGAATTTTGCACCCGACGGGCTATCCGCTGTACACGCTGCTCGGCAAACTCTTCACGCTGATCGTCCCGTTCGGCGATCCGGCGTTTCGCTTGAATTTATTTTCCGCGTGCTGCGCCGCGCTCGCGGTTGCGTTCGTCTACCTCGTCGCGCAGAAAATCGTCGCGTCGCGCGTTGCCGCGTTCGTCGCCGCGCTGACGTTCGCGGTCGGCGAAACGTTTTGGGCGCAAGCCGTCGCCGCCGAAGTGTACGCGCTGCAAATGCTTCTCACCGCGCTAACACTCTACCTGACACTCCGTTACGCATCACGCATCACGCATCACGGATTATACGCGTTAGCATTCGCGCTCGGACTCGGTTTGACGCACCACCGCTTGATCGTTCTGCTCTACCCCGCCATCGCGGTTTACGTTTTGCTTGTCAATCGCGCGCTTGTCCGTGATTGGAGAACACTTGCGCGCGCGACATTCTTTTTGCTTTTGCCTTTTGGCTTTTATCTTTACTTGCCTTTGCGCGGCGCGGTCGGCTCCGCCGACGGCACGTACGAAAATACGCTGAGCGGTTTTCTCACCTGGGTCACCGGCGCGCAGTACACCACTTTTCTGTCGCAAAATCCGCTGAACGTCGAACACGACGCGGCGTTTTTTCAAACGCTCTTCCAAAATCAATTCACGCTCGCCGGACTCGCGCTCGCGGCAATCGGCGTCGTCGGATTGATCCGCAAACCGCGCGAGTGGACGCTGCTCGTTCTCGCGCTCGTCTGCGAAGCCGCGTTCGCGTTCAACTATCACACCGCCGATGTCGAGGTGCATTTCCTGACGACGTTTCTGCTCATCGCGCTTTTCATCGCCGCAGGCATCAACACGCTCCTCAAACTAGTTGCGAATTTTGAATTTCGAATTTTGAATTTCGAGTTTCGAATTCCACCCTTCATCCTTCATCCTTCATCCCTCATCCTTTCGCTTTTCATTCCACTCTTTCTACTCAACGCCAATTTCGCCGCGAACGATCTCTCGCAAAAGTGGGACGTGTACGATTCCGGCGTTGACTTGCTGACCCAGCCGTACGAAAACAACGCGACCGTCGTCGGCATCTTGGGCGAGATGACGCTGATGCGCTATTTCCAAACGACCCAGGGCTTACATTCCGATGTGCAAACAATTGCCGCCGACAAAGAAGATGATCGTCTCGCCGCGATTGAAAACGCGTTGAAGCAAAATCGCGCGGTGTACCTCACGCGACCACTCAAGGGCGCACCGGAAAAATATTCGCTGTCGTCCGTCGGTCCGCTGATTCGCGTCCAGACCAAGCCGACGACGAACGCGCCGCCGCTGCCGCATCCGTTCGCCGCGGATTTCGGCGCGGCGAAGTTGATCGGCTACGACATCAAATCGTCGTTCGACGCGATGCCGCGCAGCCAGCACGCCGAGAACGGCAAATCGCTGCGCGTCACGCTGTACTGGCAAGTCCAAGAAAAAATGACGCGCGACGCGCTCGTGTCGCTCAAACTTTTACGCGCCGATCAACGCATCCTGGGACAGACCGATCATCGCCCCGTCCGCGACGCGTACCCGACGAACGCGTGGCGTCCCGGCGAAATCATCGCGGACACCTACGACGTGCCAATTTTCTTTGGCGCGACGCCGAGCGAGTACAGCGTCAACGTGACGTTGTACGACGCGCAATCGCACGCCGTGATCGGGCAAGTCGATCTGCAAAAAATCGCGCTCGGGGCGGAGTTGTTCGCGCCGCGCCGCGCGACGTGGAATATCGAACACACTTTAGACGCGGATTTTAGCGCGCTCGCGCTCGTCGGTTATTCGCTCGACGTTGCCGCGCCGATTCGACCGGGCGACGCGCTGCCGCTCACCTTGTTGTGGCGCGCGGGTTGGCAAAAACCTCCGGCGAATTTGACGCTGCGGTTATGGTTGGAGGACGATCAGGGGAAACAGGTGATGAGCCGCGACGCGCTGATCAGCGTGGGCTACCCACCGTTTCAGTGGCAGCCGCATACCTACGTGCGCGATTGGTCGGCGATGCGCGTCCCGGCGAACGTCGCCGACGGCACCTACGCGGTGAAACTCGCGATTGCGCGCAGCAACGAATTACTCGGATCGACATTGCTGCCCTTCGCGCCAACTATCGCCGACCTGGGACGCGTCGTCATCAAAAATCGCGAACGCGTGATGACTGCGCCGAGCATCGCGCGTCCGCTGGACGCGGCGTTCGAGCAGAAAATGAAATTGCTCGGCTACGACACTCAGATCGACGCGGCGCAACAGAACGCGCGCGTGGTTTTGTATTGGCGCGCGCTCGCGCAGATGAACACATCGTACACGGTCTTCGTCCATTTGCTCGACGCGCAGAACAAGGTGATCGCCGCCGGTGACGCGTTCCCGGGCAGCGGCAACTTGCCGACGACAGGTTGGATCGAAGATGAGTACATCACCGACGCGCATACACTAGCGCTGGACGGTGTGCCGGCGGGAACGTACCAGATCGAAATCGGCGTTTACGATCCGGCGACGGGAACGCGGTTGAAGGTCGGCGAAGGTCAGGACCGTGTGCTGTTAGGGAATATTACGGTGCAATGAGGCGCGAGGAGATAGAGAATGTCATCCAAGTCTGACCGCCGGGCGCTGGCAGTTATTCTCGGCGCGTTCGCCACACTGGCAATCGCATACAGTGTTGTGGTTCCGCTCGGCGAAGCGCCGGACGAAGCATCGCACTGGTCATACGTCCAATACCTAACGATGCATCAGCGTCTTCCCTCCACCGACGGCGCGGTGGCGGGTGAGGCGCATCAGCCTCCTCTGTATTATCTGCTCGGCGCGTTGGTTTCATTCTGGGTGCCTGATCAGCAATTTGAATTGCAGGCGAATCCAGATTGGGATCCGCTCAATTCAGAAATTCCCAACCTGTTACTCCACACGCGGCAGGAAGATTTTCCATACCATGGCGGCGCGTTGGCATGGCACCTGGTGCGACTCGTCTCAATCATCCTCGGTACCATAACGGTCTGGGCAACGTACCATTTGGCGCAAGAACTCTTTCCGGGAAATCGGTGGCTAGCGCTCACGGCAGCGACGTTCGTCGCGTTTATTCCCCAATTCACTTTCCTGAGCGCAGTGGTCAACAATGATAACTTGGTGATTACACTCGCTTCCCTTTGCTTGTTGCTTTTCCTGCGCTCAGAGCGCGACGCGCGTCCGATCATTTTCGCGCTTGTGGGCATTTTGTTGGGGCTGGCTGTTCTGGCGAAACTCTCCGCGCTTGTTCTCTGGGCACCGCTCGCGCTTCTTATGCTCGTTCGCAAGCCATTGCCAATCGGCCAGCGCGTCGCGCGATTCACTCTCACCTTTGCCCTTGCGACAGGAATCGCCAGCAGCTGGATCATCTACAATGCGATCGTATTCGGCGACCCGGCTGGCTTTGCGCGCATGGCAGAAGGATTTTCACGCACGCAAGCGATGACCAGGGCAGATTGGGTCATCTATGCCGATCGGATGTACTGGTCTTTTTGGGGCAAGTTCGGCGGAATGACAAATATCGGAATGCCATTAGGTGTTTATGCGGCGTTGACGATGTTTTTGATACTTGGCTTGGTGGGCGATCTTTTCCTAATCAAGGATTGGCGCGCCAACAGACTGCCCAACGTCGCGCAACAAGGGATGCTTACTTTCGGCTTGTTTGGGATTATTCTCATCGCGTCGCATATTCAGTTTGTGAACACGATGCTTGGGATCGATCAGGCGCGCCAAATTTTCCCTGCCTTGCCGCCGCTGGGCGTACTAGTCGCCGCAGGGATTTTGCGGCTTGTACGCAAGCCGGTCGTCCCAGCCCTGATCGTCATGAGTGCGATGGGAGTGATCGGTCTCACCAACACATTCACAATCGCCTCCGCTTATACATCAACCAGCCAATTTGCGATTATTGCATCCGCCAACCCATCCAGTTCCTCAATGGATTTTGGTAACCAGATTCGCGTGCTCGCTTTTCGAATTGATCCGCGTTCGGTCGCGCCCGGCGATACCGTCACTGTCGAAGTGCAATGGCAAGCCCTGACAAATATTTCCGAAAACTATTGGCTGTTGTTGCAACTGGGCGGCGCAACCGACTTGGTCGTCAACAAAGAAGGCGTCCCCTCCGGGGGACGCCTCACGACAGATTGGTGGCAAAAGGATCAGGTGCTGACATCGAGTCACAGACTCGTCATACCAAGCGATCTTGAATCCGGCCCATACCTACTGCAACTCGGGTTACATCCATCCGGACGCTGGGACTGGCTCTCGGTGCGCGGGGTGGAAATGCTGACGCTGGGAAACATCGTCGTGGAAAAACCGCGCTGATTATCTAGGTTCTATACTTGCCATTGATCGTCACGTAATCGTGCGACAGATCGCATGTCCACACCGTTGTCTGCGCGTTCCCCATTCCCAAATCGAGCCGAATGAAAACATCGCTGCCCGCCAGCGCGCGCGTTGAATCGGCTTCGTCGAAATCAGTCGGCGTTCCGTTCGCAAAGACGTTCACCTCGCCAAACCACAATTTCATTTTCGCCGGTTCGACCGCGACGCCGCTGTACCCCGCCGCGCAGACGACGCGTCCCCAGTTCGCGTCGCCGCCGTACAGCGCGGTTTTGACGAGCGGCGAATTCGCAATCGCTTTCGCGACGCGCGCCGCCTCGCTCTCTTCACGCGCCCCGCTCACGACGACCTCCACGAATTTGGTCACACCTTCGCCATCGCGCACGAGTTGTTGCGCGAGGTTCGTGCAGACCTGGGTCAACGCTTCGGTGAATTCTGCGACGTGTTGCGTGTTGCGTATTTCGCAGCCCGATGCGCCATTTGCAAGCAGAAGTACTGTGTCGTTCGTGCTCATATCGCCGTCAATGCTGATCCGATTGAAACTCTGGTTGACCGCGACGCGCAGCGCGCGATCCAATAGTTCCGGCGCGATTTTCGCGTCAGTCGTGATGACCGAAAGCATCGTCGCCATATTCGGGTGGATCATCCCCGCGCCTTTGCACATTCCGCCGATGGCGTATTGCGTATTGCGTGTTGCGTAGACTTTCGGTTTGGTATCTGTTGTCATGATCGCGCGCGATGCGTCCGCGCCGCCGTCCGGCGAAACGCGCGGCGCGGCTTGCGCGATCCCAGCGCGAATTTTTTCCATCGGCAGCCGCTGACCGATGACGCCGGTCGAAAGCACGAGGACTTGGTCCGCGCGAATGTCGAGCGCGCGCGCGGTATCATCAGCCGTCGCGCGTGTGTCGGCGAGTCCCGCGTCGCCGGTGCACGCGTTCGCGCAGCCGCTGTTGGCGATCACCGCGCGCAGCGCGCGATTATTTTGCGCGAGCGTCTCTGTGTCGTACACAACGGGCGCGGCTTGGACGCGATTCGTCGTGAACACGCCCGCACACGCGCAATCGCTGTCGCTGACGACGAGCGCGAGATCGAGGGGCGCAATTAATTGCGCCCGTACTTTCTTGAGTCCACACGCGACGCCGGTCGCGCGAAATCCTTTGGGGGTTGTCACACCTGTTTGCATTTTGACCTCAGAAGGGTGAAGAAGGGATAAGAAAGCATCAGAGGGCGAAGAAGGGATAAGAAAGCATCAGAGGGCGAAGAAGGCATAAAAGGCAGAGGGGACGCGCCTTTTCGCCTTCCCGTCCTCTTTGCCTTCTGATGCCCTCTGACGCCCTCTTTTCCCTTCTAGTCCCTTTTGAATTTGGAATAATCCGGCGCGGCGTACGCGCTTTTGCCATGACGCTCAATGTCGAGCAGCGCGCGCACTTTCATCGGCAAGCCGAAGAGGCGAATGAATCCTTCCGCGTCTTTTTGGTTGTACACGTCTTCTTGTCCAAACGTCGCGTAATCTTCGCGATACAAACTGTACGGCGATTTGCGCCCGACGAGAATGACGTTGCCCTTGTACAATTTCAAGCGCACCGCGCCCGTCACCGTCTTTTGCGTTTCGCGCACGAACGTGTCGAGCGATTCGCGCAGCGGGATGAACCATTGACCGTTGTACGTCAGGTCGGCGTACTTGAGCGCGATCACTTGTTTGTAATGCAGCGTTTCGCGGTCGAGGCAAAGTTGTTCCAGCGCGTCGTGCGCTTCGACGAGAATCGTGCCGCCGGGCGTTTCGTACACGCCGTGTGATTTCATGCCGACCAACCGATTCTCGACGAGATCGACGCGCCCGATGCCGTGTTTCGCGCCGAGTTGGTTCAGCGTCGTGAGCAATTCGATTGCGCCCATCGCGCGTCCGTTGATTTTATGCGGCGCGCCCTTTTCGAATTCGATTTCGACGTACTCGGGTTCGTCGGGCGCTTGCTCCGGCGAAACGGAAAGTTGAAACATTGCGGCTTCGGGTTCTTGCCACGGGTCTTCGAGGATGCCGCCTTCGTGCGACAAGTGCCAGATGTTCCAGTCGCGCGAATAAATGGATTTGAGCGTCGCGCTCACCGGCACGTTGTGCTTCTTGGCGTACTCGATCGCGTCTTCGCGCGAACGAATCGTCCACTCGCGCCATGGCGCGATCACTTTGAGTTTTGGATTCAACGCTTGGTACGTCAACTCAAAGCGCACCTGATCGTTCCCTTTGCCGGTGCAGCCGTGCGCGACCGCGTCCGCGCCTTCGAGTTCCGCGACCTCGACTTGCGCTTTCGCGATCAGCGGTCGCGCGAACGACGTGCCGAGCAAATATTTGCGCTCGTACACCGCGCCCGCTTGAATCGTCGGATAAATGTAATTCGTGATGAATTCTTCGCGCAGGTCTTGCATGTAACACTTGACCGCGCCGCTCGCTTTGGCTTTCGCTTCGACGCCGCTCAAATCATCGCCTTGCCCAATGTTCGCGCAAACGCAGATGACTTCGCAGTCGTAATTTTCTTTGAGCCACGGCACGATGACCGACGTGTCGAGTCCGCCCGAATACGCGAGCACGACCTTGCCTGCTTTTTGTTTTGCCATCTCATCCTCCATTTTCGATTTTCGATTTATGATTTTCGATTGACGAGCACCAACTGAAAACTGAATACTGAACACTGTCCTACTGTTCACTGTTCACTGTTCACTGATTTCACCATCGCCACTTCATCGCACGCGAATTGCACCGGACAGATCGAGCAATCGCGCCACACCTTTTCAGGAAAATTTTCTTTCTCCGTGATTCGAAAGCCGAGTCTCTCAAAGAACAGCACCGCGCGCGTGAGCGCAAAGACCGTCGTTCGACCGCGCGCGCGCGCTTCGTCCACCAGCGCGTCGACGATCCGGCTGCCGACGCCAAACTTGCGGTACTCGGGCGCGACGGCGAGCGAGCGCACTTCAAGCAACGTGTGATTCATTTCCAAAAGCGATCCCACGCCGACGACCCTTCGACTTCGCTCAGGGCTGTTATCTTCCGCGACGATCCAATCGGCAATATCCGCGCGAATCGATTCGAGCGAGCGCGGCAGCAACTGTCCTTCGCGCTCGCCAAGATTCACGAGTTCGGCGATGCCGCGCGCGTCGGCGAGCGTCGCTTTCCGAATTGCAATTTCGTTTGCAGCCACTGGGGCAACCGAGAACACAGAGAAAATTTTCGATTCGATCAAAGTACGGTTCCTTTCAGTTTTTGTGCGTTGAGTGATGACAACGATCAAGTGCGGATTTAACGGACACTTGCCCACAAGGTCCGTCCGTTTAATCCGTTGTTGTCCGTTGTCATCTCTTGATCCGATACCAATACTGGTAAATTTCTTTGAACCCGAGTCGCGCGTAAAGTTGCAGCGCGGGTGGATTGTTCAACATCACTTGCAGATACGCGTGGCGCGCGCCATTTTGTTTGCCCCACGCGAGCAAACTCTGCATCAATCGTTTGCCATAGCCGCGCTGGCGAAATGACTTGTCGGTGACGATGTCGTAAAAGCCGATGTGATCGCCTTGCCGCACACCCAAGCCGCACGCGACGATCTGATCCGCCTCCACTATCGCGGCGAAACACTTTTGCGGGACGATGCTCGCGAGCATCTGGCGCAGCGTCGCTTGGCGCGCGTCGTCAATCGCGCCCAGACGACAAAAAGCCGCGAGCCATTCTTCCGTGAGCATCGCGTCGAGTCGCGCATCGAGCGGCGAATCGCCATCGCGCAACTCCATCGTTTGCACGCTCGTCGGCGAATCGATGACGTACCCGCGCGCGTCGAGCAGTGTGTCCAAATTTTCTGGCTGCGCCGCCGAGGTCATCTTGAATACAACCGGCAAGTTGCTGCGCCGATAGACCTCTTCGCAGAATTCGATCCTGGCTTCCACACCATTTGCCGAAGCGTACAGCGGATTGATCGAGTTGGCGCGCTTGGTATAGCCATTCGCAAGGCGCAGCACCCAGCCGTCAACGAGCAAGGTTTGCAGCGCGGGCAAGGCGTTGAGCGAGAGTTCTTCGATGAGTTGGATCATTTTTGTCTCGCAATTGGAAAGTTTGGCAGCGCCTTGACCAGAATTCCAAAATGCGTTATCCTTCGTGTCGCACGGAGGAAACGTGGAAACGCTGACACTCGACGAATTGTTGGAACAGGTGACGGAAGAAAACATCCACCCCGAAGTTGAGACAGGTTCTGCTGTTGGAAAAGAGGAGTGGCAGTTTGTTTTTACTACACCTCAGCCGCCTAGCCAACAAACCAACTAGCCAACCTCTGCCAACACCCGACTCAACTTCTCGATCACCTCATCCACATGCGCCTTTTGCAAAATGAGCGGCGGCACAAATCGTACGACTTTATCGCGCGCTTGAATCAACAGCAAGCCCTGTGTGTAACCGATGTCGCGGATTCTTGCCGCGTCGATGTCCATTTCCACGCCGATCATCAAGCCGCGCCCGCGCACCTCTTTGATGTGCGGCGAATTGATTTCGGCGAGCCGTTCCATCAAGTAATTGCCGGTCGCGTTGACGTGCGCGAGAAATTTCGGATCGCTGATGCGATTGAACACGGAGAGCGCGACTGACGTCATAAACGGTCCGCCGCCGAACGTCGTGCCATGTTCGCCGACGTGAATCGCAGACGCGACCGCGTCGGTCATCAAAAACGCGCCAATCGGCAAGCCGCCCGCGAGCGGTTTCGCCAGCGCCATGATATCCGGCGTTACACCCGACCACTCGTGCGCCCACAATTTGCCGGTGCGTCCCATCCCGCACTGAATCTCGTCGAAGATCAACAGCGCGCCGCGCTCGTCGCACAACGCGCGCAAGCCGCGCAGAAAATCATCGCTCGCAGGGTACACGCCGCCCTCGCCTTGCACCGGCTCAATGACAACCGCCGCCGTTTCGTTCGTGATCGCCGCGCGCGCGGAATCGAGATCGTTGAACTCGGCGAACGTCACGCCCGGCATCAGCGGGCGAAACGGCGCTTGATATTTTTCCGAGTCAGTAATCGCGAGCGCGCCCATCGAGCGTCCGTGGAAACTGCCGCGAAACGCGACGAAATTTTTGCGCTGCGCGTCGCCGCGCTCGGCGTGGTACTTGCGCGCGAATTTGAGCGCGCCTTCCATCGCCTCCGTGCCGGTGTTCGCAAAAAATACCTTGTCGGCGAACGATTTCTCGACGAGCGCTTGCGCGAGCGCGACCTGCGATTCGGTGTAAAATAAATTCGACGTGTGCAGCAAACCCGCTGCCGCGTCCTGAATCGCTCTGACGAGCGCAGGATCGCCGTAGCCGAGCGCGTTGACCGCGATCCCCGCCGCGCAATCGAGGTACTTGTTGCCGGCGTCGTCGTACACGTACACGCCCTCGCCGCGCGTCAGCGCGAACGGCGGACGCGCGTAGGTGTGCGCGAGATACTTTTTTTCCGCGTCGATCAGTTGTTGGATGTTCATCGTTTCACTCCATTGAGCATTTGTCTTCGGCGTGTTTCGTGTTGCGTGTTCCGCCGGTATCGCATTGGAACGGAACACGCAACACGCATCACGTTTCACGCATCACGGTCGTACCGCTTCCGTTCCTCAATCCATCCAAATTCGTAATCCGCGCCGCGCACGCGCCGCCCGCCACCGCATCCAGCGCGGCGCGGACTTTGGGGATCATCCCACCTTTGATCACTTGCGACTTGATGAGCGATTCGGCTTGGCGCGCGGTGAGCGACGCAATCGCTTGATCCGCTTGCATCACGCCCGCGACGTTCGTGACGAACACGACCGCGTCGGCATTCAGCGCGCTCGCAATCGCGCACGCGACCGAATCGGCGTTGACGTTGTACGCGCCTTCGATGCCGAGCGAAATCGGCGAAATGACGGGGACGACTTTTTGCGCGATAAAATCGCGCACGACCTCGCCGCGCACGCCGACGACTTTGCCGACGCGTCCCAGGTCGCCTGCCGGGTGCTGCATCTTTTCGACGCGCACGATGCCGCGATCCACGCCGCTCAAGCCAATCGCGTCCGCGCCCGCCGCGATCAGCGCGGCGACGATGCGTTTGTTCACGCGCCCGCTCAACACCATCTCCGCAATCGCGAGCGATGTTTCGTCCGTCACGCGCAAGCCCTCGACAAAGCGCGGCGTCAGCCCGAACTTGAGTTGCAAATCCGCGATCTCTTTTCCGCCGCCGTGAACGACGACCGGCGTTTCTTCCATTTTGGCGATTGCGTCCGCGAATCCCGTCAAGAAATTCGCGTCGTCAATTTCGTTGCCACCGACTTTCAAGACTAACATTGTTTTCCACCCGATAGCGTGATGCGTGACGCGTGAACATTCACGCATCACGCATCACGTTTCACGTTTCACGTTTCAGAGCAAGCCCATCGTCTCTTCCACACCAAACATCAAATTCATATTCTGCACCGCTTGACCGCTCGCGCCTTTGATGAGATTGTCAATGCTCGCGCAGATGATCGCTTGCTGAACGTCCGCGATGTAGTGAATCGAAACCGTGCAATAGTTGGTGTAATTGCTGTGCGCGAGTGTCGCGATTTGTCCGCTTGGCAGAATCTTGACGAAGGGTTCGCCGCGATACGTTTCGACGTACAGATCGCGCAGACGTTTTTCGTCCCAGCCCGCGCTAAGCCGCACGTACATCGTCGAGAGAATGCCGCGCGTCGCCGATAATAAATGCGGCGAGAAGATCAACGTCGCTTGCGCGTTGATCGCCTTGAGTTCCTGCTCCATCTCTGGCAGATGCTGATGTACGCGCCCGATTTTGTACGGCGAGAGGTTTTCGTTCACCTCGCAAAAATGAACCGTCAGCGTCGCCTTGCGTCCCGCACCCGAAACGCCCGATTTCGAATCCACGATGACGCTGCTATCCGTCACGTCCGCGCGCCAGATCGGCGCGAGTCCCAGGATGACGCCTGTCGGATAGCAACCTGGGTTCGCAACCAACTTCGCCTGTTTGATTCGCGCGCGATGAATTTCGGGCAAACCGTACACCGCTTGCGGCAAGAGTTCGGGCGCGTGATGATCGAATCCATACCACTTTTTGTACGCCGCCGCGTCGCGCAAGCGAAAATCAGCGGAGAGATCGATCACGCGCGCGCCTGCCGCCAGCACGCGCTTGCCGTACTCGGCGGACGCGCCGTGCGGGAGCGCGAGAAACGCGACGTCAATCGCGTCGAGCGGCGCGGCGTCGTGCGCGACAAACGGGATGTCGTAATGGCACGGGAACGCGTCGCTCATTTTTTTGCCGACGTACGAATCGGACGTCGCGAACGCGATTTTCACTTGCGGGTGCCGCGCAAAAATCTTGACCAGTTCGACGCCGGTGTAACCGGACGCGCCAAAAATTCCAACTCGAATCATGATTTCCTCCAGACCTGACAGGTTTCCGAAAACCTGTCAGGTCTCAATGAAAAATAAAAACCCAGACCGAGAAAACTCTGCGGTCTGGGTTCGCTTGCAAAAATACGCGTGTACTATCGGCGCGTTCAGAGCGCAACGCCAAATACACCAGACCTCTGGGCTGGTGTGCGACGCGGGCGAGGGGCAAAAGTGTTCGCAAAAAACATTGACGTATCTCCGAATCTGAATGGAATATAGCATACTTGGCGCGCGTTGTCAAATTTTTCGCGCCGCGCGTTGCGCTCGGCGCATTAATTGGCTTTGCGCGCTTGCGTGAACGCGATGACGCCCAGCACAAGCACGACGAGCGCCAAGCCGCTGATGCAAAGATACTGTAGCCCGGTCACATAATTTGATACTCCAGCGGTCCCGGTCAGCGCAAATATCCGGCCGTAGAGACTGATCGCATCTCTGGGATTGGTGGAGTAGGTCAAAGTGAAAAGCCAGGAATTCAAAGCCAGCGGACAGATACAACAAAGGAGCAAAAGACCTGAAACGGCGACGCCGATGCCGATGTTACGTTGTTTGTCGTTCATCGTTCTTGCCTCCGACTAATTGATGTCCGCGTGCCTCGAGGTGATCCTGTTCCATCTCTTCAGACGCGGTTTGATTCTATTGTATCACGATTCGCGCGATAAAACAAAAAGAAAACAGATCACAGATCGCGATCGCTCCGTTCGCCTTCAAAATGCGTTGCATGATTCATGCGGAATGTCACCTATTTTTGACCAGATTGAGACAAAAGGTCATTTGACTTTTTGTAGTATTCAGAATAATATATATTAAGATAATCTATGATTAGGTGTGGTGAGGTTGCCGCGCCGATTCATCGTTGTGGTCAGCCCAACAAGATTTGACCCCTGAGCGTCTCGACAGGGCGCGCTGTTTTTTTTGCGCGCGGTCGAGATTTTTTATTTCGGCAATCTGCGTGCGCAAACATGTTGGCTTGCCAATTGCCTACGACAGGCAAAATCATTGGCGTATCGCGTTCGGTAGTTCTGACGAGGGGACTGCGCAACGGTACGTGTGGTAAAGGAGGGATGTCCAGCACCAAGTTACACCGGTTTTTGTTTTATCAACAACCTGTAGTCCTCAATGAGGAGAAGAAGAACATGAATAGAAAGACCCTCGTCATCCTAGCAGGACTGGTGGTCTTGATAGCGATGATCATTGTGTCCTGTGCCCAACCGGCTCCCGAAGTCAAAACCGTAAAGGAAACGGTTGTGGTGAAAGAAACCGTCGTCGTCAAGCAAACGGTGCCGCCGCCGACTGCCGCGCCGCAACCCACCGTCGCACCCAAACCCTTGCCGCCGACCGCCAAGTTGGAAATCGGTGGTACCGGGCTGAATAACGTCCCGATCAATTCGCCTGTGCAATTGATGTCTGCGGGACTCGATCCCAAAGTTCCGGTCACACGCACAACTTGGACCCTGACTGTACCGCCCGGCTCGCAAGCCAAACTGAAAGATGCCGCCGCCGCCAAGACCGAATTCACACCGGATGTCGTCGGCACGTACAAAGTAGATGTTGTGCTAACGAACGCGGCGGGCGCCAGCCCGATGGCATCGGTCAAGATCAACGCGGGCACACTCGTTGGCGACAATCAGAAAAATTGCCAGACGTGTCACGCTGCCCAAACAACGGGATATGCCGGCACGGTGCACGCCAAAGGTAATGTGCAATGCGAACAGTGCCACGGGCCTGCCAGCCAGCACCTCAAGGGTGAAAAAGTAATGGCGGTCGGTCACGGTGACGGCGCATGCGATGTTTGCCACAACACCGCCAATCGCATCACGGGCGCGGAACTCAAGAACGCCAAGCACTATACCGGTACGACCTTTGAAGAAATCACCGGACCTTCGCGCCAAGCATGCGCGCGCTGTCACTCTGGCACGGGCTACGCTTCGTTCTTGATAAATCCGACGAACGTCGCCGCGTGGGTGAACAAAGAATCACACATCGGCTGCGCGACGTGCCACGATCCGCACGACGCCAAGAATTTCGCGCAACTACGCATCACCGGCAAGCCAGTCGAAGTGCCCTTCGAAGCGAAAGACGTCGGACTCTCCGCCACCTGCTTCGAGTGCCATAACTCACGCACCAAGCCCGCCGATGCGATTCGCGGATCGTTCCCGCACTATGGGAGCAATGCCGAATTGCTGAGCGACGCCGGCGGCGTGACCTACGGCGCGACGGTGCCGAACTCGCCGCACGGTATGCTGATCGGCAACGCGCCCGTGCCCGATCCCGCCGACAAGAGCAAGATGCTCTTCGGCGGACAAAAACCCGGCGCGTGCGTCGTCTGCCATATGTGGCCCATCATCAGCGATTCCAAAGATCCAAACTACAAGTATCGTCTCGAAGTGGGCGCGCACTCCTTCAACACCAAGAGTGTGGATGGCAAATTCGACTACGCTGCCGCCTGCAAATCCTGCCACGGCGATCTCAAAGATTTCAACCTGAAAGCCAAAGCAGACTATGACGGCAACGGCAAAACCGAAGGCGTCAAGGACGAGATGAAGGGCTTGCTGAACGTTGTCTGGAAAGCGCTCGAAGCCAAGGGCGTCAAGCAAGCCGCCAGTCATCCGTACTGGGTTGCGCCGAAAGATGCCCAGGGCAACACCGACGACAAACTCGAAAACGCGTTCTACAACTTCCGCATCGTCTACGGCGTGATGTGGCACGCGGGTGCGGACGGCAAGATCGTCCCCGGCAACGAAGGCAAGGCACAAGCGATGCACAACTTTAAGCGCTCTTGTGCGTTGCTCCAACTCTCGCTTAAAGACCTCGGCGCGTTGCCATCTGCCGCGGCGGACTGCACCAAGTAAGACGATGATTCGCGAGCAGCGTTGATCCAACCTTGCTTCATCACATCCACACCATCTCTCGCGTGATCACACGGCGGGCTGGACGAATCCCAGATTCGATCCAGCCCGCTCTTTTTCCAGAAAAAATCGGGGCAGGAATTCGACTCCTGCCCCAAACCATTTCTACTGTTTCCTCGGCTGTCGCCGCTGCTTCGCGCGCTCCGCCGCGAGTTGCGCTTTGCTCGGTCCCGTGTGCCGGTACATCAGCGCGACGCCGCACAACACGACGAGCGCGATGCCGATCAATTGCGCGGTGGCGATGCCGCTAATCATCCACGCGTCCGGTCGCTGAAATTCGACGAGGAAACGCCCCAAGCCGTACGCGACGCCCCAGAGCAAAAGCAAATCGCCGGGCTTGGCTTTGTGCCAACGCCGCGCGACGAGGAGCAAAATGATCGCCGTGGCAAGATTCCACAACGATTCGTACAGAAACGTCGGATGAAAGCGCGTCGTCTCGACCGGGTACTGCGTCACATCGGAAAACATCGGCAGACGATGCGCCGCGTCAATCGGAATGCCCCAGGGAAATGTCGTCGGGTAGCCGTACAACTCTTGATTGAAAAAGTTGCCCCACCGCCCAATCGCCTGACCGATTGCCAGCCCCGGCGCGCCGAGATCGATCAACTGCAACACGCTAATGTTGACCGTCTTCCATTCAAATCGAAAGATCGCTGCCAGCGCGCGCGGCAGCCAATGTTCCGCGTCGAGTCGAATCAAGCGCGTGTACAGAAAGATTCCCAGGACGCCGCCCACGACCGCGCCGTAAATTCCCAAACCGCCTTGCCGGAAATTCAGAATTTCCAGTGGGTTCGCCAAATAATAATCAAAGCCAATACTGCTTCCGCGCGGCGACGAGACGACGTGATACAAGCGCGCGCCGATCACGCCGAAAACCAACGCGAGCAGCAAGCCGTTCCACACGTGATCGGGATCGATGCCGCGCCGCTTGGCTTCCAGCGTCGCGACGTACGCGCCCGCGAGCGCGCCCACGACGATCAAAATGCCGTACCAATAAATCGGATACGAACTGCCGTCGGGCAGCGGAATACTGAATGCAATCGCTGAGGGGAAAAAATCCACCGTGACTCCTTTGAGTGAAAATGTCGGGGCGCATTATAACACAAGTCAGCGAATCGCAAAAATGGAGAAGTACAGAGGGGCGAAGAGAGCGTAGAGGGGATAAGAAGGCGAAGAGGAGAAGAGGGCGAAATTTGTGATATAATACGACCGCACCGCCGCGTGCAACGACAGGAGGACCCGATGACGCTTCAACTCGGTTTAGTCGGTCTGCCGAATGCCGGCAAGTCCACGCTCTTCAACGCGCTGACGCGCGCACACGCGCCCGTCGCGCCGTATCCGTTCACGACGATTGATCCGCACGTCGGCGTCGTCGCCGTGCCCGACCCGCGCCTCGACGCGCTTGCCAAATTAATCCATCCCGAAAAGGTCACGCCGACGACGCTCGAAGTGGTTGACATCGCGGGACTCGTGAAAGACGCGCACAAAGGCGAAGGACTGGGCAATCAATTCCTGGGTCACATTCGCAACGTGGACGCGATTGCAATGATCGCGCGCTGTTTTCATCACGACGACGTGCCGCACGTTTCGGGCGCGCTCGATCCGCGCGAAGACATCGCGGTTTTGGAACTCGAACTTTCGCTCGCGGATCTCGAGACGCTCGACAAACGGCGCACCGCGGTTCGCGCCGCGTCCAAAGTCGGCAAAAAAGAATTCGCCGCCGAATTGGAGTTGCTCGAACGCGCGCACAAACACCTCGCCGAAGGACATCCCGCGCGCACGCTCGCGCTCACCGAGGACGAGCGCGCGCACTTGAAACCGCTGCAACTACTGACGCTGAAACCGCTCATCTACATCGCGAACGTCGGCGAGGATGATATGCCGAGCGGCGGCGAACTCGCGGCGCGCGTCGCAACCATCGCGCAGAGCGCGCACGCGGAATCGCTTTTCGTCTGCGCACAGTGCGAAATGGATTTGGGCGACTGGGCGGAAGCGGACGCGGCGCAGTATCGCAAAGATTTGGGCGTCACCGAAGCGAGTCTCGCGCGCGTGATTCGCGTGGCGTACAAACTACTCGGTCTCATTACGTACTTTACCGCGACCGGCGGCAAAGAATTGCGCGCGTGGACGCTGCATCGCGGCGCAACCGCGCTCGACGCGGCGGGACAAGTCCACACCGACATGGCGCGCGGGTTCATCCGCGCCGAAGCGATCAAATGCGAAACGCTCCTCCAAATCGGCTCGCTCGCGACCGCGCGCGAAAAGGGCGTGATGCGCGTCGAAGGGCGCGAGTACGTCGTGCAGGATGGGGATTTGATGCACTTTAGGTTTAATGTGTAGCACAAGAGGGGTGAAGAAGGCAGGAGAGGGAAGAGAGGGAAATAAGGGAACTGAAGGAAATGAGGGAAATACGGCGCAAACGACAGTAGGTATCCGAGAATTGAAAACGCGGCTGGGGAGTTACATGCAGCGCGTCAAGTCGGGCAGCACGCTCGTCATCACCGAACGCGGCAAGCCCGTCGGACGAATCGTGCCAATCAGCCAATCCGTCGAAACGCGCGCGCGCGAATTGGCGCAGGCGGGCTTGATCGCGTGGAGCGGTCGCAAATTGTCGCGCGCCCGCCCCGCTGTCCGCACACGCGGCAAACGCACCGTCGCCGAATTGCTGCTGGAGGATCGCGAAGAACGCTAGCCAAATTTGGAGCAACGATGCCACCAAAATTTTTTATCACTCATTCATGGCAAGACATCGCTTTCGCACGGAAATTGTGCGGGGATTTGCGCGCGAGCGACTTGGAGGGTTTCCTCGATGAGCGGTCTATCCATCCAGGCGAAAGCATTCCATCGCGCATCGAACATGGATTGGAGGAGTGCGACGTTTATATTCCCGTGTTCTCGCCAGATGCGCTCAAATCAAATTGGTGTGATTGGGAAATTGATATGGCGATCGCGATGAACAGGAAACGGAATAACCGCCCGCGCATTATTTCCGTGGTTGCCCAAGATTGTGCCGTGCCGTGGCGATTGAGTCATTTGCTATATGTGAATTTTGTCGGTTGGCATAGCGAAGATACTTATCGGGAATCTCTGAACCAATTGTTGACCAAAGGTTTTGGCTTGCCGCCAACGGCGCGCGAACCTGCACACCCTGAACGACCGTCGAAGGGCGCGCCGCGTCCGCCTGCTCCGTCGGTTGCGCGAACCGCGCCGGCGATTCCCTTTTGGGCGTGGGCAGCAGGCGGCGCGGGCGTGATGCTGATTGTGGTGACGATATTGCTTGGCATTGGCGCGCTGGCTAACGAGATGACACGCGCATCAACCCCGACCGCGTCAGCGACTGCGGTTGCTAGCGCACCGGGCGCGACAAATACAATACCGCCGACGGTTACGTCTGCCGCGACCGCGCCTCCTGTGCTGCCGGCAAGCGCGCCGACCGCGACACAGCCGCGCGCTACACCCACCCCACACGCGGGCGAAACGCGCATCCTCCCTCCAGACAACGCGCCAATGGTCTTTGTGCCTGCCGGTGAATTTACGATGGGAAGCAATGATTATGACGACGAAAAGCCGCCGCACACCGTTTACCTTGACGCGTTTTGGATGGACAAGTACGAAGTGACTAACGCGCTCTACAAAAAATGCGTAGATGCTGGGAAATGTACCGCGCCCTCGCTAAAAACATCATACACGCGTAATTCGTACTACGGCAACGCGCAGTACGACAACTATCCGGTGATATTCATTTCCTGGGACGACGCGAACAAATTCTGCGCGTGGACGGGCAAGCGGCTGCCGACGGAAGCGGAGTGGGAGAAAGCGGCACGCGGGACGGATGGGCGCGTTTATCCTTGGGGCAGCACATTCGACAAGAACTTGCTCAATTCATCCGAGGGAGACAAGGGCGACACAACTGCGGTTGGCAGTTATCCCAGCGGCGCAAGCCCGTACGGCACGCTGGATATGGCGGGCAATGTGTGGGAGTGGGTTGCGGATTGGTACAGCGGCAACTATTATTCCAGTTCGCCGCGCAGCAATCCAACAGGACCATCTTCCGGGCAGTATCGCGTGCTGCGCGGCGGGTCATGGTTCAGCGATGCGGTTTGTGCGCGCGCGGCGAATCGCAGCTACTACCGCTACTCCCCCGACCTTCGTGCCGACTATTGGGGTTTTCGGTGCGCCCAGTAAGTTAACCAACCGGGAATTACGATGGACAAGGACGCAAATCAACGGATGTTAGCATAGCGCAGCATAGCCGCAACCAAATCTTTTGGACACTGATAAACACTGATGAACACTGATTTTTCTATCTGTGTTTATCTGTGTTCATCTGTGTCCCAAGAATCTTCGCGGTCGTGATAGTTTCTGCGAAGGAATACTATAGTGGTTTGTCCGTTCAGTTTCGGTTTTGTCCGTTGTAATCTTCCGAGCGATTTCACAGCCACAAGCCCGCTGTGGTATAATAGATGCAGAAAGATGAATTGGCAAGAATGGTCAGCCCTCGCCGATAACGCGCAGTTGTGGCAAGGGCAACATGAGAAGGGACTCGTCAAAGCCGAATACGTAGACGGCTATACTCTCCGCCTGTGGTTTGAGGACGATCTCGACGTCTCGATCTACGAATTGGATTTCTACCCATTGATGGTACAAGATAATCCGGGCGGAGTGTTTGCGGCGCTGAAAGATCGCGCGCGGTTTCAAATTGTGCGCGGCGAGTACGCCTTGATCTGGCCCAATCCCGAAACCGGCGCGTACGACGAACAGGCGATTGACCTTGCGCCGGAATGTGTGCGCTTCTTCTGCGAGAAATACGGCAGAGCCGTCAAGGTGGCGGCAAGACACACCGCAGTCCCAGCCGCATTGTCCGCTAATTAAAATGGAAAAATTCATCATCGAAGGCGGCACGCAGTTACGCGGCACCGTGACGCCGAGTGGAAACAAAAACGCCGCGTTGCCAATGCTGTCCGCGTGTTTGTTGACTGACGCGCCGGTCACGCTTCGCAACGTCCCGCGCATCCGCGATGTGGACGATATGCTCGCGCTCCTCGCGTCGCTCGGCGTCCAAATTACAGAGTTGAGCGCGCACGATCTCGTCTTGCACGCGCGCGACATTCGCACGACCGAACTCGACCGCGAGATTTGCTCGCGCATCCGCACTTCGATTTTGTTCGCGGGACCGATGCTCGCGCGGATGGGACAGGTTCGCCTCCCACCGCCCGGCGGCGATGTGATCGGGCGGCGGCGGCTCGATACGCACATGCACGCGCTGCGCGCGCTCGGCGCGGAAGTTCATGTCAACGACGGCTTTGACTTGCGGACTGACGGCTTGCGCGGTAAAGACATCTTCCTCGACGAGGCAAGCGTCACCGGAACCGAGAACGCGTTGATGGCGGCGGTACTCGCGAAAGGCACGACGATCATCCGCAACGCGGCGAGCGAACCGCACGTCCAAGACCTCGCGCAAATGCTGAACGCGATGGGCGCGCGCATCAGCGGCATCGGCTCGAACACGTACACCATCGAAGGTGTGGACAAACTGCGCGGCACGGAATTCGAAATCGGCGCGGATTACATCGAGACGGGGAGTTTCATCGGACTCGCGGCGGTGACGCGCGGCGAAATCCTCATCAAGAACGCCGCGCCCGAACATTTGCGGATGGTCTTGCTCACCTTCGCGCGCCTCGGCGTCGAATGTCAGGTGCGCGGCAACGACGTGTTCGTCTCGTCGCATCAAACGCTGCGCGTTCAAAACGATTTGCGCGACGCGGTGCCGACAATCGCGGATGGAATCTGGCCCGCGTTTCCAACCGACCTGATGAGCATCGCGCTCATCACTGCGACGCAGTGCGAAGGCACGGTGTTGCTGTGGGAGAAAATGTTCGAAGGGCGAATGTTCTGGGTGGACAAATTGATCGGCATGGGTGGACGCGTGATTCTGTGCGATCCGTATCGCGCGGTCGTCGTCGGTCCATCCTCGCTGCGCGCTGAACCAGCCGGACTGCCCAGCCCGGATATTCGCGCGGGGATGGCGCTGCTCCTCGCCGCGCTCTGCGCGCGCGGACAAAGCACCATCGGCAACATCGGACAAATCGATCGCGGGTACGAACGGATCGAGGAGAAGTTGAAAGCGTTGGGCGCGCGCATCGAAAGAGTGAACGCGTAGATACAAGGCAGAAGGATGAAGGATGAAGGATGAAAAGAACTTTCATCCTTCATCCTTCTGATTTCATGCTTTAGACTTGGGCGCACGAAACATCGCGCGCATCACGCCGTCGAAAAATTCGCCGACGTATTCCTGCTTGAAACCGGCGAGCACGGCAAAGACGTAGAGGAAAATCGGACCGACTTTTACATCGCCGACGACGAGATTGCCTGCGAGAATCCCGGCTTGCGAAACGAGAAACAGAATCGCGCCGAGCAGCGCGCCGACGAACGGACGGAGAAAATAGTTCAGCGCGTACGCCGGATCGTACTCGCGGAACTGGATGAACCAGGGCAAGTTGAACAGTGCGCCGAATCCTCCGCCGACCATACCCCAGCCGACCGCGCGCACCAACACGAGCAATTCAGCCACCACCGGCAAACCGAACAACGTGAGATTCACGACGTACGTCAGCGCGACCAATCCTCCGCCCACCGCGAGCATGATCAATTCCCACAACGTCAGGAAGATGGTGCCGAAACTGAACGCGGCTTTCATACTGCGTTGCGCGCGTTTCAACTTGGCATCGACCGACTGAATGCAAAATTCCGCGCGCGCGTAATCGCGCGCGTCGACCGCTTGCCGCGCCTCCCGCAACAATCCGAAACAAAAATCGGTCGCGACTTTGCTGTCGTGCAAATCCATTTTCACTTCGCCGTACAAACGCTCGATCCGTTCCGCGAGCGGCGCGAAACGATCCTCGAAATCGCGCGGCTGAGCGCGCGGCACGATGATCGGTTCCGGCGTGGGCATATCGGGTCCGAAGGATGGCGGCGCAGGCGCGGGTGTTGCCGCCGGAATATCCGGTGCGCCCTGAGCGGCAGTCGAAGGGGGCGGCGCGGCGTCGGGCGGCGGCGGCGCGACGGTCGTCACGGGCTGCGCCGGTTCGACGATATAATTGGGCAGCGCGGGCGCGTTCTCATCGCCAAATAACGCGTCGACCGGACGCGGTTTAGACGGGTTGGGCATGGATGATCACCTCCGCGAGCGCGCGGTACGCTTCCGCGCCGTCGCTGTGCGCGTCCATTTCCAAAATCGTGCGGCGCTGCGCGGGCGCTTCGGCAAAACGGACGCTCTCTTTGATCGTGACATTCAACAATTTATTCGGGTACGCCGTCCGCACGCGTTCGAGCACTTCGCGCGAGTGTGTGCGGCGCGGGTTGTACATCGTCGGCACGATGCCGAGCATTTTCAAATTCGGATTGAGCCGGCGCTGGACGCGCGCGACCACGTCGATCAGCGCGTCGAGTCCGCGCATCGCGAGAAATTCGCACTGGAGCGGGACGAGAATTTCGTCGGCGGCGGCGAGCGCGTTCACGGTCAGCAGTCCCAGACTCGGCGGGCAATCGATCAAAATGAAATTGTAATTTTGGCGGATGTTGGCAATCGCGTCGCGCAGAACGTACTCGCGCCCCATCATCGCGACGAGTTGCAGTTCCGCGCCCGCGAGATCGATGTTCGACGGAATCAGATCGAGGTGCGGGCGGATGTGGTGCGTGACGGCGGCAATCGGGATGCGCGTGTCGGTGAGGATCGAATACAGCGTGAATTCGAGATCGTACGCCGGGAGTCCCGTCCCAATCGAAAGCGCGCCTTGCGGATCGGCGTCAATCAGCAGCGTGTAATTTTCTTTTTCGGCGAGCGCGGCGCCCAGGTTGATCGTCGTCGTCGTTTTGCCGACGCCGCCTTTTTGATTGGTGACTGCAATCACGCGTCCCATGATGACTCCGGTTGGGCAAATTTCAAATTTGCCCTACGTCATTATACCATAGAATTGCAAGGTCGCCGTTATCCCCACTCCTCCCCAATCGGCATCGCCGCGATCGATGCGCGATCACGCAATCGCAAACCAATGACGAAATGCTCGGTACTTTCCTGACGCGATGCCTGCGGACGAAAAACTTGAACGGTCTGAAAATATTGCTTGGTCAATTTGACGAACTGGTTCAAGTCTTCGCCTTGAAATATTTTGACGACGAACGCGCCGCCTTCTTTTAGAAATTGCAGCGCGATCCGGAGCGCGGCGACGCCCAACCGGATCGAACCGGCGTGGTCGACGAGCGCGATGCCGGTCGTATTCGGCGCGGCGTCGCACAAGACGAGGTGCGCGCCGCCGAGCAGCGCGGCTTGAATTTGCGCGATGCACTCCGGCTTGGTCATGTCGCCGCGAATAAACTCGACGCCGGGGATCGGCTGCATCGCCAAAAGATCGACCGCGACGATTTTGCATTTCGGCGCGCGCTGCGCGACGACCTGGCTCCAACTGCCCGGTGCCGCGCCGAGATCGAGGACGGTGATGCCGGGGCGAAGCAAACGAAATCGCTCGTCGATCTCAAGCAATTTGTACGCCGACCGCGCGCGATAGCCGTCTTGCTTCGCCTGTCGAAAAAAGCGATCCTGGGTTTGCTGGGTGCGCCAACCTTTCGGCATCCTTCGACTCCCTCTTCGTCCTTCGACTTTGCTCCGCTTCGCTCAGGATGCAGAGTCCGCTCAGGACGCTTCCTCGCGCGACCAGCGCGCGTACACCGACGTGGCAAGCGGTCGGTTGCCGTTTTTCGGCAGCAGAATCAGTTCACCTGCCGAAATGTTTCCGCCGCGCGATCCCAGCCAGTCCGCCAAAAGATTCGCGAGCAAGAGCGACGACTCCGCGACTTCGTACGCGGTCGTGACGACGAACAGCGGTCGCTCCGAGAGAATATTTTTGCACGCGTCGAGTAGCGCGGGAAATGATTTTGAAAATCGCCAAACTTCGCCCCTGGGTCCGCGACCGAACACCGGCGGGTCGATGATGATTCCGTCGTACCGTTTGCCGCGCCGTCCTTCGCGCCGCGCGAACTTGATCGCGTCGTCGAGAATCCACCGGATCGGACGCTCCGCGAGTCCGGCGATTGCCGCGTTCTCGCGCGCCCACGCAATCGTCGGCTTGGACGCGTCGACGTGTGTGACGCTCGCGCCCGCGCTCGCCGCCGCCAGCGACGCGATGCCGGTGTACGCGAAAAGATTGAGCACGCTGACCGGCTGCTTCGCCAAACTGATTTTTTCAATCATCCAGTCCCAGTGCGCCGCCTGCTCGGGGAAAATGCCGGTGTGGCGGAACGGAGTCAGCCGCGCCCAAAACGCGAGTCGACCGTAGCGGACGAGCCAGCGTTCCGGTATTTCGCGTTTGCGCACCCAGCGACCCTCGCCCGATTCCGTCGGCACGAATTCCGCATCGGCTTTTTTCCAAATGTCCGCCGCCAAAGTACGTCGCCAGAGAATTCCTTTGTCGGGACGAACGAGAATGTACTTCCCAAAGCGTTCCAGTTTCGCGCCGTCGCCGGAATCGAGCAGTTCGTAATCCACCCAGTTGAGCGGCGCGAGCGCGTGGATTTGCGGTGTCTTGAAGTTCATGTCAAATACTTCCGATCGCTCAAATACAGAAAGAGTGAAATGTGACAAGTGCTGAAATAAACATTGGTGAAGTGCGTTTCAGGTTTCGTCGAAATTCGCAAATCGCTACGTAGCCAGCAAGATATTTCTTGTGGACGCCTTTGAATGGGCGTAGAAAATTGCGGACATCGGTCCACATGCCTTCTGCCGTGTTGCAATGCGCTTCGCGAATGCCATCGCCATCATCATCGCGGGCGTATTCATGAATGCCATGCTCGACCGTGGCATGAGTGCGAATGATGTGATTGTAACTGTTCGATTCATCGGTGTAGACAACCGCTTGGGCATGAGTGAACCGATGGACATGGGCTTACAAGATTTCACCTATCGTGTTGGGCACGACTCGCCAACGGACTTGCCCGCTCTCGCGCCCAATCGTGCCGACAACAGGCGGACGGTCGTTCTCATACGTTCCGCGTCCGCGTTGGTTATTGGCGCGGCGGCGTGGTAGATCGAGCGGATCGCGGTGTTTCTCGCTTTTTTTTCCCCGCATTCTGAAACATCTCGTCAGTTTCAGTATGCTCATCTGTCAGCGGGGTATTCGGTTGAAGGAATCATGGAAACGCGCATTAACTGAAAAATGACAACGGCGCTTGTTCGTGGCAAGATACTCCAAAAATCTGCCAAGATTAATGGAGGTCTCCATGAACAAACGCCACGTCAAGCAGATCAAACCTGTCGATTCTGTGCAAGTACACTCGGCAATGGTCAACGGAAAGACAAGTACGTACTCGCCAAGTTCCGTTCTTTTTGAGCGTTTGCAAGGTCAACTGGCGAGTCGGTTTCACATACGCATACGGTTTTTCAACCCAACCCAGTTCGCGTCCCGACACTTTCGGATCAGCGTACCCATGGGTCACGGAGGCGCGCAACTTTTGGCGCGCCGCCAGTTCTTCACTTTGACCAACAGGTGATAGTCGCGCGCTAAAACCCAATTGATGTTGTCGTCTTCGCCGCCACCGCCGTCGATGCGTAAAATCGTGCGTTTGCGTTGATTTTCGGTCAATTCCAGCGCATTTTCAGCCAAGATAATCAGTTCGATCAGTCTGTGATCAAGTTGGCGCTTGCCCTCGTAGAGTCGGTCGACAATGATTTCATCATACCAAGTTGCCAACACGCGTCCTAACTGGCGACCGCGGCGATTCTTCTGGTGGGCGAAGTAACCCTTGGTCACGCCTTCGCCCAGACGACCTGCGGGCATGCCGGGGACATCCACATCCAACAACTGCCATTGAGTTTCATAATCATGGCGATAACTCTGTCCGTGTTGGCATAAGATGATCTGAATCGCTTGACGCAGTTGCTGCGCATTCTCGGAGGCGCAAGCATTCAACGTATCGCTGATGGTGGATTGTTCGGCACAGGTCTGACGACCAAAGGCGCATTGGACGGATTGATCGGGACGCACGCGCGTGTTGACTTCGCCCACACCCGTTCCACCCGCCAAGATATTGATGAAACAATCCAACAACTTGTCGGATGGAGTATGCTTGAGAACTTTCGGTTTGGGCAAAAATTAGGTACTGAGACTATCGCATTTGCTTGTTGGTCATTTGTCACTCCCTTTTTATCTTGCCTACTCCATCATACATCCCCTGCCATTGATTCATCTTGACGCGCAAAATTTCCTGTCCCATCTCCGCCGACTCGCGCAGATAGCGCGGCAACTCGCCTTTGATGCGACTCTTGGTATCGCTCTGATCGCGATTGTACCAATCCACCGTCACCTCTTTGATTCGATAACCCGCTTTGCCGATCAAGTAGAGCAGTTCGACATCGTACGCGGTCACTTGCCAACCAACCGATCTGCCGCCGCGTCTGAAAAATTCGAGATGCGGGAAAAGTGACGACAACACAGGACGCCGAAACAACTTGAAGCCGCATTGCGTATCGCCGATGCTGCGTAAAATCAAAAGCCCGCGCACGTTGCGAAAAACGAAACTGCCCAACTTGCGCACAATCGAGAAACCTTCGCGCGCGCTGCCGCGCGATCCGATGACCGTATCGAATCCTTGTTCGTACCACGGCAGCAATTTGCCCAACTCGCGAATCGGCGTGGACTGATCCATGTCCGTCAGCAGGACGGCTTCACCTTGCGCTTGCTGAATCCCCGCCCACACCGCCGCGGGTTTGCCGCCGTGTGGAATATCGAACAACGCGAACTGCGGATGCGTTCGCACGAACTCTTGCACGAGCGCGCGACTGCGATCCGTCGACTCGTCGTTGACGATGATCACCTGCCACGCAAAATTCTGCGCGGCAAGAAATTCCGCTACTTCGTCGAGGACGCGGTTCTCCAGGTTTTTCTCCTCATTGTAACAAGGAATGACGACGGAAAGGTACGGTGTTGCGTTTGGCATAATTGATTCTCGAAGATTTGCTGCCTATTCTATCCGAAAAAACGAAAAACACAAGGTAAGGGCGAAGCATTTTTCGTTCTGCCGCGGCAGAACGAAAAATGCTTCGCCCTCACTATCGCGCGACGATCTTGATCCGCGCCAACTCTGCGGCGTTCCGATCCAACACGCGTCCCGACGATTCGTCAAGCAAATTGATCCACACGATTGCCTCGCCGAGCGCGGCATCGGCTGGAATCGTCAACGCGATTTTGTCGAGCCAGGTTTCACGCGGCGTCCACACGCGCGTCGGAAATGATTCGCTCGCGGGACGATATTTCACCGATGCGCGCACCGCGCCAGTCGCGTCGACAACTTGTATCAGCGCGAGATAATCGCGCGGCGGCGGCTCCGTCGCGCGCCAGTACAGCGTCAGCGGCAAAGTATCGCCTGCCGCGATTTGACTTGGCAGATTGCTCAAGCCGACGAGCGCGATTTCGTTGAACCGCGCGTTGAAATCGTTCGGCGGAATTGGCGCATTCGTTTGCGCGGCGCGTCGTTCGACGACGATGTTCCCCAATGTGATCGTCCGCCCCCGCCGATTCTCCGGCGCGACGATGTTCGCGCCGCGCTCGTTCTGCGCGTCGTACACCGCGATTTGAATCGCATAATTTCCCGGCGGCGTACCCGGCGGAATCGTCAGCGCGCGATGATCCGCGACGCGCTGCCCGGCTTCCCACGCCGAGGTGGGCTGCGTGCCGCTCGACGGTTGCGCGTCCGCGCGCGCCCAAACAATGTCGCCGCGCGCGTTCGTCACGCGCACGCTCACCGCGTAATCGTCCGCGATCTTGCGCGCGGCTTGCCAATCGAGTTGCACGGTGACGATGCCGCGCCCCGTTTCAATTGGCGCGTCGTCGATGTGATAGCCGAGCAGTTGCATCCCGTTGTCGAACACGATGGGCGCGGCAAACGCTTCGCCGCGCGCGGGCGTGCCGGCGCGATATGCCAGCACGCGCATCTTGCCGTACGTCTGCTCGCCGAGCGGAAACGCGTTCTGCGCGAGCCAGTCTTCTGCGCCGTGATGCGGCAGATTTTGCACGATTGCCCACACGTGGCGCGGCTGCGCGATTGCGCGCGTCAAATCGTTCTGATTGTCGAGCGCGCCGTACTCAATCGGCGCGCCGCGATAATAACTCAGAAAATATCCTTGCTGCCAGTACGCGTGAATCAAAACGAAATCGCCGGGCTGCGCGCGCGCTTGTATCTCGCGAATCGCGGGTAGATAATCTTCGACGACTGCGCTGTAGCGATTGTAGTTCACGAAATAATTGCCGACCGAATACACGCTTGTACCAGCGATGAGTAGCGCGATTGGCAGCGCGGCGAGTCGCGCGCGCTGGACGATCAGCATCGTACTGCGCGCGAGCAATAACATCAGCGGAATGCACGCGAGCGCGAACAAGCGTCCGCGATAAAGCGGCATTGCGAGATAGAGTGGATAGTACGCGAGGATTGGGATCGTGGACAGCAAGAGCAGGAGCGCGTCGTACATTTTCGCGGTACGCGTCGCGAGCGCGATCAGCATCGCCATCGCGATGAGCGCGGCGTACAAGCCCGCGAGGATGAACGCGTTGTTCAGCGGAATCGTGGTGCCGACGGAAATCGCGGCGAAACCGCGCGCGAGAAACAGCGCGAGCTCCATCGGTGCGGTGTCGCCTGCGACATCTTTGATCCCCTCTGCCGCGCTGACGTACTTGAACAGCAGCCACGGCAGAAAAATCGCGACGACGCCAAACGCGACGGCGCACCAGCGCACGACGAACGCGCGGCGCGTTTTGAGTTGCGGCAGGAGCGCAAGTCCGGTCGCGAGAAAGAGGAACGCGGCGTGGTACAGCGTGTAGAGCGCGAGGAGCATCGTGAGCGCGTAAGCGAGCCACCATCCGCGTTTGTCATTGCGAGCAGAGCGAGAAATCTCTGAGCCGCGCTGAGATTTCTCGTCGCTCCGCTCCTCGAAATGACAAAGCCGCACAAAGATGTACAACCCCAGCGCGGTCAAAAACAGCGCAAGCGCGTACATCCGAATTTCTTGCGAGTACTGCACCGCGAACGGCGCAATCGTCGCGAAACACGCGGCAAGCAAGCCGACGCGCGCGTCGAACATGCGCTTGCCAATTGCCCACGCGAGCGCAATTGTCGCGGTCCCGAAAAAGATCGAGAAGAAGCGAAGCGCGAATTCGGAATAGCCCGCAAGCGCAAAATAAAAATGAAGGAGATACGCGTACAGCGGCGGATGCGGATCAATCGTCGTCGTGTCGAGCGTGATCGTCAAGAGATCGCGGTTCGCGGAGAAAATACTGAAACCTTCGTCGCCCCACATCAGCAAACTCGCGGCGTGGAACAGGCGGAGCGCGAAGGCGAAGAGAAGGAGTACAATGAGGGGAGATTGGAGATGGGAGATTGGAGATTTGTTTTGTCTATCCGCGTTCATCCGCGTCTGTCCCCGTCCAAGATTGATTTTTCGCAAATCAAAAGAATGTGCGGGTACGGCAGAATGTCCCAGAGGTCGTGGACGAAAATCGGCGCAAAGCCGCTCGTCGCGAGTTGCCGCTGCCACGCGCCCGCGGAACGATAATGGAAATCGTCGCGCGGCGACATGAGCGCGTCGAGCAGGTACGTGAACCACAACATCGCGCGCGGCTGCGTGTCAATGTCCTTGAGCAAAAATCGTCCGCCCGGTTCGAGGCGCGCGAACAAATCGGCGATCAACCAATTGCCATTTTCGACGGGCAAGTGATGAAAAATGTCGAGCGCGTACGCGCCCGCGATGCTTTGCTCGGGTCGCCAATCGCGCAAATCATGTTGGACGAACGACGCGTTGCGGATGCCGAGTTTCTCTGCCGCGTCGCGCGCGATTTGCAAGCGTCGCGCGTCGATGTCCAAGCCGACGACGCGCGCGTTCGGTTTGCACGCCGCCATGTACAGCGAGAACAAGCCAAAGCCGCAACCCAGGTCGAGAATCGTTCCCGCGTCCGGCAGGTATTGTTCGATCTCTTCGAGGAAGCGCAGATGGATGATCTTGAACCGGATGAACGCGTAGACGCGGATAATCCCGGAGTACGCCGCGATGATCCGCGCGCGCAGTGCGCGTTTCGCGTTTTGGTTGTCTTGCGCGTTTTCAATGATTGAATATTTCATGACGCGACCAACACCGCCTCGATCTCCGCGTCGCTCGCGCGGCGAATCACCTCGCGTCGTCGCGCCAGCCAGCGCGGCAAACCCAGCCCACCGGCGATTTGTCCGCGCAAGCGCGCGCGCGCCGCCGCGCCGCGCCAACTCTTGAGCGCGTCCCAGGTGATTTGCAGTTGCGCGCGCAGAATTCTGCGCCAATATTTTTTCCAGAGTCCGCTCGGATAATTTTTCGCGATGACCCAGATGAAATTGCGTCCAACGAAGAAACTGGCAAGCGCGCCGCCGCCGGTCGCGCTGACTTTGTGAAACACCATCGCGCGCGGCGCGTACGCGACGGCATAGCCCGCGAGCCGCGCGCGCCAATTCAAGTCCACGTCCTCGCAGTACATTTCGAGTGCTTCGTCAAAGCCGCCAATTTCGTCGAGCATCGTCTTGCGGTACGCCGCCGCGCCGCCGCACGCGCCGAACACGCCGCGCGCGTCGTCGTGCTGTCCGTCGTCTTTTTCCCACACGCCGCGGTTGCCGGGAACGCCGTCGACGCGATAAAAATCGCCCGCGCTGTGAATGTGATCGCGTTTGTCGAAGAGGCGCAGTTTGCACGCGACCATTCCCGCGCGCGGATTCGCGGCGAACGCGCGCGCGATTTCGGCGAGCCAAGCCGAATCGGCTTCCGTGTCGTTGTTCAGCAGAACGACGACATCGCCGCGCGCGGCGCGGATGCCGGCGTTCACCGACGGCGCAAAGCCAAGATTCTTTTCGTTGACGACGACGCGGACGCGCGGATATTCGCGCGCCAGAAATTCGCGCGAGTCGTCAGTCGAGCAATCGTCGACGACGATGCTCTCGAAATCGCGATAGGTTTGGCGATCAAGCGCGGCAAGGCACGTGGGAAGCAGTTGCAGGCGGATGCCATTCCAGTTGGGGATGATCACGGAGAACATTTTCGATTTCAGATTGATACGCAACACGTAATACGCAATACGTAGTACGTGCTGCGTGTTACGTGTTGCGTAGTGTAAAGTACTCGTCCAACGCGTCTTGCCACGCGCGCAATTTGATGCCGAGTGTGTTTGCGGCGGCAACGTTGGCGAGCGCGCCGTTACGCGGCGGCGTGGACGCGCGCTTGAAATCGGCGAGTTTGGCGCGCGTGATCGGAATGTGACCCATGCCCGCGCGTTGGAGAATCCGCGCCGCCCAATCGTAGCGCGACGCGGCGCCTTCGGCGACGAGATGATAGATGCCGTAGTGATTCGTTTCGATCAGGTCCGCGATGGCGCGCGCGAGGTCCGGCGCGTAGGTCGGGTTACCGATTTCGTCGTCGACGTATGCAAGCGCGCCATCTTCGATTGCCCGCGCGATCACGCGCGTGATGAAATTCTCGCGCGCCACCGCGTACAGCCACGCCGTCCGCACGATGTAAAAATGATCGAGCAAGGTCTGCGCGATTCGTTCGCCGGCGAGTTTCGACGCGCCGTACGGATTGATCGCGCGCGGCGCGTCCCATTCCA
>DYJA01000008.1 GCA_020723345.1 Candidatus Aquidulcis sp. | reverse complement strand
CCTTCCTAGAAACCAGACGCCAGCAAGCAGAACCCAGAATTCAGAATGCAGGAATAGAGCCAGGAGACCGCACCCGAAAACCCACAGGGCGGCTGAAGTGCCCGGGCACGTACCTGCAGCGACACGCGCACCGCGCGGGGCCTCGATTGTCGTCCCACGCGCCGCCGCGCAGGACGCGGAATTTTTTCCCGAACTCTTTTGACTCATTACCGCCCGGATACTTTTCGTACCAACTTGATGTCCATTCCCATACATTGCCGCTGGCGTCGAAAATCTTGAAAGGCGAAATGCCGTTTGTGTACAAGCCCACCGGCGTCGTCATCCGAAGATCGCCTTCGATTGTATTGCAGCGAGATGACTTGAATTTGTTCCCCCAGGGGTATTCGTTCCCACGCTCGCCGCGCGCCGCTTTTTCCCACTCGCGTTCGCTGGGCAACTGGAACGCGATGCGCGTCACAGCCGAGAGCCAACGACAATAGGCATCGGCTTCGTACCAATTGACTCCCACGACCGGGCGCGCCAGACTGGAAAGTTCGGGGTCATCCCAGAATGCCGGACGATCAAGGGAGCGTTGGAACACACGCGCGGCGCGCTCTTTGAGTTGGTCTTCAGAAAGTTGCAGCAGTTCTTGATAGGCAGCGCGGTAAACAATATACCTTCTATCCTTCTTGCCGAGTTCCTGAAGGTCTTGTGACTTGAGCCAGATCACGTACTGAAACCAATCTTCCTGTGCGTCCTTGTGCGCGTCGGCGCCGCCTTTTTTCCATTCGCGCCCGGCATCGCTCCACCAGCGGTCGTTTTTGTCCTTGTAGCCGTCATCGTCAATGAAAAAGCGGTACTCGGCGTTCGTCACCGGATAACGCCCAATGTGGAAAGCATCCAGTGGGACGCGGCGTTCTGTTGTGAACTCGTCGGCAAATTTGGATTTGCCCGGCGCTGTGCCAAAAAGGAACTCACCTGCGCGCACCGGCTCGAGTGGTGGAAGAATCGCCCACACCTTGCGCCCTTCAAAATCGAATTGACGCGGCAGCAGATCCGGGTGTCCGATCGCGCCGAGCGCCAGTCCGGCGGCAACCCGCGCGCGCAAGTGAATGGTTCGCGCGTGCTGGCGTTGGTCAAGTGCGGCGCGCATTCGCTTGACCAGCGCTTGCAGATCGGGCGCGTCAACGCCAACTTCGGCAAGGCACAGTCCTGCCAGCGACAAATTGTCTTGCGCGACCAACGTGATAAACCGTTGCGCGTCTGCGCCTGCCAGCGCCGCGGTCATCTTGACGACCTCTTCCCAACCCGTCCTCAACCGGAGCGACTGCCATACACGCTCTTGGATCCGCCATCGTTCCGCAATGTCCTTGTGAGCGCGAAACTGTTCCAGCAATTCTTTCGCCGCAAAGTATTCCTGCAACAGATGATGGCGGAACACTATGGCGCTGTCCCCTTCTTGGGCTGGTTCCAAAACGGTGGCGTCCATTGCCAGTTTGAAAAACTCGGCGGCGGTGAGAAAAGCCGTTTGTCCGCGCGCCGCCAAAACCTCTTCCGCGGTAATTCTTTCAATGCGATTACCTTGCCGATCTTTTTGCGTTTCCAAGCCAACCAACTGCAAGGCGCGCAAGGCATCCTGGCGCGATTGATCCCGGTGCGTCGTCAATTTGACGGGTTGGCGATTCTCGTTGCCCAACTCGCGCTCGAGCAACCGCTCGGCAAGGTCCTCCATCAATTCAGCGCGATTGCTGGTTAGGTGCTTGCCTGCCGCGCACCGTTCGACCAATAGCGAGAGCATAAAGGGATTTCCGACTAAACGCTCAAAGCGATCATCGGGCGACCGCAAACGCTGTTCAAAATCCTGCCACAATTCGTCGGCGTGCTCAGGGAGCCGGAGCCGAAAGTATTCTTGCATTCGTTTGGGATCGAGATTCTGGACGCGAATCTGCGGCAAGTCCAAATGCGCTTCGTTCGCCGCCCAAGGTCGCGTGGCAAACACTGCCCAGTTGCCTTCCCCTAATTGCGTGCTGAGCCAATTTGCCCATTGCATAATCCGCTGCTCGCGATCATCGAACGGCATTTGATTCAAGCCGTCCAGCAGAAAACAGATTTGACCCTGCTTGAGCGCGTCGTCAAAAGCCATCGGCTTATTCACCCATTGGGAGCGGAGAAACTCGGAGGGTGACGGGTCGCCGACAAAACTATACAGGTTGACAAAGAACGGCAATCTGCCGGAAATACGATCGCGCAATCGGTCGCGCGCAAGATCAAGTTCTAGTCGGCGCAGCGTCGTCGTTTTGCCCGCGCCCGGTTCGCCGACAATCACGAGCCGGGGTATCTTGCGCTCCAAAATAACATCGCGAATATCTTGGATCGTCTCGCCCCCGGCGCTCAAGCCCTCGGCTTGACTGCCGGACAGCCGCAGCGCCGGGCGCAAATCCTCTGGTGTGGGTGTGCCTTTGAGCGGCACGTAGTAGCGTCCCCACTCTTTTTGGGTCTGTTCAAGCGCCAAGAGAACCAAATGCGCCTGTTCACATTCCAGCGGATCGGCGCCGCCTTTGAGCCAGCGCAATTCATTCAAATCGCGTGGCGTAATTCGGGCAGTGCAGTCACCCGTTTTAACGATGTGAACTTGTTCTGCGCCATCTTGCCCCACAAGCACTTGGCTTGTTGGCTCACGGAGCAAGGCGACGAGTTGGCGCAAACAAGTCCGCGCGCGACTGGGATCAGGGCGTCCGCGCATTTGCTGCAAGCGCGGTAACTCACGAAGCAAATCTTCTATCACCTTGCGCGCCAAATTATCCGGCGAATCAAAAACGCTGTAACGAATTGCTTTGACCTTGTTCAAGAATTCTGCCTGCCGCTTGGCTTGCTCGCCCGTGTCTTTCCATTTCCCATCCCAGGTGTAACTTGGATTCACACAATAATAAAACGGGGGGAGCGTCAATTCGCGCGCGCGCTCAAATTCCTGTTCGGTAATCGAGAAACGGTCGCCGGCTGGAATGGTGCCATAGCGGTAGGCGTAGATGCCGACAAAT
Source organism: Candidatus Aquidulcis sp. (assembly GCA_020723345.1). Taxonomy (GTDB): domain Bacteria; phylum Chloroflexota; class Anaerolineae; order UBA4142; family UBA4142; genus VGOB01. Next base: position 118,803 of record DYJA01000008.1, on the reverse strand, counting down.
GCGTCGCACTCTTCCAGTTCTTTCAACGCGTTATTCTTCCAGTCTTGCGGACCGCTGCCGAAATGTTCCATCCCTACCGCTTTGAAATCATGACTGCGGTCGAGCACGCTACGCACAGCAACGCGATGTTGTTCAAGATCCAGGTAGGTCGAACTTACAAAGATTTTCAACATGGTGACTCCTCAAGCCAAGCAAACAAAACGCGCCAACTGGCGACGCCAAGACGCGTCGCCCAGCCGGCGCATTCGGAGCAAATCACGGTCGCGCGCGCACAATTCAACATTGGCTCTCTCCCGATTTACAACCCGATTCCATCGCGGCGCGGACCTGACAGGTTTTCGGAAACCTGTCAGGTCTCAACGACCTGGGAACAAAAACCAACGTGCAATCTCAGTATATCACATTTGCGCCCACCTGCCGAATTGAATTTCGGCATCTCAAAAGGTCAAAATCGGTTGGAAACCGATTGGCGCCAACTCGATTTATCGAGTTTCCACCTCGTTGAGCCGTCGTTTTGAAACGACGGTCCGTTGCCACGCCGCCACCGGCGGGATCACTTGGTCTTCGCCGGGCGTAACCAATTCGATGAAACACGGCGCGCCGTGACTCAACGCGCGCGTAATCGTCGGAGCGATTTCATCCGGCGTGTTGACGGGCAGAACGCGCAATCCGAAACCTTCAGCGATTTGCTGGTAATTCAGCGACTCGGTGAAATCCACGGAAAAGTACCGGCTGCCGTGATGCAATTTTTGGAGCGCTTTGATCCAGCCGTAACTGCCATTGTTGAACAAAATCAAAACTGTCGGACCGCCGACGCGCGTGATCGTCGCGAGATCTCCTGCCGAAATCGCGAACGATCCGTCGCCGCACAAGCCGACGACGGGCGCGTTCGGTTGGGCGAGACGCGCGCCGACGACGCCGGGAATCGCATAGCCCAATCCGCCGTGCGCGCGCGGAACGACGGTGTACCGTCCGGCGCGGCTCAACTCAAATTCGGCGGCGAGGTACGGCGTCGGCGTACCGGGATCGCAAACGATGATCGTTTCTTCCGGTAGCGCGCGACGCAGTTCGCGGAAAATGCGATGCGGCGTCATCTGTTTTGGATCGTCGGCTTGGTCGAGCGCGGCAAGCCATTTTTCTTTCGCGCGCGCGCTGTCGTCGAACCAGGAACCGCGTTCAAGCGGTGTCGGGCAAATCTCTTTGAGCGCGTCGAGCAAGTCCGCCAGCGCGAGTTTTGCGTCGCCGCACAACCCTTCGGCGATGGGATAATTGTTGCCGATCTCGCCGGGGTCAACATCGATCTGTACGATGGTCGGCGGTTTCGCAAGCGACGGCGCGCGCCAATTGTCGGTGTCGACATAGTTCACTTTGCTTCCGACGAACAAGACCAGATCGGCGTCTTGAACGATCTGATTTGCGTACGGACGCGCGCCGTTCCCGCCGATCACGCCAAGCGCGTGGCGCGACGTTTCGGCAATCGCGCCCTTGCCGTTGATCGTCGTCGCGACCGGCGCGTTCAAATGTTGCGCGAGCGCGAGCAATTCGGCGCACGCGCCGGACGCGACCGCGCCGCCGCCCGCGACGATCACCGGTCGCGCGGCTTGCGCCAATTTACGCGCAGCGCGGTTCACCGCGTCGGGGCTGGGTCGCGTCCGGTGCGACGGTGAAAGTTTGCACGCGTCTTCGACGCGCAAGGAAATGCCGTCCGGGGTTTCCTCCGACAAAATATCTTTCGGCAATCCCAGGTGAACCGCGCCGGGGCGACCGCTCGTCGCCAAGCGAAACGCGCGCCGGAGCAAATGCGGCAGCGCGTCGGCGCGCTTGACGAGCGTCGTCCATTTCGTCACCGCTTCGTACAGGCGCGGCTGATCGAGCGCGGTCAGCGCGCCTTGCGCTTCGTACGAAATTGGATTGTCGCTCGTCAGCGCGATCAGCGGCACGGACGATCCGTGCGCCTCGACGATGCCCGGCAGCATGTACGTCGCACCGCCGCCGCTTGGACCTTCGCAAATGCCGGGCTTGCCGGTCAAGCGCGCGTACACGTCCGCCATAAATGCCGCCGAACGTTCGTCGCGCGCCATCACGTGCGTGATGCGTTTCGATTCGGCGTAGAGCGCGTCGTACAACGCAATCGTCGTGTCGCCGGGCAAACCAAAGATGACTTGCGTTTCATATCGAATCAACATTTCGACCAGAACTTGCGCGCCGTTCATCGGGTTCCTCCTCGAAGATGTAGGACAAATTTGCAAATTTGTCCAACGGATACGATTATAGCATGAATGGCAGGAGACAAACAAAAGTGCGGACGCGTTGGCTTTTGTGGCTCTTTGCGCTTTGTGCTATAATCGTCTCAGTCTGATAGAGCGCGATCAGGGTGGAGCAAAGGTGCTAACTCCAGGAACCATTCTCCAAAATCGTTACGAGATCGTTTGCTTGCTGGGTCAAGGCGGAATGGGCGCGGTGTATCAAGCGCGCGCCTTGGCGTTGGGCGGCAAGGCGGTCGCCGTCAAAGAAAATATTGGCGGCGACTTTCGGCAGTTCCAGCAAGAAGTCGTCATTCTGGCGAATCTCAACCATCCCAATTTGCCGCGCGTCCTCGATCATTTTGTCGAAGCGAATGCGGCGCAGTACTTGGTGATGGATTTTGTCGAAGGCGAAGATCTCGATTCGCTGATTCAACAGCGCGGCGCATTGCCCGAGGCGCAGGCGCTGGTGTGGCTTCGTCAGATTCTAGAAGCCGTAGTGTACATGCACAGTCGCGGCGTGATTCATCGCGATATCAAGCCCGCGAATATCCGGATCACGCCCGCTGGACAAGCGATGCTCGTCGACTTCGGCATCGCGAAAGTTTACCAACTGGGTCAATCGACTTTGAGCGGCGCGAAGGCGGGTACGCCCGGTTTTGCCGCGCCCGAACAATATCGCGGCGGTACGGATCAACACAGCGACATTTATTCGCTCGGCGCAACGTTATACGCGCTGCTCACCGGCAACGCGCCGCCGGACGCGAAAGCGCTGGAGACTAGAACGGCGACGCTGACATTGCCGCGCGTACTCAACCCGGCGATCAGCATGCAGACCGAGCAAGTGATTTTGCAGGCGATGGCAGTGCAGCCGGAGGCGCGGTTTCAGAATGTCGGCGCGATGCAACGTGCCGTTCAGCCGTGGAGCGCGGCGGGTCAACGGACTGTCGCCGGATTTCAGGATGCGGGCGCGATGCCGCGCGTCGCACGTTCCGCGACGCAGGGCAGCGGGTGGATGCGCTGGATCGTTGCTTTGGTGATCGTTGGAATGATCGCGCTTGTGGGCGTGTTGGGAGTGAGCATACTTTTGAGCGGCGATCAACCCGCGATACCCACCGCGCGTGTTGCGATGGCAACTGAAACGGGCGCGGTGCCGGTGACGCAAGTTGTCGCGACTGTGATCGTGTCGCCGATACCGATTGTCGCGCCAACATCAGCGCCCGTTCCTTCAGTGATTGCGTCGACGATTCCGACGGCGACGCGCACGCGACAACTCGCCGTCACGCCGACTCGAGTTGCAAGCGTGACAGCCGTGCCAAAACCCAGCAATCCCCAAACCGAGGTGCGGTTGGATTATAAAGATGGACTAATCGCCACGACCGTCGCCACCGGCAATCAATCCAAGTTTCCGGGAAACAACGAGACCGTTACATCGGCAGTTTGGTCTCCCGATGGGACGCAGGTGCTGATCACTTGGGCAAAACGCGGAACCGTTCGCCGGGTTGGAGATTTGTACGCGTGTGGTAAAGAATGGGCATGGGATCCGTCTACAGGATGGGGATATCGAACCAAGTGGTGTCGCTACGCGCCGGATTATTTTCCCAGCGAATATGGTGGAAGCGTCAGGTTGCTTTCTCGCAATGGGCAAACGATCTCCGATCTGGCGACCGGTTCGCCCGAACCGCAATTTGTCGGCGATCCGCAGATTGCGTACTCGGACGCGATCTGGGCGCCGGATGGCAAGCGGCTCGCGGTGTCGTACAAACAAGCCGATGGAAATCGGTGCCCGTTTGTCGGATACGCCGATCTGTCCGGGTTGCGCAAGTTGAAAGATTGTGAGGCAGACGATCATCCGCGCTTCTGGTCGGTCGATGGCAAGTGGATGATCACTTGGTCGGATCGTGGCTTGAAATTCTATGCGTATGAAGTTGACGGCGGTCGTCGGCTTGCGCTCTCTGAGTTGGGTGGAATCAAAATATACGATCAGCGCTATTATCCATGGCGGACAGTGGATCATGCCACCTGCAAAGATTCTAATTTTTGGGCATGTGAGTAAGCGTGTTCATACTGAAAACGTAAACTCACTGTAGGAAGGAATCATGGCAGAAATGACAAAAAACTACATCGGCGAAATTGCGCCGCACGGCGGCGTATTGATTGATCGCGGGTTGCACGGCGCGGAACGCGACGCCGCGATTGAACGCGCAGCGCGCGCCAAGAAGATCGCGCTCAGTCCCGCGAATTTGTCCGATCTCGAATTGCTCGCGACCGGCGTGCTCTCGCCGCTGACCGGCTTTATGGGCAAACGCGATTACGACTCGGTTGTCGAATCCATGCGCCTGGCAAACGGACTCGTGTGGAGCATTCCGATCACGCTCGCGGTTTCGCGCGAACGCGCCGAGGTGTTCGAGATTGGCGAGGAGATCGCGCTCGCGGAACCAGACGGACATTTGATCGCGCTGCTCACGCTTGCGGAAAAATTCGAGTACGACAAGACGCGCGAAGCGCGGAACGTCTATCGCACGACGGACGAAAAACATCCCGGCGTCGCGCGGCTCTTCAAACAAGGCGAAATCTACCTCGGCGGCGAAATCTCTTTAGTTGATTTCCCTCATTTCCTAGAGTTCCCTGAATTCCGTCATACTCCCGAACAAACGCGCAAAATGTTCGCCGCGCGCGGTTGGAAGCGCATCGTCGCATTTCAAACGCGCAATCCGATTCATCGCGCGCACGAGTACATTCAAAAGACCGCGCTCGAAATTTGCGACGGTTTGTTCCTCCATCCGCTCGTCGGCGAAACCAAGTCAGACGATATTCCCGCGGACGTGCGAATGCGTTCGTATCAAGAATTGCTGCGCGATTATTACCCGCCCGACCGCGTCGTGCTGGGCGTGTTTCCCGCGACGATGCGTTTTGCCGGTCCGCGCGAAGCGATCTTTCACGCGATCTGTCGCAAGAATTACGGCTGCACGCACATCATCATCGGACGCGATCACGCCGCAGTCGGCAATTATTACGGCACGTACGACGCGCAGAAAATCTTTGACGAGTTCAAGCCGGAAGAAATCGGCATCACGCCGCTGATGTTCGAGCACACGTTTTACTGCAAAAAGTGCGGACAGATCGTTTCGGCGAAAACGTGTCCGCACGGCAAAGAAGATCATTTGATTTTGAGCGGCACCCAGGTTCGCGAGATGCTCGCGCGCGGCGAGATGCTGCCGACCGAGTTTACGCGACCGGAAGTGGCGAAGGTGTTGATGGAAGGCGTTCAAGCAAAGGATGAAGGCGGAAGGATGAAGGATGAAAAAAATCCAATGCCTTCTCATCCTTCATCCCTCATCCTTCATCCTTCAAAGAAACGCGTCTTGATCATCGGGCTTGACTGCGCGGAACCGTCGCTCGTCTTCGACAAATATCGCGCCGAACTTCCCAATCTCCAATCGCTAATCTCCAAAGGCGCGTGGGGCGAAATTGAAAGTACGACGCCGCCGATCACGGTGCCGGCGTGGATGAGCGCGCTGACATCGAAAGACCCAGGACAATTAGGCGTCTACGGTTTTCGCAATCGCGCGGATTATTCGTACGAAAAAATGTTTACCGCGAACTCGCGTGCGATCACCGAACCGGCGGTCTGGGATTATTTGGGGCGCGCGGGCAAGCAATCGTTCCTCGTCGGCGTCCCGCCGTCGTTTCCGCCCAAGCCGGTAAACGGCGGAATGATCGGCTGTTTTCTTTCGCCGAACGCGCAATCGAAATTCACCTATCCCGAAAATTTGCGCGAAGAAGTTTTGCGCGTCGCGCCCAATTATCTCGTTGATGTGCCGAACTTTCGCACCGACGACAAGCGCGCGCTCTTGCAGAATATCTATGAGATGACCGAAGATCATTTCAAGGTGATCAAGTATTTGGTGAAAGAAAAGCCGTGGGATTTTCTGATGTCCGTCGAAATCGGCGTGGATCGCTTGCATCACGGCTTTTGGAAATATCACGACGCGACGCATCCAAAGCATGAACCCGGCAATGCGCTGCTCAATTCGATTCACGATTACTACATCTGGCTCGACAAGCAGATCGGCGGCGTGTTGGAATTGATCGACGACGATACGAGCGTCATCGTGTTCAGCGATCACGGCGCGAAGAAAATGGACGGCGGCATCGCGATCAACGAGTGGTTGATCGACGAGGGCTATCTCGTGCTCGAAGAAAAACCGCAAGGCGTCGTCCCGCTCGAAAAGGTGCGCGTGAATTGGAGCAAGACGCGCGCGTGGGGCAGCGGCGGCTACTACAGCCGCGTCTTTCTCAACGTGCAGGGGCGCGAACCGCACGGCGTCATTCCGCCCGCCGATTACGAAAAAGTGCGCGACGAACTGATCGCCAAACTTTGCGCGATTCCCGACGACAAGGGCAAGCTGATTGCGACGCGCGTCCACAAGCCGCAGCAAATCTATCGTGCGACGAAAAACATTCCGCCGGATCTCATCGTCATCTTTGGCGATCTGTACTGGCGCGCGGTCGGTTCGCTCGGCTTGAACGCGCTGCACACCTTCGAGAACGATACCGGACCCGACGACGCGAATCACGCGCAGATGGGCATGTTCATTTACCACGATCCCAAGCGCGATCTCGGTGGACGCGAATTAAAGGGCTTACAATTGTACGACATCGCGCCGACGATCTTGCGCGAGTTTGGAATGGCTGCGCCGGGAGATATGATTGGCAAAGTGATTGAACTGGGATAACGAAATACGCAACACGTAATACGTGGTCCGTGTTGCGCGAAGAGAGGTTCGGATGAAAAGGAATTCCCTAACCTTGACCGGGATCGTCAAGAAAGAGGGTAATCAATACTCTGCGCTTTGTCTGGAACTCGATGTGGCTTCGTGCGGTAGCACTCCGAGCAAAGCGTTGGAAGGTTTGCGCGACGCGATTGAAACGTACGTACAATATATGTTGGAACAAGGACGCGAAAAAGATTTATTGCGCCCTGTGCCGGTGAACGGGTTGCGCGAATTTTGTTGAGCAATGCGTTCGCTAGACTTGATTCGCCGGTTTGCTAAACACTACCCGCAGGCGGAATTCCCTGCGAGTTTTTTCGCGTTTCTGGAGGAGCAAGAAGCGGTTGGACATGCAATCCGCCGCGCTGATACCAAACAACCGCTCGTCGCGTTTCTCAAGAACCTGGGTATTCCGCATTCGTCGTTCTCCACTTTTCTCGACGCGAATTCGCGCGTCGCGCTCAAACTCAATTTTCCCGCGTTGCTCCGGCGATCCGCGCAAGAGATCGACGCGTACTTTGTCGAAACGTTCACGACGATTTTCGCGCTCCAGCAAATCGTTTTGGACAGCGGCGCGCCAACCGGTTTCAATCGCCACGACAAACAGCACGTGCGAACCGTTTCGCGGCGATCCCTGGAATTGTTACGCTGGGCGAACGGGCACGGTACGAACCGCCGCGCGGAGAGCGAAGCGGTGATCGCGGGGTACTTGCACGACATCGGCAATTTGATCGCGCGCAAAGAGCACGGCTTGTACGGCGTCTACCTGCTGACGCAGATTTTCGACGACGTGGAGCGCGACGACGCGACGCTCGCCGCGTTTATGCGCGTGCTCGAAGCGACGCTTTTCCACGAAGTCGATCTGGGCTCCAAATTTTGGTCGCTGACCGATCTGAGTCCCGCGACGCTGGGGCTGATTGTCGCCGATAAATCGGATGTGTCGTTTCGCCGCGTCAGCGTCAAGTCGAACGTCTCCGACGCGCTCCAGGACGCGCACATGCTCGTCAATTTGCTGACGACAGACTCGCGCGTCAAATGTCAGAAGACGAGTTTTCAGTGGGAAATTCATTTCTCGCCAAAGATCAAGGCGGACGAAACCGATCAACTCATCGCGCTGCTGAAACGCGCGGAGCGCGTCTGGGTGCCGGACGAGTGGCAGCAATTGTACCGCCGCGCGAACATCGAGTACGTGTTTATTTTTCACGCGACGTTTTTGCGGCTGTACTTTTCGCGGCTCTCGTTTGCGATTCGCGCGATCTTTGCGCTCAATCGTCAAGTGGATACATTTCGATTGGTGATCGACGATGACGAACGCGGCGTGAGTTTGAGTCGCGTGTTTACGCGCGACGATTATCAAAACAAGATCGCGTTGATTGGGCATAATTTGTACAAGCATGAAGGGACAAGCGACACGTAGGACAAATTTGCAAATTTGTCCTACATTTTCCAAAGGAGTTTACCTTGACTACTGGTTTCACTATTTGGTTCACCGGACTTTCGGGCGCGGGCAAAACAACCGTCTCGCGTCTCGTCGAAAAAGAGTTGCGCGCACGCGACTGCAAAGTCGAAGTGTTGGACGGCGATGTGGTGCGCGAGAATTTGTCGAAAGGGTTGGGTTTCAGCAAAGAGGATCGCGACACGAACATCCGCCGCATCGGTTTCGTCTGCGAAATATTGACGCGCAACGACGTGGTCGCGATTGCCGCGGCGATTTCGCCGTACCGCGCGATCCGCGACGAGAACCGCGCGCGCGTCGGCGGACGTTTCGTCGAAGTGTACTGCGCGTGCCCGCTCGACGTGCTGGCGGAGCGCGATGTGAAAGGGCTGTACAAAAAAGCGATGCGCGGCGAAATCAAGAATTTCACCGGCGTGGACGATCCGTACGAAGCGCCGGAAAACCCCGAAGTCGTGATCGAAAGCGACAAGGAAACGCCGGAGCAGAGCGCGGCGAAGGTGATCGCGAAGTTGGAAGAGTTGGGGTATATTTCAAATCACACCATTTGAAACCGCGTTGAGGTTAGCCCATGAACAATCTCCGTGTCTCGGAAAAAGATCTGCATCCTCATCTCCAAGCGCGTATGGCGCAACGCGGCGTCACGCTTGAAGAAATTCAACGCGCGTTGGACGAAGGTTGGATTGCAACAGACGGTCGCGTCGGCACTGTGGGCAAAACGATCGTTTTCTCGTACGCCCAGGAATGGGAAGGCGCGTTTTATGCGGAGAAAGAAGTATCCGTCTACTACAAGATGGGCGAAAGTGGTATAATCTTGTTGACGGTCAAAGCAAGGTATGGGAGTGGCTTTCCGCGAGGAGAAAGAAAATGAGAATCGAATACGACTCGACGCGTGATTTGTTGTACGTGTGGTTAGCGGCGCCAGGCACGCGCGCGGCGAAAACGGAAACGCTCGCGCCGGGCGTCCACGCGGACTTTGACGCGCAAGGCAAACTCGTGGGTCTGGAAGTGCTGGACGCATCTCAAGTTGTAGGACAGCCATCTCAGTTTGAAGTAGTCTTTGCGCCCCAAGTGACCCAAGTAGTGCCCGCATGAAGACACCCCCGCTCAAACGCAAAACTCGAAATTCTAAATTCAAAATTCGAAATTCAAAAACTCGCCAGCGTCGAACTACGAATTACGAATTACGAATTTTGCCTAACGTTCAACTCGGCATTGGTTCAAGCATCGGCGATTACTGCGTCATCGGCGAACCGCCGCGCGGGAACAAGCCGGGCGAGTTGGAAACGCACATCGGCGCGCGCGCGGTGATTCGCTCGCACACAGTCATCTACGCGGGCAACATCATCGGCGACGATTTTCAGACAGGGCACGGCGCGCTCGTGCGCGAAGAGAATCGCATTGGCAACAACGTCAGCATCGGCTCGCACACGATTGTCGAGCATCACGTCGTCATTGGAAACAACGTGCGGCTGCACTCGAACGTCTTCGTCCCGGAATTCTCCGTGCTCGAAGACGATTGCTGGCTGGGTCCGAACGTCGTCGTCACGAACGCGCGCTATCCGCGCTCGCACAACGTGAAAGAGCAACTGCGCGGCGCGACGATCAAGCGCGGCGCGAAAATCGGCGCGAACGCGACCTTGTTGCCCGGCGTCGTCATCGGCGAAAACGCGCTCGTCGGCGCGGGCGCGGTCGTCACGCGCGATGTGCCGGCGGGCGCGGTCGTCGTCGGCAATCCGGCGCGCGTGGCGAGATGCGTCGTGGAGATCGAGGAATATCGCTAGGGATCGGTCAATCAGACGATCAGGCAACCAGGCAATCGGTCAGCTGGTCAACTGATTGACTGATTACGGGGGAAAACATGGAATACGTCAACCTCGGCAAAACCGGGATCAAAGTCTCGCGCCTCTGCCTCGGCTGCATGTCGTACGGCACGTCGCAATGGCGCGCGTGGGTGTTGGACGAAGAGCCGAGCCGCGCGTTCATCAAGCGCGCGCTTGAGTCCGGCATCAATTATTTCGACACGGCTGATATGTACGCGAACGGCGCGAGCGAAGAAGTATTGGGACGCGCGCTGCGCGATTTCACAACGCGCGATCAAGTCGTCATCACGACCAAGGTGTTCAATCGCATGGGTGATGGACCGAACGATCGCGGCTTGTCGCGCAAGCACATTCTCGCTTCGATTGACGCGTCGTTGCGGCGGCTCGGCACCGATTACGTGGACGTGTACATGATCCATCGCTGGGACTATGAGACGCCGATCGAAGAAACGCTCGACGCGCTGAATGATGTCGTGCGCGCGGGCAAGGCGCGGTACGTCGGCGCGTCGTCCATGTTCGCGTGGCAATTCGCCAAGTCGTTGTCCATGTCCGATGCGCGCGGCTGGGCGCGTTTCGTCGTGATGCAAAATCACTACAACCTGGTTTACCGCGAAGAGGAACGCGAGATGATTCCGCTCTGCCGCGCCGAAGGAATCGCGCTGACGCCGTGGAGTCCGCTCGCACGCGGTTTTCTCGCCGGCAATCGTACGCGCGACAAGAAAGGCGAGACCGCGCGCGCGAAAGACGATCCGTACGCGTACGAACTTTATTACCGCGACGAAGATTTTGTGATCGCGGAACGCGTGGGAGAACTCGCGAAGAAGCGCGGCGTCAAGCCGATCCAGATCGCGCTCGCGTGGATGCTGAACAAACCGGAGATCACCGCGCCGATCATCGGCGCGACGAAACCACATCACTTGCCGGAAGCGCTTGCCGCGCTCGAAATCAAGTTGACGGATGACGAGCGCAAGTACATCGAAGCGCCGTACGTGCCGCATCCGGTGTTGGGGCATAGTTAGTTCTTGTTGGGAAACCCCGTTTGCCTGATAACTGAGCAACTGCGGGTAGCCCACGTCAGATCTGGCGGAATGAGCCACCTGGAGTAAGATCAGGATACCACATCCTTGATCTTTACCACCAGGAGGCTCCATGCTGATTATAGCATATCCGCGCCAGCCAGACTTTCTGGCGCTCACGCCCTTTATCAAACGCGATCCCCAGTTGGTCGTCATCGACCGCTTGCTCCAAGATCGCCAATTGATTCTACTGGTCGCCAACGACTTGGCGCTGTCAGCGCCCCAAGCGTTGTGGAACGGTCGCCCGGCAACTCCCGTCGAGGTCACGTTGCGCGTCGCCGTGGCACGCCGTTTGAAGAACTGGAGTTATCGCGCCGCCGCGAAAGAAATCAACGGCAGTATGCAATGGCGCTGGTTCTGTGCGCTCGACAGGCAATCCTGTCCCAACTTTTCCACCTTGCGCGACCGCGAGGCGTTGATTCGTCCGGCCACGCTCCATCGCATCAATGATCGCGTGGTGCGCCTAGCTCAGCGCGAAGGAGTGACCCAGGGTCAGAAACTGCGCGCGGATGGCACGGTCACTGAAACGCATATTCACTATCCCACCGACAGCAGTCTGCTCGCGGACAGCCTGCGCGTCATTGGGCGGACGTTGGCGGCGGCGCGGCGACTGCTCAAACCGCGCACGGCGGCAGACAAACGCTTGTTCCGCGATTCGCATCGGCAAGCCAAGCATCTGGCGCGTCAGATTGCCCAGCGACTGCGCGGGACGAAGGGTCAAAAAACCCTTGAAAATAAGGCGCACAAGCTCTATCGCCGTCTGGTTAAGCTGACGGAAGAAAGCGTCGCGCACGCGTGGGACATCGTCGTGCGCTTGAAAGAACATGCGACCCTGGCAGCATTGGCGTTGGTGGCGACGCTCGAGCACTACCTGCCGCTGGTGTGCCAAGTCATTAACCAAACCACGCGCCGGGTCTTTCACCACGAAGACGTGCCGGCGTCCGACAAAATCGTCAGTCTCTTCGAGCCGCACACCGCGATCATCCAACGCGGGAAGGCGCGTCCCAAGGAAACGGAATTCGGCCGGAAGGTCTGGTATTGTGAAAGTGACGGGGGGATCATCACGGACTATCGGTTGTTGCGGGGCAATCCCCCCGAAGCGAACTATTGGTTGCCCAGTCTCAAGCATCAGCGGAAATTGTTCGGACATCCGCCGAAGATCGCGACAGCGGATCGCGGGGTGTATTCCCCGGAGAACGAACAAGCGGCGAAAGACCTGGGTGTGAAACAAGTCGTGTTACCCAAACCCGGCGCGAAGAGCCGCGCGCGGCAACGTTTTGAAGCGCAGCCCTGGTTCAAAGCGGTGCGGCGCTGGCGGTCAGGAGTTGAAGGACGCATCAGTCATTTGCGGCGCGCACGCGCGTTGGATCGGTGTCTCAATCGCGGCGAGACCGGGATGGAACGCTGGTTGGGCTGGGGCGTGATCGCCAACAATTTGATGGTCATCGCAACGGCGCTCACACGCCCGCGCCGTTCCGCCAAGAAATGCAAAATGTGACCCTGCAAAGGGTTTCCCAACAAGAACTAGTTAGAATAATCAAATCACGGAGTACCCAGGGCTGTTTCCAATGTCATGGAAAGGAGAAAATCCGATGGAGACGCGCAAACAATTGCTCAAGAAGATGGAACACCACCAACGACACATTAGGCAAATGCTACAAGAGCCAAACACCTATGGGAAATGCCCGCGTTGCCAGCAAGGGGAGATGATGATAATGCGAACATCCTCTCTGTATCCAGAAGGAATTGCCTATCATCTCAGGTGTTCACACTGCGGATACGCAGAAGTGGAGCCATTCGATTAGGCAGATGACGATGAGTGGCATTTTCTGTAAATCCTGCGAACACATGGACGAAGTTCCTGACGAATCGGTTGCGCTCGTTCTGACTAGTCCTCCCTATTGGAACGCGATTGACTACGAACAGCACATCGCCGACCCGACGGAATGGTACCGCACGCGTCGCGGCGGAACCTATGAGGAATACCTTGACTGGTTACAGGTCTGCTTTGCGGAGGTCTTTCGCAAAATCAAACCGGGAGGATTTTGCGCGATCATTATCGGAACTATTTTGAACGAACGTAAACAGTACCCATTGCCACAACATTTGGCCACCCTCCTGGTAAAATCGGGCTATGAATTTCATGAAGATATCGTTTGGTCAAAGGTGACAGGTGGGGTCAAACGTGCCGGAGTGACCATTCAGCATCCGTTCCCCGGTTACTATTGTCCGAACATTATGACTGAGAATATCTTGGTCCTCCGCAAACCGGGACCGCGTATCTACGCAGAGCAAACGGAAGATGAAAAAGAGCGCAGTAGATACGACATCAACTTCATTTTCACACGCGAAGTTGCGAACAACATTTGGCATATTGCGCCTGTTCCGCCAAACTATCTGCCGCATCCTTGCCCATTCCCAGAGGAGATTCCATATCGCCTCATTATGCTTTATTCCTATGTTGGGGATGCGGTGCTCGATCCGTTCAATGGGATCGGTACGACAACCAAAGTTGCCCACGCCATGGAACGCAATTACTATGGCTACGAGCTCCAAGCCAAGTATGTCGAAGTGGCTTTGCAACGACTCGACGAACCGTTACGGTTGCGCGATCAGTTGATCCCTGTTTACGAAAAGGTACCCGTAACTGACTCACCCTATCAGCGCAGTCTTGAGAACCACAAACGAAAGAAGGGACAAATGACTCTCTTCGAGACAACCCACGAAGCGCGGCAAGAGTACACGACAGAGACGCCAGAGCGTTGCGATTACAATACTCTGAAGAAGCAGGCGGGTTGGTTACGCCGCAAGAAGCAACCAATGGTCATTAGCCCTGACTTGGATGGTGTGTTATCCGCATTGCTACTTCGACATCTATGGAAATGGGAGGTGGCCGGTTTTTATGATGCAAGTACGTTGTGGATTCTGAAAGAGTACAGCAACTTGGATGCGACGAAACCTACTTTCGTTGACCACGACATTTATCGCAAGCACTTGCCCAGCATTGGTCATCACATGCTCAAATGGGGCAAGGACACTCCTATTCCAGAATGCGAGGGACCTGATGCCCAATCCTTTAATCCCAACCTGATTCGTGGCTTCACACTGAAGGAATTTGGACGCAAGTATCCATTCGGCACGGTTCATTTATTGTTGGCGTGCTACAGTGCTTGGGGCGACTTGAAAGATTATCGTCCCTCTCGCGATTTTATCCCACTGCTGATACAGGTTGACTCGTCGCTGCAAAGCGCGTTCACCTACGAAAAGAATGCGTTGGATTGGCTGGAATGGCTCGGTGGTTCAGATGACGAGCGTTCGCCGATCTACCCACTTTGCAAAGCGCTTGCGGCGGCATCGTCAAAGCGCCTGTTACGATGGCAAGCGCAGTTAGGCGATCAAATTCAAGCCCTGGGTTTCACCCGACATTCGCAATGCAAGACTGACAACCCAACCGATAATGAACAATGGCAACGTTTACAAAAACTGTTGGCGTGGCTTGAGGAATTAACCGGTTGGACAGCGGATTTTCCAGATTTTCCCAACGCCGAAGTTGTGCGGATTGACATCAAACGCGCCAGTTGCAAACCAATCAAGTCCAATTTTATAAAGGTCATCGAACAAAAGCCGTTCTCGTATGCGTTAATCTCGAAGACCGAGCAGGGGTTGAACTACGGACACCTGCCTTAACGAAAATCACCCAATGACGGAGTTCCAATGCCCATTCCCCTCGTAGACCTCAAAGCCCAATATGCCGCAATCAAACCGGAAATCGACGCGGCGATTCAGCGCGTCATCGGCAACGCCTCGTTCATTCTCGGCAAAGAAGTTTCCGAGTTTGAAACGAACTTTGCCGCGTTTTGCCGCGCCAAGCATTGCGTCGGCTTGGACAGTGGGACTGCCGCGCTGCACCTCGCGCTCTTGCTGTGCGACGTGAAGCCCGGCGACGAAGTGATCACGACGACGCACACTTTCGTCGCAACCGCGGAAGGCATTTCGGTGATCGGCGCGCGCCCGGTGCTGGTGGACATTGACCCGCGCACGTACAACCTCGATCCGCGCGCGGTTGAACGCGCGATCACGCCGCGCACCAAGGCGATCATCCCGGTACACCTTTACGGTCAGCCCGCGGAGATGGATCCGATTTTGGAAATCGCGCGCACGCGCAACCTCCGCGTGATCGAAGATGCAGCGCAGGCGCACGGCGCGGAGTATCGCGGCAAGCGCGCCGGGACCATGGGCGACATCGCGTGCTTTTCGTTTTTCCCCAGCAAGAATCTCGGCGCGTACGGCGACGCGGGCGCGCTCGTCACGAACGATGACGAACTTGCCGCGCGCGCGCGTCTGTTGCGCGATCACGGTCGCCGCGACAAGTACGAGCATCTCGTCGTCGGCTACGGCTATCGGCTCGACGCGCTCCAAGCTGCGATTCTCGGCGCGAAGTTGCCGCATCTCGACGCGTGGAACGCGCGCCGCCGCGCGATTGCGGATTACTACACCGAATTGCTCACGAACAGCGCCGTCGTTCCGCCGTACGTGCCGCCGCACATTTCGCCGGTGTATCACATCTACGCGGTGCGCGTCCCTTCGGGAAATCGCGATGGGTTGCGCGCGCACCTGAAATCGCGCGGCATCGAGACCGGCATCCACTATCCGATTCCGCTGCATCTCCAACCGGTGAACGCGAACCTGGGTTACCAGCGCGGCGATTTCCCGCACGCCGAGCAAGTTGCGGATGAAGAATTGTCGCTGCCGATGTATCCCGAGTTGAGTGACCAACAAGTGGAAATGATTGCGGAGGCGGTTCGGTCTTATTGAGCGGATGGGAAGCGAATTCAAGCGGATACGTACGGACTGCATCCGATTATATTCGCTTCATATCCGCTACCGGAGGAATACATGCCACTTGACCCATCCATTCCGCACGCAGACATCACCTATCGCATTATTGGTTGCGCGATGCGCGTGCAGTCGCGTTTGGGACCTGGCTTGCGCGAGAAACATTATCAGCGCGCCTTGACGGCGGAGATGAGGAAAGAGGGATTCCACGTTTCGGAGGAACACAAAGTCAGAGTGTGCGATGGAGACGTTTGGATTGGCAATTTGTATCTCGACCACCTCGTAGAGCATTGTGTCGTCGTCGAGGACAAAGCATTCTCTCACATGCTGACCGACGAAGAAGAATGGCAAGTTCTTTCTTATCTTGGCGCGACCAAATTACAAGTCGGACTTATTCAATTTTGGGCGCAAGCGATTGCAGTACGAACGCAAACTAGCGCCCAAAGACGTACAAGAATGGCGCAAGCACATTCACCGTTACATTTGGCGTCCCAAAGACTCGGGTCCCGTTCCATCACTTGAAAACGCCAACCTAATTTGCGCATAGGTTTTTATCCGTTTACATCCGCTTCAAACCCGTTCATCAGGAGTAACACATGTCCCAACCCGTTCCCCCTCGCAACGCCATCCCGCGCGAACACACCTGGGATGTCGAATCCATTTTTCCGAACGATGCCGCGTGGTCGGCGGAGTTCGACGCGCTGATCGGCGAACTGCCATCGCTCGCGCGCTTTCGTGGACATCTCGCGGATGGCGCGGCAACGCTCGCCGATTTTCTTGCCGCGAGCGAAGCGCTTGAAACGCGCGCCGGCAAAGTCGTGCTGTACGCGAGCATGAAGCACACGGTCGACACCGCCGATCAAACCGCCGCCGCGTTGAACGACCGCACGCGCGGACTCATGGCGCGCGCTGCCGCCGCGTTGTCGTTCGCGCAACCCGAAATGATCGCGATTGGTTTCGACAAACTGCGCGCGTGGACGCGCGACGAGCCGCGCCTCGCGATCTACGCGCACTTTTTCGCGCGACTGGAACAGCGCGCCGCGCACGTCCGCTCCGCCGAGGTCGAAGAATTGATGAGTCAGGCGAGCGACGCGTTTCGCACCGCGTCCGCGACGCATGGCGTGCTGACCGACGCCGATTTGAAATGCGCGCCCGCGCGTAGCGCATCCGGCGAAACGTTTGACGTGACGCAGGGGACGATTGGCGCGCTGCGCACGCACCCCGATCGCGAAGTGCGGCGCACCGCGTTCGAGAGTTACGCCGACGCGCATCTCGCGTTCAAGAACACGATTGCCAATTGTCTCGCCGCGGGCGTCAAGCAAGATGTGTTCGCCGTTCGCGCGCGCAAATACAAGTCGTCGCTCGACGCCGCGCTGTCGTCGAATTACATTCCACTGCAAGTTTTCCCACGGCTCATCGAGACATTCCGCGCGAACCTGCCGACCTGGCATCGCTATTGGGCGATTCGCAAACGCGCGCTCGGCACCGCCAAACTTTTCGTCTACGATGAAAAAGCGCCGCTGACGAACGCGAAACCGGTCGTGCCATTCGATCAAGCGGTCGAGTGGATTTGCGCGGGCATGCGACCGCTCGGCGACGAGTACGTGACGGTCGCGCGGCGCGGCATGATCGAGCAGCGCTGGGTCGACAAGTATCCGAACCAGGGCAAGCGTGCCGGCGCGTTCTCGACCGGCGTGCCGGGAACGCAGCCATTCATCTTGATGAGTTACAACGACGATTTGTTTTCGATGAGTACGCTCGCGCACGAGCTGGGTCATTCGATGCACAAATATTTCACGCAGAAAACGCAGCCATTCGTCTACAGTCAGTACGGCATCTTCCTCGCCGAGTGCGCGTCGAATTTCAACCAGGCGATGGTGCGCGATTATTTGCTGAATCACCCTCCCCTGTTCGTGACGGGGGAGGGAAGGGGTGGGGGTGCCGACTTCCAAATTGGCGTCATCGAAGAAGCGATGTCCAACTTCCATCGCTACTTTTTCATCATGCCGACGCTCGCGCGTTTCGAATTGGAGATCCACGAACGCGCCGAACGCGGACAGGCGTTGACCGCGCAAACGATGATCGATCTGCTCGCCGATTTGTTCACGGAAGGGTACGGCGCGGAAGTCGAAATGGATCGCGAACGCGTCGGCATCACCTGGGCGCAATTCGCGACGCACCTCTATCGCAATTTTTACGTGTACCAGTACGCGACCGGCATCAGCGCGGCGCACGCGCTCGCGCAAAACATTCTCGACGGCAAGCCGAACGCGGTCGAAAAATATCTCGGCTTTCTCAGCGCGGGCGGCTCGGACTTTCCCCTCGAAACGCTCAAGTGCGCGGGAGTCGATCTCACGACACCGGAGCCGGTCGAAACGACGTTCGGCGTGCTGGCGCGGTACGTGGATCGGTTAGATGAGTTGACGGTACGCAGGTAGTTGCGGCTCCCATGTCGCAATAGTCGGGCGTGGGAGCCCGACTCGCAAAAGAGCCCGCTGATAAAAAAACACGCAAGGTGATTTTCACCTCGCGTGTTTTTTCGCGAAAGCAACTCTTTACGTTGAACGGGCTTCTCTTTCGACGTACTGCTTCTTGTAGTACTCCAGATACTCGCCGCTTTTCAACTTGCGCCACCACCATTCGTTTTCGACGTACCACTGGACGGTTTTTTGCAGCGCCTCTTCAAAGTTGTGCGCCGGTTCCCAGCCCAGCCCGCGCAGTTTCGTCACGTCGAGCGCGTAGCGCCGGTCGTGTCCGGGGCGATCTGCGACCGGCTGGATCAGCGATTCGGGTTTGCCGAGCATTTTCAAGATCATTCGCGCCATCACGATGTTTTCAGTTTCCTGTCCTGTGCCGACATTGTACAATTCGCCGATCGTGCCGCGATGCAAAACCAGGTCAATCGCTTCGCAGTGATCGAGGACGAATTGGTAATCGCGTACTTGCTTGCCGTCGCCGTACAGCGGCAAGGGCTTGTCGTCAATCGCGTTCGTGACGAAGAGCGGCACGACTTTTTCTGGGTATTGGTACGGTCCGATGTTGTTCGCGCCGCGCGTCATCGTCGCCGCGACTTTGTGTGTGACGACGTACGCGTAAATCAGCAAATCGGCTCCGGCTTTTGAGGCGGCATACGGCGAGCGCGGCAAGAGCCGGTCATCTTCGCCGGATCTGCCTTGCTCGACCCAGCCGTACACTTCGTCGGTGCCGACTTGATGATAGCGCAGTCCGAATTTTTTTGCGGCTTCGAGCAAAACATACGTGCCGTAGATGTCGGTTTTGATGAACGCGTCCGCGTCCATGATCGAGCGGTCGACGTGCGTCTCCGCCGCGAAATTGACAATCGTGTCGATCCGGTGTTCGCGCACCGCGCGCTCGACCGCGGGCGCGTCGCAAATGTCGCCGCGCACGAACGCATAGCGCGGATTTTTTTCCACGTCGCGCAAATTGTCGAGATTGCCCGCGTACGTCAACTTGTCGAAGACGACCGCGCGGTAGTTGGGATATTGTTTCAAAATGTAGCGGACAAAGTTCGAGCCGATAAAGCCCGCGCCGCCGGTGATCAGTAAACTGTTCATGCTCCTCTGCCTTGTAAGTGATTTCGTACGAACGACAAAAACTCGCGCAGGGCGGTCGGAGGATCGTCGCTCAGATCGCGCGCGGCTACGTTTTCTTCTTTGCCTGCGTGAAAGTGTTTGGGGAATGATGCGATTGACGACCATTTTGCGTCGGGGATGTTGTCATAGCGCCAGAGCGTTCCGTCCTTTGCGCGGCGTTCCCAGTGAAACGCAAAACGCTGTTCAGGACGACGGAGCGAATACCACACATCAACATAGGTTCCGTCGTTTAGATAAAAACGCGCGTTTTCATTCAAGTTATGCGCGTGAGTTACAATGTCGCTGAATTCGGTGAGGGCAATCTGAATGAGTGGGGAATAATCGTAACTCATAAACTTTCAAGAGAACGCCGCAATGTCGCTTCTTCTGCTTCCAGGTGATCCAGGCGGAAGAAATCTTCCCAGGACTCTTTCTCCGCCAGTGTGCCCGCACGATAGGACTGTTCCATTTCCGCGCTCGAATGAATTTGATAGCGTTGTTTGATCTCGCCGAGCGCAGATTCGACTTGGGCGAGTCGCATGTGCAGGTACGCGCGCACGCTGGCGCGCGCTAATTCCTCCACCGGCATTTGCAAGATGGATGCAATCTCCGGCAGCGTTCTCTCGGAGAACCGGGTTGTTTGATCCATATCCATTCGCTCCGTTCGCGCGCGGTCAAATTCGTCTGCCGCGCATCGCATACGCATCTTCCAGCAACGCGCTAATGTCTTCAGGCGTGAGTTGATATGTGTCGCGCTCGCCTTCGCGCTCGCCGCGCGTCACGATGCCTTGCAAAATCAAGCCCTCGTCGGTTTCCAGGATGCGGATTTCGCACAGGTTGGCGCGTTCGATGTATTGACCGATCAAGCGCAAAATTTCGGAATAGCGCAGCGTCGCTTCGCCGCGTTTCGGTCGGCGCATCTCAACCTCCCTTCACCAACCGGCGCAAATCCTCGCCGGTCAAGACGTGGGTTTCCGTACGGCGTCCAATCGTTTCGCCGGTATCGTACAACGTCGTGCCGGTGACGATGACGCCGTCTTCGTACTCCATGATACAAATGTTGCCGATCCCTCGTTTGGCGATGAATTGTCCGATGGCGTGCAAGAGTTCGGGATAAGGAAACGCTTTTTTCGCAGGTTTCATGTTGACCTCCCGATGAGCGTGAATCAACCTTGCGCAGGTTTCGCCTCGCTCAAATGCCGACCTTGCTATAGTCGCCAATCATCATCTTGAGCGTTTTGGTGCGTCCGCCCGCGCGCGCGATCTCGGTGTGGCGCCCGATCAGACTATCCGCGATGCGCGCGGGCGCGTCTACGATCGCGCTCTGTTCCAGGACGACGCTATTTTCGATTTCGCAATTTCGGAGCTGACAATCGTGATAGATCGAAGTGTACGGTCCGACGTACGCGTTTTCGATGCGCGTCCGTTCGCCGATGATCGCGGGACCGCGGATTGTGCTGTTGACGACGACTGCGCCGGGCTGCAAGGTCACGCGCCCTTCGATGACGGACGCGCTGTCGACCTGCCCTTCGTTTTTGGCGACGAGCACGTCCAGTACGAGCCGATTCGCTTCGAGAATGTCCGCCATTTTGCCGGTGTCGATCCAGCCGCCGGTCAGCAAATGTGCGCGCACGTTCAATTTTTGGTCAATCAAGTACTGAATTGTATCGGTGATTTCAAGTTCGCCGCGGGCGGAGGGTTTGATCGCGTTGACCGCCTCAAAGACATTGTGATCGAACATGTAAATGCCGATGACGCCGTACGGCGAAACGAATTGCTTGGGTTTTTCGACGAGGCGCGTCACGCGTCCGTCACCATCCAAGATCGCCACCCCCATCGAACTCGGATCATCCAGTTTGTACAAAATGATCTGCGCGTTCATCGCGCCGTCGCGAAACGCATTCACTTGCGGCACGATGCCGTCGCGGATGAAATTATCGCCGAGGAAGAGAATGAACTTGTCCGCGCCGACATAGTCGCGCGCGATTTTGACGCCATGCGCGATCCCTTTGGGCGCATCTTGCAGAATATAGTCGACGCGCGCGCCGAAGCGCGCGCCGTCGCCGACCGCGGCTTTGACTTGCTCGCCGGTCTCCGGGCTGATGATGATGCCGATGTTGGAAATGCCGGCTTCGACCAAATCTTCAATCGCGTAGAACAAAACCGGTTTGTTGGCGACTGGCACGAGTTGTTTGGTGCCGGTGTACGTGAATGGGCGCAGGCGCGTGCCTTTGCCGCCGCTCAAGATCAAACCTTTCATCCAACTCTCTCCTGGTTTCCCTTATTTCCCTCATTCCCTTTATTTCCAGGGAACTGAGGGAAATAAGGGAAATGAGGGAACTGAGAGAACTATCGCTTTTCGTACACTTCACGGCGATGCCGAACCAAGTGAACCATCAGATAACCTTCGCCGCGATTCACCGTGTAGACCACGCGATAGTCGCCGACGCGAAACTTGTATTTGCCTTTCCAGGGACCTTCCAATGGTTCTGGCGTGATTGAATCGAAATGCTCCGCCAACCATGTGATCCGTTTGTAAATGCGCTTGGCAACTGGCGGATCCAAATCTGCCATGTTCTGCGCTGCCGTCGGCATATATCGCGGTTGATACATTGGTTATGCCTTGATATGAAGTCGCTTGGCTAATTCTTCTGCCGGGATTCCGCGCTCGCCGCGCGCTTCTGCCGCGAAGGAATGGCGCAACCGGTCGCGTATTTCTTTCCTCAATTCGAGTCCCCAATCCGGGTCTCTCAACAATTCCAGCAATTTGCGCTCGACAGATTCTTCGACGAGTTCGCGCAATTCGTCGCGGGTCATTCGCGCAACAGTGGTAGCCATTCGATCCTCCTTACGTGCCCTTCTCCTCACTCGCGTAGTACTGATACAAACTCGTCTCGCCTTTGACGTTGTTCAGCACGGTACCGATCAAACGCGCGTTCACTTTGTCCAACAACGCTTTCGCTTTTTTCGCGTGCTCGCGTTTGGTTTTGCCCGCGCTGATGACGAGCAGCACCGCGTCCACTTTGGACGATAGCACTGCCGCGTCGGTCACCGCGATCACCGGCGGCGCGTCGAACAGCACGACCTCCGCGTGTTGTTGCAGCGCGGCGATCACTTCGCTCATCCGCCGCGAGCCGAGCAGTTCCGCCGGATTGGGCGGCAGTGTGCCACTGGGGAGCAAAAACAGATTCGGCACGCCGGTTTCTTGCAGCGGCGGCTGGCTCATCAGCGCGTCGTCGCGCATCATGTCGGTAAATCCGGGCGCGTTGCGCGCATCGAAAATTTGGTGCAGCGACGGACGCCGCAAATCGCAATCCACCAGGATCACTTTTTTCCCGGCTTGCGCGACGGCGACGGCGAGATTGGCGAGCGTCGTGGACTTGCCTTCTTCCGGCGAGGCGGAGGTCACGACCATCGAGTGGATCGGTTTGTCGAGACTGGTGAATTCCAAGTTGGTGCGGAGCGTGCGGTACGCTTCGCTGATCGGCGAGCGCGGGTTGGTGATCGTAATTAGTGTGGATGGGCGGTCTTCGGGCATGTGAAAACTCCAGTGTGCAGTGTTCAGTATTCAGTGTTCAGTTGCGACTGAATACTGAACACTGGATACCGAATACTCAAATCGGGTTGCCGCAATGCGGACAAACTTGACGCGCGCGTTGACGCGCGGGCGCGCTGGCGCGTTCGGCAATCGTCGGGATCGAACCCAGGACGGTCACGCCGATCACGCGCTCGATGTCTTCGGTCGTGCGCACGATGTCGGAATCGAGCCACTCTAAAGCAAAGACGACGATGATGCCGAGGAGCGCGCCGAGAATCGCACCGGCGAGCGTATTGATCGAGGTCTTGGGCGAGAAAATTTCGGGTGAAGTTGCATTGCGCAAGATCGTAATCAGGATCCGATCGCGCTGATCGATTTGGAGATTTTCTTGATTGTGCGCGGCGACAAACGTCTCGGCGAGGGTTTGCGCCAGACCGGGCACTGTTTTGGTGAGAGGATGGCGCGCTTCGATAGTGATCAGCAGCGTAGATTCGTCGGCGTTGAAGTTGAGTTGGCTGACAAATTTGTCGGGCGAGATGTCCAATTGCAGTTTGTCGATCACGGGTTGCGTAATGGCAGGCGATTGCATCTGCTGCACATAGTTGCGCAGCAGATTCTTGATGGCGAGAGACTGGCCATAATCAGACGGGCGCGCCGGTACGGCGCTGAGGGTGACTGTCGATCTGTAAATCGGCGTTTGCAGTTTGCTGAACCCGTACGCGCTGGCTGCCGCGAGCAGTGCGAGCAGGATGATGATCCAGCCGCGCTTGAGTAGCACGCGCGCGTAGTCTTGCAGTTGCATGGTCTTCTCCTAACGAGTGGTTACGGTTGGCATTTTACCACAGTTCAAAGAAAAGACAAGGAGGTCTGGCGATATGGGGACATTTATCCTTGTCACCTTGTCTCCGCCTTCGGAATTTCGCCGATCACGCGCAGCCCCAGTCCTTCCGCGTCGCGCGCGTCGCGCACCGACGTGTCGAGGTAATCGAGCATGAACGCGAGCGCGATGCCGGCGAGCAGCGCGATCAGAACGCGGATCGGAATGTCGAGTTGTTCGCGCAGCGACGCGCCGACGCGATACGCGACCGGCTTGTCGATCACCGCGACGCTCGCGCCGGTCGCGCCAAGTTGCGCGAAATACTTGGCGTTGTTCTCGCTCAAATTCCTGACCGCCGCGTCCGCGATTTTTTGCGCTTGCGCCGCGTCGTGCCACGTGATCGACATCGACATCAAACGGCGCTGCTTTTCAATCGCGGCGGAGATGTTGCCTTTGCTCACTTTGATTTCCGGCGCGCCCATTTTCGCCAGCATCGCGTTCACGTCGTCGGCGAAAGAATCGCTCTTGATGATCTCGACGAAATCGTCGCGGATGTACTCGGATGCCTGGTACGATGTGAGAATCGGATCGTAGCCGGAAACCTCGGTGGCGGGCGGCGCGTTGACGCCAATCGTAAAGCGCACTCCGGCTTGATATTGCGGCGCGGGCTGCGCGCGAAAAATCCAACTCCCCACGCCGACGACGACAACCAGCGCGGCAATCAGCCACCAATAACGCCAGACGACGCGCACATAATCGCGTAGTTCCATCCTAACCTCGCAGGGAGTCAATCAGGCGATCAGGCGATCAGGCAATCAGGCGATCAGGTGCCTGGTTGCCCGATTACTGATTGACCGATTGCCTGATTGACCAATTGACTCAACTTTTCCTTGAAGACATTGGTGTCAAACCGCTCCGCGTGCTTCCGCATCGTCAACGCGTCGTACTTGCTATCGTCGAACGCGCGGACGGCGGCGGCGAGCGATGGCGCGGTCGGCTCGCGGAAAAATTCGCCGGTCACGCCGGGAATGATCGTTTCGAGCGCGCCGCCTCCGGCAAACGCGATCACTGGTTTGCCGCACGCGTTCGCTTCCAGCGGCGTGATGCCAAAGTCTTCTTCGCCGGGAAAAAGAAACGCGCGACAACGCGCCAGCAAATCGCGCGCTTGCTCGTCGGAGGGACGCGCGACGACTCGCACGTTCGGTTTCGCCATCGCTTGCAAACGCGCGCGGTCGCGTCCATCGCCCGCGACGACGAGCGGCAAGCCGAGTTCGTTGAATGCTTGCACCGCGAGATCGATCCGTTTGTACGGGACGAGACGTGACAGAATCAGAAAATAGTCGTCGCGCGCGCGCGCTACGGAAAAACGCGCCACGTCGACCGGCGGGTGAATGATCGTCGCATCGCGCTGATAGTACTGGGCAATGCGGGCGCGCACTGTTTCCGAAATCGCGATGAACTGCGTCACGCGGTCGGCGGCGCGGCGGTCCCAATCGCGCAGCCGCGCGACGAAGAACGGCAAACCCGCGCGCAACACTCGCCCGATCTGTTCGCGCTCGACGTAATCGGCATAGTTCCAGAGAAAACGCGCGGGGGTCAAGCAATAGCATATATGGCGCGCGCCCGGCGGCACGCGCACGCCGTGCGCGAACGCGCTCGTGATGCTGAGGATGACGTCGTACCCGCGCAAATCGAACGATTCAAACGCGGCAGGGTAGAGTGGGAGCAACCAGCGTTTGTTCGCCAGCGGAAGGGCGTCGAAGAACGACGCGCGAATGTCCCAGGCGCGGTACGCCTCCGGCATCGCCGCCGCGCGGTACGTCGAAGTGAAGACCGGCGCGTCCGGAAACAAGGCGTGGGCGACTTCGAGGACGCGTTCCGCGCCGCCGTACTGATTGAGCCAACTGGCGACCAGCGCGAGTTTCATTGGCGGTAGTATAACGCAAAGCGGCGCGCCGCGCAAACTTGGGGGGCGCGAAGTTTAGGTAACCGCCGCTTGACGTATCGCGGCACTAGCCGTATAATGGTGTCAACGAATTTAGAACGAATAAACGAATCGCCGCGCGTTTACGTCATTCGTTTATTCGTTACCGATTCGTTGACGCGATGGTCGTATCGATGGCTCTGGACGCGCGCCGCCGCGCACAATTGTTGGACGATTTGACGCGGCGGATTGAACAAATGGGAATGACCGCGCCAGCGATTTTGTTTTTAGAGACGTACAAACCGCTGGCATTTCTCGGCGCGCAATTTCTCTGGTTCGCGCAACCTTTCCTCAATTTGGGTTTCAACCAAGCCGATGTGCGCGATCTCACGTTACTCGTCGAAGACCGCGCCGGCGTGGAAGAATTGATCGCGCGGCTCGAAGGACTTCAGACCGACAAAGCTTGATCGGAGTGGCTCGGTGTCAACGAATATTTCACGAATCAACGAATGGTAACCGTTTGGCGCGCTCGATTCGTTTATTCGTCTGACATTCGTTGACGCGACAGAGGTTTCAGCAGGTTGGAAGCGTTAAAGAGTCTTTTTAGTTCGACGATTGGATGGGACCAAGCCCAAGCGCTTAGCGTGCTCCTCGGTTTCCTGGTACCCTTTTTCTTCGCGTACTGGGCGATCAAACGCGGCGCGCAGTTTACGTTGCGTCCGATTGCCGCGTACGCCGCGCTCAAGGGTCTGTTCGCGCGTTCCGCCGAAGCCGGGCAGCCGGTGCATCTTTCGCTGGGCACGACCGGAGTCGGCGATCAATTCACCGCCGATACCACCGCCGCGCTCAACGTCCTCGAATATCTCACCGAACGCGGCGCGATGAGCGCCGCGCCGCCCGTCGTCACGCTCGCCCATCCGACCGCGCTGCCGATCGCGCAAGACATTATGCGCCGCGTCTATCGCCAAATGGGCGTCCCGGAAGATTACGAATCAACGCGCGCGCGTCTCGTCGCGCCCGACCCGAACAATTTCTCCGCCAAGCGCAGCGACGCGTTCGCGTACGCGGTCGGCGTGATGCGTCTGTTGACGCGGCAAAAGTTGGCTGCCAATGTGATGGTCGGACGTTTCGGCGACGAATTTCTGTTGATGGGCGAAGCCGGGGCGCAGCGCGAACTGATCCAGGTCGGCGGCACGAGCGCGCCGGAAGTGTTGCCGTTCGTTCACGCGACGATGACGCATCCTCTGATCGGCGAGGAAATCTACGCTGGCGGCGCGTACCTGTTGGCCAAGCCCGCCCATTTGAGCAGTCTCTTCGCGCAAGATGTGATGCGCTGGGTGCTCGTCGTCATTTTGGTGATTTTGGTGCTGGCGCGAACATTGATGGGACCGATTTAAGATGCGACTGATTCCTACGGCAATCGCGATCGCAGTCGGACTGGTGACCCTGCTGGATTATTTCTACGCCAATCCGATCCTTGACCCGATCGGTGATGCGTTCAAGCAATGGACGATTATCCTGACCGCGTTCGCGCTCATCCTCGGCTTGATCAATTTGCTCCGAGTGCATTTTGCGCGCATCGTGCGCCGGCACGAAGCGAGCGCGGGTTACAGCATCGTCGTCGTCGTCACCGCCATGCTGGTCTTTCTCGTCGGGATGTGGTTCATGTTGCCGAGCGCGCCGATGACCTGGATTTTCGACAACGTGTACACACCGCTGCAAGGCGCGTTTTTCGCGCTCGTCGCATTCTTCTTGGCGACCGCGGCGTACCGCGCGCTGCGCGCGCGCAATTTTGAAACGTTGTTGATGCTGTTCGCCGCGCTCGTCGTCTTGCTCGGACAAACGCCGCTCCTCGGCGTCTTGGCGGACGCGCGCGATTGGGTGTTGAACGTGCCCAGCGCCGCTGGAGTGCGCGGCATTCTGATCGGCGTTGCGCTTGGCACGATTGCGACCGCGCTGCGATTTCTCGTCGGGATGGATCGCCCCTACAGCGAATAAGTCACATGATTCAGTGTTCTCATTGCGGAACCCAAAATCGAGACGGCAGTAAATTCTGCAGCGATTGCGGCGCGCGCTTGGTGCAGCAATCGGGCTTGGTCTGCCCGATGTGCGGCGAACCGAACACCGTCGAAAATGTATTTTGCCAAAAATGCGGCGCCCGCTTGGTACCGTTGACGGTCGCGCCCGCCGCAGATCGCACGCCGCCGCCCGCGCCGATCAAAGGACTGTCGCTCCCGGTCAAGCCCGCTGAGCCGACTGCGCCTCCCGTGAAAGCAGAACCCCAACCCATCGAACCTCCCGCGCCGGTCGCGCCAATCGAACCTCCCAAACCCGCGCCGGCGGAAGCGAGCAAGTCCGATGACTGGCTCGTGCGTTTGCGCGCGTCGTCGCCGGAAGAAGACGCGCCAATTTCCGCGCCGTCGCCGGAAACGACTGCGTCCCCGTCGGAAGAATCCGGTGATTGGCTGGTGCAGTTGCGCGCCACGCAAACGGAAGAGCAAGCCGCGCCCCCTTCGATCTCTCCTCAGGGCATACCGCCGCGACCGCCCGCGGATGCGTTTCAAGTCGACGAAGAAGATTTGCCGGATTGGTTGCGTTCGCCGTCCGCGCCCGTTGTGCAAGAACCTGCTCCGGCAGACAAGCCCCCGGCTTGGGCGGCTCCACCGCAGGCGAAAGCGGAACAAGCGCCATCCGCTCCGACGGGTGAAGCGCCTGCTTGGCTGACGCAATTGCGCGCCGAAGCGGAGCAAGCATCCACCGGGCAACTTGCTGGTTCCGAAGACGAAATTCCTGATTGGCTCAGAGACACGGGCGTGGCAACCGAACCACAACCGGCAACGCCATCGGCTGAAGAACCCGCGTGGTTCAAGCCCGCTGCCGCCGAACCGCAGATGTCGCCGCCAGTCCCGGCAACCGAAGCGGAGATTCCCGATTGGCTGATGACGCTCAAGCCCAAGACGGAAGAACCTGCCGCGCCTATCGCGCCGTTTGAAACGCTCGCGCCGGTGGAAGCGGCTGCGCCAAGCCAAGTTGTCACGCCAGCGCCAATCGTTTCGCCAGTCCAAGCCGCCGCACCGACTGAGGTAACTACGCCCGGCGAAGAATTGCTCGAGTCGCTGGAAGCCGCCACGGCTGTTCCTCAACCGCCAACCGTGGAAGAGCCGGCTTGGTTGAAGGAAACTCCACGTCCGGTCAGCGAAGAAGAAGATGTGCCGGACTGGTTGCGAACTCCGGTGGGCGCAGCGCCCGTCACGGCAGGCGAAGCCGTGGCGGAACCGAGCCAAGTCCCGGATTGGATTGCCGCGCTCAAACCGGCGGAGCCAGCCGCGCCCGGTATCTTTGATCGCGGACCCGTGGAAGCGGGCGGACCGCTGGCAGGTTTGCGCGGCGTGCTTCCGCTTGCCTCTGCCATCGCCGAACCGCACGCGCCGCCCAGACCCGCGCCGCCCAGTCCATTCAAAGAGACCGCGTCTCTCTTCGAATCCATTCTCGCCGCGCCGGTACTCGCGCCAGCGGTTCCCGCCGCGAAACCCGCGCGTCGCCAGTTGACGATGCGCCCGTTCATCTACGTGTTGATGCTGCTGGCGGTCCTGCTTCCCTTTTTCGTTCCCGATCTTTCGAACGCGTCGGTGCGTACCTTCGGCACGCGCGCGGCTGATTTCTACGAAAAGATTCAAGCCCTGCAACCGAATTCGATTGTCGTGTTATCCTTCGATTACGATCCGGGCGGCGCGGGCGAAATGGATTTGCAGGCGAATGTCCTCGTGCGCCATCTGATGAAAAAGGGCGCGCGGATTGTCGCGATCAGCACGATGGATCCGACCGGCGCGCAAATCGCGCAACGCGTGTTGGACGACGCGGCGCGCGCGACGGGAAATTATACGTACGGCACGAATTATCTAAATCTGGGATTTATCGCCGGGCAGGAGGCGGGACTCAATCAGTTGGCGGTTGCCGGCTTCGCTCCGGCGACGACGAGCGATTATGTTAGAAGGGAAACGCTCGACAAATATCCCAACTTTCTGAACATTCAGAATTGGCGCAATGTCGCGTTGCTGATCGAACTCGCGGGCGCGCCCGAGCCGCTCCAAAAATGGATCGAGCAAGTGCAACCACGCGCGGGTGTGAAAATCGCCGCGGGTGTAAGCGCGGCGGTCGAGCCGCGTGCGCTCACCTATCTCAAAACTAATCAACTGATCGCATTGTCGAGCGGATTCTTAGGCGCGGCGCAGTACGAAGCGCTGTCGGGTCAACGCGGGTTGGCGATGATCAACGCCGGCGCGCAAAGCACCGCGCAGTTGGTTTTGATCGGCTTGATCATCGCCGGTAATCTCGTGTATTGGTTCTCGCGGGGACGGGGCAAAGCGAAATGACGACGGATCCCATTGGCATCTGGGTCGGCGCGATCTTGACCCTGCTCGTGTTCAGTTATTTGCTCGGCGATACGCCGCTCTTTCGTCTCGCGCAGGCGATTTTCGTCGGCGTGACGATTGGCTATGCGGCGACGGCGGCGGTGTACCTCGTCCTCTTGCCGATGCTCTTCGATCAACTGTTGGTCAATCCGGTGCTCATCATTCCGTTGATTCTCGGCTTGCTCTTGCTGACGAAATTACGCGCGAGTTGGCCCTCGGTTGGCAACATCAGCATCGCGTTCTTGTTTGGCGTCGGCGGCGCGCTCGCGCTGGGCGGCGCGCTCGGCGGCACGCTGTTGCCGCAATTGGCGGCGACGATTGTCCCGCTCGATTCGCTGGAAAATATTATGCTGGTGCTGGGAACGATTGGCGCGCTGCTCTCGTTTCGTTTCATGCGCCCGCAGCAACCGCGCGTGGCGACGCGCGCGCTGGAACTCATCGGGCGCGGCTGGGGGTACGTCGGACGCTGGTTCGTTCTCGTCGCGTTTGGCGCGCTCTTCGCCGGCACGGCGGTCTCGCGCGTCTCCATCCTCGTCAACCGCGTGTACTTTTTGCTGCACGATTGGATCCAAGTGGTTAGATAAATGCCTGACTCGAGCAAAACCGGAGCGCTTCTCGTCGCCGACATCGGGAGCGTGACCACCAAAGTCGGTCTTGTGGATTCCGTGAACGGCGAATTCCGCTATGTCAGCGCGGGAATCGCGGCGACCACCGCAGCGCCGCCCGAAATGGACATCCTGACCGGAGTTCGCGACGCGATCCGCCAGATCGAAGCGCGTACCGAACGTCAACTGCTGACCGACGATCAGCAATTGATCGTGCCGGAGCGTTCGAGCGCGCAAGGCGTGGACGCGTTCGTCGCGATCACGAGCGCGCCGCAGCCCTTGCGCGTCGCGATTGTCGGCTTGAGCCGCGAACTCAGCGTGACGAGCGCGGTGCGCGCGATTAACCGGACCCACGCAATCGTCGAAGCGACGTTTGCGCTCGACGAAACCGGCGGACGCTGGATCCCGTTGACCGTGCCGCCCAATCCGGACGGCGGACAGACCGCCGCGACGACGGTGCTCCAGGATCCGCTGGTGCTTGCCGCCGAAGCGCTCGCGCGCGCGCGTCCCGACGTGATCGTCTTGGTCGGCGGCATCGACGGCGGCGCGACGACCGCGCTGTACGATCTCGCCAATCTCGTCGCGGTAATTGTCGGCTCGCGCGAAGAAAGCGCGCGTCCCATCGTCATCTTCGCCGGTAACAGCGCGGCGCGCGCGCAAATCGCGAATCGCATCGCGCAAGTCACGCCGCTGCGTTCGGTCGACAACGTGCGCCCGACGGTGGAACAAGAAAACCTCGCGCCGCTGCAACGCGAATTGGAAGCGCTCTACGACGAAAAAAAGGTCAAATGGCTGCCGGGCTTGAACGGGCTGACCAATTGGACTTCAGCGCCAATTATTCCCAGTTCGCTCGCGTTTCAAAACGTCGTGCGTTACCTCGCGCGGCGATTTGGCTTGAGTGTGCTCGGCGCGGACATCGGCGGCGGCGCGACGACCGTCGTCACCGCGCGCGGCGATACGACGACGCGCGCGATGCACGCGAGTTTGGGGATCGGACATCATTTGAGAAACCTGATCGATCAAGCGGGCGTGAAACAATTGATGGATTGGCTGCCGATCGAACTCTCGCCGGACGAAGCGCAGACCGGTTGGCTCAATCAGTCCCTGCGTCCGCGCGCGCTGCCGACCACGCGGCAAGACGCCTATTTGGCGCAAGCCGCCGCGCGCGTCGCGCTGGCGACTGCCGCGCGTGATGTGAGCGTCGAGGGACTCGACTTGATCGTTTTGACCGGCGGCGCGTTCACGTCGAATTCAAATTTGGGCGCGCTCGCGCTGCTCGCGCTCGATGCGTTGCAACCGCGCGGCGTTTTTTCGCTCGCGCTCGATCCGTTCGGACTCGCGCCGGCGTTTGGCGGGATCGCGTACGTGAATCCTGAAGCCGCCGCCAGTGTGATCGAACGCGATGGGTTTACGACGCTGGGCACGGTCATCGCGCCGCTGTCCAACAATCGCGAAGGACAAATCGACGCGCGCGTGCAAATCACGCCGCCATCGGGCGGCGTCATCAACCTCGAAGTGCAGCACGGCTCGCTCGAACTCGTGCCGCTGCTGCCGGGTCAAAAGGCGATGATCGAAGTGCGCCCAACCGGCGGCGTGGAATTGCCGCACGCCAAGCGCGGCATTTTCAAGGCGGAAGTCGCGGGCGGCGCGCTCGGCTTGATCATCGACGCGCGCGGCCGCCCGATTGGCTTGCCGAGCGATCCGGAGAAACGGCGAACCAAGGTGCAAGAATGGTTCTGGGATGTCGGCGGCGAGGTGGCGTATGGCTGATGCGATCATCCCCACGCTCGCCCAGACGCGCGTCGTCAAAATGGCGCGCATTCGCCGCGAGCGTCTGTTGCCGACGCGCGGCGCGGTGATGGTCACCGCCGGCAGCCGCGTCGGCGCGCTCGATATTGTCGCCAAGGTAGGGACGGCGGGCAACTTGCGCCCGGTTCCGCTGGCGCGTTATTTGCGGACGCGCGAAACCGCGCTGGAAAAATATTTGCTCAAGCAGCCGGGCGAAGATTTTGCCGAGCGCGAAATCCTCGCGTCCAAGCCGGAATCGTTCGGCATGTTGCGGCGGATTTATCGCGCGCCGAAGGCGGGGCGCATCGCCGCAATGCGAGGCGCGTGGCTCGCGCTCGATTTGCTGGACGCCCCGCTCGAACTGCGCGCGTTGTACCGCGGCGCGGTGATCAACGTGATGGCGCGGCAAGGCGTCGTGATCGAAGCGACCGGCGCGCTTGTTCAAGGCGCGTGGGGCGCGGGCGGCGAGGGGTACGGCGTCTTGCGAAAAATAGTCGAAACGCCGGACGCGTCGCTGACGGAAGAGCACATTGATGTCACCGTGCGCGGCACCGTGCTGCTGGCAGGATCGAGTGTGAACGAAGCCGCGCTGCGGCGCGCCGCGCAAGAACACGCGGCGGGGTTGATCGTCGGCGGATTGTCGCCGCAATTGCGCCACTTGGTCGCGGAACTCGCGCTGCCCACACTCGTGACCGAGGGTTTTGGCGAACGCCCGATGTCCGCGCCGATTTTCGATTTGTTGACCGCGCACATTGGCGAAGAAACCGTCGTCAACGCGCCGACCGATTCGTTCAGCACAATGCGCCCCGAAGCATTCATCCCGATTCTCGCGACCGGCGGATCGAGCGAGGCGGCGCCGCTGCCTACCCTCGTCGCGCAAGTCAACGCAAACGTGCGCGTGGTCGGCGGCGCGCGGCTGGGCGCAATCGGCAAAATCGCCGAGATTCCGACGTTGCCGCGGACGCTGGAGAGCGGAGTTACCGTGTGGGGCGCAGAGCTTATCACTACCGCGGGCGAGCGCGAGTTCGTCCCGTGGGAAAATTTGGAATTGATCGGCTAATCGCAGTCTGTCATTTCGAGCGGAGCGAGAAATCTCCACAGCGCGCGATTGAGATTTCTCGCCGCGCAAACCGCGCCTCGAAATGACACCCTGAACCATTTCGGACGAAAGGAGACAACACCATGTCAGAGGTTGCACCCGCCGGAGGCGGTCCCAACAGAATGTTCATCGTGATTGCCCTGGGTTTGGTCGGCTTGCTCGTCATCGGCATTGTCGTCTTTATTTTGTTTATGGTGGTGGTTCAACCGGCGATGACCGCCGCGCGTCCGGCGACACCCACACTGACGCGCGCCGTGACGATTACGTTCGCGACGACGCCGACGCGCGCCGCGCTCGTCGTGTTCACACCCACTGCAGTACTTGCCACGGACACGCCGCTTGCGCCCACGTTGGTGGTTCAGCCAGTGGTGGGCGGCGCGGTGACTCCCACAGCGACTGTGACGGGAACAGTCGCGGCGGGGACTGGCACGCCTGATTCCGGAATGCCGACTACCGGCGTTGGTGAGGATCTGTTGCTGCTCGCCGGTGGCGTTGTGCTGATATTCGTCATCTTCGCGGCGCGGCGCGCACGCTCAACGGTCGCGGCGTGACAAGGATCAAGTGCCAAGTGCCAAGGAAGGGTTGATGTTTCTCGTCACTTGTCACACGTCACTTGTCACCTTTTCCGCGCGTTTGACAATTTTGCAAACGCGTGGTATAGTTGCGCCAGAATTAAATGAAAGACATCGATCCGGACGAGTAACCGGCGTCTCACGTTCAGAGAGTCGCGCAATGCTGGTGCGAGCGCGATACCAAAGACGACGGCGAATGGACCGGGGAGTTGCGGGCTGAACGGATTTGTCCAAGTATGCCTCGCCGGAATCGCCCCCGTTATCGCGGCTGAGAGGATTCAGGACTTGTGTCCGCGTCCTCGCGAATGAGTGAGACTGGCTCAAATCCCTATCGTTTCATGGTAGGGATTTTTTGTTGGACAAGTTTATAAACTTGTCCTACGCCGGCTAACCAGGGTGGCACCACGGGAGAAAAACCTCTCGTCCCTTGCGGTGCGCGGACTGCGCGCGCCGGGGACGAGAGGTTTTTATTTTGTAGGGAGGTCACATGGATTATCCAACCTATTCCGATTTTCAATCGCTCGCCACGCGCGGCAATTTGATTCCCGTCTATCGCGAACTCGACGTGGATCTGGAGACGCCGGTCTCGGTCTATCTCAAACTGCGCGGCGACGGCGAATCGTTTCTGCTCGAGTCGGTCGAAGGCGGCGAGCAGTTGGCGCGGTACTCGTTTCTCGCGACGGCTCCCGCGCGCGTGCTGACGCTGCGCGGCAATCAGATCACGATTCGCAACCACGCGCGCACCGAAACGATCTCGCTCGCCGGACGCGATCCGCTTGCCGCGCTGCGCGATTTTCTCGCGCCGTACCGCGCGGTGCCGCTGCCGGGCTTGCCGCGCTTTTTCGGCGGCGCGGTCGGCTACCTCGCGTACGACATCGTGCGCCACATCGAACGCTTGCCCAGCACCGCGGACGGCGGACTCGATTTGCCGGACGCGCTCTTCCTTTTGACCGATACGTTGATCGCGTTCGATCACGTCAAGCATCGCGCGCTCGTCATCGCGAACGCGCACGTCGCGCCCGGCGCCGATCCGCGCGCGGCGTACGACGACGCGATTGCGCGTATCGAAAGCGTTGTCGCGCGATTGAATCAGCCGATGCCCGCACCGGTACCCGCGCTGTCGCGCAACGGACACCAACTCGAATCGAACATGACACCGGAGCAATTCGCGCAAATGGTCGAGCGCGCCAAAGAGCACATCCGCGCGGGCGACATTTTCCAGGTCGTCTTGTCGCAGCGATTTTCGCGCGCGACGGACGCGGACGCGTTCTCGATTTACCGCGCGCTGCGCCGACTGAATCCGTCGCCGTACATGTTCTACCTCGATTTTGGCGACTTGCAGTTCGTCGGCTCGTCGCCCGAAGTCCTCGTCCGGCTCGAAGACGGGGTCGCGCAACTCAACCCAATCGCGGGCACGCGTCCGCGCGGCGCGGATGAAACTGCCGATGCGCGGCTCGAACAAGAATTGCGCGACGATCCGAAAGAACGCGCGGAACACGTCATGCTCGTTGACCTGGGTCGCAACGACCTGGGACGCGTGTGCGAGTACGGCACGGTGCAGGTGCCCGATTACATGACCATCGGCAAATACTCGCACGTGATGCACCTCGTCTCGCGCGTCATCGGCAAACTGCGCGCCGAGTTCGACATGTTCGACTTGCTGCGCGCGACGTTTCCCGCCGGGACCGTCTCCGGCGCGCCGAAAGTGCGCGCGATGGAAATCATCGAAGCGCTGGAGGGCACGCGGCGCGGCGCGTACGCCGGCGCGGTCGGCTATTTCGGATTCCCGACGGCAGACTCGTCTGTCATTGCGAGGAGCGATTTTTGCGACGAAGCAATCTCCAAATCGCGGCTTGGGGATTGCTTCGCTCCGCTCGCAATGACAGAGCGTTTACAAGGCAACATGGATTTTTGCATCACGATTCGCACAATCGTACAGCGCGGCGGACGCGCGTACATTCAAGCCGGAGCCGGCATCGTCGCCGATTCTGATCCGGTGCGCGAGCATCACGAGTGCGTGAACAAGGCGCGCGCGCTCGCGGAAGCGATTCGAATGGCGGAACGGAATACTTGAGACGAGTCACGCATCACGTTTCACGCGATACGCGATACGTGATGCGTGATGCGTGAAATAAGTACAGGAGGCAAATTATGATCATCGTCATCGACAATTACGATTCATTCACGTACAACCTCGTCCAATATCTGGGCGAACTGGGCGCGGCGATGCGCGTCTTTCGGAACGATCAGGTCGCGCTCGATGAAATCGCGCGGCTCGCGCCGTCGCACATCGTCATTTCGCCGGGACCGGGGACGCCCGCCGAAGGTGGCGTGTCGTCCGCGGCGATCCGCGAATTTCATCGCGCTGTTCCGATCCTCGGCGTGTGTCTCGGACACCAATGTATCGGCGACGTGTTCGGCGGAGTCGTGACGCGCGCGCCGCGTTTGATGCACGGCAAAACGTCAATGATCTACCACGATGCGCGTGGTATTTTCGACGGCGTGCCGAGTCCGTTCGAGGCGGGTCGCTATCACTCGCTCATCGTGCAAGAACCACTGCCCGCCGAATTGCGCGTCACCGCGTTTACCAAAGAGGGCGAGGTGATGGGAATTCGTCACAAGCAATTTCCGCTCGAAGGCGTGCAGTTTCATCCCGAAAGTGTGCTGACGAAACACGGCAAACAAATTCTCAAGAACTTTTTGGAATACGGTAGGACAAATTTGTAAATTTGTCCTACATTGGAGGAAAAATGATTCGCGAATCGATCGCAAAACTGATTGACGGGCAAGACCTTTCGTGCGCCGAAGCCGAAAGCGTGATGAACGAAATCATGGACGGCGCGGCGACGCACGCGCAGATGGCGGCGTTCCTCACCGCGCTGCGCGCGAAAGGCGAAACGGCGGACGAAATCACGGGCTGCGCGCGCGTCATGCGCGAAAAAGCCATCGCGGTCAAACCGCGCCGCGCCGATCTCGTCGACACGGCTGGCACCGGCGGCGACCGCGCCGGCACGTTCAACATTTCGACGACCGCGGCGTTTGTGATCGCGGGCGCGGGGCTGGGCGTCGCGAAACACGGCAACCGCGCGGTGTCGGGGCAAAGCGGCAGCGCGGATGTGCTCGAAGCGCTCGGCGTCAATCTCGATCTCACGCCCGATCAGGTCGCGCAGTGCATCGACGCAGTCGGCATCGGATTTCTGTTCGCGCAGAAACTTCATCCGGCGATGAAAAACGTCGCGCCGGTGCGCAAAGAGTTGGGCATTCGCACCGTGTTCAACATTCTCGGACCGCTGACGAATCCCGCGCGCACGCCCGCGCAAATCGTCGGTGTGTACGACGCGCGGTTGACCGCGACGATGGCGCAAGTGCTGCGCGCGCTCGGCGTCCGCGCGGCGTTCGTGTTTCACAGCGCGGACGGACTCGACGAACTGACGACGACCGGCATCAATCGCGTCGCGCGTTTCGACAACGGCAAAATTTACGAAGAAGAACTCGACGCGAACGCGCTC
Organism: Candidatus Aquidulcis sp.; assembly: GCA_020723345.1. Classification (GTDB taxonomy): domain Bacteria; phylum Chloroflexota; class Anaerolineae; order UBA4142; family UBA4142; genus VGOB01. Next base: position 80,740 of record DYJA01000008.1, on the reverse strand, counting down.
GGTCTGCCGCGCGCGACGCGCGACGATCTGCGCGGCGGCGCGCCCGCCGAAAACGCGCAAATCACCCGCGCGATTCTTTCGGGCGTGGAACGCGGCGCGAAATGCGATGTCGTCGCGCTGAACGCGGCAGCCGCGCTTGTCGCGGGCGGCAAGGCGCGCGATCTGTGCGAGGGTTTGGAACGCGCGAACGCGGCGATTGGTACGGGCGCGGCGCAGCGCGCGCTGGACGGGTTGATCGCCAAGAGCCGGGAGTTCAAGGCGTGAGGCGCGAAGCATCCTGAGCGGAGCGCAGCGAAGTCGAAGGATGCGTGTTGCGTGATGCGTGAGTACCAATGATGATCCTCGATGAAATCGTAGCCAACAAACGCGTCGAAGTCGCGGTAGCCAGGGCGCGTGTCTCGCTCGCGGAGATGCGCGCGCGCGCGGAAACCGCGCCTGCATCGCGCGATTTTGCGCGCGCGTTGACGCGCGCGCGCGTCGCGCTGATCGCGGAAATCAAACGCGCGTCGCCGTCGCGCGGCGAACTGAACGCGCAAGTCGATCCGCCGTCGCGCGCGCGCGCGTACGCCGACCACGGCGCGGCGGCGATTTCGGTGTTGACCGACGCGAAATTCTTTAACGGCTTGCTCGACGATCTGCGCGCGGTGCGCGCCGTTGTCGACGTGCCGGTGCTTCGCAAAGATTTCATCGTCGACGAGTACCAAGTTTACGAAGCGCGCGCGTACGGTGCGGACGCGATCCTGCTGATCGTCCGCGTGCTGTCGGACGCGCAACTGCGCGAGTACGGCGCGCTCGCGCAATCGCTCGGTATGAGCGCGCTCGTCGAGGTTCACGACGAACGCGAACTCGACCGCGCGCTCACGGTGGACGCGCGCATCGTCGGCATCAACAATCGCAATCTTGCCGATTTCACCGTTGACCTTGCGACAACTGAGCGCCTCGCGCCGAAAATCACACGCGATAAAATCGTCGTCGCCGAAAGCGGCGTGTTCACGCGCGCCGATGTCGCACGCGTCGCGCGCGTGGGCGCGCACGCGGTCTTAGCCGGCGAGGCGTTGATGCGGGCGGAAGATGTAGGCGCGAAGGTGAGAGAATTGGCGAGCGTGTTGCGTGAGGCGTGAGATGATGTATATCAAGATTTGTGGAATTACAAATTTGGCAGACGCGCGCGTTGCGGTGGAGGCAGGCGCGGATATGCTTGGTTTTGTGTTCTACGAAAAATCGCCGCGCTACATCGCGCCGGAATGCGCGCGAGAAATTGCCCTTGTCACTCGCCACTTGTCACCTGTCACTTTTGTAGGCGTGTTCGTGAACGAATCGCTTGCGCGCGTGCGCGCGATCATGGACATCGCGCAACTCGATCTCGCGCAACTGCACGGCGATGAACCGGCGGAGATGGTGCGCGCGTTGTCGCCGCGCGCGTACAAAGCGCTGCGTCCGCGCGATGCCGCCGAAGCGCGCGCGGCAATCGAAACGTACCGCGCAGTCGTCGACGGCAGCGCGCCCGCGTTCATCGTCGACGCGTTCGACGCGAAGCAATTTGGCGGCACGGGCGCGCGCGGCGATTGGAACATCGCCGCGGACATCGCGCGCGAGTTTCCGATTTTGCTTGCGGGCGGATTGAATGCGGAAAATGTCGCGGACGCGATTCGCGCGGTTGCGCCGTGGGGCGTTGATGTGTCGAGCGGCGTCGAGCGCGCGCCGGGGTTGAAGGATCACGCGATGGTGAGGGAGTTCGTGAGGAACGCAAAAAGCAATACGGGATGCGTGATACGTGAAAGGTGAAGAATGATCGGACGATTCGGAGATTATGGCGGACAATTCGTCCCCGAAACATTGGTCCCCGCGCTCGCGGAACTGGAGGACGCGTTCAACGCGGCGCGCAACGACGCGACGTTTCAAACGCGCCTCGCGGATTTGTCCGCGCATTTTTCGGGACGACCGACGCCGTTGTATTTTGCGAAACGATTGACGGAGTACTGCGGCGGCGCAAAGATTTATCTGAAACGCGAAGACCTCGCGCACACCGGCGCGCACAAAATCAACAACGCGCTCGGTCAGGGTTTGCTCGCGCAAAAGATGAACAAGACGCGCATCGTCGCGGAAACGGGCGCGGGACAACACGGCGTCGCATCCGCCGCGGTGTGCGCGATGCTCGGCTTGCAGTGCATCGTTTACATGGGCACGGAAGATATGCGCCGCCAAGCGCCGAACGTGTTTCGGATGAAGTTGCTCGGCGCGGAAGTGCGCGGCGTGGACGCGGGCAGCGCGACTTTGAAAGACGCGATCAACGAAGCGATTCGCGATTGGGTGACGAATGTGCGGACGACACATTATCTTCTTGGCTCGGCGCTCGGTCCGCACCCGTACCCGACGATGGTGCGCGAGTTTCAATCGGTCATCGGCGTCGAAGCGCGCGCGCAAATTCTCGACGCGGAAAAACGCTTGCCTGATTTGTTGATCGCGTGTGTCGGCGGCGGCTCGAACGCGATCGGTTTATTCCGCGCGTTCCGTGGTGATGCCGATGTCGCGATGCTCGGCGTCGAAGCGGGCGGATTGGGAATCGAAACCGGCAAGCACGCCGCGCGTTTCGCCGAAGCGCGTCCGGGCGTGCTGCACGGGACGTACACATTTGTTTTGCAAAACGACGATGGACAAATTCGCGAGACGCATTCGGTTTCCGCCGGGCTTGATTACGCGGCGGTCGGTCCTGAGCATGTGTACTTGTTCGACACCGAGCGCGCGGGGTACACGTACGCGACCGACGACGAGGCGCTCGACGCGTTTGCCAAACTGTCGCAACTCGAAGGCATTCTGCCTGCGCTCGAATCCGCGCACGCGATTGCGGAAGCGATCAAACGCGCGCGCGCGATGCGCCGTGATCAAATCGTGCTCGTGAATTTGTCCGGGCGCGGCGACAAGGATCTGCAGACGGTCATGGCAAATCAGTAAAGCAGTGTTCAGTGTTCAGTATTCAGTATTCAGTTCACTTTCCGAACACTGAACACTGGATACTGAAAACTGGAGTTAGAATGAATCGCATTGATGAAACTTTTTTGCAATTGAAAACTAAACACCGCGCCGCGCTGATGCCGTACCTGCCGCTCGGTTATCCGACGCTCGACGTATCGGCGCAACTGATTCACGCGGTCGCGGACGCGGGCGCGGACTTGATCGAACTCGGCGTGCCGTTCAGCGATCCGCTCGCCGATGGTCCCGTGATTCAGCGCGCGACGCACGTCGCGCTGCAAAACGGGATGACGCTCACGAAATGCTTGGCGATGGTACGCGCCGCGCGCAGCGCCGGCGTCACGATTCCGCTGACCTTGATGGGTTATTACAATCCGATCTTGCGTTTTGGCATTGGCGCGTTCGCGCGCGCGGTGAAAGAGGTCGGCGCGGACGGACTCATCGTGCCGGATCTGCCGCCCGAGGAAGCCGGTACGCTCGATGCCGCGTGCCGCGCGCACGATCTCGATCTGATTTTTCTCGCCGCGCCGACAAGCCCGGCGTCGCGCATCCAGAAGATCGCGCAAGCGACGCGTGGATTCCTGTACCTGGTCTCCGTCGTCGGCGTGACCGGCGCGCGCGAGCAGATCGCGGCGGACTTGGCGGAGTTTGTCGCGCGCGTGCGCGCCGCGACGTCGAAACCGGTGTGCGTCGGGTTCGGCATCGCGAACGCGGAATCGGCGAAGCGCGTCGCGCAAATCGCGGACGGCGTGATCGTCGGCAGCGCGCTCGTCGCGCAAATCGGCGATGCGGCGAACGCGGTGACTGCCGCGCAAAAATTCGTCGACGATTTGCGCGCGGCGGTGGAGCGGTGAAAAGAACTGGTTGACAAGCGCGGGAATTCGAGTATGATAGAGTCGCAACCCGAGCGACGGGAGGATATTGTACATGTCCCGCGTCTCTTTCCAAGTTCTCGCGATTCTCATTTTCACCGCGACTCTGTTTTTTCTTTGGGATTTCAGTCAGCGCGTCGTCACAAACGTGCGCCTCGCGCAAGCCGAACAACAACTCGAACAACGTGTGGCGCAAGAGCAGGCGAAGAACACCGCGCTGCGCGAACTGAAACGGCGCGCGCAAACCGACGCCTACGCCGAAGAATACGTGCGGCGCAATTGGCACTGGGCGCGTTCCGAAGACACAGTCGTCATTCCGCAAATCACGCCCGCGCCCACACCGATCGTGAGCGCGCCCGCGCCAACGCCGCCGCCCGCCAAAGCGTGGTGGCAAGATTGGCTCGATTTTCTTTTCGGTCCCTGAGTAATGAATATTCGTTCGCTGACCGGTTTTCTCTCGCTCGCCGATCCCATTCACGATTCCGATTTGCGCGCGCTGCGCGACCTTGTCGACGCGGCGCGCGCTGATTTTGCCCGCGCCGATTTGCCGATTCAGACCGCGCGCGTCGCGCTGCCGGCGCTTGCTCAAACCGCGCCGCGCGACCTGACGCGATTCGCGCGCGCTTTGCAAACCGCGTGCCGGGCGAACGCGATTGATTATGCGGCGCTCGGCGCGCTGCCCGGCGATCATCCACTTGTCGAAGCAATTCCCACCGCGCTCGCTGCGACCGAAAGCGTTTTTTGCTCCGCGCACATCGCGTCGCGCGACGACGGCATCAACCTCGCCGCGATCTCGAACGCCGCGCGCGTGATTCGCGCGCTCGCCGATTCGACCGCCGACGGTTTTGGTAATTTGCGTTTCGCCGCGCTCGCGAACGTGCCGCCGCACTCGCCGTTCTTTCCCGCGGCGTACCACGACGGCGGCGCACCCGCGTTCGCGCTCGCAACCGAAGCCGCGCCGCTCGCGGTCGACGCGTTTCGTCGCGCGCAAAACTTGGACGACGCGCGCGCGAACTTGGTCGGCGCAATCGAATGCGCGGGCGAGGCGATGACGCGTTGCGCGAACGATCTCGCCGCGCGATTCGGTTTTCGTTTTGTCGGGATCGATTTTTCGCTCGCGCCGTACCCGGAAGAATCGCGCAGCATCGGCAACGCGATGGAAAAGTTGATGGGCAACCGCTTCGGCGAGCATGGCACGCTCTTCGCCGCTGCGTTTCTCACCGATTGCATCAACCGCGCAACGCGAAGCGTCCCGCGCACCGGTTTCTCCGGCTTGATGTTTCCGGTCTTGGAAGATTCTACACTCGCCGCGCGTTCTTCACTGTTGACTGTTGACTGTTTACTGTTGTATTCGACTGTTTGTGGTACCGGACTCGACACCGTGCCGCTGCCCGGCGACACGCGCGCGGACGCGCTCGCCGCGATTCTGCTCGATCTCGCGACGCTCGCGGTGAAACTGAACAAGCCGCTCACCGCGCGCCTGATGCCGCTGCCCGGTTTGCGCGCGGGCGACGCAACGCATTTCGACTTTGAATATTTTGCGAACGCGCGCGTGATGGATGTGAACGCAAGCGCAGTGAGAGTTTTTGGAACGGATAAGCAAGTGAAATTCAAATGACGGAACACGCAACACGTAATACATGATTCGTGTTGCGTGTTCCGTTGAAACAGGACATGACAATGGCGTCAGACAAAACGATTCTCCTCCTCGGCGGCGCGGGACTCGTCGGCGTGCAGGTCGCGCGACAAATCGCCCGCGATATTCAGCCGGACAAGATCATCCTCGCTTCGCTGTACCAGCGCGAGATTCGCGAAGTGATGACTCCGCTCGAAAAAGAATTCCCCAAAGTGAAATTCATCGGCGTGTGGGGCGATGTGTTCGTCCGCGCGGATTTCACCGACCGCGCGGCGAAACGCGCGACGCTCCTCGCCAGCCCGGAATGCCGCGCCGATCTCTTCGACGATTTGCTCGGCGACCTCGACGCGACGTACGCGCGCTCGCGGCTCGCGCAACTGATTCTCGAACACAAACCGAATGTGATCGTCGACAGCATCAACACCGCGACCGCGATCAGTTATCAAGACGTGTACTCCGCGTCCATTGTCGCGCGACAGAAACTGGACGCGCTCTTTGCGCGGATCGATCACTTGAACGAAACGACGCATCCATCCGGCGAAACGCGCGGCGTCCCCGTTCGCACGCGCGAAGAATTGCACGACGGCATCGCCAACATCGAAAAATTGCGTAAGGACGCCGCGCGCGCGTTCGAAGTTTTGCTGCTCTCGCAATCGGTGCCGCAATTGATTCGTCACGTCATTTTGCTTCTGCGCGCGATGGAGCAAGTCGGCACGCGGCTCTATTTGAAAATCGGCACGACCGGCACTGGCGGCATGGGGCTGAACATTCCGTACACGCACGGCGAAGACAAGCCGTCGGCGAAATTGATGTCGAAGACCGCGGTTGCGTTCGCGCACACCGGCTTGATGTTTCTGATGGCGCGCACGCCCGGCGCGCCGATCGTCAAAGAGATCAAGCCCGCCGCGATGATCGGCTATGCGGACGTGACGATGCGCGCGATCACCGAGCGCGGCGAGCCGGTGTTTGTCTACAACAGCCAGAACGAAATGCTAGGCGATTCATTGACGCTGCGCGACTCGACTGCGCGCTACAAAAAGCGCGGCAAACTCCAAATGGTCATCATCGACACTGGCGAAAACGGTTTGTTCACGAAAGGCGAGTTCGAAGCGATCACGTCGCTGCGGCAGATGGAGTTTATCACGCCGGAGGAAATCGCGCGCAAAGTCGTCCTGGAAATTCAAGGCGCGAATACCGGCGCGGACGTGATCGCCGCGATTGACGGCGCGGTGCTCGACCCGACGTATCGCGCCGGTTATCTGCGCCGCGCCGCGCTCGAAGAAATCGCGCGGCTCGAAAACGAGACCGGCGTTCCGAGTGTCGCGCTCGGGCAATTGGGTCCGCCGGAATTGTCCAAGTTGTTGTACGAAGCGTACTTGCTCAAAGCGCGCTACCACACGCTCAAACGCGTCCTCACGCAAAAACCGAAACAGATCGCGGACGCGTTGTATCGTTACGTCCTGCGCCAAAATGATCTGCGCCAGACGATCACGTCCGTCGGTTTGCCGATTCTCGCACCGGATGGCAAACACATTTTGCGCGGTCCGTTCATCCGCATCCCCGAACGCGCGGACACAAATTGCGTGCCGTTCTCGCCGGAGTGTGTGGATCAGTACGCGCGCAAGGGCTGGGTGGATCTGCGCGCGGAAAATTTCGTCGTCTGGAAAGAGCGTATTGAAAAGATGCGGCGCGCGCAGCAGCAACTGCGCGGGCGCGGCAGCGCGGCGATCACGATGGAAGCGTACCTCGACGAAGAAATTCGCATCGGCGACGTCGTCGCGTGGGTGTTTAATAATGAGGAGATCGGGTACCGAATCAAGTAGGCAGTATTCAGTGTTCAGTATTCAGCGAACGCGCGGTGAAATGAACTGAACACTGAAAACTGGATACTGAACACTGGAGTCACTATGAAACTCGACGTTGGCATTCTCGTTCCCAACTTGCTCGACATGCCTGCGCTTGCGCGCGCGGCGGAAGATGTGGGATTCGATTGTTTGTGGACGAGCGAAACGCAGCACGATCCGTTTTTGCCGCTCGCGCTCGCAGCAGAACATACCTCGCGGATTCAACTCGGCACCGCGATTGCGGTCGCGTTCCCGCGCAGTCCGACCGTGCTCGCGCACATCGCTTGGGATCTCGCGAACGCGTCGCGCGGACGATTTATTTTGGGACTCGGCACGCAAGTCAAAGCGCACATCGAACGACGCTTTGCGATGACGTGGGAATCGCCCGCGCCGAAATTGCGCGAGATGATTCTCGCGATGCGCGCGCTGTGGCAGGCGTGGCAGGGCGACGGCACGATCAACTTTCGCGGCGAGTTTTACAAAATCACGCTGATGACGCCGTTCTTCAACCCAGGTCCCATCGATCATCCCGACATTCCGATTTTCATCGCGGGTGTGAACGAACATCTCTGCCGCGTCGCGGGCGAACTGTGCCAGGGCTTTCACGTTCACCCGTTTCACACTGCGGAGTACATCCGCCAGATCGTTTTGCCGAACATCGCGCAAGGCGCGGCAAAATCAAACCGCACGCGCGCGGATTTGCAGTTGTCGTCGCACATTTTCGTCGCGACCGATGACGCGGAACGCGAAGCCGTGCGCGCGCAGATTTCGTTCTACGCGTCCACGCCGTCGTACAAAGCGGTGCTCGACGTACACGGCTGGGGCGCGGTGAACGAAAAATTGGGACGGCTCGCCGCGCACGGCAAGTGGGATGAGATGCCCGCGCTCGTCAGCGACGAAATGCTGAACGCAGTCGCGATTGTCGCGCCGCGCGAGGAATTGCCCGCGCGGATCAAAGAACGCTACGCCGGCTTACTTGACCGTGTAGCGTTGTATTTACCGTTTGTGGTGGATGAGGCGGACAAGTGGGGAGAGTTGGTCAAAGCGGTCAAGGGCGCGTGAACGGGGTTGCTCTCCCGTATGCTTTGTGCTAGAATGTCTTTGGCAAAGGTGGTGACGGAATGCAAAAGACTATTCCGCTGACAATCGAAAATGGTCGGCTCTCTCTGGATCAATCGGTGCTGCCCAAGACCTGGCGGAGCGAACCGATCGAAGCCATCGTGAGAGATTTCGGCATTCTCATCAAGCCGCGGTCTCTGTCGCTGAAAACGCGCGGGATCGTCAAAAAACGGTTGACGCGCGAAGAATTGGACGAACTGTATAGCCAGAGGTGATCGTGAGCCAGAACCTGGGCGATTTCGTTGCCGACCAACCGATCTTTGTGGATACCAATATCTTCCTCTTTCATGCCTTCGATGATGAAAGGTATGGGCAAGCCGCCACTTATTTCCTCTCCAAGATCGAGAACGGAGAAGTTGAGGCGCTGACTTCGTCACTGGTCGTTGACGAGGTGTTCTTCAAGATCCTCGTTCAGGAAGCCGCGAGTCATTTAGACAAGCCGACGATCTGGAACATCAAGCGGGCAATGAGGGACAAGGCTTTTGTCGAGAAGGTCTACAAACCGGTCTTGGAGTACAAGTCCTACTTGGAGAGTCTGGCTTTACTGGGAATGAGGATCGTGGACGTCACTCGCGCGCACATGCTCATGGCGGCTGACATTGGGGCAGAGTTTGGGTTATTGATCACCGACGCGGCACACGTTGCCGTCATCCGAGAGCAAGGAATCAGCCACATGGCGACTGCGGACGCCGATTTGTTCAACATCGAAGGGATTGTGGCCTGGATGCCATGAACAGAATTGCGCTGACGCGTTTCTATCTTATTTGCGCCTCCTTGATCTATTGAGTTCTAACCGATGCTGAAACAGAAATGTCTCATCCCCGATAAGCAGGGCCGAGACGTTTCTGTTTCAATCCTAATCGAAAATCTGAAATCGCAAATTCCCTCATTCCCACTCAATCGTCCCCGGCGGTTTGCTCGTAATATCGTACACCACGCGATTCACGCCGCGCACTTCGTTGATGATGCGATTGCTGATCCGCGCGAGCACGTCGCCCGGCAAGCGCGCCCAGTCCGCGGTCATGCCGTCCGCGCTCGTCACCGCGCGCACCGCGACGACGTTTTCGTACGTGCGCCCGTCGCCCATTACGCCGACGGTTTTGAGCGGCGTCAGAATCGCAAAGTACTGCCACACGTCGCGCGCGAGCCCCGCGTTTTCGATTTCCGCGCGCACAATCGCGTCCGCCGCGCGCAACGCGTCCACGCGCGCGGGCGTCACGTCGCCGAGAATCCGCACCGCGAGTCCCGGACCTGGGAACGGCTGACGATAGACGACTTTTTCCGGCAAGCCAAGTTCCAAGCCGACCGCGCGCACCTCGTCTTTGAACAAATACCGCAACGGTTCGATCAACTCGAATTGCAAATCCTCCGGCAGCCCGCCGACGTTGTGATGCGTCTTGATGCGCGCCGCCGCGCTCCGCTCCGGCGCACGCGATTCGATCACGTCAGGGTACAGCGTTCCCTGCGCGAGAAAACGGATCGGCTGGTCGCGCGCGATGGAGTGCGCGGTCTCTTCAAAGACGCGCACGAATTCCGCGCCGATGATCTTGCGCTTTTCCTCCGGGTCAACCACGCCGCGCAGTTTGTCGAGAAAGCGCGCGCGCGCGTCGACCGGCACGATCTCCAAGTTCTGGTTCTCGAATAACTGAACGACCGCGCGCGCTTCGCCTTCGCGCAGCAAGCCGTGATCGACAAAGACGCACACCAACTGCTCGCCAATCGCTTTGCCGACGAGCGTCGCCGCGACGCTCGAATCGACGCCGCCGCTCAGCGCGCACAGCACGCGGTCGTTTCCAACGCGCGCGCGGATTTGCTCGACCGTCGTCGCGATGAATGACGCGGGCGTCCAATCGCCTTGGCAAGCGCAGATGTCGTACAAAAAATGGCGGAGGATGGTGAGACCTTGCGGCGTGTGCGCGACTTCGGGATGGAATTGCAGCGCGTAGATTTTGCGCGCGGGCTCGGCAATCGCGGCAAACGGGCACGTGTCGCTGTGCGCGAGCACCGTCCAGTCGCTGGGCAACGCGGTGATTTGATCGCCGTGGCTCATCCAGACGGAGATTGGAGATTGGAGATTGGAGGTTAGAAATTCCGCGCGATCGATGTGAACGATTGCATGTCCGTACTCGCGTTGCGCGGAGGGTTCGACACGTCCGCCGAGTTTTTGCGCGAGCAGTCCCATGCCGTAGCAAATGCCGAGCACCGGAACATCGAGATCGAGCAGAAAATCAGGCAGCGCGGGCGCGCCGGGATCGTAGACGCTGGCGGGACCGCCGGACAAGATAATGCCGCGCGGCTGCAAGCGCGCGATTTCTTCGCGCGGCGCGTCGTGCGGCAAGAGTTCGCTGTACACGCGCAGTTCGCGCACGCGCCGCGCGATCAGTTGCGTGTACTGCGATCCGAAATCGAGAATGACGATTGTGTCGGGCATACCACCCCCACCCTAACCCTCCCCCGTTTTCAATCCTTCGACTCCGCTTCCTTCGACTTCGCTCAGGACTCTGCTCAGGATGCGAACAGGGGAGGGGACTATTCGAGGACGATTTTGCCGTCGTCCATGTTTGTGATGACGGCAAGACTTTCCATCGGGACGTTGAGGTGCCGCGCGTTCTCGCGCCCGTGCTCGAATGTTTTTTCGATCACCGTGCCAATGCCGACGACGCGCGCGCCAACTTTTTCGGCGAGGCGCGCGAGCGCGGTGATCGTCTGCGCGGTCGCGAGAAAGTCGTCGATGATCAGCACGCGATCTCCGGCGCGCAAGTACTCGGTCGAAACCATCAGTTCGACCAGGTTGCCTTGCGTGCGCGAGCGCGCGGTTTCGGAGACGATAGTGTAATCCATCGTCAGCGGCGGGCGTTTGCGCGCAAAGACCAACGGCACGCCGAGCGCGGCCGCCGCCGCGAGCGCGGGCGCGATGCCGCTCGTTTCGGCGGTGAGCACCTTGGTCGGCTGGGTGTGCGCGAGGCGGCGCGCGAGTTCTTGTCCCAGGCGCGTCATCAGCAACGGATCGATTTGATGATTGAGGAATGAATCCACTTTGAGAATGCCCTTGCCCAAATTGCGTCCCTCTTTCAAGATTCGTTCTTTGAGTTCTTGCATCGGCTCATCTCCTGGTTTGATTGAGTCCAAGTATAACACGAGGCGATTGAATCATGCAAGATTGTGCCTTTTGCGCTTTGGCGTTATGTGCTATAATTGCGCCAATGCGACCGGAAGAAAAAAGAATTGGCGCGTTCTTCGATGTGGACGGCACGCTCTACACCGCGAATATGTGGCGCGGCTTGATGCGGTACGTCGCCGAGCACGACGGCAAAGCGCGCACGCGTTGGTATTTCGCGCGCAATTTGCCGTACTATTATCTGCGTAAACTCAAACTGATCGGCGAAGAAGATTTCCGCAAGCCCTGGGTTGTGGCGATGGGCGGACTCGTTCGAGATTGGGACGCCGCGCAAGGCGACGCTGCATTTCGTTGGGTGGCGGAACAATTCATTCAGCCAACCGCGCAGAACGATGTCTTGGCGCGTTTGCGCGAGCATGTCGCGCAGGGTCACGTCGTCGTCCTGGTTTCCGCGATGCTCGCGCCGACGTTGAAAATTCTGGGCGACGCGTTGGGCGCGACCGGCGTGATCGGCACCGACGTCGAATTTGCGGGCGGACGATTCACCGGACGCGTCATTCCGCCGGTGTGCATGGGCGTCGAGAAAGAACGCCTCGCGCGGAAATGGCTGGACGCGCGCGGCATCGCGCTGGATTTTGCCGCGAGTTACGCGTACGCCGATTCGATCAGCGATTTGGATTTGTTGCAAATGGTGGGGCATCCCGTCGCGGTCTATCCCGATCCGCAACTTGCCGCGTTGGCGCGGGAAAAGAATTGGGAAGTGATTGGGCAACAGTCAACAGTGAACGGTGAACAGTGAACAGTGTTTAGTATTCAGTGTTCAGTTTACTGTTGACTGTTCACTGTTGACTGTTTACTGACTCGGGGTTTTGCCATGCCAGAACGCATCATCCTTGCCATCACCGGCGCGAGCGGCGTCATTTACGGCATTCGCGCGCTCCAAGCCTTGCACGCGCTGCCGCAGATCGAGACGCACTTGATCGTCAGCGCCGCCGCGAAGCAAACGATTGCCGCCGAAACGAATTGGGCGACGAAAGATGTCGGAGCGCTCGCGCACACGGTGTACGACGACCGCGATATCGGCGCGGCGTTGGCGAGCGGCAGTTTTACCACGCGCGCAATGCTCGTGATTCCGTGCAGCATCAAAACGCTTTCCGCGATTGCCAATTCGTACGCCGCGGATTTGATCGCGCGCGCGGCGGACGTGATGCTCAAAGAAGGGCGTCCGCTCGCGCTCGTCGTGCGCGAGACGCCGCTGCACCTGGGACATTTGCGGCTGATGACGCGCGCGGCGGAAATCGGCGCGATCATTTTTCCGCCCGTGCCGGCGTTTTATCGCCAGCCCAAAACGGTGGACGAGATCATTGACGATACGGTGGGGCGCGTCCTCGCGCGCGTTGGGATTGACAACGATTTGTACTCGCGGTGGAAAGAGCCGCGCGATGAAACTCCCTGACGCTGTGCGCGATTTTCTCGCCGCGCACAACACGCTGACGCTCGCGACGACGAACGCCGACGGCGCGCCGCACGCGTGCGATCTGTTTTACGCGTACGCCGACGACGCGTTCTTCTTTCTTTCCGATCCCAAGACGCGCCACATTCAGAACCTCGCGCGCGAGCCGCGCGTCAGCGCGACGATTCACGGCGCGGCGCGCGGCTGGCAAGACGTTCGCGGCGTCCAGATCGACGGGACGGCGGCGCGCGTGGACGACCGCGCCGAACGCGCGCGCGCGTTCGCGCAGTATCTCGTCAAGTACGCGTTCGTGCGCGAATTCCTGCCGAGTGTCGAGATGTTGGGACGCGCGCACGAAATTTTCGGCGTGGTGGATGTGTTCAAATTGACGCCGCGCTGGCTGCGCTGGATTGACAACGCCGAAGCATTTGGGTACAAAGCCGAATATCAGGATTAGACGCAACACGCAATACGCATCACGCATCACGTTTCATTCTGGAGGTTCAATGAAAATCGCCATCGGCGTCGACCACGGCGGATTCTCGCTCAAGCAAACGCTTGTGGACGAAGTGAAGGAACTGGGACATACCGTCGTGGATTGCGGCGCGGCAAAGTACGACGCGCACGACGATTATCCCGATTTCGCGCGCGCGGTCGGCGCGGCGATTCAGCGCGGCGACGCCGAGCGCGGCGTCATCGTGTGCGGCAGCGGCGTCGGCGCGAGCATCGCCGCGACGAAAATGCGCGGCGTCCGCGCGGCGCTGTGCCACGACACGTACTCGGCGCACCAAGGCGTCGAGCACGACAACATGAACGTGCTGTGTCTCGGCGCGCGCATCATCGGCGATGAATTGGCGCGCGAACTCGTGCGCGCGTTTCTCTCCGCGCGATTCGACACGCGCGAGCGGTTTCAGCGGCGATTGAATAAAGTGTTGGAGATTGAAAAAGGCGGAAATTAGAAATTGGAAATTGGAAGTTGGATGATTGACTGGAGTTCTAACTTCCAACCTCCAACTTCTAACCTCCACGCGCAATCGAAAATCGGAGTGAAGGTATGTCAACCAATCCATTACTCGAACTCAAGAAACTGGGACAGTCCGTCTGGCTCGACAATATCCGGCGCGGACACATCTTGTCCGGCGGTTTGAAAAAATTGATCGACGCGGACGGCATCAGCGGCGAAACGTCCAATCCCGCGATCTTTGAAAAAGCGATTGCGGGCAATTCGGCGGATTACGCCGACGCGATGCGCGCGCTCGTCGCGTCCGGCGCAAGCGCGTTCGAAATCTACGACGCGCTTTCGATTGCCGACGTGCAAACGGCATGCGATGTTTTTCGCCCGGTGTACGACGCGACGCAGGGCGCGGACGGTTTCGTCAGCATCGAAGTTTCGCCGCATCTCGCGCACGACACCGCGGGCACGATTGCGGACGCCAAGCGTCTTTTCAAAGCGGTCAATCGCCCGAACGTGATGATCAAAATTCCCGGCACGCCGGAAGGCGTTCCCGCGATTGAAGAGTGTCTCTACTCCGGTCTCAACGTCAACGTAACGTTGCTGTTCGCTGTGCAAGCGCACGAAGCGGTCATGTGGGCGTACATCCGCGCGCTCGAACGTCGCGCCGCGGAGGGCAAGCCGATCGATCGCATCGCGTCGGTCGCGAGTTTTTTCGTCAGCCGGATCGATACGCTCGCGGACAAATTGCTCGCGGACAAAATCAAAGCGACGAACGATCCCGCGCTCAAAGCGAAACTCGAATCGCTGCAAGGACAAGCCGCGATCGCGAATGCGAAGATGGCGTACGCGCTCTTCAAAAAGATTTTCGGCGACGCGCGTTTTGCCGCGCTGCAAGCCAAAGGCGCGCGCGTTCAGCGTCCGTTGTGGGCAAGTACGAGCACCAAGAATCCGAAATATCCCGACACGCTTTACGTGGACACGCTCATCGGGCGCGACACGGTGAACACACTGCCGCCGGAAACAATCGACGCGTTCCGCGATCATGGCAAACCGCGCCTGACTCTCGAAGATGATCTGGAAGGCGCGCGCGCGATGTTGCAAGACCTGGAAAATGTCGGCGTCAGTTTAGACGCGGTGACGACGCAAGTTCTGGACGAAGGCGTCGTCAAGTTCGAGCAGGCGTTCGATCAATTGCTCGCCAGCATCGAGGAGAAGCGACATGGATAAGATCGACGAACGACTCGGCGCGGCGCTGGGCGATTGTCTCGAAGCGGTGAGCGCGAATGTTGCCGCCGCGGAACAAAACGGCGTTGCCGCGCGCGTGTGGCAAAAAGACGCGACGCTGTGGAAAACTGAACTGGAACACGTTGCCGAGATTTCCAATCGGCTGGGCTGGCTCACGGTCGCGTCCACGATGCGCGCTCACGTTGCAGAATTGCGCGCGTTCGGCGACGAGATCAAACGCGCGGGATTCAAGTTCGTCGTGCTGTGCGGAATGGGCGGCAGTTCGCTCTGTGTGGAAGTGCTGCGCGATGTGATCGGAGTCGCGCGCGGCTATCCGCAAATGTTCGTTCTCGACACGACGGATCCCGCGACGATTCGCGCGCTGGCGCGCAAAATCGTTCCGCGCAAAACGCTCTTCATCATCGCGAGCAAATCGGGCGGGACACTGGAGACGCTGTCGCATTACAAATATTTCGCCGCAAAAGCGCCCGCGCAAAATTTCATCGCGATCACCGATCCAGGATCGGGTTTGCGCCAACTCGCGCGCGAAAAGAAATTTCGCCGCGTCTTTGAAAATCCCGCCGACATCGGCGGACGCTTTTCCGCGCTGTCGTACTTTGGTCTCGTGCCCGCCGCGCTGATGGGCATTGATCTCGCGAAACTGCTCGACCGCGCGGAGGAAATGGCTTGCGCGTGCGGCGCGGATGTACCCGCCGAAAACAATCCCGGCGAGTGGCTCGGCGTCACGCTTGCGACGCTCGCGGAAAAAGGGCGCGACAAGATCACGTTCGTCACGTCGCGCGGCGTCGTGGCGTTTGGCGCGTGGGCGGAGCAGTTGATCGCGGAATCGACCGGCAAAGAAGGCAAAGGACTCGCGCCGATTGACGGCGAGCCGCTCGGCAAGCCAGGTGTCTACGGCGCTGATCGCGTCTTCGCCAATTTGCAGATCGGCAAAACGCGCGACGCGGTGACGGAACGCGCACTGTCCGTGCTCGAAAAAATCGGTCATCCGATTTTGCGTGTGCAGTTGCGCGATCCGTACGACATCGGCGCGGAATTTTTCCGCTGGGAATTTGCGACGGCGGTCGCGTGCGCGCTCCTCGGCGTCGACGCGTTCGATCAGCCGAATGTGGAAGAGGCGAAGATCAACGCGCGGCAAGCGCTCAAGTCGCCAGGCGACAGTCAACAGGCGACAGTCAAGCCCGTGTGGGAAAATAAACGGTTTGCGGTGTACGCGACGGAAAAGCTCGCGGCGGAAAATTTGAGCGACGCGTTGCGCGCGTTCTTTGCGCTGGCGCAGCCGAACGATTATCTCGCGGTGATGGCGTACGTGCAGAACGCGCCGAGCCATCGCGCCGCGCTCAAAACGATGCGCGTTGCGGCGCGCGACGCGCTGAAAATCGCGACGACGGTCGGTTTTGGTCCGCGCTTTTTGCACTCAACTGGGCAACTGCACAAAGGCGGCGCGAACAACATTCTCGCGTTGCAAATCACCGCCGACGGAGCGGCGGACGCGCCGATCCCCGGCGAAGCGTACTCGTTCGGCAAGTTGATTTGCGCGCAGGCGGCGGGCGATTGGCAAGCGTTGGCGACGCGCGGACGGCGCGCGCTGCGCGTGCATTTGAAACGCGGCGCGACGTTGCGCGCGGTGGCGGTGGAAGTGAAGCGCGCGTTGAGCGTGAAGAAACGCAAAGCGTGAGGCGTGAAACGTTAGGAGGAAAACATGCCACGACAATCTTCGCAAGGCAAATGTAATCTATGCGGCGAGTCATTCAGCAAGCAAGCGATGACGCGACACCTTGCCAAGTGCAAGCAAGAACACGCCGGACGCGAGACGGGACAGCGGCGAATTTTGCATCTTCAAATCGAAGGACGTGGCGCACCGGAGTACTGGCTGCATGTCGAAATCCCAGCCGACGCGTCATTGAAAACACTCGACGGTTTTCTGCGCGATACCTGGCTCGAATGTTGCGGGCATTTGAGCGCGTTCAATATTGCGGGAGAAACCTACGACGTTACTCCCGAACCGGATCCTTGGTCGGGCAGGAAACCGCGAAGTATGTCCGCGAAATTGGACGGCGTACTTGAACCCGGAATGAGATTTGCGCACGAGTACGATTTTGGCTCCACGACCGAACTCGCGCTCAAAGTTGTTTCTGAGCGGCAAGGCGCGCTGAAATCGGTGCGAGTACTCGCGCGGAATGATCCGCCGGATATTCCTTGCGGCGAGTGCGGCAAACCTGCCACACACGTGTGCACCCAATGTATGTACGAAGGTCCCGAGGGCTGGCTCTGTGAGGAACACGCGGCGGAGCATGAATGTGGCGAGGACTATTTCCTGCCGGTCGTCAATTCGCCGCGCGTGGGAGTGTGCGGGTACGCAGGATAACGATTGATGACAGATCAATCTGCTATACCGCCTCTCCGCGTCGGTCTTACCGCGCCGCGCGTCCCGCCGCCAAACATCCTCGTCATCTTCGGCGCGACCGGCGATCTGACGCGGCGCAAACTCGTGCCTGCGTTGTTCGATCTGTTTTGCGAGAACCGACTGCCCGCGCAATTTTGCGTTGTCGGATTCGCGCGGCGCGAGCAATCGGACGACGCGTTCCGCGCGGATCTGCGCGCGAGCGTGCAGCAGTTCGCGCGCGCCAAACCGGACAGCGCGTCGGATCGCTGGGAAAAATTCGCGCAGATGATTTGTTATCATCAAGCCGAGTTCGATTCTGCCGATGGCTACGCGCGGCTCGCGCAGCGTTTGAACGAACTCGACGCGGCGCGCGGCACGCAAGGCAATCGGCTGTTTTATCTCGCGACCGCGCCGGAGTATTACGCGTTGATCGCCGAGCGATTGGGCGCGGCGAATCTCGCGGAACTCGGCGGCGCGTGGGAACGTCTTATCGTCGAAAAACCGTTCGGCAGCGATTTGACGAGCGCGTGCGAACTGAATCGGCAACTGCGCGCGGTTTTCGACGAGGCGCAGATTTATCGCATCGATCATTATCTCGGCAAAGAGACGGTGCAAAATATTTTTGCGTTTCGTTTCGCCAATACGATCCTCGAGCCGCTGTGGAATCGCAATTACGTGGATCACGCGCAAATCACCGCGGCGGAAACCGTCGGCGTGGAAAATCGCGGCGGATATTACGACGGCGCGGGCGCGCTGCGCGATATGGTGCAGTCGCACTTGCTCCAACTGGTCGCGCTGACGGCGATGGAAGCGCCGGTCTCGTTCGACGCGACGGCGGTGCATGATGAAAAAGTCAAAGTGCTGCGCGCGATTTGTCCACTCTGCGATCACGACGTAGACGACGTGGTCGCGCGCGGTCAATACGCGGCGGGGCAAGGGATGATCGCGTATCGCGACGAGCCGCGCGTTGCGAAGGATTCGAACACGGAAACGTACGTCGTGCTCAAACTTGTGATCGAAAATTGGCGGTGGGCGGGCGTGCCGTTTTATCTCCGCACCGGCAAACGCCTGCCGAAACGCGCAACTCAAATTCGCATCCAGTTCAAGCCGGTCCCGCATCCCTTGTTTTCGCGCGACGTGGTGAGCGGCATCGAACCGAATGTGATCGCTTTGCGGATCCAACCGGACGAAGGAATTTATTGGGAGTTTGCGGCAAAGCGACCGGGACAAGCGATCCAGTTGAGCAATGTGCGAATGGACTTTGGTTACGCGACGTCGTTTGGCGCAGCGCCGGGCGAAGCGTACGAAACGCTGTTGCTCGACGCGATGCGCGGCGACTCGACGTTGTTCAATCGCAACGATGCCGTGGAAGTCGCATGGTCGCTCGTCACGCCGATCCTCGAACGCTGGGCGCAGTTGCCGCCGCCGGAATTTCCAAACTACGCGGCGGGCGCGTGGGGACCCGTTGCCGCCGATCGGATGATCGCGCGCGACGGACGCGTGTGGCAAGCGCCGTAGTGTCGTAGGACAAGTTTTCAGAACTTGCCCCCGATCGACAGATTCTGGAAATTTGTCCCACGTAGGACAAGTTTCCAGAACTTGTCCCCTAGAGGGTGCGATGGGCAATTTGGATTACAAGGTATCCTATCGCCGGCACTTGCCGCATATTCAGCCGCCGGGTGCGACATTGTTCGTCACTTGCCGCTTGTCAGGGTCGATCCCTATCGAGGTACTCCAATTGCTCGAAGATGAGCGCGAGCAGGTGGAGAAACGCCTCGCGAAGATTACTGATCCCGATGAACGAAATCGCCGCTCGGATGAAGAGCATCGCCGTCTTTTTGGCAAGTGGGACAAGGTGCTCGATTCAGCGCAAAGTGGCCCCCGGTGGCTAAGAGATGGACGTGTCGCCGAATTGGTCTGCAATAGTTTGCATCATCTTGATCACGCAAAATACCTACTTGACGCCTTTTGCGTGATGCCGAATCATGCTCACCTGGTTTGCACTCCGTTGCAAATCAGCGAAGGCAAATATCACGCGATTGGTGGCATCATGCATTCGCTCAAACGGTACACGGCTCTAAACGCCAACGAAATCCTAGGGCGTGAAGGCGAATTCTGGCAACATGAAAACTACGACCATGTTGTGCGCGATGAGGCAGAGTTCAACCGCATTGTGGCGTACGTGTTGAACAATCCTGTCCACGCCGGTTTAGTCGCACGCCCCGAGAATTGGAAGTGGTCGTACTGCCGGATGGACAAGTTCTGAAAACTTGTCCTACGAGCTAACCGCGCGAGGGCAGAATGTCGCCGTACCGTGGGACAAATTTCCAGAATTTGTCCGTCAGAGACAAGTTCTGAAAACTTGTCCCACGAGCTAACCGCGCGCAGACTGAAAGTCGCCGTACCGTGGGACACATTTCCAGAATTTGTCCGTCAGGGACAAGTTCTGAAAACTTGTCCTACGAGCTAACCGCGCGAAGACAGAAAAACGTCGTACCGTGGGGCAAATTTCCAGAATTTGTCCGTCAGGGACAAGTTCTGAAAACTTGTCCTACGAAAGGGCAATCATGGCATTCAAAATCATTGCCAAATCCAAAGATGCTTTCATCGCGTACGACGCGTCCGCACGCGCGTGGGGAATTGCGACGGACAGGATTTATCGCCGGATGCAATTTGAGCCGGGCAAGGGTTTGCGTCTGCGCGATTTTCGCAATCCGCAAACCGAACGCGCGTGGCTCGATCCCGCAAGTGACAATGCCGCGTTTCTGATCGTGCCCGGCGGCGAAACGATCACAGCGTTGGCGGAAGAGTGGACGCTGGTCGAACACAAAACGCGCAAGTTGAAAAATCGCGCCGTTGAATTACGGATTACGCTTGCGCGCAATGACGTGCGGTTTCATTTCTACAACGTCGCGTTCCCGGGCGCGAGTGTCATCGAACAGTGGGCGATTGTCGAAAACGCCGGGAATGTGACGCTTGCCGCGTTGACCGCGGTCAACGATTTCTGGTGGGCGTTCAAACCGTCGGCGGAAAATTTGCGCTTGCATTGGGTTCACGGCGTAGATGTCC
Organism: Candidatus Aquidulcis sp.; assembly: GCA_020723345.1. Classification (GTDB taxonomy): domain Bacteria; phylum Chloroflexota; class Anaerolineae; order UBA4142; family UBA4142; genus VGOB01. Next base: position 60,073 of record DYJA01000008.1, on the reverse strand, counting down.
CGCCCGAAAATCTTGGCGATACGCCGCGCGTCGCCGCGCTGAAATTGCAGACGCGCGAAATCTCCGACGACGTGACGCAGGATGTGTTTTCGACGCGGCGCTCGTCCGAAGAAAATATTGGCTGGTTCGCGCTGGCTGCGCCGGACTTGCAAGAAGGGATTGTCGGCGCGGTCGAATGGTCGGGCGCATGGTGGATGCGCGCGAGCCGCGCGAATGGAACGACGTCGCTCTTTGCGATGGTCGGCGACATCGCGCGCGAACTTGCGCCGGGCGAATCGTTCGAGACGCCGCACCGGTTCATCGGATTTTTCAACGGCGATCTCGACGACGCGGCGAATACGATGCGCGCGTTCGCGCGACAATACCTGATGCCATCGCGCCCGGCGAATTTTCCGTACGCGCATTTCAATACCTGGTTCATGAGTTTCGTCAACCTCGACGAGACTGCGCTCAAACGCGAGGTCGATCTCGCGGCGGAGTTGGGGCTGGAAGCGTTTTGCGTCGACGCGGGTTGGTACGAAGGATCACCGCTCAACGCCGATTTCAGTTTTGGTTTGGGAACGTGGCGCGAGAATCGCGACAAATTTCCAAGCGGACTCGCCGCGTTTTCCGATTACGTGCATCGCAAAGGGTTGAAGTTTGGCTTGTGGGTCGAACCCGAGCGCGTCGATTTGAAATACGCGGGACCTGGGACAGAAATTCCGCACGCGTGGCTCTCGCCGCGCACATCGTTTGACGCGCCGTCGCCCGATCTGCCGCCGCACGCGCGGATTTGTCTTGGCAACCGCGACGCGCGCGAATGGATGAAGCAAACGCTCGCGCGCGTGATCCGCGAGTATCGCGTAGATTGGCTCAAGTGGGACAACAACGCGTGGGTGTCGTGCGATCCGCCGAACGAAACGCGCGACGCCGAGTACGCGTACACGCGCGGCTTGTACGAGGTGCTCGATTATTTGCGCCAGCAGTTTCCCAAGTTGGTGATCGAAAATTGCGCGAGCGGCGGACATCGGATGGATTACGGCTTGCTGCGCCGCACACACGTTCAATGGCTCGCCGACGACACCGAGCCGAGTTATCGCGTGCGCTATTACGTCGCAGGCGCGAGTTATCCGTTTCCGCCGGAGTACCTGAATGCGTGGCTCGTCGAATCGTACTGGGAACACATCGGTCAAGCGGAGCCGGGCGTGTTGCGCGCGTGGTTACGCAGTCGGATGATGGGCGCGTTCGGCGTGTCGGTGACGTTGAGCGTTTTGTCGCCAGAGCAACGCGCGATCATCCGGGAAGAAATCGCGCGCTACAAATCGTTGCGTCCGATTCTGCGCGCGAGCCGCGTCTATCGCTTGCTGCCGCAAGCCGATCTGATCGCGCCGCCGAATTTGCGCCCGCCGCGCGAGCCGGACGCGGTCGAGTTCTACAATCCTGGGTCGCGGCGCGGCGTCATCTTTTTCTTTCAGGGTGCGGACGCGTTCGGTGATCGGAAAGTAATTCTCAAGGGACTCGATCCGCAAACAGTTTATCAAATCGAATCGAGTGATCGCGCGTTATCAGCGCGATGTAGCGGACAGCAATTAATGACGGAAGGTATCACCATCGCGCATGAGACGAGCAACCCCTCGGCGATTATGACGTTCAAGTGACGAGTCGCAAATCCAAAGTGAAAAGTACTCTTGGCGATCTGGGGCGTTTCCGCTATAATCTTACCGACATACTTTTTACTTTCGACTTGGTACTTTTGACTTTCAGGAGGTTTGAATGTCCAATCTTGTCCGCCTGCTCCGTCGCAGCCATCGCTTTTGCGTCAACCACTTGTTGTATCCGCTCGTCCTGTCGAGTCTGCTCGCGGTCGCGATTTTTGCGGGACGCGTCTATCTCAGTCACAGCAGCGCGTATCGTTTTCTCGTGTGGAATTTGTTTCTCGCGTGGATTCCGTACGGGTGTAGTCTGCTGATCGCGCTATTGCACGAACGCTTTCCGCGCCGTTGGTGGCTGCTGCTCCTGCCGAGCGCGCTGTGGTTGTTGTTTCTGCCGAACGCGCCGTACATCGTCACCGATCTGTGGCATCTCGACTGGGTCGGCGAGCGCAAACCGATTCCGCTGTGGTACGACATCACGATGCTTGCCTCGTTCGCGTGGACGGGCTTGTTCCTCGCAGTCGCGTCGCTCAACGCGATGCAGAACGTCGTGCGCGATTATTGCGGGCGTGTCATCGGCTGGTTGTTCGCGTTCGGCGCGATTGGCGCGTGCGGTTTTGGAATTTACCTGGGGCGTTTTCTCAATTGGAATTCGTGGGACATGTTCTTGCGACCGCGCAGCGTGATCGCGGATATCGTCGCGCGGCTCGCGCATCCGGTTCAGAATCCCGGCGCGTTCGGCTTTACGTTTCTGTTCGCCGCGTTCGTGTTGGTGTGCTATCTCACCTTCGCGTCGGTCGAGCACCGTCAGCGCGAACGCGTCGACAACCTGGAATAAATTGAGAAACCAGGTTTCTCGCCTTCGGCGGAAACCTGGTTTCTTGATTTCAACTCACCTTCTTCGCTAACTCTTCATCGCGCAGCGCGCGGCGCAGAATTTTGCCCACCATCGTTTTGGGCAGCGCGTCGCGAAATTCCACTTCGCGCGGCACTTTGTAGCGCGTGAGGTTCTCCCGGCAATACGCGATAATCTCCTCCGCCGTCGTCGTCTCGCCCGGCTTGAGTACGACGTACGCCTTGATATTTTCCCCGCGCGCGAGATCAGGAATGCCGATGGCGGCGGCTTCCAGCACCTTGGGATGTTGGTACAGCACTTCTTCGATTTCGCGCGGGTAGACGTTGAATCCGCCGACGATGAACATATCTTTTTTGCGATCCACGACGGTGAAGAAACCGTCCTCGTCCATTTTCCCCAGATCGCCGGTCAAAAACCATTTTCCGTCGAGCAGCACCTTCGCGGTTTCGTCGGGCTTGTTCCAATAACCCAACATCACTTGCGGACTTTGGATCGCGATCTCGCCGATTTCGCCGCTGGGACAATCTTTGCCGGTTTCGGCGTCGACAATTTTGGAGAGCGTGTTCGGCAGTGGTACACCAATCGTCCCGATTTTACGCGTGCCGGACAAAGGATTGATGTGCGTGGGCGAACACGTTTCGGTGAGCCCGTACCCCTCAACCAACTTGCCGCCGGTGATGCGCTCGAAAACGGTCTGCACTTCGAGCGGGAGCGCCGCCGCGCCGCTCGTGCAACTTTTGATCGAAGTCAGATCGTACTTTTTCAAATCGGGACGATTGTTGATCGCCGCGTACATCGTCGGCACGCCGGCAAAAATCGTGGGGCGATGTTTGTGCGCGGCGGTCAGCACGCTGGGCAAATCGCGCGGATTCGGCACGAGCACCATCGCCGCGCCGTTGTGTACGCCGGTGTTCATCACGCACGTCAAACCGAAACTGTGGAAGAGTGGCAGCGCGCCCATAAACACATCTTTGCCCGGTTCTTTCGCGGGGAACCACGCGAGCGTGATCGCGGCTTGCGCGACCAGGTTGCGATGGCTGAGCATCGCACCTTTCGACACGCCGGTCGTGCCGCCGGTGTAGCCCAGCACCGCGATGTCGTTTTGCGCGACTTGGATTGGCGCGAGCGTACGATCATTTTGCAGCAGCGATTGGAAATCGTAAATGCCCGGCTCGCCGCGTAAATCGGGACGATGTCCGTCTTTCTTTTCTTTCGCAACGGTGAATAAGAATTTAAGCAGCGGCGGAAAATATTCTTTGATGTTGCCGAGGATCACGCGCTTGAAGGGCGTTTGACTGCGCGCTTCCTTGATCGTCTTCCACGACATTGTGAGCGCGACAATCGTCTCCGCGCCGCTGTCGTTCGCCTGGTACGCCAGTTCGCGCGGAACGTACTGCGGATTCGCCGGAACGACGATGCCGCCCGCGCGCAGCACGCCGTAAAATGCGATGACGAAATGCGGCGTGTTCGGCATGTACAGCATGACGCGGTCGCCGCGTTTGATGCCGAGTCCTTGCAGCGCCGCCGCAAAGCGCGTGACCGCCGCGTCGAGTTCGCGCCACGTCATCTTTTTGTCGAAGAAGATGATCGCAGTACTCGTCGGATACTTTGCGGTAGCCATCGTCAGCGATTCGTGGAGTGTGTGCGACGGAATCTCCACGGTTTCGGGTACGCCGGGTTCGTAGAACCTGACCCAGGGTTTGGGAAATGATGCCTCCATTGGCTCCTCCTCCTTGAAAACACGACCGCCGACAGCAGACCGCCGACTGTCGCAAAAACATTTCCTATCCACTCTCCTCGTTTCGCTCTGACGGCGTCATTGCAAACAACGCGCTGACCGCATCGTTGAAAACTTGATCGCCCACTGCGTCAATCGAATTCCAGTGTCGGTGAATTTCTTCGACCGTTGGAATTTTTCCCGGCGCGCTGATTTGCACCGTCGGGCTGGTCACGAGCGCGGTGCGGCTGAAATATCCCATCGCCGCGTTGTAGATGTTGCCGCTGACGGAACATTCGCGCGCGCACAAGTACAACACGAGTGGCGCGACGTACTCCGGCTTGAGCGACGCCTGCAAATTTTCGGGAATGATTTCGGCGTTGATGCGCGTGAACGCGAGCGGCGCGACGCAGTTGACATTGATATTGTAGCGTTCGCCCTCCAATTTCAAGCAATGCATAAAGCCGACGAGACCCATCTTTGCCGCGCCGTAGTTCGTCTGTCCAAAATTGCCGAAGAGTCCCGCCGACGACGTCGTGAAGACGATGCGCCCGTAATTTTGATCGCGCATCGTGAGGAATGTCGGGTGCGTGACGTGGTACGCGCCGTTCAAATGCGCCGCGACGACTTGCTGCCACATCTCCGGCGTCATTTTGGGAAAGGTCTTGTCGCGAATGATGCCGGCGTTGTTGATCAAAATGTCGACGCGTCCAAACGCTTGCAGCGCGGTTTGCACGATTTGCGCGCCGCCTTCCGGCGTGGCGACCGAATCGTAGTTCGCGACGGCTTGCCCTCCGGCGGCGCGAATTTCCGCGACGACAGTGTCCGCCGAATCGCGCGCGTCGCCCGCGCCATCGCGCGCGCAGCCAAGATCGTTGACGACGACGCGCGCGCCGCGTTCGGCGAGCGCGCGCGCGTACGCGCGACCCAGCCCGCCGCCCGCGCCGGTCACAATCGCGACTCGATCGTCGAAACGAATGGGAGTGACATTGTTGGGGGACATGGCGTGCTCCTGCTAAACAGCAAACGCGCCCAAAGGATTGCGTGACTCGGCAAACCTTGGGGCGCGTTTTGTTTCTGGCATTTTCGCTTCTCCTTTGAAGCAAATCAAAACTGGCGCGATGCGAATTCGTATGCCAATATTATACGGATTTATTCGCTCCCGTCAACCATTTGGCGACGAACCATTTTTTTCTTCCGCAAGCAGGGTTCCGCGCGGACGTGGTGCGTTTCGAAATTTTTCCAGAGCACTAGAAAGAGAACTGCCAAGCCGGTGAGGACGGGCGACGGATCCCTTCCGATTTGCTACGTCCTCTACACCAAATCCCCATTCCAACCTCATCAAATCCTTACAAGCCCGTGCTATGTTAGGGTCGAAGAACAGACGCAAAACCTCACCTGGAGAATTCGCATGGCTCGCTCTAAACGCAAATCCTCTCGCGCGATCTGGATTGTCGCACTCGCGATCGTTATGCTCGCGATGTTAGGCGGCACCTGGTATTACCAAACAGTCGTTCCGCAAAATGCGGCTAAAGCCGCAACTACAAACACGCTCAAAACCGCCAAGGTCAAGAAAGGCGACATCACGATCACGGCGACTGGCACAGCCAGTTTGATCCCCATGACCGAAGCGGGGCTGGGATTTCGATCAGGTGGACAAGTCGTCCAAGTATTGGTGCGGCAAGGCGACGCGGTCAGAGTCGGGCAGACGCTGGCGAAACTGGACGCCGCGCAGTTGGAATTGCAACTCGCGCAAGCCGACGCGAATCTCGCGCTCGCCGAATCGAAATTGAGTCAGCTCCGCAAAGGCGGCACGTCTTCCGCGCTTGCCGCCGCGCAAGCGAATCTGAACTCGGCGAACGCGGCGTACGATAAACTTTTGCACCCCGATCCAAACGATGTCGCGATCGCGCAGAGCGATGTCGCGATGGCAAAAGCCGCGCTCGATCAAGCGCAAGCCGCGTACGACAAGATCGGCGGCGCGTTGAATCCGAGCATCGGCATGACGTCGCAATCGTTGCAATTGCAGAACGCGACGCTGGCGTACCAAAAAGCGGTTGCGGCGTACAACGCGAAACTGAGTCCGACGAACGCGCAGTTGCAAGCCGCGCAGGCGCAGATCACGCAAGCCAAAGACGCGCTCGCGCGTTTGACGCCGACGGACGACGACATCGCGCAGCAACAGGCGAACGTGGCTGCCGCGCGCGCCGCGCGCGATTTGGCGAAGCAGCGCCTCGCCGAGGCGACGCTGCTCGCGCCGTTCGATGGCATCGTCTCTGATCTCAAAGCGGCGGCAGGGCAAGTCGTCGGCACCGCGCCTGTTATGACTCTGATAGACGTGAGCAAATCCTGGGTGCAAATCGCGATTGACGAAACCGACGCGAGCAAAGCCGCGCTCGGATACCCTGTGGATGTGACCTTCGATGCGTTGCCTGATCAGACATCGCAAGGGGCCATCGTGGAGATAAGCCCAGCCATCGTCATGGTCAATGGTGTCTCGACGTTGTATGCGATTGCCGAACTGAAGAATCCCGCACCGTCGCTAAAGGTTGGAATGAACGGCAGCGCCAAAGTGACCGCCGCCGCGGCGATGCAGGTGCTCACAGTGCCTGTGGACGCGGTGCGCCCGATGGGCGCGAGTCAATACGCGGTGTTCGTCGTGGATGAGAAGCAGCAATTGTCGCTGCGCCCCGTCGAGATCGGTTTGAAGGGCACATCGCTCGTCGAGATCAAAAGCGGGTTGCAACTGGGTGAGACCGTAAGCACTGGCACAATCGCCACCAAGTAAAGCCGCTCAGGTGTCATTGCGAGGAGCGTCCTGAGCGGAGCAGCGTTTTCTGCTGCGGAGTCGAAGGATGCGACGAAGCAATCTCCAAACTGCGGCTTGGGGATTGCTTCGGACAAAAACGGTCCTCGCAATGACATTGGGCTGAACACCAAGTAGAGCAAAGCGATGGATCCAATCATTCGAGTCGAACAACTCGTCAAAATTTACGACACGGGCGAAGTGCCGCTGCGCGCGCTGGATGGCGTATCGCTCGACATTGCACGCGGGGAATTCGTCGCGATCATGGGACATTCGGGTTCGGGCAAATCTACGTTGATGAATGTGCTGGGCGCGTTGGATCGTCCGACCGAAGGATGCTACCTGCTGGAAGGCGAAGATGTCGGCGAGATGGAGGTGGAAGAACTCGCCGATCTGCGGAATCGGCGGATCGGTTTCATCTTTCAGAGTTTCAATCTCCTGCCGCGTTTGACCGCGCTGCAAAACGTGATGCTGCCGATCCGCTACCGCGTCGAGAATCGAATCAGCGCGGAGGCGCGCGAAGACGCATGCATCGCCGCGCTGGAATCGGTTGGACTGGGGGAGCGTGCGCATCATCGCCCGAATCAACTTTCGGGCGGGCAGCAACAGCGCGTCGCGATCGCGCGCGCGCTCGTCAATCACCCGTCGCTGCTCCTGGCAGATGAGCCGACGGGAAACCTGGACAGCAAATCGAGTGAAGAGATCATGGGAATTTTGGAATCACTGAATCGGCAAGGCGTCACCATCGTCATGGTGACGCACGAGTCGGATATTGCGAACCACGCGGGGCGCATCATTCACATGAAAGATGGCAAGATTTTTTCAGATGGACACAATGGCAAAAAGCGCAAGGAGATCGCCGTATGACTTTGATCGAAGCGATTGGCTTGGCGTGGGAAGGGCTCGTCCTCAACAAGTTGCGTTCGTTCCTGACGACACTCGGCGTCATTATCGGCGTCGCCGCGGTCATCCTGATGATCGCGATCAGCGCGGGCGCGGAAGCCGCGATTGCCGATCAGATCAACGCGCTGGGCGCTGACTTGATCATCATCACGCCGACGCGCGGAATACCAGGTCGTCCACCGACCCTGGTCTACGACGATGTGCTGGCGCTCGCGCAAAGCGTCAAGGGCATCAAGGGTGTGGCGGCGGAACAAATCGTCGCGGATCAGTTGATCAAGTGGGGCAACGTCAGTTTCACCGCGCCGACTCTTGGCACGACGCCTGATTTTCCCTTGGTGCGCGAAGCGCCTTTGGGCGTGGGGCGCTTTTTCACGCAAGCCGACCTGGATCGCAAAAGCAAAGTCGTCGTCCTCGGTTCCAAGGTCGCGCAAGATCTCTTTGGAGATGTGAGTCCCGTGGACCAAGAAATCGTGCTCGGCACGACGCGCCTGACGGTGCTCGGCGTGATGGCGCCGAAAGGCAAAGTGGCAGACACGGACTATGACGACCGCGTCTACATTCCACTGACCGTGCTGTATCAGCGGTTTCTCACGAATCCGATGATGAACAATCGCCTGCGGACCGTTTTCGTTCAGGCGACGAGCCGCGAAACGCTGGATAGCGCGCTGGGTCAAATCAAATCCATTCTGGCGCAACGACACGGCGTCACGCTCGGCAATCCTGATTTCATCGTCCAGACCCAGGAAGACATTATCAAAACCCAGCAAGCGACGACCGAAACTTTTCGCACGCTGTTGGCTTGGGTCGCGGCGGTATCGTTGCTTGTCGGGGGCATCGGCATCATGAATATCATGCTCGTCTCAGTGACTGAGCGGACGCGCGAGATCGGCGTGCGCGTATCCATCGGCGCGCGTCCCCAGGACGTGCGGAGGCAGTTTCTGCTGGAAGCGCTGATGCTGTCGCTGTTCGGCGGGCTGGTCGGAGTGCTGGCAGGCATCGGCGGCGCGTGGCTGTTCGATGAGACGGGCGCGATGCGAACAGTCCTCATCCCGTGGTCGTTGGGACTTGCCTTCGCCGCATCGGCAGTCGTCGGCATCTTCTTCGGCTATTTCCCCGCGACCAAAGCCGCGAACCTGGATCCGATTGAAGCGTTGCGGCACGAGTAAAAATAATTACCCGCGAATCACGCGAACCCTGGCACTTGCGTTCCCGCCAGGGCAAGTGTAACGCGAATGGAAAACAGAAAAATCCGCGAAGATTCGACAGTGTAGCATTGCTACCGCAGAGAACACAGAGACGCAGAGAAAAATCGAAAACTCTGCGCTCTCTGCGCCTCTGCGGTGAGTGAATCGGTGGACATGCTACAGTCTCGAAGATTCGCGAGATTCGCGGACTAAAGTGACAGAGTGGATGGCGGTCGGCGGTCTGTCGTCGGCGGTCGCATTTTCAAAGGAGGATTTCGATGAACTACCAACGCGTTTTCGTAACAACGGTTTTGGCGGGACTGAGCGCGGTCTTGGCGGCTTGCGGCAGCGCCGCGCCCGCGACCTCCGCCCAGGTTTCTGGCTTGGACACCAGTTACCCGAACGCGCTGAACGCGCGCGGTCAACTGTTGATTGGCACGGTTCGACTGGAAGAAGGGAATGGTCCCGCGGTGACCAAAGAGCAAGCCGCGAAACTGATTCCATTGTGGCAAGCGTCCAAGTCACTCACGGTCAGCGGCACGGCATCGCAAGCCGAGATGGACGCTGTGAACAATCAAATTCTGGCGGCGATGACGGCGGAGCAGATCAAAGCGATCCGAGCGATGCAGTTGGTTCAAGCCGACATGCAGGCGTTCTATCAGATGCTTGGGGTTACCGTAGCAAGTGGCATGACACCAGGTCAGGGGCAATCGCTCAGCCCCGCCGAGCGCGCGACGCGCCAGGCGCAAATGGGCGGCGCGAGCAGCAGCGTGGCGAATGTAGACTATTTGCTTGCACTCTTGCAGAGAAAAGCCAGGTAGGGACAGAACGCCGAATAGAATGACTCTGTTGGCGAACTCGCCGCCGATTGGAAATCGGCGTCTCAGCAAGGTGAAAATCGGTTGAAACCGATTGCCCAACTCGATTCATCGAGTTTCGACCTATCTTAGACGGGCGTTTGTAACGCCCGATGGAGTTCGCCAACAGAGTCATAGAATTCGGCGTCTCAGCGAGGTGGAAATCGGTTGGAAACCGATTCGCTTCGCGTCAACTCGATTGTATCGAGTTTCCGTCTCGTTGAGCCGTCGTTTTGAAACGACGGCGGCTTTTTGCTCCGTGACTCACACGGGATATAATGGTTTTGGATAACGAGTTGAGCGAATGGCTTTACCGAATAAAAAAATCCTCGTCGTGGACGATGATCGCAAGATCGTAGACCTCGTCAAAATGTATCTGGAGAAGGACGGCTATCGCGTCGTCGCGGCGTACGATGGGCGCAGCGCGCTCGATCTCGCGCGCCGCGAGCGTCCCGCGCTTATCGTCCTCGATCTCCTCTTGCCCGAAATGGACGGACGCGATGTGTGCCGCGCGCTGCGCGCCGAGTCGTCCGTGCCGATCATCATGCTGACCGCGCGCGCCGAAGACTCCGATAAACTGGTCGGACTGGAATTGGGCGCGGACGACTATGTCACCAAGCCGTGCAATTTCCGCGAACTGGTCGCGCGCGTGCGCGCGGTTCTGCGGCGCACCTACGCGAACAACGACCAACCGACCGAGGCGATCACGATTGGCGACTTGACGATTGATTTTCTCGCGCACGAAGTGCGCTTGGGAACGCGGCTGGTGGAGTTGACTGCCGCCGAATTCGAATTGCTCAGTTTTTTCGCGCGTTCGCCAGGACGCGCTTGGTCGCGCGCACAAATTCTCGATCACGTGTTTGGCGAAGCGTACGAGGGCTATGAACGTTCGGTGGATGTGCATATCAAAAATATTCGGCGCAAAATCGAAACCGATCCGCAGAATCCGCGCTACATCCAAACTGTTTTCGGCGTCGGCTACAAATTCAGGAGGCGCGACGATGAAACTTAGTTTGCAGTGGCGATTGCTGGGAGCGTTCATCGCGGTTTTTCTCGTCGCGCTTGTCGTCATCGCAGGCGTCAGCACGCAAAGCACCGCGACCGAGTTCGGCGCGTTTGTCGCGCACAGCGGGCGGATGCAGCGGCGCCCGCTCGCGATGATGCTGGCGCAATATTACGCGCAAAACCAATCGTGGGCGGGCGCGCAGAATCTGATCGGGAACAACCTGGGTTGGATGTCGGAGCGCTTCGTGGTCGTGGACTTGGAGAATATCGTCGTCGTGGATTCGGGGAACACGCTGATCGGGCAGACGTTCACGCCTGATTCGGGCGATACGCAAATGGATATTCACGTGGCAGGTCAAGTCGTCGGGCGAATGTACCTGAGCCAGTCGTCCGCAGGCGCGCAATTGAACAGCGATTTTATGCGCGCGACGTTCCGCGGGATCGTTTTGGCGGGACTCGCCGCGAGTGTCGTCGCGGCGGTGTTGAGTTTCGTGATCGCGCGCCGAATCAGTGCGCCCGTGCGCGCGCTCACCGTCGCGGCAACGCGGATGGCGCACGGCGATCTGAGCCAACGCGTCAAGGTCGCGTCGTCGGACGAGATCGGCGAACTGGGCGACGCGTTCAACACGATGGCATCAAGTTTGGCGCGCACCGATCAATTGCGCCGCAATCTCGTCGCGGATGTCGCGCACGAACTGCGGACACCGCTCACGAGTGTCCTGGGTTCGCTTGAGGCGCTGCGCGATGGCGTCGCCGAGCCGAATCCTGCGTTTCTCGATTCGGCGTACGAAGAGGGGTTGCTCCTCAAACGTCTCGTCAATGATTTGCAGGAACTTTCGCTCGCGGAAGCAGGGCAGGTCGATTTGGATCGGCAGACCGTCGCGTTATCGGGAATCGTGGAACGCGCGGCGCGCGCGCTTGCCGACCAAGCGCGCGCAAAGGACATCGCGCTAAACATCGCCGTCCCATCCGATTTGCGCGTGGACGTGGACTCGGAGCGAATCGGTCAGGTGCTGCGGAACTTGCTCACCAACGCGATTTCGTTCACGCCTGCGGGTGGACGCGTCGAGATAACCGCGCGCGCGTTGGGCAATTGGGTCCAAGTCGCGGTAGCCGACACGGGCATCGGCATCGCGGCGGAGGATTTACCGTTCGTCTTCGAGCGATTCTATCGCGCCGACAAATCGCGCACGCGCGCCTCCTTCGGCTCTCGCTCAGGAGGCGGCGCGGGATTGGGCTTGGCGATTGCGAAGCAGTGGGTCGAGGCGCACGGGGGCAAGATTCAAGTCGCGAGCGAACCAGGTCGCGGAACGATCTTCACTTTTACGCTGCCCACGCTGCGCGCGTGATGGCTGATTGTCTGTGTCAAATGTGTATGGTATACTGGTGTCACAAGAAAACAACAAGGTGACGAGGAACAAATGTCGGCACACAAAGCCACTTGTATCAGTTGTTCGAATATCGCCTTCATCAAGTACTGGGGCAACCGCGACGCCGCGCTCCGCATCCCGCTCAACAACTCGATCTCGATGAACCTCGATCACGCGACGACGACGACGACCGTCGCGTTCGATGCCGCGCTGAACGACGACGAAATTGTCATCGGCGACGCGCCAGCAAACGCCGCGCAACGCGCGCGCGTGATCGCACACCTCGGCCGCGTGCGTGCGCTGGCGAAAATCGAGACGCGCGTGCGGGTGGAATCGCGCAACAATTTTCCGATGGGCGCGGGCATCGCCTCCAGCGCGAGCGCGTTTGCCGCGCTGTCGCTTGCCGCGACGCGCGCCGCTGGACTGGAACTGCCGGAGCGCGAACTTTCGATCCTCGCGCGACAAGGTTCCGGCTCCGCGTGCCGCTCGATCCCCGGCGGCTTTGTCGAATGGCTCGCGGGTTCAGAGAACGCGAACTCGTACGCCGTCAGTATCGCACCGCCATCGTTTTGGGATCTGCGCGACGTGATCGCGCTTGTCAGCACCGAAGAAAAAAAGGTCGGCTCGACCGATGGGCACGCTGCCGCCGCGTCCAGCCATTTCCTCGCCGAACGCGTCAACGCGTTGCCGGCGCGTCTCGCGCGCGTGCGGCGCGCGCTCTTTGCGCGCGATCTCGCCGCGCTGGGTCCAGCCATCGAAGAAGACGCGGTCGAATTGCACTTGATCGCGATGACGAGCGCGCCGCCGATTTACTATTGGTCGCCCGGCATGGTGCGCGTGATTCAAGCCGCGCAGCGCTGGCGCGCCGACGGACTCGCGGTGTACTTTACGCTCGACGCGGGACCGAACGTACATTTGATTTGCGAAGCGCAAGACGCCGACCAAGTCGCCGCGCGCGCGCGCGAAATCTCCGACGTGCAGCAAGTGATCGTCAACGCGCCGGGCGGCGCGGCGCGACTCATCGAAGAACACCTCTTCTGACGCGATACGTGTTGCGCGTTGCGTGTTCCGTGTTCCGTTCACGCATTACGCAACACGCATCACGCATCACGCATCGCGTTTCATGTTCCCCGCTTGCCACATTTCCCCCGCGCGTGTATAATATCTTCGCACGCTCCGCTTGCCTCGAAAGGAAGTTCCGTGAATATACTTGTTTCAAATGGGATCAATCTGCTCATCTTTGCGGCGATCCTGGGTGTCCTGGTTTTCGTGCATGAACTGGGTCACTTTGGCGTCGCCAAACGTTTGGGCATTCCCGTTCTCGAATTTGGTTTTGGTTTTCCGCCGCGCGTGTGGCGATTCTGGAAAGGTTCCGGCTGGATCGAAATTCAGGGCAAACGCATTTTCATCCCGCGCCAGTTTCAACTCCCGCAAAATCTCACCGTCGGTTCGCACGTGATCTACAAGACCGCGATGCAAAACGGGCGCGCGGTGTTGACCAACATTCAAGTGATCGATGCGGAAAACCAGGGTCAGATGCTCACCAGCCCGGTGCAAAACCTGGATCGCGGCACCGAATACACGCTGAACGCGATTCCGCTCGGCGGATTCGTGCGCTTGCTCGGCGAAGAAGACCCGGCGGTGCCCGGCGGTTTCGCCAGCGCGAAACCTGGGATTCGCGTCCCGATTCTGCTCGCGGGAGTGACGATGAATTTCATCCTCGCGTTGCTCGTCTTTACCCTGGCGACATTTCTCACGCCGCCGTACGCGACCGTGCAAACGACGACGATCAGCGATGTTATGCCGGACTCGCCTGCCGCGCTCGTTGGGTTGCGCGCCGGCGATACGATCGTTGCGGTGAATGGACGCGAGATCAAGCACGATTATCCGACGTTCCGCCAAATCATCCGCGATAGCGCCGGACGCGAAGTGACGCTCGCAGTCGTTCACAAGAATCAAACGCAGGATTCGATCAAGGTTGTGCCGCGCGCGAATCCACCGGCAAACGAAGGTCCCTTGGGCATTCGACTCGACGGCTGGGTCGGAATTCGCGTTACCTCCGTCGCGTCTGGTTCGGTGGCGGATAAGGTGGGCGTGCGCGCGGGCGACGTGTTGTTGTTCTTCGTCGATTCGCAGCGTCCCTTGCGCGATCAGAACGAATTGGAGCAATTCACGCAAGCGCATCTGGGTTGGAAAATCGAATGGCGCGTCCAGCGCGGCAGCGAGTTGAGCGATCCAATCGTCGTGTCAATTCCCGCGTCGCTCGATCCCAAAGACGCGGCGCTGGGTCTGAATCTGCAAATGTCGCCGCTCGACGCGCCGGCGAAAGCGGCGCAGGATATGTGGACGGTCGTCGCCGCGATCCCGATGATGTTTCAGCAGTTGTTCGCCGGCACCGCGCCCGCGAACGCGTTCGTCGGTCCCGTCGGCATCTATCAATTCACCGGCGAAGTCGCGCAGCGCGGCGGACCGATCGCGCTGTTGCAGTTGCTGGCGTTGCTCAGTCTCAACCTGGCGATTGTCAATCTGTTGCCCTTTCCCGCGCTCGACGGCGGACGCCTCGTTTTCGTCGCGCTCGAATGGCTGCGCGGCGGCAAGAAAATCGATCCGCAAAAAGAAGGACTGGTGCATCTCGTCGGGCTGGCGATTTTGCTGGGCTTGATGTTGATCATTTCGTACTTTGACGTTGCGCGCTTGATCGCCGGTCAACCGATTTTGCCAGCGCCTTGATTTGTATGGGCGAAGCATCCTGAGCGACAGTCGAAGGATGCTTCGCCCCTACCTGAAATTCACTTGCCTCACCTGGATGAATCTGCTCGCCTAAAGGACGACGCGCCGCGCTGCCCCAATTGCGCCAAACGCATCAGCGCGGCGGCGACGACTTGCCCCGCCTGCGGTTTCGAATTGCTGCCGCATCGGACGCGCATTCGTTGTAAACGCTGCGGCAGTCGCATCCCAGCGGACGCCGCGGTGTGTCCACGCTGCCAGGGCAACCCGCGCGCCGATCGCATTCCGCCGATCATCCCGCGCCTCGCCGCGATTTTCGTCGGCGTCGTGCTGCTGATTTGCGTTGGCTGGATCATTTTTCGCGTGTTTGCGACGAATACGCTCGTGCGCGCGTTGAATCTGAATCCGCCCGCCGTCGTGCCGACAAAAATCGTACAAGTCATGTATGTGATCGCGTCGCCGATTCCGCCGACGCCGACGCCGACCGCGACGCCCACAGCAACGCCAACGTCGCGCTTTTCGCCGACGCCGACCAAGCGCGGCGCGAAGACCGCGACGCCCGCGATCACCACGACGCCGACCTTGCTCCCCGGTTTTTATCCAGTGCCGCAATTGCTCGCGCCGGCAAACACGACGGTGTACGCTGGCGCGGACGCGAATATTTTGTTGGAGTGGTTGCCGGCGTCGACCGGCGGCTTGCGCGAAAATGAGTGGTACGAAATCAAACTAACTTATTCTGCGCGCGGCAATACCCCCGGGGAGTATCGGCATTATACCAAAGAGACGCGCTGGACGGTTCGGACGGATTGGCGCAACGACTTGGCGCCGGACGCGCGCGTCGTCAAATGGTACGTCACCATCGTCCGCGTCGACGGACTCGATCCGTTCGCCTCGCTCAATCGCGCGCCGATCAGCGCGCCGAGCATGACGCGGTCGTTCATTTGGAATTAGAGAAAAGGAGGATTATGGATCGTCAAGTCATTCACACCGACCACGCGCCCAAAGCGATCGGTCCGTACTCGCAAGCGATTCGCGTGGGCGAGTTCGTATTTTGTGCGGGACAAGCCGCGCTCGATCCCGCGACCGGCAATCTCGTCAGCGGCGGCATCGAAGCGGAGACGCGGCGCACGCTGCAAAATCTTGCGGCGGTGTTGGAAGCCGCCGGCACTTCGCTCAGCCGCGTCGTCAAGACGACCGTCTTTTTGCTCGACATGAACGAATTTCAAAAGATGAACGCGGTGTACGCGGAATTTTTTCCGTCGAATCCTCCGGCGCGTTCGACAGTGCAAGTGGCGCGGCTGCCCAAAGACGCGCGCGTCGAGATTGAAGTGATCGCGCTGGCAGGACAGTGAGCAGTGCCGGGAAATAGAAGAAATAAACAGTCGGGGTAGCGCAAACAAAAACACTCGGTGTTGAACCGAGTGTTTTGTTTTGGTGCCCCGGGAGAGACTTGAACTCTCACGTCCGTAAGGACACAGCCCCTCAAACTGCCGCGTATGCCAATTCCGCCACCGGGGCATCGCTTGGCTGCATGCCCATTATAGACAAATCGCCGCGCGTGTCAAACTCGGCTCAGCGTTTTTTCCCCTCGACCCAATGCGGATCGCGTTTGTCGTCGAACCACCACGCGTCCCAGCGCGTCGCGAGAATCTCGTCCGCGAGCCGTTTGCCCGGCGCGCTTTTCAAGCGCGCGAGCAGCGGTGTGATCCATTCGTCCACGTGCGGCTTGCCGAGATCGGCTTGCTGTTTGAGCATCAACAGCAATTCGAGTTGATCGGCGTCTTTGGCGAGGCGCGCTTCGGGTGTTTCACCGGCTTCGAATTCACGAATCAACGCGACAATTTCGTCGCCGTTGACCCATTCGCGCGCGCCATCGTCCAAAACTTTTTCCATGTCCTCGATCACGTACCGGCGATTCACGTAATTGTGATCGCTCGTGCGCGCTTCCGGCAGATCGTGAAAGAGAACGAGGTGCAGCAGGCGCAGTTCGTCAACTTTTTCGTCGCTCAGGCGCGCCAGCACGAACGCGATGTGCATCATGCGATGGATATGCTCGGCGACCGATTGCGCGCCGGAACCGAGAAACGCAAATCCGCTGCGCGGCGTGCGATTCAACATGCCGACCTCGTTCAAATAATTCGCGCGTTGGCTCATCATTTACCTCCGCGCGTCATTCTAGCCGGATTACGCGCGCTGTCAATCGCGGCTTCTAAATTCTGCCGCAGAGGCGCAGAGAGCGCAGGGGTTATGGTTTTTTCTCTGTGTTCTCTGCAGTTGCCATTCGCGTTGCAGGTACCACTAAAAGCGCGTTTTGCAAAATCCGCGAATCGGTGTATAATGCGTTTCGCAAACGGGGCGTAGCGCAGTTGGTAGCGCGCAGCGTTCGGGACGCTGAGGTCGATGGTTCAAGTCCATTCGCCCCGACTCGATACATTTAATTGCGCGGGAGTAATTCAATGGCAGAATGCCACCCTTCCAAGGTGGACGTTGCCGGTTCGAACCCGGTCTCCCGCTCTGACGGAAAAGAGGATAGATGAGAGGTGAAAGATGAAAGGGAATGCGTCTTTCATCTATCATCTTTCCTCTTTCATCTTTTTCCGCCGGGGCCCGTAGCTCAATGGCAGAGCAGCGCCCTCATAAGGCGTGGGTTGCTGGTTCGAATCCAGCCGGGCCCACAGAGAATTGCAGATTTTCGATCGTGTTGTAGGGGCGAAGCATTTTTCATCCTGAGCGGAGTGTCGCGAAGGCGAAGGATCAGAAAAATGCTTCGCCCTTACCCTTGGAGTAAACCCATGACTGATTTTCAAGCCAGCATCGCCGCGATGCTTCCCGACTATCTCCGCGATCTCGAAACGCTCGTCAACACCGATTGCGGCACGCACAACAAAGCCGGCGTGGACGCGGTCGCGCGCGTCATGCGCGAACGCACGCGCGCGTTCGGCGCGGAGGTCGTCGATTTTCCGCAAGACAAGTTTGGCGATATGGTGTACGCGCGATGGAAAGGACGAGGGCGCGCGCGCGTCGTGATGGTCGGACACATGGACACAGTTTATTCCGACGGCACCGCCGCGCAACTCCCGTTCCACAAACTGGGCTCGCGCCTCAAGGGTCCCGGCGTCAACGATATGAAATCGGGATTGTTGAGCGGCTTGTACGCCGCGCGCGCGATTGTCCAATCCGGTTTCGACAACTTTGCCGAGATCGGTTTGTTCTGCAACAGCGAAGAAGAAGTCGGCTCGCCGATCTCGCGCACGCTTTATCCCGAATTCGTGCGCGGCGCGACTGCCGCGCTCGTCCTCGAATCGGCGCGCGAGAGCGGCGCGATTGTGAGCGCGCGCAAAGGCGTCGGGCATTACACGATCACGGTGCGCGGCAAGGCGGCGCACGCCGGAGTCGAGCCGGAGAAGGGCGCGAACGCGAACCTCGCGCTCGCGCAGCACGTCATCGCGTTTCAAGCGTTGAACGGTTTTCGACCGGGCTTGACGGTGAATGTCGGCGTCATGCGCGGCGGCACGAAGACGAATGTCGTCGCGGAATCCGCGAGCGCGGACGTGGACGTGCGAATTTTGCGCGCGGCGGACGCCGCGCCGCTGGAACAAGCGATGCGCGAAATTCTCGCGCGCGCTGTCGTGCCGGGGACGACGGCAGAGTTGGGCGGCGGCATCAGCAATCCGCCGATGGAAAAAACGGAAGCGACCGCGCGCCTCGTCGAATTGGCAAAGCGCGCCGCGCGCGAACTTGGATTTGAGATCGAAGATGTCGCGACCGGCGGCGGCTCAGATGGCAACTACACCGCGGCGCTCGGCGCGCCGACGCTCGATGGCTTGGGTCCTGTCGGCGGCAGAGGGCACAACGCGCTCGAAGAATTCATCGACGCGAATTCGATTGTGCCGCGCACCGCGCTACTCGCCAAACTCATCGTCGCGATTGTGGAGGAATATCCCAGTCCCGATTGTTGTCATTGACCCATTCTGCGGCACGCACTACTGCGCTGGTAAAGCCAGAACGCCAAGCAATTGCTCGCCCATCGTCGCCACGTTGCCAAGCTGCCTCTCCCTTGTTCCAGTTTTGCTGACATTCTTGCCCGTCTTCGTTCAAGCCTTCTGCGATCAGATGCCAACCACTGTAATCGTTATTGAGTCCCGCCCAGATTTTGTCATTACCTATGCCACTCGTGCGCCTCCCCGACGGGTCTGGGAAATTCGCTGGCTTGGCTTGGACATAATTTCGATGATTCAACGACAACGGTGCATCGTAGTCACCCTCCCACATGTCCCGCGTCGTAAACCGCCCCTGCGCGCAGCATCAATCGCCCGTACTTGTAGGGTCCCACACGATCATCTTGCGATCCTGGCTGATCTCGTATTTTTCGCGCTCGGCGGGTTCGGCATTGTGCAGAGTTGGAATCCACCTCAATGGAATGGAAAGTATTCGTCCGTCGGTCAATTCGACGCGGATGTAGTCGCGTTCAAATTGGACGCGGTGGATCAGTGCTTCGCGTGGAAAAGTGTACGCCGATGCGGGATATGGAATATCGTACGCTTTGAATACGCGAGGACTCATAGGGCATTCTCACTGTTGCCCCGATTCTACAAGAAAATCACCGCGCCGTCAAACGAAATGGGTCGAAAAGTTCTGCACCTCTCGACCCACTGATTGACCAATTGACCAGTTGACTGATTGACTACTTCTGCCCCGTCGCTTTCATCAATTGATCCAGCGTTTGTTGTAACGCCTGCATCTCTTTCCCGTACGTCGCCCAATCGCTCGTCTTGAGCGCGTCTTGCGCGCGCGTGTAGTGATCGTTCGCCTCTTTGATCAGCGCGTTGACGTTCGCGCTGGTCGGCGCGCTCGTCGTCGGCGCGCCGGTGGTTGTCGTCGTTGGCGATGTCACGACGGGCGCGGTGCTTGCGCCGAAAACGCGCGCGAGCGCGTCGCCGAGCGTCGCTTCCATCGCGATATTGTTCGACGTTGCGACGACGACGCGCTTGAGTTGCGGAATCTGCGACTGTTCCGCGAGCAAGTACATCGGCTGGATGTACAGCAGCGATTTCTCAATCGGGATGACGAGCAAGTTGCCCCACACGATGCGGCTGCCGCGCTGATTGAGCAGCGTCAGTTGCGACGAGATCACGGGGTCTTGATTCAAGCGCGCGTGAATTTGTTCGGGACCGTAAACGAGTTTGTCTTTCGGAAAACGATAGACGAGCCGCTTGCCGTAATCCGCACCGTCGCTCTTCGCCGACATCCACGCGACCATGTTCTGGCGTTTCGCAGGCGTGAACGGCAGCATCAGCATAAACTCTTCCTTTGGATCGCCGGGCAAACGCATGATCACATAGTACGGCTCCATCGCGTTCGGCTGACCGCCCGCCGATTCGTTCGGCACCGTCCACAAGTCTTCCTTGTTGTAAAAGACGAGCGGGTCTTGCATGTGATATGTCTGATACATTGCCGCCTGCGTCGAAAAAAGTCCTTCGGGATAGCGCAGATGATCGCGCAGCGACGCGGGCAACTGCTCCATCGCTTTGAAGAGCGCGGGGAAGATCGCGCGATACGCTTTCAGGATCGGCTCATCGGGTTCCGCAATGTAAAACGTCGTCGCGCCGTCGTACGCATCAATCGCGATTTTCACCGAGTTGCGAATGTAGTTCAGGTTATTTCTCGACGGCTCGCTGTACGGAAAGCGCTCCGTCGTCGTGTACGCGTCCTGAATCCACACGATTTTGCCGTCGGCGATCACGGGGTACGGATCATTGTCGAGCGTCAAGAACGGCGCGATGCGTTTGACGCGCGTCTGAATCTGACGATTGAACATCACGCGGCTGTCGCCCGTGAGCGCGTCGGTGAGCAAAATATTCATGTCGCCAAAGCGCAGCGAGAACATCAAGCGATCCCAGTACGATGCAACAGGCACGCCGCCCGTCCCTTCGTACATTGTGAACGCGTTTTCGTCGCCCTTGGGGTAATCGAATTCTTTTTCGCGCGTCTTGACGAAGACGTAACTCGTCGTCTCTTCGCCGAAATAAATTTGCGGACGCGTCACCGGGATCGATCCAGTCGGCGGAATATCTTTGACGAGCAGACTCGGCAAACCGTCGGGCGTGAATTCGTTGACGGGACTGACCGCGACGCCGTAGCCGTGCGTGTAAACAAGATGCAGGTTGACCCAGGTTTGCGCCTTGTCCGACAATTTTTGCGTCGCGAGTTCGCGCGCGCTGATCATCACCTGGCGATATTTGCCGTCGATGGTGTAACGGTCGATGTCCACGTCACTGAAATCGTAATACGTGCGGATCGATTGAATTTGATTGTACGTTTGCAAGAGCGGACGATAATCTTGCAGGCGAATGTTGTTGACCGTGTCCGCGTTGCGCTGAATGTCGGCGGGCGACGGCGCGTCGTCGGCGGGGTACGGCGCGTCCTGAATCGCGTCGAGCGCGTACGCCTGGCGCGTCAGCGCGATGTTGTATTTGATGTACGGCTCTTCCTTTGAAAATTCGTTCGGCTTGACTTCGAAATTCTGCACGAACCCAGGATAGAATTCGCTCAACACGACCGCCGCGAGAATCCATAACGCAACCGCCAGCCCGATCGCTTTGAGCGCGCGGACGAACACGTTGACGAGCAGCAGCACCGCGAGCGCGGCGGCGAGAATCGAGAGAACGTTGTACGCGGGGATTTGCGCGTTCACGTCGGTATAACTCGCGCCAAAGACGACGCCGCGCGCCGAGTAAACGAGTTCGTACTTGTCGAGTTGGTAACTCCACGCGTTGATCAGCAGAAACAGAAAACCGAGAAACGACAAATGCGCTTTGACCGCGTTCGTCCACTGGATGCGCCCGAGTCCCATCAAGTACGTCGCGCCCGTCGCGAGCGCGGCGAGAACGATCGCGCCGCCGCCCCAACTAACAAGAAAACGGTAGACGGGCAGCGTGAAAACATAGAACGCGACGTCTTGATTGAAGATCGGATCGCTCACGCCGAACGGCGCGGCGCTGGCGTAGCGCAAGAACGTGAGCCAATTGTTTTGCGCGAGCGCGCCGACGATGAACGCGAGGAACAAGCCCGCCGCGGCGAGCAAGAACGTGATTGACTTGCCCGCGAACGCGGCAACCTGCGCCCAGCGCGACGATTCATCGGTGACGCGCGGCGTGAGGCGGCGCGCCATCGCGATGTTGATCAGATAGAAAACGAAAAACACGATTGCCGCGCCGAAAAAGATCGCGAGGCGCGCGCTCCATTCCGTCGTAAAGACCGACGTGTACCCGACTTCCTCGAACCAACGATAATCGGTGTACAGGCGCGGCGCAATCGAAAAGATCAGCCAGAGCAAAAAGAACGCCGTGACGAACAAGACCGGTCGGCGCAGATTTGGCGGCTGGCGGCGAAACACATCGTCCCAATCGACGGTTGGTGTTGCCTCTCCGCCGCGTTTGCCGCGATAATAAGCCATTGTAACCTCCAGGATCGTGATGCGTGATGCGTGCTCCGTCCACGCAACACGCATCACGTATCACGCTACGTTCCAAGCCATTTGAGTTTGATTCCCACCCACACGCCCGCAAAAACAAAAATCATCACGACGATGCTGCTCAGCGCGAGAATCGGGACGCCGGCGAGTCCGTGAAAAATATTGTCGCCGCCCGCAATCGTCGCGCCAACCCCCATGAACGCGCCGCCGAGCATCGCCTGCGGAATGCGCTTCGATTTCACCGGCAGCGCGGGCGATTTGCCGCGCCGCACGCTCGCGACGTACGATCCAAGCGGAATCGCGACGACGAGAAAGAAATGCCAATCGAGCGCGGACAGATCGGCGCGCAGAATCAACTCGGCGATGTTCGCGCTCCCTTCGACGGTCCCCAAGCCCGACGGCTGACCGATCACCGTCGACGTGATCCACGCGAGCGCGCCGACGACGCCGAGCGCGATGCCTGTCCGCAGCGAGCTCCAACTTTCCATCATTGCAAGGCGATGCCGGTCGCGGAGGAACCACAAGAGCGCGAGCAGCACAATCACCGCGATCGTGATCCAACGATCCAAACCGAGCGCGCGCGGCAACGCCATGCGAATTCCTTCGCCGCCGAGGAATTGCCGGATCGGCGCGACGAGCCAATTGGCAGTGAGCCACGCGCTCAAGCCGTACGCGGCGATGACGACGACGTAGTCGAATTTGCCTTCGCCCGCGCGATAAAAAACCGAACCCGCGCAGCCCATCGCCAACACCATGCCGAGTCCGAGCGCGAATCCGCCGAGCGCGGTCGCCAGTCCGAAGAAATGCGAGTACGGAATTTCGACGCCGCCAAATTCGATGAACGCGTTGACCGCGAGCATTTCCACAAGCACCGCGAGCAAGTACGCGCGCAACGTGTCCGGCGCACGACCGGTGATCACCTCGAAAAAGGCGGACAACATTCAAAAGCGACCACGCTGCGACACATATCCAAACAGCGCGCCGACGAGCGCGCCGAAAAGTATTGCGTTCACGGGTTCATTCTATCCGATCGAAAGGGGGATGTCAAAGCCGCCGACGGTTGCAAGCCGTCGGCTCAAAAAGGTGGAAACACGTTGAAACGTGTTGAGCGCGCACGTTCGATCCGATTCATCGGATCCTTCGATTGCGCTCAGGACGAGTTTCCACCTGATTAGACGTCGAATTCCATTCGGCGACCGCCAGCGCGATCAGCGCGAATGCCGCGCCCAGCATTATGCCGCCGATCACATCGGTCAGCCAGTGCTCGGCGAGATAGACGCGGCTGACGATCATCACCGCTTCAAACGCCAATAGGAAAGCGTACAGCCCATTCTTCGTCACGCGGCGCAGCGAACTGGACGCGATCATCTCGATCAACACGATGATGATGAACGTCGTCCGCAGCGCGTGTCCCGATGGGAATGAAAATCCCGGGTTGATCTTCGCGCTGAGAAGCGGAAAGAGCGAGACGTACCGCAACAAGTACGCCGGCGTCGTGGGCTGATTGACAATCGTTTTGCCGATCAATTCGATCAGCGTCGCAACGCCGAACGCGAGAATCAGCGGCACACGTCGCGCGGGACGCGCGTAGAAAACGAGCGCGAGAAAGATCAGCCCCGTCACTTCGGCAGCGCCGATCAAACTGAGAATCGAGAACGGCAAGTCCACCCAGCGCGGCAACGCGGCTTGAGTCGCAATGAGCGAGTTCCAATCGCAAGTCTGCCACACGCGCAGATGCACGGTGATCGTCAGAAATAAATCCAGAATTCCCAAGCCAATTGCGATCCAAACCCAGGTATGTTTCAATGCAATGCTCCTCTGCGATAGTGGCGCGATTATCCAATGAAAAGCCATTTTTCGCAAATTTGTGTTATAATCCGAATCGTCGAATGTCCAATCTCTAATCTCTAACCTCCAAGCTCCAACCATGATTCATCTCAAACGACTCTACGCGCACAATTTCAAACAACTCTCCGAAATCGAACTGCACTTTCCCGATCGCGCGCGCGTCCTCGTGCAAGGGAAAAACGAAGCGGGCAAGTCGACGCTGTTCGAGGCGTTGTATTTCGCGCTCTTCGGCAGCGCGCTCGCGACCGAAAGCGGCGCGCGCGGTTTGGACGATCTGATCCGGTACGACGTCGAAAAGGCGCGCGTTGAATTGGACTTACAGGTCGACACGCGCGTTTTTACGATTCGCCGGACGATTGCGCGCGGCAAGAGCAACACCTGGGAACTCGACATCGCGCGCGGCGACGTGGTGGACGAAATCCGCGGCAACACTGTCGTCAATAAACGATTGATTGGCGAACTCGGATTCGACGGCGACGCGCTTTTGAACACCTGTTTCGTCGAACAGAAAAAGTTGGAGAAACTCGAAGGGCTGAATCGCGCCAAGCGCGAAGAATCGCTCGCGAAACTACTGAATCTCGATTCGCTCGTCCAAGTCGAAAGCGATTTGAAAATCCGCGCCGAAGACAAGCAAGAATTGGAACGTCTGAAAAAGCGCGCCGACCTTGCGGCGATCCAAGCCGAACTGCCTCCGCACGAAAACGAACTCGCGAAAACCGAAAGCCAGTTGCGCTTGATTGATCTGCGCGGCGCGGCGCAAGGCGCGCTGAACGAGACACGCGCGGTGCAGGAACTCGATGCGCAGATTCACGCGCTCGACGCGCAACGCGCCGAAACCGCGCAGCGGATCGAACGGCTCGACGCGCTGAAAGAGGCAATGCTCAACGTCAAAGAGGCGCGCGACGCGGTCGAACGCGTCACGGATAACACGCGCGAAATCGAACGCCTACAGCAAGAACAAACCGACGCGCGCCGCGCCGCCGATGCAATCTCCAATCTCCAATCTCGAGTCTCTGGATTACGTCACCTCGCGCGTCTGCTCCAACAATTAGAACAACTCCGCGCCGCGCGGGAACGATACGCGATACGCGCGGCGCAACTCGCGGACGCACAGACGCGCCTCGCCGAATTGAGCGCGACTGTCGCGCACGAAGAGACCGCGTTTGAGCAAGCCCAAGCGCGCGTACGCGAACAGGAAATCGGCGCGGCACTGGACGATTGGATTGCCGCGCGCCGCGAAGCGCTACCGCCGAGCGAAATCGCGCTCCAGGTTGCCGCGAAACAAACCGCGCGCGACCGCATCGCGCGCCGCTTGCGGCTCGAGTTGTACGGCGGCGCGGCAATTCTGATCGTCGTCATCGCGCTCGCGGTCGCGGCGGTCGCGCTGGCTTTTGCGTTTGTCGCGCCGACTGCGCTTGGTATCGCGTTTCTGATCGCGCTCGCGGTGGGCGGAGTCGCCGCGTTGATTGCCGTGTTTTTCGTCGCGCGCGCGACGCGGCTCTGGCGCGATCTCGCGCGCGCGTCGGAAGAATTGGGACAAGTTGAAGGCGAAGCGCGCGCGCGCGCTTCCGCGAGCGACGCGCAACTCGCGCGATTGCAAAATGCGCAAGCGCGCCTGACCCAACTTGGCGTCGCGGTTCCAGAGACGCTTGAGCACGCGCAGATACAGCGCGCTGGCAGCGCGCGCGACTTGGCTGCGCCGGATGCACTGCGCGCCGCGCAAGACGCCGCGCGCGAACGTTTACTCCGCGCGCGCGCGGTACTAGACGAATTGCAGAGACAGAACGCCATCGCCGACGCGTCGCGCGTGCAGGACGAACGCGCGCGCTGCGAACGCGCCGCGCAAAAAGCGGAACAATTCGCGTCGGCGTGGCAAACGCGATTACAGACGCGCGCAGATGCGCTAGCCATCGCGCTCGACGCGGGCGCGGCGCAGCGCGCAGGATACGAGACGAACGCGCAAATCGAGCAAGCGAAACGCCGCGCGAGCGACGCCGCGCGGTTGCAGCAAGAAATCGCGCGGCGCGAACAGCAGGCGCAAGAGTTGTGGACGCGCGCGCAGGAATCATACAACAAAGCGCGCGCGGCGAAACCCGACGTGTCGGCGTGGGATCAGAAATTAGAGATTGGAGATTATAACGCGTTTGGCAAAGAGTTGCGCGCGGAGTACAACGATCTCGGCGGCGAAGCGGTCGTCAAGCAAGCGCGCGAACTCGAAGGCGAATTGGGGCGGCGGCAAGGCGAACGCGCGACGCGCGCGCGGAACGCGGCATTGCTCGTCGCGCGCACGCAAGAAATCTTGGCGGAGGGCGGACAAGCGAACGCGCTGTCCGAATCGCCAACGCTACAGGAACTGGAAGACCTCGAAGCCAAACTCGCATCGCTCGACTTGGGTGACGAGGCGACGCTGCGCGTGCGGCAGCGCGAACTCGTCGGGCGCGTGCATTCGTTGCGCGATCGGCAGGCGCAACTGGAACGCGATCTGGGACTGACTGGCACGTCGCTCGAACCCGCCGCGTGCCGCGCCGAGTGGGAAGCGAAAATGCGCGAGTCGTTCGTGCGCGAGCGCGGCGTCGAAATCGTTTCGCTCGCGCGCAAGCGGATCGTCCAAAAAGTTTTGCCTGCGACGATGGATTACATGCGCCGTATTCTGCCGACGTTGACGCGCGACCGCTACCACGACGCGCAACTCGATCCCGAATCGTACAAGATTCAAGTGTGGGACGAGCGCGTTTCCAGCGGCGGCGCGTTCAAAGAGAAAAATATTTTCAGCGGCGGCACGAAGGATCAATTCTCGCTCGCGCTGCGACTCGCGTTCGCGCTGGCGACGCTGCCGCAAGAGCGCGGCACCGCGCCGTCGTTCATCTTTCTCGACGAGCCGCTCGGCTCGTTCGACGACGAGCGCGCGGACGCGCTGATTTATTTGCTGACGGAAGGCGAAATCGCGCGCGCGTTCGATCAGATCTTCCTGATCAGCCACGTCCACGTGAACGAGCGGCTATTCACGCACCGCGTCATCTTGGAAAACGGGCGCGTCGTGGAAACGGATCTAGGGAAAGTTTGACCAAATCGCGCTTATGCGCTAAAATAGCGCACTGTGTTCGATAGTCTGAGCGAGAAACTCAACGCGGTCTTCAAGAAATTGAGCGGCAAGGGCAAATTGTCCGAAGCCGACGTGGACGCCGCGCTGCGGGAGGTCCGCCTTGCATTACTCGAGGCGGACGTTAATTTCAAAGTCGTCAAAGAGTTCCTCGCGCGCGTGCGCGAACGCGCCGTCGGCGAAGAGGTGATGCGCTCGCTCTCGCCCGCGCAGATGGTCGTCAAGATCGTCAACGAGGAATTGATCAAAACGCTCGGCGAACCGGCGAAGATCGATTTGTCCGGCGAGCCGCCGCACGTCGTCATGCTCGTCGGGCTGCAAGGATCGGGCAAGACGACGACTGCCGCGAAACTCGCGCTGCAACTCCGCAAGCATCAGCAAAAGCCGCTGCTCGTCGCGGCGGACACGCGGCGACCGGCGGCGATCCAACAATTGCAAACGCTCGGCAAGCAATTAGATATTCCCGTACATTCAGAAGGCAATACGATTCCACCGCCCAACATCTGCGCGAACGCGGTCAAGCGCGCGAGCGACGGCGCGTACAGCGTCGTCCTGCTCGACACCGCCGGTCGTCTGCACATTGACGACGAGATGATGCGCGAACTCGAAGAGGTCAAAGCCAAAGCCAAGCCGCAAGAAGTCCTCCTTGTGGTGGACGCGATGACCGGACAAGAGGCGGTGCGCGTCGCGGACGAATTCAACAAGCGCGTCGGATTGACCGGGTTAATCCTCACCAAGGTCGACGGCGATGCGCGCGGCGGCGCGGCGCTCTCGGTGCGCGCGGTGACCGGCGTGCCGATCAAGTATCTCGCGGTCGGCGAAAAGACCGACGCGCTCGAAGCGTTTTATCCGGATCGACTGGCTTCGCGCATTTTGGGCATGGGCGACGTCCTCACGCTCATCGAAAAAGCGCAAGAGACCATCGATCAGGAGACCGCGCAAAAAGCCGCGGAGAAACTTTTACGCGCGCAATTCACGTTCGAAGATTTTCTCGAACAGTTGCAGGCGATCAAGAAAATGGGACCGCTCTCGCAAATTCTGGGAATGGTCCCGGGGTTGAATCAAGTCGCCAAGGATTTGCCCGCCGACGTGACCGACAAGCAAATGAAGCGCGTCGAAGCGATCATCAGTTCGATGACGCGCGAAGAGCGCGTACGTCCCGAAGTGTTGAACGGCTCGCGGCGCAAACGGATCGCGCTGGGCAGCGGCACGTCGGTACAAGAAGTCAATCAACTAGTCAGTCAATTCAAACAAATGCAGCGCATGATGCAGCAACTCAAGAGCGGCAGAGGGCGCGGCATGTTTCCGGGAATTCCGGGTATGTAATCTAGAACCAGTCTTCAGTGTTCAGACTGAATACTGAAGACTGGATACTGAACACTGAAGGAGTTCAATGTCCGTCAAAATTCGTCTTGCGCGCATTGGCGCGAAGAAACAAGCGGCGTATCGCGTCGTCGTCGCAGAAGAACATAGCAAGCGCGATGGGCGCATCGTCGAAAAGATCGGTCATTACGATCCGCGCACCGATCCGCCAACCGTCGTCTTGAACGAAGAGCGCACCAAGTACTGGCTCGGCGTCGGCGCGCGTCCCACCGACGCGCTGGGGCCGATCTTGAAACGCGCCGGCATCACCGACAAGTACGTCAAAATGCACACCGCGCGCAAGAGCAAATCCGCGGCGGCGGAAGAAGCCAAACCCGCCGACAAGCCCGCCGAAGCGCCGACGGCGTAGGCAATCAGGCAATCGGGCGATCAGGCAACTAGGTAATCGGACGATGAGGTGACTGATTACCGATTGACCGATTACTGATTGACTCGTTGCGCAATCGCCTTTCAGGAGCAACATGGACCTTCAAGGTCTCGTCGAATACATTGCGAAAAACCTGGTCGAAGATCCGAGCCAGGTTTCCGTAGATGTCATCGAGAATTCGAGTTCGATCACGCTGGAACTGCGCGTCGGACAAGGCGACATGGGGCGCGTGATCGGCAAGAGCGGACGCATCGCCAACGCGATCCGCACGCTCGTCCGCGTCGCCGCCGCGCGCGAAGGCAAGCGCGTGAATTTGGAAATCGTGTAAGACAAATTTGCAAATTTGTCCTACGAGTTTTTCGATGGACAAGCCCGCTCATCTGATCATCGGTCGCGTGCTCAAGCCCTTTGGCGTACGCGGCGAACTCAAAATCGAAATTCTCACCGAATTTCCCGAACGCTTCGCGTCGCTCCGCCAGGTTTTTCTTGGCGACGACGCGAAATTATTTGCGGTGGAATCGGCGCGTCTGCACAGCGGCGCCGCGCTGATCAAACTCGCGGGCATCGACACGCCGGAAGCCGCGGCGCGCTTGCGCGAACAATTCGTGTACGTCGCGCTCGCAGACGCCGTGCCGCTGCCCGCCAATCGCGTCTATCTCTACCAACTGATCGGCTTGCGCGTCACGACGACCGATGGACAAACGCTCGGTGCGATCGCCGATGTGCTTGACACGCGCGCGAACGATGTGTATATTGTTTCCGACGGCACGCGCGAAATTCTGCTCCCCGCGATTCCCGATGTCGTCAGAGAGATCAACCTCGAACGCGGGGAAATGATTGTGGAATTGATTGATGGATTAGTTGGATAGTTTGCTGGTTTGATAGTTGGTTGGGTCGCTAACCGACCAGCAAACTATCCAACCATCCAACGATCCAACGATTGCACTATCAGGAGTCATAGCGACGTGACTGACCCGCGCTACTGGATCGCGTTCAACCTCGTTCCCCAAATCGGTCCCGTCAAAGTCCAACGCCTCCTCGATCACTTTGGCGATTTGGAAACCGCGTGGCGCGCGAACGCGTTCGACCTCAACGCGGCGGGACTCGACAAGCGCGCGCTGGAAAATCTCCTCACGACGCGTAAAACGATTGACCTCGACGCCGAACTCGAAAAAATCGCGCGCGCGCACGTGCGCGTGCTCACGCCGGACGACTCCGCCTACCCGCGCCTCTTGAAACAAATCGACAACGCGCCGTTCGTCCTGTACGTCAAAGGCGAAATTCTGCCGGACGACGATTGGGCGGTCGCCGTTGTCGGCACGCGGCGCGCGACGCCGTACGGTCGCGAAGTCACGCGGCGGATCGTCACCGAGTTGGCGCAGAGCCACGTCACAATTGTCAGCGGACTGGCGCGCGGGATCGACGCGGAAGCGCATCGCGCCGCGCTCGACGCGCAGGGGCGAACGATTGCCGTCCTCGGCTGCGGCGTGGACATCGTGTACCCGGCGGAACACAAAAAACTCGCGGAGCAAATCGTCGAGAACGGCGCGCTCGTCAGCGATTATCCGCTCGGCACGAAACCCGAAGCGGGAAATTTCCCGCCGCGCAATCGCATCATCAGCGGACTGTCGCTCGGCGCGCTGATCGTCGAAGGCGACGAAGTGACCGGCGCGCGCATCACGATTGACTATGCGTTGGAGCAGGGACGCGAGACGTTCGCAGTACCGGGCAATATTTTCAATCGCACAAGCGCGGGCGCGAATCGGATGATCCAGCGCGGTGAAACCAAACTCGTCACGTGCGCGCTCGACATTTTGGAGGAATTGAATTTGACGATGGTCGAACAACATCAAGAAGTGCGCGCCGCGCTCCCCGCCAACGAAACCGAAGCCGCGCTGCTCAAACATCTGTCATCTGATCCACTCCACATCGACGATTTGACGCGCGAAACGCAGTTGCCCACCGCGACTGTTTCCAGCACACTCGCGCTGATGGAACTCAAAGGACTCGTGCGCCAAGTCGGCGGGATGAATTACATCGTCGCGCGCGAAAAGCAAGCGGAATATAACGCGCAAGTAGCAGGGGAAGTGAAACGTGATGCGTGATGCGTGAAACGTGAGGTGCACGAATGTCCAACATGAATTTGAATCCCGAAGAAATTTTGAAATTGGAATTTGAGTACGCGCAGACGACGGCGGAACAGGCGCAAGATGATCGCGCGACGATTTTGAATCTCTACTTGCTGCTCGTCGGCGGCGTCGGCTCGATCATTGCCGGCTTGGGACAAACGCTGCCGCGCGGCGTGTACGTCATCGTGTTTGGTTTGCTCGCGCTCATCGGCTTTTTTACGCTGATGAAGTTGGTGCGTCTGCGTCAGGCGTGGCACGACAGCGCGCTAACGATGAATCGCATCAAAGATTTCTACGTCGAAAAATTTCCCGAACTGGCGAGTGCGCTGCGGTGGCGGACGGAGACGATTCCCGCGCAAGGCAAGCCGTGGACGATCACGTTTTGCCTCTGCACGCTCGTGGCGATCATCGACAGCACCGCGCTCGCGGTGGCGCTGTACTTTACCGGCGTCCGCGTGCCGCAAAACGAGTACGCGGTTTCCGGGTTTGCCGCGTTCGTGTTCTTCCTGTGGCAGATGTGGTTCTACTTTTTCCAACTGCCCCTGCACGACAAATGAGCGCGCCGAAATTTGAATCATGCGGCTTTGGCTGGTTCGTCGCGAACGAACAGCGGTGCGAAAACGATCATGTCGTCACCGTTGCCGGTGAAATTGTGCCGCGGCCGAAACAGTTGAGCAAAAAGTACGGCGGCTGGCACACCGCGCTCGGTCCTGAAGAAGTTGAACACGCGTTGATCGGCAATCCTGAAATCCTCGTCGTCGGCTGCGGGCATTTCGGCATACTGCCGATTCGCGCGGAGGTGCGCGCGTTGCTAGCGGCGCGCGGCGTCACGCTGGAAACGCGGCGGATTCGTGACGCGCTGAAACGGTACGCGGAATTGACGCGCGCGGGCAAACGCGTCGCCGCGATTTTGCACGTGACGTGTTAGAATGCGTAGGGGCGCAATTCAATTGCGCCCCTACATTTATTTCATCGTCGCTTGCTTGAACGCATCGCGCAGCGGCGAGAGATCGAGATATGCCGGGCGGCACGCGTCGTGTATTTTCTTATTCTTCACCCAGCGCGAGCAGCGACATCGCATTCGGCAAAATTCCGAACGCGAGACGCGCCGCGCCGTTTTCGATTTTCACGATTTCTGTTTCCGGCGCAAGATTGGCGCGCGCGGCGATTTCGTCGATCTGCGCGCGCGTCGGCTGCTTTGGACTGCCGAGCGCGAGCCACGCGCGGTACGCGTTCGCGCGTTCGCGGTCGATTCGATAGTGTTTGACCGGCAGCGTCGCGCCGGATAATCCGCTCACCGTCAACTCGACGCCGACCGCATCGCCAGTGCCGTCCTCGTTTTTTTCCTCCAGGCGATAGACGACGATCTGCGCGGAAGGCGCACCGCGCCGCGCGGCGAACGCGCGCACGTTCGCGCCGGCTTGCGCGTGCTCGACCGCGATGCGTTCGGGCCCCAGTTTGTTCAGCAGCAGGTACGCGTTGAAAATCGGCAGCGGGACGACCTGCTCGCCGTAATGCCGCGTGTGGGCGCGCCAGCCGTCCGCCATCTGTCCCCAGCGCAAAATTAGATCGACACGCGCGTCCGCGTTGTTGAAATTGTTGTCAATCGAACGACATAGAAACGCGGCGTAGTATTCGCCGAGAACGGTCGCCGATTGTCCCCGGTCGGTAAGATTCAGCGCGGGTCCCCATTCGTTCTGGTGCAATTCGGCTGGCGCGAGTTCAGGATAACTGCGGACGAGCGCGCGGCGTTTGCGATTGTTGTCGAGCAAACTCTGACTGGCGCCGTAGCCGTGCCACGAAATGAAATCCGCGCGCGTGCCGCGCGCGCCGGTGACCGCGTTCGTCCCGCGCGTGATGTGATCGAGAAAGAGTTTGAAAAATTCGTTATTGCCCGCCAGTCCCGGACCGCCTACTTTGATTTGTGAATCTGCCGCGAGCGCGCCGTCCACAAAATAATCGTACATCTTCATAAAGCGCGCGACGCTTTCGGATGTGAATTTGCCCGGCAGCGGCGGCTGATGACCGTCGATGAAATAGGTTCGCAAGTCCGGCTCGTTCCAGATTTCAAAGTACCACGTCCGAATTTCGTCCGCGCCGTACCGCGCGAGGAGGTGCTTGACCGTTTGGTGAATCAGTTCGCGCCATTTGGTGTAATCGCGCGGGGTGTTGACCGCGCCGCCCGAGTAGTTGCGGACGAGCGCGCCTTCCGCGAGCGCGTCCGGCATGAAACCCATTTCGAGGATCGGCTTCAAGCCCGCGCGCGTCCAGGTATCCAGCACCTGATCGAGATATTGAAAGTTGTAGCGCGATTTGCCGGTCGCGTCTTCCGAGTACACGCGGCAACCGTAAATTTGATCGGGGCGCGCGTTTGGCGCGGCGTCGCTGAACGTGTTGTGGCAGCGGATGTAGCGAAACAATTTGTTCGTGCGAATCAGATCCCAAACCGGCTGCGTCGCCGGGGAAACCGTGTGCGAGTACATCGGGTCGAAGCCGATGTTCGCCCACATCTTGGAATCGCACGCGCCGACGACGCGGCTCACGTCCGCGCTGAGACGCGCGGTGATCGGCGGAGGTGCGAGCGTTGGAGCCGGAAGAGTCGCCGTCGGAAGTTGGAAATTGGATGTTGGAGTGAGGGCGGCGCGCGCGGGCAAATCTGCCGCCTTGCAACTTGACAACATCCATGCGCTTGCCAGAGACGCCGCGCCGATGCCGATTTGTTTGAGAAATTCGCGTCGGGTCGTTTGCATTGTGGGTGCCACCAAAGACCTGGAAGGTTTGGGGAAACCCTCCAGGTCTGCTTCGCTCACGGCAGCGTGATCACTTTGCCGCGTTCCGTCCACTCGCCATCTTCTTTGTCAGTGTGATACTTGCCGTGTCCGCGCAGCAAGAACTTGCCGGTGCCGGTCGCTTCGAGTTTGATGTTTTTGCCCTTGAGTGTCACGACGATGTTGCTCCCACTGATCTGCGCCTTGCCGTCGAAACCGGCGTAGACGACGGTACGCTCGTTCGGTTCGCGTTTGTGTCCTTCGCCAGTCACCTCGATCTGCGCGTCGCCCGCCAGATCGCGAATCGTCAGCACGCCCGAGCCGCTGATCGCGATCGAGCCGTTGCCGCGCATCGCTGCCAAGCCGTCGCCTTGTGCGGTCAGCGTGCCGGTGCCGCCGCCTTGTTCTGCCCCGGCGGCTGCGGTCATCAGCAAAACCGCGCTCAGCGCGACTGTCAAGGCGATCACTGATTTGTGTTTCATTTCAACCTCCTGGTTTTTGGGAATGGGATTGTCTTGTCTTTGCGATCACGCGCCCGGTTTTGGCGTTGGCGTTGGCGCGGGTTGATTGCCTCTGTTGCGATCCAAAATCGCGCGCGCGTCTTTGTCGGCGATGACGATAATCTGCGCGTTGAACGCGTCGCTGGTGTCCTGTCCAATCGCGACGACGACGTTGCCTTGTTTCAAATCCTTGAACGCGCCGATTGTTGGCTTGTCGTCGCTGAGATTCACAAAGGTCGTCTGGCTGCCGGTGACGACGCGGCCGTTCCCGGTGCGCGTGCGAACGTTGATCGTTTCGCCTTGGGTCGACATGACCGCGCCCAACAAAACATTGCCTACGTTGTAATCGGCGGGCAAGGCGAGCAGGAACGCGGCAGTCGTATTCGTCGTGTCGCCGCCGAAATCGACGATGACGCGATCCCCGACGCGAATATCGGCGACCTGCGCGTTCGCTTTGCCGGGCACGACGACGATCGTGCTCGCGTTCGTCTGCACTTGCTGGGTTTGGCGTTGCGCGAGGCGCAGCGTGAGCGCGCCGTTTTTGTTTTCGGCGACGACGCCGCCGGACAAATCGGCGAGTTTGAGCGCGCCTTCGACCTTGCCGCGATCCGGTAATTGCGGCTTGGCTTGCGCGGGCGGCGCGACAGGCGCGCTCGGCGCGGCTGTCGCAGGCGTCGGCGCGTCCGTTGGCGCGGCGACCGGCGCGGGTTGCGGCGCGAGATCCGGAATCGCTTGACACGCGGTCACGCTCAACGCAAAAAGGATCAACAGTGTGTTGAGTAAAAAGATTTTCTTGAACATGGTGATTGCCTCCCTTCTTTCCACTGCCACTATCGCACGCGCAAATGAAACGCGGATGAGTTTGCTGTAAAATGAGTGTAAAATGAAAGACCCTCCAGGCTTGTGGAAACCTGGAAGGTCTGTGGTCTCACCGCGTACTTCCACGATTTTGTTTTTTCTTTAGTGACACGGCCTGATGCCGTCGGAAGTTTTTTATAGCATTTTTCGCAAAAAACATTGACAGGATTAGGTAACCGTTGTATAATACGCGCAGAATCAAGTCAGTCCTCTGTAGGTGAAAGTCGGCTTCATGCCGTGCGCTTGGGAACCCAAGTCTAGCCTAGAGGGGGCTGGCTTTTTCTATGTCAAATGGGTTATGGCGGTTGTACCAATTCTTCGGATAGTTCTCCGTGTCGTACAAGTCCACGAGTAGACTTATCTTGTCCTCGACAAAACGATAGTATCGCATTTCTCTTTTTACAAACGCGCGATAGACTGCCCAATTCATGTAATCAATGATCTGCAAACAGGGTTCCCCATCGGGAACTTGCGCGCTAACACGCCATTTTGTGTTGACGGTCGTTCGATATTTTTCTTCGAATTGCTTGATGCCTATTTGGATCGCCGATGCCAACGGCGCTTGACGCGTCGTCGAACCCCGCTTGGCAAAATAGATATGATTCTCCGTATGACGATGTACCGCGTTTGAGAAAAGCAGACTCACGAGATGCTCATAGAACCTGGATTCTTTGCCGTGAAAAGTATTCTGGAAAACACGCTCAATCTTGCGCGCGACGACGAATTGTGTTTTGAAATCAAGTGTGCGAATCAATTTGAACGCCTTCTCGCGCACTTCAGGCGCATCGTCTTTAGCATGGAACGCGATATTCGTTTTGCTGACCGACGGAACACCTTTGAGATACTCGTCTGCAGCAATCTCGCGATGTAATTCGGCAAGCGCACGGCGCATTGGCGCAGGTTCGGTCGTCTCGGCGAATCCAAGAATCAAAATTGGTGAACAACCTGGTTGTCCAATAATCAAGTTGCCGTTGCGATCATAAAATGTCGGGTCTCCCGATTCATCCACAAAGAACCAGTTGCTTCCTTCGATTGGCTCTTTCATTGCCTTTCCTTCATCCTTGATGTCTTCATTGTGCCGCCCCTCGCGGTGTCAGTCACACTGCCACCGCGCCCGTCCCCCGCCTCAAAAACTCTCCCTGCCCGCGCTTGCCCAAGTATTTATCGTCCTCAAAAATCACGCGCCCGCGCGCGATCACGCGCGACGGCGAGCCGTCAATCGTCGTTCCCTCGTACGGGTTATAATCGACGCGCGTAAATTGCGTTGCGGCGCGGATCGTGTACGGGCGCGCCGGATCCCACAGCACGATGTCCGCGTCGCTCCCGACCGCAATCGTCCCTTTGCGCGGAAACAAGCCGAACAGTTTCGCCGCGGCGGTGCTGGTGACCTGAACGAAACGATTCATGCTCCAGCCGCGCTGCACGACGCCGCCCTGATACGCGATGTGCATTCGATTTTCGACGCCGGGGACGCCATTGGGAATCTTGGTAAAATTGCCGCGCCCGAGTTCCTTTTGCTTCGTCGTGAACGGACAGTGATCGGTCGCGAGGGTTTGCAGCACGTCGACGCCGAGCGCGCGCCAGAGCGGTTCTTGATTCGCGCGTTCGCGGATCGGCGGCGAGCAGACGAAACGCGCGCCGTCGAAACTGCCGTCGGCGTACTGTTCGGACGCGAGCGCGAGATACTGCGGGCATGTTTCCCCAAACGCGCGCACGCCGCGCTCGCGCGCCGCGCGAATTTCGTCCATCGCGTACCGCGACGAAACGTGAACGATGTAGACCGGCGCGCCCGCCAGTTCCGCAAGCGCGATGACGCGGTGCGTCGCTTCCGCTTCCGACGCGTGCGGGCGCGATAGCGGATGATAGTTCGGCGTGGTTTTGCCTTCGGCGAGAAATTTCGCGATGTGATAATCAATCAGCGCGCCGTTCTCCGCGTGCACCATCACGAGCGCGCCGTTTGTGTGTGCGCGCGTCATCGCCTTGAAGATCGTCCCGTCGTCGAGTTGCAGGCGGTCGGGGTACGCGGTGAACATTTTGAACGACGTGATCCCTTCGCCGATCAGCGCGTCCATCTCCGACAACAAATCGTCGGGCAGATTCGCGATAATCATGTGGACGCCGTAATCAATCACCGATTTCTCCGCCTGCGCGCGCCACGCGTCGAGCGCAGCGTGCATCGCGCCGGTGCGCGACTGCGTGACGAAATCGATGATCGTCGTCGTGCCGCCGTGCGCCGCCGCAATCGTGCCCGATTCAAAATCGTCGGACGAGATCGCCGCGCCGACGTTCAGTTCCATGTGCGTGTGCGGATCGATTCCGCCGGGAATGACGTACTTGCCGCGCGCGTCAATCGTCCGGTCGGCTTGCCCCGGCAAATCCGCGCCGATGGATTTGATCTGGTCGCCTTCGACAAAAATATCCGCGACGTAATCCTCCGTCGCGGTGATGATGCGCCCGTTTTTGATGAGGGTGGTTGTCATTTCGACTCCATCGAATTTCCGATTTTGGATTTTCGATTTTCGATTCGTTCAGCGGCAATCGAGAATTACTTGTTGTCTTGCGCGAGCCGATTGATCTGCGCGTGTCCGCCGAGCACCGCGATAATATCGTTTGCGGCAATGCGCCGATCGCCCGCCGGATGAAAATCGCGTCCGTTGCTGTTGTGCAGCAAGACGACGCTCACATCGTACTGCTGTTCGATCTGGCTGACCGATAACCCGACGAGTTGCGCTTTCGGCGAAACGTCCATCCGCGCGAGCGAGAGCGCCTGCCCTTCGACGGTGATCGGATGCGAAATGTCCATGCCCGCCGCCGTCGCCGCAAAGACCGGCGCTGCCATGCCCGTCGCGCTGAGCGCAGTGAAACCGAATTGCTTCTGCAGCGCGTGCGCGAAATCGTCGTCGAAAATCCGCATGATGACGCGAATGTCTTTGTTCAGACTCCGCGCCTTGACCGCGATCTGCATATTCAAATTGTCGTTCTGCGTACACAACACGAGGACGCGCGCGTGTTTGATTCCCGCCGCGTCGAGCAGCGCTTCGCGCGTCGCGTCGCCTTCCAAAATCGGAATGTCGAACGCGCGCAGATTCGCGACGAGATCATCGCGCGGCTTGGCTTCGATTACGACGACTTCTTGGTTCAGTTCGTGCAACTGCGAGACGACGCGATAACCGAGATGCCCTAAACCGACGAGAACGATGTGATGATTGAAGGTGGAAGCGACTGCCATTTCCCACTCCTTGCTGCGTTGTTTGCGATTGAACAACAACACGCCGAAATCGGTCAGCCCTTGCGCGAGGACGCTGAGACCCAGCAGCGGCATCGCAAAATAAAACAGTTGGAGATACCACGCGTGCGGAAAGTCTTCGGCGGCTTGGAAAAAAACCATCGTCAGCGCGAGGTAAACCGCTGCGCCGAGACTGTCGATCGGTTCGTTTGCGTACGCGGCGAGATTATAGTACGCCCAACCGCCGCCGATAATCAGAATGGCGAACAAAATTAACGGCGCGCGAAAATCGCGCAAGAGGAGCGCGGTGTCGCGCCACGTGGCGTGGAGGCGGCGGGAGAGAGAATGAAAAGACTTCATACCGGCAAAAAGAAAAACGCGAGCGCGAGAATCGCGTAGACGATCAGCAACTGCGCGCCCTCCAGCCAGTTCGATTCGCCGTCGAACGCGATGAACGCGGCGATCAGCACCGTCGCAAAGAGCGCGGCAAGTTCGAATGGATTGAAGACGAGCGACATGGGATTCCCGGCGGCGAGACTGAGGAACACGAGCAGCGGCGCGACGAAGAGCGCGATCTGCAAACTCGAGCCGAGCGCGATGCCGAGCGCGAGTTCCATTTTGTTTTTCATTGCCATTTCGACCGCGACCAGATGTTCCGCCGCGTTGCCGATGATCGGCACGACGATCACGCCGACGAACAATTCCGTCAGACCTTGCTCGCGCACCAGCGGCTCCAGCGCGCCGACGAGAATTTCGCTCAGCGCGGCAATCGCGATCACGCTCACCGTCAACACGGCGAGCGCGCGGTTCACGCCCCACGCCGCGTGTTCAGTCGTGGTCACTGCGCCGGGCGCGGCGTGCGTTTCCTCGCTCGGCATCCGAAACGAAAAGACGACGCTCAACACGTACGCGAGCATCAACGCAATCGCGACGCCGATGCTGAGGTACTCGACCGCGTCGTGATTGCGCGGCTCGATCGCTTGCGCGAAGATCGCGGGAATCACCAAGCCGATGATCGCAATCGTCATCATCGTCACGTTGACGGACGCGCCGCGCCGTCCGAACGTCTGAAAGCCATGCTTGATCCCGCCGAGCAGCAAACTCAAACCGAGCACGAGCAAAATGTTGCCGATGATCGAACCGGTGATCGACGCTTTGACGACTTCGAGCAGCCCGGCGCGAATCGCGACAATCGTGATGATCAGTTCCGCGGCGTTGCCGAGCGTCGCGTTCAACAGCGCGCCGACGCGCTGACCGGCGCGCTGCGCGAGCGCGTCGGTCGCTTCGCCCAGAAACCCGGCGAGCGGCACGATGCCGAGCGCGGACGCGACAAAAATCGCGGTCGGATTCGCGTGCGCGAGTTCGAGCACGATCGCAATCGGCACGAAAATCAAGAGCGCGTCGACGACGCGCGAAGGATCGGAGAAAA
The DNA here is from genome assembly GCA_020723345.1 of Candidatus Aquidulcis sp. Classification (GTDB taxonomy): domain Bacteria; phylum Chloroflexota; class Anaerolineae; order UBA4142; family UBA4142; genus VGOB01. Next base: position 19,935 of record DYJA01000008.1, on the reverse strand, counting down.
GTTTACGGAGGGCGCGGGGTGTGGGTTTCATTCTGCCTCAATGGATTTTGAACCGCAAAGAACGCCAAGCCCGCAAAGGTTTAGGAAATTTCTTTCTGCGCGGTCTTTGCGTTCTTTGCGGTTGGGCTGGTTTGATATTGGCTTGTCCAATTTACGCTCTGCGTCGCAGCAGCGCAAAGATGCCGCCGAGGATCGCGCCGACGACGCCAATGATCGACGCGAGCAGCGCGCCGGAATGTTCGACTATCGAATCGCCGACGCGGTCGGTGATGGATCGGGGTGTGGCTGTCGGCAGTGGCTCGGGTACCGTCGGCTGCGCGGCGACCTGGATCGCGACGGTCAAATCCTGCAAAACATGCGTGCTCATTTCGGTAGTGACGCCGTTGACGATCATCGGGATCGAAAGTTCAATCGTCAATTCCTGTCGTCCCGCCGCGCGCGGTTGAACCACCCATACCCATTCGACCGGCTTGTTCGATTCGACGATGCGGCGCACCGGTCCTTTTTGATCGAGGTCGAACGTGAGCGCGCGCAGTTCGGCGTACATGATCGGATACAATTGCACATTGCCGGAAAAGCGGTACACAAAATTTGGAATGTCCGGCGTTTTGCCCGGCGCGGCAACCGGCGTCAACGCGACGAGTTGCGGCGCGGGCGAAAGGCGCAGCCGAATCGTGCGCGTCTCGCTCAACAGCATCGCATCCGGCGACGCGAGTTCCATTTGTCCGACACCCAGGTTTTCCGGCGCGGTCACACTCGCGCTGGTGACGACGCTGCCGTCGGCTTGTTTGTCTCGCTTGACGTTCTGCAGTCTGATCGATTGGGGCGTCAGCGCAGGACTGGACTTGCTCGCGGGACTGAGCGGCGATTTGCCCGGCGCAGTCGCGGTCGCGGCTGCCGCTTGAGTCGGCGCGGCAGTGGGCTTGGGCGCTTCAGTCGGTTTGGCGGCAGGCGCGGCAGTTGGTGGTCGCGCCGTCGGCGCGGGCGCGGCGCACGCAACCAAAAAGATTGCCAAAACAAGAATCGCGATTTGTCGTTTCACAGTTCCTCCGCTTGACGCATCACGTTTCATTTTCACTGCACCGTGATCAAATCTTTGATCTGATTGAACAGTGCGTCGCCGACGCCGCGCACTTTTTTCAAATCCTCGATCGTCTTGAAATCGCCATTCTGCGTGCGGTAATCGAGGATCCGTTGCGCGATTGACGGACCGATGCCCGGCAAGGTATCGAGTTCGGCGAGCGTCGCGGTGTTGAGGTTGATTTTGCCGACCGGTGGCTTGGTGGGGGCGACACCCTTACCGGACGCGGCAACCACCGTCGGCGGCGTTTCGCCGATGACCGCGACGTAGATCTGTTCGCCGTCGTTGAGCCGCCGCGCGAGATTGAGCGGACGCGTGTCCGCGTTGCTCATCACGTCGCCCGCAAACGTCAGCGCGTCTTGCACGCGACTGCCGACCGGCAGTGTGTAGACGCCGGGCTTGTTCACCGCGCCGCGCACATCCACGATGATCGACGCCGGAGTCGCGCTGGGACGCGGCGTCACCGTCGCGAGCGTCACCGCGGCGGGCGCTTCCGGTCGGCGCAAAAAGAAAATCGTGCCGATCAGTACGATGACGAACAAAATCAGCATTGCCAGGTACGGGCGGTAGCGCGCGAACGAGTCGGTCATCGGTGCCTCCCGGGGAAAGTAGACAGGTAGACAAGTATCGGGCGCGCCCATTCGTTTACTGGTCTACTTGTTTCCTTGTCTACCGCGAATTATGCCACAAGTCAGTGAACAGTGAACAGTCAACAGTCAACAGTACCACTGCTCACTGTTGACTGATACCGTGCTGCTTCAAACAAGAGGATCGTCGCCGCCATCGCCGCGTTGAGCGATTCCGCGCCGCCGCGCATTGGAATCGAAACGCGCGAGGTAGCGATTTTTTTGGCGGCGTCGCTCGCGCCTTCCGCCTCGCCGCCGACGATGAGCGCGACCGGGCGCGTCCAATCCGCGCGCGTGTAGACAATTTCGCCGCGCGCGTCCGCGAGATAGACGCGCGGGACATCGCGTAACGCGTCCGCGATCATTTCCCACGCCGCGACGCGCAGCGGTACGGCAAAATGCGCGCCCATCGCCGCGCGGACAACTTTGTCGTTGTGCGGATCAGCCGTGCCGTGCGCGCAGAAAACCGCGTTCACGCCTGCCGCGCGCGCCGAACGCAAAATCGTGCCGACATTGCCGGGATCGCGCACCGCGTCCAGAATCAAAACGAATTGCGGCGGCGCTGGCATCGGCAATTCAACAAACGGTACAACTGCGACGATGCCTTGCGGCGTTTCCGTGCTGGTGATTTCTTTCATCACCGCGTCGTTCACCGCGAACACTTCGGGCGTCGCCGCGCGCAATCGTTCGAGGAGCGTGCGCGTCCGCGCGTCGTCTTCCACATTCGCGGTGTGCAACACGAGCGACGGCACAACGCGCGCGGCGAGCGCTTCCTCGATCAGCCGCACGCCTTCGATCACGAATTGCCGCGCGGCGTAGCGTTCCTTTTTGCGCGCGAGCGCGCGGATGTGTTTGACTTTGGGGTTTGTAAGACTGGTGATCATATTCCATCAACACTCGTTCGTAGTCAGGCACGCAGCGTTCTTTTGCGGAGAGCCGCCTTGCGCGCGCGGACAACGCGACTCCGCAAACTGCGCTGCGTCGCTGACTACAAACCATGACACGCAACGCGACTCCGCAAACTGCGCTGCGTCGCTGACTACAAACCATGACAATCGGGTTCAGGTTTCCAACGCGTACTCAATTGCTTCTTCAATCGTCAGCGCGCGTCCCGCGTCCCGCGCGACGTCAAACGCCGCGTCGCCCAGTTGCGCGCGCAGCGCGCCAAATTCATCCTCAAACGCGCGACGATCTTTTTCATTCAACATTTCCCGCAACGGCTCAGCCGCGCTCAGCAATCGCGCGGCGTATTCGTAACGTTGTTCCATTGCCGCCGCTTGGCTGAACGCGCGCAGACATTCGAGGATGCCGCGCGTATTTCCCATCTCGCGGCGGAGCGCCAGAGCTTGTTCGTAGAACGTCTTTGCCTGACGCGCATCTTGACGGTGGAGCGCGATGATCCCCAGATTGAAAAGATCATCCGCCATGCCGTTCTTGTTGCCCAATTCGCGGCGGACTTGCAGACTCTCGGTGAAAAGCGCGGCGGCATGATCGTCATCGCCTTGCGTGAGCGCAAGATCGCCCCAGTATTTCAGCGCATTACCGATGAACCACCGATTGCCTGACCGGCGCGCGTGATCGAGCGCGGACGCGTACAGCGCGGACGCGCGTGCGAGATCGCCTTGCCGATGGGCAGACATGCCGTGCCCAATGTAGATTCTCGCCGAAAGCCATTCAACGTTCAATTCCTGCGCGAGCGCGTGCGCCTCTTCAAACAACGCATTGGCTCGTACCGGGTCGCGTAGCGCGAATCCAGCCACTAGACTTGCCGCGAAGGCAATGCCCTCTTTGTCCCCAAATTGTCGGTATAGCGCGAGCGACTCTTCAAGCAACTCCGCGCCTTTCGCCGGATTGCCGATCAAAAATTCCAAGCCGCCTAATCCCACAAGTACCCCAGCCCTTGCCCACATGATGATGGGATTCTCCAGAGAGCGTTCGAACCAGGTATGCGCCTCATTCCAATAGCCGCGGTTGATCCAGAACCATGCCAGCGCTCTGGCAAGGCGCAGTGTCATCCCGGCGTCATCGGGATCCGTTTGCGCGAGCGACCACGTCAACGCGGCGCGCAAGTTTTCCATGTCGCGCTCCAGCCGCTCGCACCACTCTAGCTGTTCGCTCGCGAGAATGTGCGGCTCGGCTTGTTCCGCCAGTTGAATGAACCAATCGCGATGCCGCCGAGCAAAAATTTCAGATTCGTTTTGCTCCGCTTGCGCGAATTTTTCGCGTGCGTACTGCCGAACGGTTTCAAGCAAACGATAGCGCGTGTCGTTTCCCTTTTGCTCCACGACGACGAGGGATCTGTCAATGAGGGCTGTGAGCAGATCGAGCATGGTTGTATTTTCGATTTTCGATCCTGCGGCTTCGCTCAGGACATGGTTTCGATTTTCGATTGCCGTGGAGTGATTCAATCGCAAATCGGGAATCGAAAACCGAAAGTCGGCGCACACTGTTTCGACTGCTTCGAGCGAAAAACCTCCGGCAAAAACCGACAACCGGCGAAGCAAAGACCGCTCCGCGTCCGACAAGAGATCGTAACTCCAATCCATCGTCGCGCGCAGTGTTTGGTGACGCGGCAATTCCGTCCGACTGCCGCCGGTCAACAAGTTGAAACGATCATCGAGTCGCGCCGCGATTTCTTGCGTGGATAGAACTTTTAGACGTGCGGCAGCCAGTTCGATGGCAAGCGGGATGCCGTCCAAACGCGCGCAGACCTGCGCGGCAGGCGCGGCATTTTCAACCAGTCGCCAATTCGCCGCGACCGCCAACGCGCGCGCGGAAAAAAGTTGAATCGCATCGAATTGGCGGAGTTGCGCGAGCGGCGGCAAAAGTTCAAGCGGAGGCGACGCGAGCGACGGCACGCGCCAAACCGTTTCGCCGCTGATATTCAGCACCTCGCGACTCGTCGCGATGATGCGCAACCTGGGACACGCGCTCAGCAGCGTGCCGATCAAGTGCGCGCACGCGCCGAGCAAGTGCTCGCAGTTGTCAAGGACGAGCAGCAATTCTTTTGCGCGCAAGTAATTCGTGAGGACGGCAATCAACGACATTCCCGGCGATTCGCTCAGATTGAACACTGTCGCAACGGCTTGCGTGACAAGCGCGGGATCGTTCAGCGCGGCAAGGTCAACCCACCAAATGCCGTCGGAGAATCTCAGACCTTCGAGGTCTCCAAGACCTCGGAGGTCTTGCGCGATCTGAAGCGCGAGTCGCGTCTTGCCGCACCCACCCGCGCCGGTTAAAGTCAGAAGGCGGAAGGCGGAAGGATGAATCCCCTCACCTTTTAACAGATTCGTGATCTCCGCTATTTCTTGTTTACGCCCGATGAAACTGGTGAGCGGCAGCGGCACGTTCGTCGGCGCGCGCGCTTTGAGTTTGCCGTCGCGGATGCTTTCGTACAACGCGGTCGTTTCGCGCGATGGCTCGACATCCAATTCTTGCTTCAACACGCGGCGACAGGTTTCGTACTGCGCGAGCGCGACGCTGCGCTGTCCGCCGAACGCGAGCGCGCACATCAATTGCTGATGCGCGTGTTCGTCCCACGGTTCAAGTTCGAGTTGCTGGCGCGCGTAGGTTTGCGCGCGGTCGTAATCGCCGCGTTCTTCCGCGCGCGCGGTCAAATCGCGCAGCGCGTGCAAAATCTGCTGACCGATCTGCTCGCGCTTGAGCAACAGCCATTCTTCGAACGGCGCGCTGTCGCAGGAGAAACCGTCGAGGAATTTGCCCCGCGATGCGCCAAGACCTGGAAGGTCTCCGAGACCTTCCAGGTCTAACTCATAATCGCTTTGCGCGTTGAACTGGATCGTGTCGCGCGTGATGAGCAGGAAAGGCGGATCGGCGCGGTGATCGCCGAGGGCTTGGCGGAGATTGGAAAGCGCGAGGCGCAAGTTGCGCAGCGCGTCGGAATTGGGGAAATCGGACCAGAGCAAGCCCGCCAGCGTTTCGCGCGCGTGCGGACGATCGTTTTCGACGGCGAGGTACGCGAGGAGCGCGCGGACTTTGACCGATTCAAAGCCCGTGATCGGCGCGCCGTCCAAGGTTGCCCGAAATGTTCCCAGCAGGGAAAGCGCGAGATGCGGCATTGCTCACCTCCTCCAAGAACGCCGCCGAATGAATTCGGCGTCTCAGCGAGGTGGAAATCCGACACCTGCTCTGGCGGGCGGTGCCAGGGTAAATCGGATTGGCTGATCAGACTCAACACGTTTCAACGTGTTTTCATCTCGTTGAGACATCGAATTTATTCGATGGCGGACGCGCGCAACGAAGCCGCACGAAATTTTGGCGTGCACCCGTCGAGCGCGAACTGGCTTACAAGCAACTGAATTATACCGCAACATCGAAGATTCCTCAATTCCCTACGATCTCCCTACGTTTGTGTGGTATTGTCAAACCGGAAAGGAGGTGTCAATCGCAAAAAGTTGACGCGGTGTCCTCTAACACACTTTTGTAACTCAATTCCACTGAAAGAAAGGAGACTTATGAAACGCAACACTCGTGGGGTTGTCCTCACGTTGATCGTCTTGGTCATGCTGGGCTTGACGTACTCTCCCACTGCCGCCCAAAAGTATTCGGAATGGTCGCCACCGGTCAACCTCGGCGCAACGCTCAATTCGGCGTCCTGGGATTTTGCTCCGGCGATTTCCAAGAATGGGCTGAGTCTTTTCTTCGCGTCTGACCGCCCAGGAGGTTTCGGCGGTTACGATATCTGGGTCTCCCAGCGCGCCACACTGGACGATCCTTGGGGTGCGCCGGTCAACCTGGGCCCGAATATTAACACCGCTTCCATCGATTCCACGCCGAATTTTTCACGCGACGGGCACTGGATGTACTTTGCAAGTAATCGTCCTGGGGGTTTCGGCGGCAATGACATTTGGGTCTCCTGGCGCGCGCACACGCATGACGACTTTGGTTGGCAGCCCCCTGTCAACCTCGGCTCGGGAGTCAACTCCCCGACGTCCGAATACACTCCCCACTACTTTGACAACGAAGAGGTAGGGATTCCGGAACTCTATTTCATGAGTAACCGTCCGGGTGGGCTTGGCAGCAGCGATATCTATGTCAGTGCCCGTGTCACTGATGGCTCGTTCGGTCCGGCTGTCTTGGTTCGCGAACTCAGTAGTCCACAGTCAGACGGAGGTCCCAGTCTTCGGCATGATGGGCGGGAGATCTTCGTCGAATCGAACCGACCTGGTGGAGTCGGGGGACGGGATCTGTGGGTTTCGACGCGAGAGTCAACGCGTGATGCCTGGTCAACTCCAGTCAACGTGACGGAAGTCAACAGCACGGGCGAAGAGGCGCGCTCCGCCATGTCTTCCGATGGAATGACACTCTTTTTCGCCTCCTACCGTCCTGGCGTTATCGGAGGACTTGATCTGTACATGTCTGTGCGCACGAAGCACCCAGGACGATGAGGATCTGTAAAACAATAACTGGCTCTTTGGGAATTGCCGTGATTGGGAGCGATTGATGCGCGATTTGTGCGGCAAAATCGCATGGGATACGGCCGCTTATGTCAAGAATCACGGCAACTCCCAATGAACCCAATAACTTGTCATGCAAAGTGCCTGGGTTGAGCGTAGTCGAAAGGTTGGCGCTTCCCAGGGTCCGCGCGGAGGAGAAAATGAAAACGAAACATTTTTTGATTTGCGCGCTCGCGCTTGGCGTCATCGCGCTCGCCGCGTGCGCCACGCCACCGCCGACGCCAACGCCCGCGCCAACGCCGGTGCCGCCGACCGCAACACCGGTACCGCCGAAAAAAGTGCTCTTGCTCGCGAGGGAAACCTCGGAGAGCATGGAACTCATGCTGACCAAAGAAGTCGGCGTGATGAAGAGTACGCTTGAGAAAGCCGGCTTTACGGTAGTCGTCGCCTCAGTATCAGGTCAGCTCATCAGCGGAGGTACTGCAACTCTCAAACCAGACATGAAATTGGCGGACGTCAAAGTGGAAGACTATGCCGGTTTCATCGTGCCCTGCATGGCTTCGTATGAATTTGCTCCTGCAACGGTCGAGATTGTAAAAAAAGCGGCAACGCTCGGAAAACCCATAGCCGCGCAAGTTTCCGGTGTCTTCTTCTTGGCTAAAGCCGGTGTTTTGGACGGCAGACAATTCGCGCAGTCAACCGGATATGAGAATTACGTTCCCAACAAGGGCATTTACAAAGGCGAAGGCGTCGTTCAAGACGGGAACATCGTCACTTCGGGGAGCTGTCCTCAGATGGCGAGAGCGGGGAGAGGGCAGGACGGAACCACCGAGTTGACCCAGAAATTCATCGCCCTGCTCGCCTCCGCCCGCTGAGTTTGACAAGACCCTTCGGGTCTCGGCGATCCGAAGGGTCTACGACTGGAAACTGCGATGACAACCCAGGAACCGCGTTATCTCGCGTTTATGCTCCGTCTGTGGCAAGTGCGCGACAACGATGAATTCGCTTGGCGCGCCTCGCTCGAAGATCCGCACACCGGCGAGCGACGCGGTTTCGCCTCGCTCGAAATGCTCGTCGCGTTTTTGCGGGAGCAGACGCGCGCGGACGATGATGAGACGCGTAAGGGCGAAGCATTTTTCGCATCGTGAGCGGAGCGAAGCGGAGTCGAACGACGAAAAATGCTTCGCCCCTACATCGCATAACCGCAAAACCCAAATTCGTTGTATAATCCGTTACGTGCCAATCATCCCCACTCTCCAATTCGAACACGCCTTCTGGTCGCGCGGACTCGCGCGTGTCGCCGGAGTAGACGAAGCCGGACGCGGCGCGTGGGCGGGTCCCGTCGTCGCGGGCGCGGTGATTTTGCCGCGCGTTCGCCGCGTCAAAACGTGGTGGCTGAACGATGCGCTCCGCGCGCTCGCACACGCGCGCGACTCGAAACTCCTCTCGCCTGCACAGCGTGACGCCCTGTATGATCCGATTCGCGCGCACGCGCTTGCCGCCGCGACCGGACTCGCGACGAACGACGAGATCGACGCGCTCGGCATCGTCCCGGCGACGCGGCTGGCGATGCAGCGCGCGCTTGTTGCGCTGGCGATTGCGCCAGACGCGCTCTTGATCGACGCGGTGAAACTGTCCGCGATCCGCTTGCCGCAAAAAGCGATCATTCACGGCGATCAGATTTCGCTTTCGATTGCGTGCGCGTCGATCCTCGCCAAAGTGACGCGCGATCGGATGATGATCGAATTGGACGCGCAGTTGCCCGGTTACGCGTTCGCGCAACACAAAGGATACGGCACCGCCGCGCACCAAGCCGCGCTCGCAACGCTAGGCGTTTCGCGCGCGCATCGCGTTTCATTCGCGCCGGTCGCACAAAGGCAAAAGGATGAAGGATGAAGGATGAAATAAGAAGGCGGAAAGGATTGTTTCTTCATCCTTCCGCCTTCATCCTTCATCCTTTATATCGCCGCCGGATCGCGCAAAAAGCGCAACGCGGTCAAGATCATAATTTTGAAATCGAGCCACAGCGACCAATGTTCGATGTAATACAAATCGTACTTGGTGCGATCCCAGATCGACGTGTCGCCGCGCAAACCGTTCACCTGCGCCCAACCGGTGATCCCCGCTTTCAATTGATGCCGCTCCATGTAACGCGGAATTTGCTGACGGAATTGATCCACGAACATCGGACGCTCGGGGCGCGGACCGACCAGACTCATGTGCCCCAGAAAAACGTTGATGAATTGCGGCAATTCGTCGAGCGAGTATTTTCGCAAGAACGCGCCCGCGCGCGTGCGACGCGGATCGTCGCGGGTTGCCCATACCGGTCCCGTTTCCGCTTCGGCATCTTGGCGCATCGAGCGGAACTTGAAACACGGAAACGAACGCGCGTCCAACCCCATGCGTTCCTGCCAATACAACGCCGGGCCCCGCGAATCGATTTTGACGAGCAGCGCGATCAGCATCAGCAGCGGCGAAATGAACACGAGCACAATCGCGCTCAACACAATGTCGACGATTCGTTTCGCGGTCAGCCGCCAGCCGCGCAGCGCAATGTCGCGCATCGTCAAGAGCGGCAAGCCGTTCAGATCGCCGACGTTCACTTCCGCCGCCATGATTTGAAACACGTCGGGGAAAATCTTGATGTTGACGCGGCCATCCTCACAGCGCGAAATGATCGAAAGCAAATCCTGGTGCGACGCCTCCGGCAGCGCGATGATCACTTCGTCAATCTTGTGCTCGCGCACGATGTCGCCCAACTGATCCACGCCGCCCAGCACCGGCAACCCCAGCGTCATTTCTCCAACGCGCTCGTAATCCAAAAATCCAACCGGACGATAACCGAGTTGCGGCGAGACGCGAATTTTTTCCAGAATCGTTTGACCGGCATCGCCTGCGCCGACGATGAGCAAACGCGATTCGTCCCAGCCGCGCCGATACATCGCCGAGCGGAATGTATGATGCGCGACGCGTCCCAGTCCGACGAGCACAATCGCGCTCACCCAAAAGTAGACGATCATCGTACGCGGATAATCGATTTCGGTACGATACACAAATGTCGTCAACGCCATCCCGACGATGATGCTGATCGAAGTCGCCGACGCGACCGAATACAATTCGTCCAAGCGCGTGATGCCGCGATTCAAATGATACAGCCGGTAGAAAAAGAAAACGGCGACGAGCGCGATCACGCTCAAGACCATCATGCCGAGGTAATAGGTGAACGGGGGAATCACCTGGTTCGGCGTGGCTTCGCGCGGGCGCAGAAAATAGGCGAGGACGAACGCGAGGCACGTCAGCGCGACATCGACGCCGAGCAGCGAGATCGTGAAAACGAGTTGCGCGTAATGTTTCACGAATAAATCTCCGATGCGTTGGGCGGTGGCGGCAACGGGCGCAGCATTTCGCGCACGAGTTTCATTCCGCCTTTCACCGCGAGTCCGCACACGATCATCGCGCGCAAAGGCAACGGCGTTTTGTCCGCGTAATGCTTTTTGTAAAAGATATAGCCCGCGCGCCAAAATTCGTACGGCGCGCGTTCGGAATGGCGGCTCGCTTCGCGTTTATAGTGCAAAACTTGGACAGCGGGATAATAGTACACTTTCCAACCGCGTTGCTTGATCCGCAGCGCGAGATCGAGGTCTTCGCCGTACATGAAATACGACTCGTCGAGCAGCCCGGCTTGACGCAGCGTTTCGGTTCGCAGCATCATAAACGCGCCGACGACTGAATCCACTTCCGTCGTTTCGTTTTCGTCGAGAAAAGTCATTTCGTAGCGCGCAAAGCGTTTGCTCTTGGGAAAGCGATCATCCAAACCCAGGACGTGATAGATCGAAAGTTCGGGCGAGGGGAAACTGCGGCGGCACGCGTTATCGAGTTTGCCGTCCGCCATCACCAACTTGGGACCGACAATGCCGGCGTCCGGGTGCGCGGCGAAGAATGCGAGCATTTGCGCGAGCGCGTCGGGCGGCAGGACGGTGTCGGGGTTGAGCAGGAGCGTGAACGGCGGCGCGGGATCGAGCGCGAGGATTTCGCGGAGCGCGAGATTGTTGGCGTACGCATAGCCGCCGTTGATCGTGCTTTCGATCAACGGCACCTGCGGAAATTCGGCGCGCACCATCGCCGCGCTGCCGTCCGGCGAATCGTTGTCCACGACGAACACGACGAACGAAACGCCGCGACTGGCTTGCAGCGATGTCAAACAATCGCGCAGGCGGTCGCGGGTGTTGTAATTGACGATGACGATTCCAATCTCGCTCACGGTTGCGATTCTAGCACAACTTGGCGCAAAATCAAAAATAGTCGGCTAGTCAATTAGTCAACTAGTCGACTGGTGTGCTGCAGTTCACTCCACCGATTGACTGATTGACTAGTTGACCAGGCGACTATTCGACGATCAAACGAATTCCGGTGACGTACGAATCGTAATCCCAGCCCGAGGCGTAAATCTGAATCGAGGTGATGAAGAACGGTCGCGGGTTGAGCACTTCCAAGAGATTGCCGCTTTCGTACGGAATCCACACGTTGGGCGTCACGGGTTCGCCGTTGTTTGTCGGGTTGTTCGTGGTATTTTGATAATAAAATCCGTGAACCCATTCCGCTTCGCTGCCGTACACGTCGCGATATTTTACGCGCAGAATCAGCGGGTACTCGGAACTGAGAATGCCGCCGCCGGACAAATTGTGATACTGGAGGCGCACGTCCGCCGCGAGCCGCACGGAACGATAGTCGGAAACCTCGCGCTTGACTTCCTGAACGATCCCGGTGATCGCACTGGTCTGATTCGAACTCATCCGCTGAATTCGCAGCGCGACGCGATTGTCCAAAGTGACATTGTTCAATCGACCGGCGGGCGCGCCCGGCGGATTGGGAATTTCGATCTGATCGTTCCAGCCGCGCGAACGCGGATCCATGAAATCGCCGTTGACGATCAAATCTTGCGCGGCAGGCAGCGGCGCGAGCGGCGCTGCATTGCGGCGCGCGAGCGTGCGCTGACTGCGCCCCACCATCACCGTTTTATTCTGCGCGCTCACCGTCGCCGCGCCATCACGCACGGAAACCTCCGTCGCATCGCTCCGGATTTCAATCGCGTAACTGCCTTCGGCAAGCGTCGCGACGAGGTGCTGAGTTGAAACCTGAAACGTTCGCGGACGCGGCGTGTCGCCCGCTTGGGGAACTTGTTGCGCCGCGCCGACGCGCAGCCGCCCACGTGTTTGGTCGAGGACAATCGAGGTCGGCTCGACGCCCCACGGAAAAGATGCGACGCGCATTTGGCGCAAAAAGATTTGCGTATTGGGGAAAAGCACCGTCGTGCTGTCATCGCTAAAAGTCAGGATGGCGCGCGAATTTTCGTCCGTCTCGATCGCGGTCCCTTCGGGCAGTTGCACCGTCTTTGTTACGGCAATCGGCGCCGCCGCGCTCGGCTCGCGGACGCGCACGGTCCCGCCGATCACTTCGAGCGTCGCGAATTGCGGCGTGGTCGCGTGTTCAAGATAGTATTGCGCGCCGAGAGGCATGGCGGCGCAGAGGACGAGGAACGTGAGAAATGCGCCCCATAAAACGAACCACGCGGCGCGTTCCGGTTTGTGATTGCTCATGCGCGGACAACCTGCGGGTTGGCGCGGCGCGCGCGCTCAAAATCGAATTTCAAAGCGATGATATTCTCCGGTGGGCGCGCGCCACTGCGCGTCCACATTCTCGACGACGGCTGACGCCGGTCCGACGCGCACAACATCGAGCAGCCGTTCGAGCGCGTCGCGCGTTCCTTCCGCGACAAATTCGACCGAGCCGTCGGAACGATTGCGGACGTATCCGACGAGTCCCAGGTCTGCTGCGCGGCGTTGGGTGAACCAACGAAAGTTGACACCCTGGACGATTCCGATGACAATGCCGTGAAGGCGAGCAGGTGAAGACTCTACCATACCGATTTGGATCTCAGGCAATCAGGCAATCGGGCGATCAGGAATCACTGATTGACTTGCGCCTGATTGGCTAATTGACCAATTGACTGATCGCCCACCTATTATACCATTTCTAAACGGAGAGACAAAAAACGATGCTGACGATTGACGAAGCCAAAACGTACTATCACGGCGCGGAGAGCGCGCACGATTTCGATCACGTCTTGCGCGTGCTCGCGCTCGCGGAACGCTTGGCACGCGCGGAAAGCGCCGACCTGGCGATCGTGCGCGCGGCGGCGCTCTTGCACGATATGACGCGCGCGGACGAAGACGCCGGGCGCGGCGGCGATCACGCGCAAACCGCCGCGATGCGCGCGCGCGAAATCTTGCTCGCGCGCGGCGTCGCGCCGGAGCGCGCCGGCGCGGTCGCGCACGCGATTGCCGCGCACCGCTTTCGCGGCAGCACCGCGCCGCAAACGCTCGAAGCGAAAATTTTGTTCGACGCGGACAAACTCGATTCCCTCGGCGCGATTGGCGTCGCGCGCGCGTACGCGGTTTCCGGCGCGCTCAATCAACGGCTGTGGAGCGCGACTGCGCCGGACGCGGTCGCGACGCGCGAGCAACATAATTCAAACCACACGGCGGCGGCGGAATTCGTCGTCAAGTTGAGCAAGGTGCGCGAACGGATTTTCACGGCGACGGCGCGCCAGATCGCGGAGGAACGGCACGCGTTTATGGCGGAATTTTTCGCGCGGTTGGAACGTGAAGTGAAAGGAGAGATTTAGGCGATCAGGCAATTGGTCAATCAGTCAAGCGGTCGCCTGATCGCCTGATTGCCCGATTGCCTATTTTGAAACCTTTTCCATACCGCGCGCATCTAAACCGGTGTGCAAGTCCCACTCTCAAAAACCTGCCAAGAACTAATCGCGCAGTTGTCCGATTTTCTGGACGGTGAACTCGACGCGGCGCTGTGCGAAAAAATCGAGCGCCATCTGGCGACGTGCGATGCCTGTCGCGTGGCAACCGACACGCTGCGGAAAACGATCGCGCTTTATCACGACCGGCGCGTGGCTGTGCCGCGCGAAGTACACGCGCACCTCATTCAGGCATTGGGACTCGAACAAATGCACAGCAACACAAGGGGAGCATAAAAACGCGCAGGGGCGTTTGATCAAACGCCCCTGCAATTACAACAATGATTGAATCACACCAACTTGCCGCGCTCGAACACGAATTGGCGCAGTTAAAACACCAACTACCGCGCCATTCGATTCCACCCGCGCTCCTCCTCCGGATCGAGGAATTGGAAGAAGCAATCGCCGCCGCAAAACAGCATTCCGAACTTTCGGGAAACTCGGAATTCTAAACGCTGTCTCTAAAAACTGCCGACCGCGTCGACGCTGTTGTCGTACAATTGGAAAACGACTGTCAGTCCAGCCAGTTCGAACGCTTTCTTCACTTTGCTCGACATACCCGCCAGCCGCAAATCGCCGCGATTGAAACGGCGGACTTGCTTGAGCGCGGAGAGCAATGCGCGCAAACCCGCGCTGCTCATGAAATCGGTCTCGGCGAGGTCTACGACGATGCGAAAGCGCCCTGCGTCGATAATTTTTTGCAGCGCCTTTTCAAGTTGCGGCGCGGTGCTGGAATCCACGCGCCCTTCGACCGCGACGAGATCGACGCGCTTGTATTCCCTGCTGGTAACTTTGAGTGCCATATTGCCTCCCCTGGATTTGGACTGGCTCAATTATATCACACGAACGCGCTTGCGGCAAGCCGCGTTATTTTTCGGGCGCATGTCAGTTTAGGGGCAACCTCCGTCTGTAATTTCTCGACGAGGGTGGGATGTTCCTGCGCCAAGCCCGTGATGTGATGCGACACCTCCCAAGTCTGTCCTTGATACAACGGTTTTTCCATTGCCTTGACCCAGCGCGTCGCTTCGGCTATCCCTTTGCCATGCACCACATGCCCAGCGGTATAGAGATGTTCGGTCGCATGATACCAATCTACCACTTGGCGACTCGTACTGAAATGTTCTGTCACCACGCTTTGCCAAATCCACTGGGCACCATCCCCAAGGACTTTGGTATCATAGCAATACGCGCCGCCAGACGCTGGTACCCGAAAAGGTAATGCCGCCCAGTTGATCCAAGATCGTCTCGGTCTCGGCAGGAGTCATCCAACCGCATAACTCGACTGCCAGTTTCGCGACCATTTCGCTACACGTCCGCCCAAAGACTTTTGTTGGTCGAGGGGAAAAAGACCCTGCTGACAGTGCGGGCAGTAGTAATAACTGCGCTTCATTTCGAACGAAGATGTTCGTCCGCGAACTTGCACGAATCTGCGTGAATCTTCTTTTCTGTTCACGGGGATTCGCGAAGAGTCGGCCATCGCGGCTGAAATAAACGCGCTGCAAGGATTACCTGATCTGGAAACCCTTACGGCGCGTTTTATATTACCCCATTTTCGTTTTCCCTCCGTAGCGAATCCACGCAGCGATTGTGCAATCGGGTAGGAGCGTTCAATTGAACGCCCCATCCGCTTTTCTGAGCCGGCCATCCATTTTCTTGACGGTTTCTTGACCTCTCCAGGACTTTTCTTGTCGCGCAATTGAACTGAATCAGCATACAGTATGAACGGATTTTCGGACCGGAGGCAAGTCTGTGACTGATCTTTTGTTGTTCGCTCTCACCGTCGTGTTTTTCGAGGCGACGCTTGGCTACATTTCGCTCTGCGAGCGCGTGGAAGGGAAATAAGATGAACATTCTCTACATCGCCGCAGGCATCATTTCACTCGCGCTGCTCGTTTATCTGTTTGCCGCGTTGCTGAAACCGGAGTGGTTTTGATGACGACGTTCGGTGTGCTCCAAATCGCACTCTATCTCGTCGCGCTGGTCTTGCTCGTCAAACCGCTGGGCGCGTTCATGGCAGACGTGTACGAAAGCAAGCGCACGTTTCTCGATCCGGTGCTGCGCCCGGTCGAGCGCGTGATCTATCGCGCGTGCGGCGTCAGTCCGGATCAGGAAATGGCTTGGAAGACGTACGCGGTCGCGCTGCTCGTGTTCAATTTCCTGGGGCTGGGTGTCGTTTACGCGATTCAACGCGTGCAGGGATTCCTGCCATTCAATCCGGCAGGACAAGGCGCGGTCGCGCCCGATGGCGCGTGGAATGTCGCGGTGAGTTTTGCGACGAACACGAATTGGCAGAATTACGGCGGCGAGACGACGCTGAGTTATCTCGCGCAAATGCTCGCGCTCACCGTGCAGAATTTCGTCTCGGCGGCGACGGGCATGGCGATCCTCGTCGCGATTGTGCGCGGGTTTACGCGCACGCCCTCCCCCGCGCAACGGAGGAGGGAAGGAGTGGGGGTTGGCAATTTCTGGATCGATTTGACGCGCTCGACGCTGTACATCCTGCTGCCGCTATCCATCGCGCTCGCGCTCGTTCTCGTTTCGCAAGGCGTCGTGCAAACGTTCAATCCGTACGTCACGGCGAATCTCGTGCAGGCGACGAAAGATGCGAACGGCAACGCGGTGGCGCAGCAAGTCATCGCGGTCGGTCCCGCCGCGTCGCAAATCGCGATCAAACAACTCGGCACGAACGGCGGCGGATTCTTCAACGCGAATTCAGCGCATCCATTCGAAAATCCAACGCCGTTTTCCGATTTTCTGGAAATGCTTTCGATTTTGCTGATTCCCGCCGCGCTTTGTTACACTTTTGGCAAAATGATTGGCGACACGCGGCAGGGCTGGGCGATCCTTGCCGCGATGCTGATCATTTTCGTCGTGTTTCTCGCGGTCGCGGTGTGGGCGGAATCAAGCGCGAATCCGGCATTGACGAAACTGGGTGTGGATCAAATCGCAAGTGAAACGCAGGGCGGCGGTAACATGGAAGGCAAAGAGGTCCGCTTTGGCATCGCCAACTCCGCGTTGTGGGCGACCGCGACGACGAGCGCGTCGAACGGCTCGGTTAACGCGATGCACGATTCGTTTATGCCGCTCGGCGGTCTGGTCGCGCTCGTGATGATGCACCTGGGCGAAGTCGTCTTTGGCGGCGTCGGGTCAGGTTTGTACGGAATGTTCGCATTCGTGATCGTCGCGGTTTTTGTCGCGGGCTTGATGGTCGGGCGGACGCCGGAATATCTCGGCAAGAAAATCGAAGTGTACGAAATGAAAATGGCGGCGCTCGTAATTTTGATCATGCCGCTCGTGGTTTTGTTTTTCACCGCGCTCGCCGTCGTTCTCGATGCGGGCAAAGCGTCAATCTTGAATCCGGGCGCTCACGGGTTCAGCGAAATATTGTACGCGTTCAGTTCGATGGGCAACAACAACGGCAGCGCGTTCGCGGGCTTGAGTGTCAACACGCCGTTCTACAATGTCCTGGGCGGAATCGCGATGCTCGTTGCGCGCTATTGGCTGGCGATTCCGATGCTCGCGATCGCCGGTTCGCTCGCGCGCAAGAAACAAGTCCCGGTGAGTACCGGCACACTGCCGACGCACACGCCGTTGTTCATCGGCTGGCTCGTCGCGATCATCCTCATCGTCGGCGCGCTGAATTTCTTTCCCGCGCTGTCGCTGGGTCCGATTGTCGAGCAATTGTTGTTGGTGAAGTGAAACGTGAAGCGTGGTGCGCGTTGCGTGATCACGTATAACGCAACACGCACCACGCAACACGTGCATTGAGGATAGCATGTCTGATAAAGAAATTCGCGCCCATCAAGAAATTTATCGCCGCGCGCTGATCGACGCGTTCGTCAAACTCGATCCGCGCCGGATGGCGCGCAACCCGGTGATGTTCGTCGTACAAGTCGGCAGCGCGTTGACGACGATCTTGGGGGTTCAGGCGATGCTGGGGCAAGGCGAAGCGCCCGCCGCGTTCATCGGCGCGATTTCGATTTGGCTCTGGTTCACCGTACTCTTTGCGAATTTTTCGGAAGCGCTTGCCGAAGGACGCGGCAAGGCGCAAGCCGAAACGCTGCGCCGCGCGCGCCGCGACACGCAAGCGAAAAAACTGAAAAAGCCACAACGCGACGCGTCGTTCGAATTGGCGCCCTCCGCCGCGCTCCGCAAAGATGATACGTTTCTCGTCGAACCGGGCGATCTGATTCCGGCGGACGGCGAGGTGATCGAAGGGATCGCGTCGGTGGACGAAAGCGCGGTGACCGGCGAAAGCGCGCCGGTGATTCGCGAATCCGGCGGCGACCGCAGCGCGGTGACCGGCGGCACGCGCGTTCTTTCCGATTGGCTGATCGTGCGCGTGACCGCGAATCCGGGCGAGGGCTTTATAGATCGGATGATCGGTTTGGTTGAAGGCGCGAAACGCCAAAAGACGCCGAACGAAATCGCGCTGAATATTTTGCTCGCCGCGTTCACGATCATTTTTCTCGGCGTGTGCGTCACGCTTTTGCCGTTTTCGATCTACAGCGTGCAATCCGCCGGAGCCGGGACGCCGATCACAATCACCGTGCTTGTCGCGCTCCTCGTCTGTCTGATCCCGACGACGATTGGTGGCTTGCTCTCCGCGATCGGCATCGCGGGAATGGATCGCTTGATTCGCCGCAACGTGATCGCGCTGTCGGGTCGCGCGGTCGAAGCCGCCGGAGATGTCGACGTGCTGCTGCTCGACAAGACCGGGACGATCACGCTCGGCAATCGTCAAGCCGTCGAATTTATTTCGGTGAACGGCGGAAACGGAACCGAACTCGCGCAAGCCGCGCAGTTGTCGTCGCTCGCCGACGAAACGCCGGAAGGGCGCAGCATCGTCGTGCTCGCCAAAGAAAAATACGGCTTGCGCGGACGCTCGGTCAGCGCGGGCGGAGAGACCCAGGATGGCATGACGTTTATTCCCTTCACCGCGCAGACGCGCATGAGCGGCGTCAATTTCAACGGAACGGAAATTCGTAAAGGCGCGCCCGACACGATGCTCAGTCTGATTCGGAATCAGGGCAGGCACGTCCCGATGGATTTGGAGCGCGCGGTCGAGAACATTGCCAGGCATGGCGGCACGCCGCTCGTCGTCGTCCGCAACGGCGACGCGCTCGGCGTCATTCATCTCAAAGACATTGTCAAGGGCGGAATTCGAGAACGGTTCGCGCAATTGCGGAAGATGGGAATCAAGACGGTGATGATCACCGGCGACAATCCGTTGACCGCCGCCGCGATTGCCGCCGAAGCCGGCGTGGACGATTTTCTCGCGCAGGCGACGCCGGAGACAAAACTGAAACTCATTCGCGAGTACCAAGCCGGGGGTCGTTTGATCGCGATGACCGGCGACGGCACGAACGACGCGCCCGCGCTCGCGCAAGCCGACGTCGCGGTCGCGATGAACACCGGCACGCAGCCCGCGCGCGAAGCCGCGAACATGATCGACCTCGACAGCAATCCGACCAAGTTGATCGACATCGTCGAAATTGGCAAGCAGTTGTTGATGACGCGCGGCGCGTTGGCGACGTTCAGCATCGCGAACGATGTCGCCAAATATTTCGCGATCATTCCCGCCGCGTTCGCGACGACGTACCCCGCGCTGCAAGCCCTAAATTTTATGGGACTGGCGACGCCGCACAGCGCGGTGCTTTCGGCGGTCATCTTCAACGCGCTGATCATCGTCGCGCTGATTCCGCTGGCGCTGCGCGGCGTGCCGTATCGTCCGGTCGGCGCGGCGCAACTGCTGCGCGACAATCTTTTGATCTACGGCGTCGGCGGCATCATCGCGCCGTTCATCGGCATCAAGGTGATTGACGTGATTCTCGTCGTATTGCGTTTGGTGTAAAGAAATCCTTTGTCATTGCGAGCAGCGGTTTTTGCCGCGAGCAATCTCGTTGTTCCGACGTTGAGATTTCTCGCTCCGCTACCCAGAGACTTGCGTTTGTAGTCCGGCACGTAGCGGAGCGGAGTGCCGTTGTCGCTGGCAGA
>DYJA01000091.1 GCA_020723345.1 Candidatus Aquidulcis sp. | reverse complement strand
TTTTCGCACAGAGACGGTCTATGGGTCAACTTGTCAATCTAACTTGAACCATGCCCAAAATTCATGCCCGAATCTTGATCACCCCACACACATTTACTTTGCGCGTCAATTACGGTATAATAGGGCTAGATGTAGGGCGTTCGTAGTTTGGCGTCTCCATCCCTGGGGAGGATTGTTGTGGCAATACGGCGAACGTCGCTCCTACTTTTCTTCTGGCTCACCCTCTTAACCACAGCGGGCGCGCACGCCGATGGGAATATCGTCTGGACGATGACGGCGGGACCCACCGGCGGATTTGTCAATGCGCTCGCGCTCGCCCCAAACACACCGGGCATGTTGTACGCCGGTTCGAATAGCGGCGTCTATCTTACCCGCGACGACGGCGCGCATTGGTCGCTCGTCGCCAAAGGATTGCCGGATGATCCGAACATCACCGCGCTGGCGATCACGCGCGATCCCGCCATTGTTTTAGCGGGCACGTTAAGCGGCATCTATCGTACGCGCGACGCGGGCGCGAATTGGACGACGGTTGACCCGCGCCTGGCAAATCAGATCATCAACGCGTTTTTGAGCGATCCGCAAAATCCCAATGTCATCTACGCCGCAACCGCGACAACCGTGCTACGCAGCGACAACGGCGGCGATACCTGGAGCGATGTCAGCGCGGATCTGAAATCCGCGCGTGTCTGGGCGCTGACATTTTCCGCCGACGCGACCACGCTGTATGCGGCGACTGATGCAGGAATTTTCGCCTCACGCGATCGCGGCGCGCGCTGGCAAGCCAGTTCCGACGGTTTGCCGGAAGGCGTGCGCCCGCAGTCCATCGTCGCCACCGCGCGCGGTTTCCTGGCAGGCACCACGCAAGGACTCTATCGCAGTCGCGAGGGCAAAAGTTGGAGCGCGATCGGCGGCAGTTTGAGCAGCGCGCTCGCGCGTCCCGTCGTCGGCGATCCCAATCAGCCGGATCGCGTTTTCGTCGTCGTGCCGCAAGGCATCGCCAAAACCACCGACGGCGGCGCAACCTGGAATTTGCTCCCGAATCCGCTGCGCGAATTCCCGCTCCTCTCGCTTTTGTTGAGCGACAAGAATGTAATTTACGCCGGCACCGCGCGCGGCGTTTTGAAAAGCAGCGACGAGGGCGCGACCTGGCAACCACTGACAGCCGGTTTCATCAGCACGAGCGTTCAACAATTGCTCATTCCCGCCGATGGTTCCGGGCTCCTGTTTGCCGCGACGCGGTTCGGCTTGTATCGCAGTCCGGATCGCGGCGCAACCTGGTTCGAAGCGCGCGGCATTACCGACCCGTACATTCTCTCGCTCGCCAGCGATCCGCAAACGCCGACCGACATCTACGCCGGTACGTGGAGCAGCGCGCTCTTTCTTTCGCAAGACGGCGGCGCAAACTTTACGCGTCTCACCGAAAATCTGGCAAACAACGCGCCGGTCAGCAGTCTCGCGGTTTTGCGCCTGCCGGACAAGAATCTGCTCTTGTTCGCCGGAACGCTGGGCGGCGGTCTGTACAAAAGCGGCGACGGCGGACAAAAATGGCACAAGCAAAACGACGGCTTGAGCGTCACCCGCGTCACCGCGCTGGTGCCGGTGCCGCCGGATCTGTTGTACGCCGCCACCGAACGCGGTCTGTACCGGCTCGCGTGGAGCAAGCCCGGCGCAACCTGGGAAAGCATCGCCGCGAATTTGCCGACTGACGAGACGCGCGCGCTCGCTTTCGATCCGCGCCGACCACAAACGCTCTTCGTCGGCTTTGCGTCGAACGGAGTTTTTCGCAGTGACGACGGCGGCGCGCAGTGGACCTCGCTCGGGCGCGGCGCGTTCCCGACCCGCGCGCGCTTGCAAACACTCGCGCTCAATCCGGCGATGACGAACGTGATTTACGTCGGCACCGATCGCGGCATTTTCCGCAGCGAAGACGGCGGCGCGACCTGGGCAGCGTCGAACGACGGCTTGCCGCCCAGCGCGGATGTGGAAACGCTCATCGTCGATTCGCATTCCCCCGAAAATATTTTCATCGGCACGAACGGCAACGGCGTGCTGCACGGAATCGACAAAACGCAATTCGTCTTGCCGGTCGATCTCGCGTTGGTTGGCAGCATGGGAACGCTGATCGCGTTGGCAGCCGGACTGAGCGTGCTCAGCTGGCGCAAACGTTTCAGTCCTGCCGCGCAGGAACGTCGGTGGACGCGCGAGTGGACCCAATGGGACTCTGCGATTACGCACGCCTTACAAACGACCGGCGAAGCGAACGCGACCAATCTGAGCGGCTTGCCACGCCACCAACTCGCCCGCGCGCTGCGATTGTACGTCGAAAAACACCTCGACGACGCGTTGACGATGATCTCGACGCCACTCTCGCTCCGCGCCGACAATTTCGCGCTGACGCAAAAATTCGTCAGCCACTGGAAAGCCGCCTGGGAAGTCATCGATAGCGAAGAGGCGTTCGGCTCGGTGACCGCGCAGATCGTCGATCAACTCTGCGCGCTCCTCGGCTTTACGCGGACGGACGCGCGCGCGTACAAAGGATTGGTCGGCTACGTCGTGCGCGCGCCCGCGCTGCGCTTGAAAATTCCGCCGCGCTTTCCGATCATTTTCGTCCCGCGCCACGAAGCGCAGGAAAGCGATCTGGAAGCGCTGCGCGATCTGATGGGCGTCTTGAACATGGTCAGTTATTTCGCGCTCATCGTCGATTTGCGCGACCGTCCGCCGCGCGATCAGCGCCAATCGCTGGCGAATCTCGTGCGCGAAGCGATCCACGATTTCATCGTGCTCGACGGACGCACCATTCGCGATCTGCTGAACGCGCGCGATCATGCGCGGCGTCTGGTCGAAATTATTCTGGGTCAGGTCGATCTGACGGTCGTGTCGCCGTACGTCACGAGCGGGCCCGTGCCGGCGAACATGTTCTTCGGTCGCGAGTCGGAATTGAAGACCATCGTGCGAACGGTGCGCGACACGAATTTCGCGATTGTCGGCGGGCGCAAAATTGGCAAGACCTCGGTTCTGGCGCGCGTGCTGCAACTGTTACAGGACGCGCCGGAATATCAGCCATTCTATCTGGATTGCCAAGCCGTCCATTCGCGCGAAGATTTCTTTGAAGCGGTCGATACGATGTGGCGAATCGCGCTGCCCGCGCGCACGCCGGAAGCGTTCCGACGCATCGCGACCGATCTGCCCGCGCAATATCCGTCGCGCACGATCGTCATGCTGTTCGACGAAATCGACAGCATTCTCAGCCACGACGCCGCTGAAGGCGAGCAGTTGTTCCGCATTTTCCGCGCGCTCGCGCAAGAACTGCCGATCCGTTTCGTCTTCTGCGGCGAGAAAACTTTGAACGCATCGCTGCACGACGCGCGTTTGTCCTTTTTCAACTTTTGCAATTTGATGCCGCTCTCTTATCTCTCACCCGAAGAAGCGCGACGCGTCGTCATCGACCCGATGCAGGAAATGGGCATCTCGCTGCACGAAGACGGCGATCTCGCCGATCAGATCGTCACGCTCGCGGCGGGACATCCGAACATGGTGCAGTACGTCTGCCAAAAATTGATCGAGCGGATCAATCAGCGTCGCGAACGCGTCATTCTACGCACTGACGTGAACGCCATCGGCGAATCGGCGGAGTTTGCCGAATATTTCGCCGAGGTATCCTGGGGCAACGCGACCGCGCTCGAACGCTTGATCACGTTGTTGATGCTCGAACGTCCCGAAGTCACGGTGGGCGAAATCGCCGATGTGCTGCGCGCGGGCGGCTTGCAAGTTCCGCCGGACAAACTCGAAGAAGCGCTGGAGGGTTTGACGCTCTATTCGATTCTGCGCCGGGATGGTCCGCGGTACACCTTTGCGACGCAAGCGATACCGAGCGTCCTCAAACGCAGCCAGGATGTCTATGGATTGGTCGTCAGTTTCAGTCAGGAAATTAAAGGCGCCTACGGAGCATAACGATGACTGTGCCGGAAATGACCGAACACTCGATTTTCAAAACGCGTGGACCGCTCGATCCGGTCAACGATAACGCGGTGTACGTGCCGCGCCCCGAACTCGAACAATTGCTGCGCGCCGCGCAAGCGACATCCGTTGACGCGTATCTCGCGATTCTCAGTTCGCGCCAGACCGGCAAGACGACTTTGCTGTATCAACTCCGGCATCGACTGCGCCCGCGCGGCGTGGGCGTCGCGTTGATCGATCTCTCCGTCGTGCGCGATCAGCCCGAAGTAGAGATGTACAAGTACGTCGCCGGAGAATTGCGCTCGGAACTGAGTCCGAATTTGCCGCGCAGCGCGGAACGCAAAGACGCCGCCGCGCTGCCCACGAATTCCATCGAGTTTCGCCGCTTTGTGCTCGATTTGGCGCGGCAAGTTCGCGCGCCGCGCATCGTCGTGCTGATGGACGAAGTGGAAGCCGTGCCCGAAAAATTTTCGGACGCGTTTTTCGGCGCGGTGCGAAATGTTTTTTCCAGCCGCCGCAAAGAAGACGAAGCCGTGTTCGAAAAATATCTTTTCATTCTGTGCGGCGCGCGCGAATTGCACCGCCTGACCGGCGGTCCCAATTCGCCGCTGAATATCGCCGAGCGAATTTATTTGAAGGATTTCGACGTGGCAGGCGTCCAGACGCTCGTCGCAAATTTCCAGCGCGCCGGAATGGCTGCGCCGCCGGAAACCGCGCAATGGGTGTACGATCAAACCGGCGGGCACCCGTACTTGACCCAAGCATTGTGCGCGATCATCGAGCGCGCGCGTCCGGCGACGATTACACCCGAAGTGATTCAATCTGCCGCCGCCGAAATTCTTCGCAGCGACGATCATCTGGAGAAAATGATCCTCCAAGTCGACGCGGACGCGGTCGCGCGCGACCAACTTGCCAAAATCGCCGCCGGGCAAGCCGTCACGTTCAGCCGCCTGAGTCCCGCGGTGGCGCGCCTGGAACTTTTGGGCGCGATTCGCGACGGCGGTCAATGTGTCATGCGAAACGCACTGTGCGAAATGGCGTTTCGGCGACATTTTGGAATCGCGGCAGCACCGGCTGCTCCCGCCGCGCCGCGCCGACCCTGGGGACGCATTGCGCTTTTGATCGTCGCCGCGCTCGTGCTGATGATCAATCTGCCTTTTTTGTCGGTGTACACGTCCGACATTTTGCTGTCGCCGCGCGCGCTGAATGTGCCGGTCGCGCTCGACGATCTCGGCGCGAACGCGATCATTCGCTACGATCCGATCCTGCGCGCGAATTCGAGTGAGCCATCGCCGATCAGCGTCGAGGTGGATTATACGCGTTCCGTCGCGCCGATGGCGGTCACATTTCGCAAAGACGCCGCGCCGGATATTCTGCTCGCCGGAACGGCGCAGCGCGATTTGAAACCTCCGGCGAGTCAAGAGAAATTCTTGATCACGCTCAATCAAAGCGGCGTCGGCGTCATTCCGTACAACCCGTTCAACCCGCGCACCGAGCGTCGTCAAGTGGAACTCGTTTTCGCGCCGCAAGGGCAAACGAGTCCGGCGCAAAAGGTGCCGCTGGATTTTCGCGTTGATTTTTATTCGGGATTTTTAATCTCCATCGGCTTGACCATCGCGAGTGCGGTGACTTTTCTCGCGGGCTTGTTGGGGAATCTTCAAAAAGCGCGCGAGATATTTACCAAACTGACCAAGCCCGCCCAAGCATAACAAGACCGCGAGGCAAATTTGCCTCGCGGTTGTTTCTCATCCTCAACTGATCCTTGCGCGGGTTGACTTCAAGTCATAAGCCGAATTCGCGATAAACCTTCGCAAGGTTGATTATCCCTACGGACGCAACGTCGCGGTGCCGGTGGTGCGGCGCGTGGGCGTGCGTGTCGCGGTGCCACCCGGCAGGAGGGTGCCGGTGATGGGCAACGTGCGCGTCGCGCTGCCGCCGGGAAAAAGCGTACCGGTGATCGGCAAGGTATTCGTCAGTTCGACAGTCGGCGTGTGCGATGGCTCGCGCGTGGGGATCGGCGCTTGCGTGGGTGTCGGCGGCAAGGTCCCGCCGGGCAAATTGATGAACGTCGGCGGCGGCTTGGTTGGAGTCCCATCGAACACCGTGCGCGTAATCACCGTCGGCGTCGGCGCGCGCGGCACCAAACTCTGGCGCACCAAAATGCTGAACGTGCCCGCGCAGTACATCGTCAACGCGCCCAGCACAATGATCGCGAGACAGCCATAGCCCATCTGTTGATTCGGCGAAAGCCCCAGCCAGGTTCGGCGGGCGGCGCGTTGTTCCGCGTGTGTTTCGAGATTATGCACTCGTCGTGCCTTGACCATAGTTGTTCGATCTTTGCAGAAACACCGCGCCTCCTCGCCAAGAAATCGGCGGTATTATATCAAGGGGTTGTCAAAAATCCAAATCGCGTTATACTTGCGATTAGAGATTGGAGATTAGAGATGGACGACATGCGCGGCGGCGATCCGCGGCTGGCAGCCAAGCGCGCCTCGGAATCGCAAGTGGAATTGAGCCAACAGATGATGCCCTCGGACGCGAATCCGCTGGGCAACGTCCACGGTGGTCACATCATGAAGTTGATTGACGAAGCGGGTGGCATTGCCGCGATGCGGCACGCGCGGCGTCCGGTCGTCACGATCACGATGGACTCGGTGTCGTTCTTGTCGCCGGTGCGCGTGGGGCAATTGCTAACGCTGTGCGGCTCGGTAAACTGGGTCGGCAAAACGTCGCTCGAAGTCGGCGTGCGCGTCGAAGCGGAGAATCCGATCACCGGCGAAATCACGCACACGAATTCCGCGTACGCGGTGTACGTCGCGCTCGACGATCTCGGCAAGCCGTGTTCCGTGCCGCCTATGATTCTGGAAACCGACGAAGATCGGCGGCGCTGGGAAGAAGCCCAAGCGCGGCAGCGCATTCGATTGCAACGCACGAAGCGCAAAGGCAACTAGGCAATCAGGCAATCAGGCGATCAGGCAACCAGTTGACTGATTGACCGATTGACTAAACATCTGATTAACCCAATGGAGGGAGAAAAGATTTATGAAACTGGCTGAACGAATGAATCGCTTGGGGACGGAGACCGCGTTTCACGTCCTCGTCAAAGCGCGCGCGCTCGAAGCGCAAGGACGCAGCGTCATCCATCTCGAACTAGGCGAGCCCGACTTTCCGACGCCGGACAATATCGTGCAAGCCGGCGTCCGCGCGCTGCGCGACGGCAAAACGAAATACACGCCGAGCGCGGGCATTCCCGAATTGCGCGAAGCGATTGTCGCGCACGTCAACGCAACACGCGGCACGTCGTTCACGGCGGATCAGGTCGTCGTGACGCCGGGCGCAAAACCGATCATGTTCTTCACGATGCTCGCGTTGGTCGAGCCGGGCGACGAAGTGCTTTATCCGTCGCCGGGTTTTCCGATTTACGAAAGTATGATCAATTATTGCGGCGGCAAAGCGGTGCCGTACATTTTGCGCGAAGCGAATGATTTTCGTTTCGACCCGGACGAATTTCGCGCGCTCGCGAACGCGCGCACAAAATTGATCATCCTCAACTCGCCGCAGAACCCAACCGGCGGCGTGCTGGAGCAATCCGATTTGCAAGTCGTCGCCGAGACCGCGCTCAAGTACGACAGCGCGATCTTGACGGACGAAGTGTACTGGCGCATCCTGTACGATGGAACGTTCAGCAGTCTGCTGAGTATGCCGGAACTACACTCGCGCACGATTCTACTCGACGGTTTCAGCAAAGCGTACTCGATGACCGGTTGGCGGCTCGGCTGGGGCGTGATGCCCGCCGATTTGGCGGATCAGATCACGCGTTTGCAGACGAATGCGAATTCGTGCGTCGCGGGTGTCGCGCAATACGCGGGCTTGGAAGCGTTGAAAGGTCCGCAGGATTCGGTGGGGAAAATGGTCGCGGCGTTCAAAGAGCGGCGCGATACCATCGTGGAAGGACTCAACAACATTCCGGGACTGACGTGCTTGAAACCGCGCGGCGCGTTTTACGCGTTCCCAAACAGCACCGGCACCGGTTGGGATTCGCGCCGCCTCGCCGAATATTTGCTGAACGACGCGGGCGTCGCGTGCCTGAGCGGAACCGCGTTCGGCGACGCGGGCGAAGGGTACTTGCGATTCTCGTACGCCAACTCGCTGGAAAACATCAAAGAGGCATTGCGTCGAATTCGCGCGGCGATAGAAAAAATTCAGGATTGAAGCAAAAAAACCTGACAGGTCTTTGAGACCTGTCAGGTTTTTTATTACGCCGGTGAATGTTCCGGGGACTCGCCGCGCGCGTACAATTCCACTTTGAGCACGCCGATGTACGGCAGATTGCGATAGACCTCGTTAAAGTCCAAACCGTATCCAACGACGAACTCGTTCGGAATGTCAAAGCCGATGTAATCGAGCGGCACGGTGACTTCGCGGCGACTGGGTTTGTTGAGGAGCGTGCAAATCTTGACCGATGTCGGATTGCGCGTCTTCAACAGCTCGGTAATGTAGGTGAGCGTGCGTCCGGTGTCGATGATGTCTTCGACGATCAGAACATCGCGATTCGCGATGTTCGCGTTCAAATCCATGATGATCCGCACGACGCCGGACGATTCGGTGCGCGTGCCGCCGTACGACGAAATCGCCATGAAATCAATCGCGTGCGGAATGTGAATCGCGCGCACGAGATCACTGAGGAACAACACGCCGCCTTTCAAAATGCAGAGGAGGAGCAAATCTTTTCCGGCGTAGTCGCGGCTGATCGCCGCGCCGAGCTCGGCAATGCGCGCTTGCAGTTGTTCGCGCGTGATCAAAATCTTGGCAAGGTCATTTTCCAGATCGGTCATTCAGACATTCCTCACGGGATATAGGGGCGAAAATTTTGCCACCAGGGTGTTGTTGGTGTCGGCGTCGGCGCGATGGTCGGCGTTGGCGTCGGTGGAACCGGCAACGGCGTCGCGGTCGGCTCCGGCGTTGGCGTTTCGGTTGGCGTGCTCGTCGGAATCGGCGTCGCGGTAACGACGGGCGCGAAGGTGCGAATCGGCAAAGAAATTGTGTCGGTGAGCGGCTCGGCAAAATCTGCCGAAATCCAACCGCGCTGTTTCGCCGTCGGAAACGCGATCAGCCACCAATTCGAATCGGCAGTGCGCGCGAGCAGCGTCACGGTGATACCTTCGCGCAAGCGTCCCAGGATTTCCGCGTCCGGGTTGGGCGCGACGCGCACGCGCAAGGTGCCGGAGACGATGATCGTCGCGGGCACATTGCCTTCCGACAAATTCGCGTCGCCATTTTGCGGCGCGAGCGCGACCGTCAGCGTTGATGTGACCGTGGATGTAACATCGGAGGTGAGCGGCGCGGGCGTCGCCGTTGCTGTCGCCGTTGGCGTCGGCGTGGAGGTTGGAGTCGCTGTCGCCATCGGCGTTGATGTGGGAGTTGATGTCGGCGTCGCAGTTCGCGTCGGGGTGTTGGTCGGCGTATTCGTCGGCGTGGGCGTCGGCAATCCCGATTTGAATTGCGGCGCAAACTCGCGCGTGATGTCGAGATACAAATTGCCGTACGTCACGCTCGGTTCGATCATCGTCCCTTCCGCCCACTCGTTCCAACTCGTGATCATGATCCAATCCGGATACGTCGCGAACGCGGCGCGCCACGTTTCGCGATAGTAATTGCCGTTCTCGCGATCGCGCACGACTTTTTCCGGCTGCGTCGGCACTTTACGATTGTCCGCGCCGGGGTTGACGGTGGCGACCCAGATTTTGTCCGCGCCGAAATTACGGATGCGGCGGGGCCACTTGTTCAACTCGGCAAACGCGTTGCGCGCCCACGCGATCATGTAGAGATGATGCCCGTCGAACACGCGCAAGTATGTTTCGTTCGTCCCTTCTTCAATCCACAAAGTACGATGCTCTGGGTCAACTTGATCGCGGATCGCTTTCCATTCGTCGACGGTGTACAATTGCTGTCGCCAGAAGAAAATGACCGGCTTGCTATTGCCGCAATTTTTCACTTGACTCGGCAGAACGCCGCAATTTTGCGCGCCATTCGCCGTGGCGACCGCGCTGAGGTACGCCGGGTGATTGATGTACGTGCTCATCAAATACTTGAGCGAATTCACCACGTCGGTCTTGGAACGATAGAACGGCGAATTGACCTCGAAATCAATCGCGACGCGAAAGTTGGCTTGGCGCGCGAGATCGAGCATCACCTTAAAATTGTCGTCGGTCTGATTACCCGCGCCCCACCACGAAACGACGAACGCGTCGATGCCCGCGCCTTTCGCCTGCGAAATGTGGTGCGACATGATATTCGGATCGCGCGAAGCGTACTTGACGACAGGTAGATCCGGCACGCGATTGAGGTTCCACGTGTTTTCGTCGTACCAGTTGTAGTAGAAGGCGAGGACGAGGGGCTGGCGCGCCGATTGCGCTTGAGTGTTGTGTGGGGTCGCGACGAGCAGCACCGTGAGGGTGAGCGTGAAAAAGACGAGCAAACGGTTCATAGGGACGGGGCTATTTTAGCATAAGAAGGGGAAAGGGCAAAATTAAGGCGGAAGGATGAAGGATGAAAACTATCCCTCATCCTTCTGCCTTTGCTAAAGCGTTTTCGTCACCTTCGTCAGCCCGCGTGGATGATCCGGGTCGTAGCCCTTGGTGCGCGTGAGGTGGTGCGCGAGCAATTGTCCCGGCACCACCGCGACGAGCGGCGACAGCCATTCCGGCAGCGCCACCGGCAGCGCAAGCGGCGCGCGGCTGAGCGCGAGCGCGTCCAGCGCGTCCGAGATCACTACGAGATCTGCGCCGCGCGACTTTAACTGCCGCGCCACATCGAGCAGATCGTCAAAGACGCGACCGCGCGGCGCGATGATCAGCACCGGATAGCCGCCCTGGATGACGGCGATCGGTCCGTGCAAAAAGTCGGCGGAGGAAAACGGCTCAGCGGTGACGTACGCGAGTTCTTTCAACTTGAGCGCGATTTCAAACGCGGTTGCGTAATTGTAGCCGCGCCCGATGACGAGCATCGTCGTCGCGATTGCCCAACGCGATGCGACATCCTCAGCCGCGTCGCTCAACGACAGCGTGCGCGCGATGGCATCCGGCACCGCATCGAGTTCCGCGCGGCGCGCGCGATCATCGGCGAGCGCGGTGGAAAGGAGCGCGAGCGCGCAGAGTTGCGTCGTGTACGTTTTCGTCGCGGCAATCGTTTTTTCTTCCCCGGCGTGTTGGAGAATCACGTTATCCACCGCGCGCGCGAGCGGCGAATCCGCAAAGTTGGTGATCGCGAGCGTCGGCGCGCCTTGCTTGCGCGCTTCTTCCAGCACCGCGACGATGTCCGGCGATTCGCCGGACTGCGAGATGCCGATGACGAGCGAGCCATCGAGGCGCGGCGGCGTTTGGTATACGGTGTAAAGCGACGGCGTCGCAAGCGCGACCGGCAGCCGGTTGAACGACGCGAAGACGTACTTGGCGTACGTCGCCGCGTTGTCCGACGTGCCGCGCGCGGCAATCGTCACGTACTTGACGCCTGCGCGGTTGATCTGCGCGGCAATGCGCGCGACATTCGCAGATTCCGCGTCGAGGAAACGCGCGAGCGCGGCGGGTTGTTCGGAGATTTCGCGGAAGAGTTCGGTTTGAGTCGTCATTCTTTCTGCTTCGCTTCCAACACCACCACCTGCGTTTCGTCCGGCAGCGAATCTTTCGTCACTTTGAGACTGGCGATCTGGTCGGGCGCTTTGATCCCCATTTCCTTGAAAAATTTCGTTGCCGCGTCCAGTTTGAATTTCAAATCCGGGTGAGCATAGTGCATCGGGATCACGATTTGCGGTTCGAGCATCGAGACGATTTCCGCCGCTTCGCCCGCCCCAATCGTCGAGACGCCGCCGACGGGGACGAGCAAGACGTTCACGTTGCCGAACGCTTCGGCTTGTGGTTGTGTCGGCACATGTCCCAGATCGCCGAGATGGCAAATCGTCAAACCGTCGAGATCGAAAACGTAGACGGTATTACGCCCGCGATCCTTGCCGCCTTTCTTGTCGTGTGCAGTGAGAATGCCGGTGACGAAAATATTCTTGATTTCATATTCGCCGGGACCGCGAATGATTTTCGGCTCGCCTTTGACGCCTTTTTCAAAACTGTGTCCGGGGTGATCGTGGCTGATCGTCACAATGTCGCCGCGCGGGCGCGCAAAACTCAAACCGATTTCTTTCGAGTACGGATCGATGATGACCGTACCGTCTTTGCCGCGCAAGCGAAAACACGCGTGCCCGAACCAATCAATTTCCATGAATGCCTCCGCGAAACAAAGGATGAAGGCAGAAGGATGAGGGATGAAAACGTTCATCTTTGGGGTTTTTCATCCTTCATCCTTCATCCTTCTGCCTTCCGATTATAGTCCAATCCGAATTGAAAGCAAAAGAGGCGAAGCCAGGGGCTTCGCCTCTCATTCGCAGTGATGGAGTTCGGTCTGCTCAATGCTTCGCGGAAAAATCGCGCGCGAGCCGGACGACGGCGCGGCGCGTCGCGGCGGATCGCACTAACCCGTAGCGCATGCCGCTGCCATTCTGATGCGCGCTCAGAATGCCCAGGTACACCAAGTCGTCCAACTCTTTTTGCACCATGCGCGCGTTACGTCCGACCTGAGACGCGATTGTCGACGCGTTGTCTTGCGTCGTTGGATGCTGTCCGAAATAGACGAGCAAATCCCAACGCGCTAAATTCGTCGCGTAACGTTCGATAAACGTAAACAGTTCGAGGTCAATTTCATGTGTCGGCTGGACGCGCATGGGGCTGTGGGTCTCCCAAACTTGAGGAATCATCGTTGATTTGCGTTCCGATCGTGGAATCGTTTCGACTGAGCAGATACTATCATCACCAACGCGTTGGGTCAATAGTACTTCGGGGCAAAAAACGTCGAGACGCGCCGACAGCGCGTCTCTAACGCGCGAAATCTACAATCGCTAACCAACACGCCAGCGGATTATCGCGGGAAAAATTATTCGTTTGAAAATGGAAATTGGGATCAGAGATCGGCGCGCCGGCGCCGTCGGCGATCCAAACGTACCACGTGGCAGGGGCATCGAACGCGCCGGTCGCCATCAACACGAACGCGTAGCCCGCGCTGCCGTCGGGTTGGCGACGCGTGAATTGTTCTCCGCCTTCGATCACCGTCGCGGGATCAGGGCTCGTCGCAAGGCGAACGCGCACGCCTTCTTGCGGTTGCCCACCGCTCGTCACTGTGCCTTTGATCTGCGTACCGCCGGAATGACTGCAATTCAAAGTCGCGCGATAAGAATACGTAGCCGGGACCGCTGTTGGCGCGACAACCTTGGGCGCGGGCGTGCGCGTCGGCGGACGCGGCGTCGCCGTTGGCGAAACTGTCGGCGTACTCGTCGCGGTGGAGGGCGGAAGCGTCGGCTGCGGCGGGACGACGAGCGTTGCGGTCGCGCTGGCGGTCGGCGTAGTCGTCGGCGTGAGCGACGCGACTTGCGTCGGCGTCCAAGTTGGTTGAAGAATTGGCAGCGCGGCGATGAGGGTGGCGGTTGGCAACGGCGGCTTGAAGGGATTGAACGCGACGCGCGGGTTGATAAAAATGATCGCGTAATAAACGATCACCAGCCCCGTGATCGTCAACACGACGAGCGTGGCGATCTGATATTTTTCCTCCGAGCCGGGTCGTGGTGGCATGGTTTCTGGATTTATCGTCGTCCAAAATTGATTTCGGCGCGCCAGCACGCATTGGGGTCTTCGCCGCTGCGAATATCGTTCGTGACGATCCGTCCGGCATTCGGATCCGAGATCGCTTTGCCATTGGCGTCCACGATCCACACATACCAGGTTCCCGGACGGGGACCATTCGCGGCGAGAACGAACGTGAAATGACCGGGACTGCGGTCGCCGGTCGTCCGCGTCTCGATCACGTTGCCGCCGGGCGCAGAACCGAAACTGACGCGCACGCCGGATTCTTCGCCGGACGCGTTCGTCACATATCCTTCGATGTAGGTCCCGCCCGAGTGTTCGCATTTGCCGCGCACGACGGTGTAAATCCACGGCGATGCCGTCGGCGGACGCGGCGTGTTCGTCCACGGCGGTCGCGTACGCGACGGCGTGATCGTCGGCGTGTTCGTCCACACTGGAGTCGGAGTATCCGTCGGCGTTGGAGTGTCCGTCACCGTTGGCGTAAAAGTATTCGTCGGCGTACTCGTCTCGGTCGGCGTGTACGTGGCAGGAAACGTCGGGAACGCGGTGCCGGCGGGCGGCGGCGGCTTGAAGGGATTGAACGCGATACGCGGGTTCATAAAGATCAGCAACTGACCCATGCACACAATCACGATCAAAACCACGACGACCAGGGTGGCGATTTGGAAGAGTTCTTCTTGTGGCTCTTGCATCGCTTGGCGCTCCCTAACCGATTTCAGATCTTAGATTTCAGATTTCAGATTCTTCAATCTGCAATCAAAAATCTGACATCTGAAATTACTTTGGTAGTGCTTTCTCGCCCTGCCCGTACAATTCGTCGGGCAAAAGGATAAAGAGCGTTCGATTATTTCGCTTGAACGCGCTGAGCCGCAATTCGGGATACGCGGCGTCCATCAATTTCAGCGTGACCGTGTCTAGTTGTTCGATGACATCTTGTTCCGCCGCGCCACCGTACCAGCCCCAGCGCGCGGCGATCAATTCTTGCCGCAACACATCCTCTTGCGCGGACGCGCTGTCCGGCGTTTTCGATTGCGCGGCGGCTTGCGCTTCGGAGAGCCGGAACATTTCATCGTACGCCGCGTTCATGTCATCCGCAATCGCCGCGCGATCTTTTTCCCAATCGGAAACGAGCGACACGCCGAACCCACCGCGCGCGACGCGATATTTCAGCGCGAGCCAGGCGAGCTTGTCGCGCCAGAGCGCGATCTGGACGGCGACCTCTTTCGTCTGCGCGATTTGCTTGTCGTAGTACGCTAGCCGCGCGTCGTCTTCCGCCAACAACGCGTCGGTCAAATCCGCGATCAAATCTGCCGACCAATCTTTCGTCGTCTTGGGCGGATTTTCCAGCAAATCGTCGCGCAATGCTTTCGCGGCGGTGGTACGCTGGCTTTTGGCGTTATTGAGCTCCGGCGCGGCCGGTAATTTGCCGGTCGACGGAACAAAGGGCGCGCGCGTGCCGGTGATCGGCGCGGTCGCCGCGGCGGTGGACGCTTCCACCGATTTCGCGCGCGCCTGACTGCTGAGCGCGGTCGCGTTCAACGCCGCGTACGCGTTGGCGACTTGATCCAACCGGCGCGCGCGCTGTTCGCGTTGCAATGCCGGCGCGTACTGCGCGGCAAGGTACGCCTGATCGGTCACCCAACGCGCCGCGTCATTCGCGCCGACGCCGCGCAAACCGGATCCGGCTTGCAGATACGTTTCGAGCCGCGCGTAATCTGCGAGCGCGGGACTGAGCGTCGCCAATTGCGCGGCGGCTTGGAACGCCAGCGCGGCTTTGCGCGAATCCTTCGCCGACGCGTAACGCGTGCCGATTTGCAGCAGCGCGCCGACGCGCGCGGAATCGAACATGAAGGGATCGTACGCCGCGATCGCGAACGCATTCTCCAGATGCGCCTCGTCGAGCGCGGCGCTGAGCGAATCGCTCGCGCTCATGCCGGTCAGCGGCAAGAGCACGGTACCGGACGCGAGCGCGCGATTGTCCACCGATTCGAGCGGCGACTTCCACGCGAGCGCGTCGGGCACGTCGCTGCCGCGCAGGAAAAGCGCTCCGCTCAAGAGCGTGACGCCGAGCGACAGAAAGACACAACCCGCGAGAATAAAAAGCAACGGGAGAAGGCGCTTCACTATCCTGCCGCCGCTAATGGCAATTGCCGTTCCTCGCCGCGCAGTGCGACTTGCACCAACGAAGAAATAAACTCACTTGCATTGAGGACTTCGAGAAACAACAATTGATCGCTGGAGTCAAAATGTGCGATCATCGAACCGGTCTGTTCGGCGTGATCCACGATGCCCTTGCGCTCTGTTTCGATAATCAGGATATCATCCTCGCGATTATAGTTCAATTTCATATCCATTACCACTGCCCACCGTCGTTTCAAAACGACGGCTCAACAAGGTGAAAACTCGACAAATCGAGCTGGGACCAATCGGTTTCCAACCGATTTTCACCTGATCGAGACACCGAATTCATTCGGTGGCGGTCAGTCAACTACGGCTGCACGAATTGTTCAATCTTCATCGACTCGCGCACCGCTTTCAGCCAGAGCAGAAAACCTTGCTGTCGAATATCTTGCAAAATCTCCGGGGGCAGCGCGCGCGCCTTGTCTTTTTCGGTGACTTGGACCACGTGATAGCCGAAACTCGTCGTGATTACATCGCTGACTTGATTCACCGGCAGATCGAACGCGACCGCGTCGATGCGCGGATCGAGCACGCCTTTCGGCACCCAACCCAGGTCGCCGCCGTTCGCCTTGCTCGTTTCGTCCATCGAATATTGTTTGGCGAGCGCGGCAAAATCTTCGCCCTTGCGCGCGCGGTCGCGCAGCGTTTGCGCGAGCGCGGGCGTCGAAACGAGAATCTGGCGCAAGTGGACTTGGTCACGCACCGTCGGCAGCAGCGCGGTCACGTTCTTGAACATGTTCTCGCTCAAAAGATTCGCGCGCATTTGCTGACAGAGATCGCCCAACGTCATTTGATTTTTCGCCAGGTACTCGTTTAGTTTGTCGACGCTGCCGGCGTCTTGAATCATCTGCGCGAGTTGCACGTTCAAATCGTCGTCGGTGATTTTGACGCCTTGATATTCGGCTTGCTGCGCGACGATCACATCGTTGATCATTTGATCGAGGACTTGCTGTTTCAAACTCTTGAGCGATTCCTGTCCCGCCGCCGATTTCGGATCGAGACCGTTTTGAACCATCGCGGCTTGCGCTTGCGCGGCTTGACGATTGAACAACTCGAGCGAAATGCCCTGACCGTTCACGCGCGCGGCAAGTTGCGCGTTCGCAGCCAAAGGCGTCGTCGGCGGGCACGATAGCGCGCCTTTGACCGGCGTTCCTCTGGCGATGGGAGTCGGCGTGGCGAGAACCACACTGGTTGCGATCACAAGCGGTTTCGTTCCCGCCGGATCGGTGGGTTGAGTAACCGCGGGGAGCGCGGTTGGATTGGAAACGGGCGGCGCAGATTGCGGTATCTCGGTCGCCGAATTGCACGCGACCAGAATGGACAAGGCGATAATCAGCAACACGCTCAAATTCAAACGGCGATTCACGCATCCTCCTTTATTGCGCTCACGCGGAATACGCGCGGTGGTCGACCCCATTATACCGAATCGGAAAAGAATTGCAAGAAGGCGGGCAACTGTGTTATACTTTTGTCCGATGAACACGCCCGACTATTTTATTCCCGACCGCGATCCGCGCGCGTTTTGCCCGCTCCACAGTTTTCTGCGCGCGCCGCCAATCAGCGTCGCGGCAAAGTACATCGACGCGCTGACCGCGCCCGGCGATCTTGTCGTCGATCCGTTCGGCGCGCTGCCGAACGTCGCGCGCGCCGCGCTCACGCTGAATCGCCGCGCCATCGTCGTCGAAAGCAATCCGTTGTGGGCGTGGCTCGCGCGCGCGTTGGCGACGCTGCCGCCCGCCGCCGAAATTGACGCCGCGCTCGCGCGCTTGGGCGATACACCGAAAGACGATCTGCCGCTCCGCGCGCACATCACGCAACTTTACGCGACGATTTGCGCGGCGTGCGACAAACCGACGCCCGCCGATTATTTCATCCGCACGCGCGAAGGCGGACTCGTCGCGCGGCATTACACCTGCGCGCACTGCGGCGCGACGCGCGACGATCCCGCGACCGAAGACGATTTGAAACGCGCGGACGCGGTGAACGCACGCGGGATGCACTATCATTTCGCGTTCGAGCGCGTGGTACCGGCGGGCAATTTGCACGCCGAGCGCATTCGCAAAATGCTCGAAGTGTACACCGCGCGCAATTTGTACGCGCTCGTGACGCTCACGCAAAAAATCGAAGCGCGCTTTCACGCGACGCGCGAGCGCGAATTTCTCTTGCTGTTGCTGCTCCACCTCCTCGAACGCGGCGCGTCGTTTTATGCCGCGCCCGATGGCGAACCCCAACTGACCGCGCACAAACAATTCGTCGAATTCAACTTGTGGCGCGAAATGGAACTCGCCGCGCGCGCGCTGGCGGAACACGCGCCCGCACTCGATCTCGCGGAATCGCCCGCCGACGTGCTTGGCTCGCCGTCGCCCGAAGCATTCATCGGACGCGGCAACGCGAAAACACTCGCGCGCGCGCTGAACGCGCCAACCGCCGCGCTCGTCCTCACCGCGCCGCCGACGCGCCGCGTCGCGGTCTGGGCGCTGTCGTATTTGTGGAGCGCGTGGATCCTCGGACGCGCGGTCGCGCAACCACTCGCGCCGTACCTCGATACGCAAAAAGACGCGGCGTGGGAATGGCGCTGGTACGCCGACGCGCTCGATAGTTCGATGAAATCGATCGCCAAGATACTGCGCGCCGACGCGCGCGCGGTTTTCGTTTTCACCGAAGCGTGGCATCAAGTTATCGAAGCGCTGTTGCTTGCGGCAGCCGGTGCGCGTCTGCGGATCGAATCATGCTTGTTCCAGCCGCGCCTCGGCGATTTTCCGCGCCGCGAGTTCGACGATCTGCGCGGCGAGTATCGGATCGCGTTTACCCCCACCCCTGCGACCCGCACCCCAACCCTCCCCCGCTTCGCAGGGGAGGGTGTGGAAGCGCGCGTGCGCGAAACCGCGCTCGCTGCCGCGCGCGAGATTCTCACGCGCCGCGGCGAAGCGCTCGCGTTCTCGTGGGTGCATCACGCCGCGTTCGCGCGCTGCGCGCGTCTCGGTTTGTTGGCCGACGCGTTGTCGGTGAAAACGAAAACTCCGCCGGGGCGCATCATCCACAACGCAGTCATCGCCGGATTGCGCGACGGGTACGCGCACGATCTCGATCATTACGAAAGCAAGGAACAATTCCTGTGGCTGCGCCGCTCCGGCGAACTTGCCGCGCCGCTGATCGACCGCGTGGACGATGCGGTGCGCGTAGGACAATTTTCCAAAATTGTCCCACTAGACGAACTCGAAGACGCGCTCTACCGCCAATTCCCCGGCGACCTGACGCCCGAAGCCGGACTGATCGATTTGTGCGCGGCGGCGTACGCGGAATTTGACGCGGGGGCGAAGGCGCGCGCGCTGGACGCGCTGGCGCGGTTGGGGGAACGACTCGGCTACCGCGTCATTTTCGATTTTCGATTTTCGATTTTTGATTCAATCGAAAATCCGCAATCGGCAATCGAAAATCTTAACGTGGTGTGGCAATCCGACGGCGAAATCGCGCACGCGTTCGTGTGGCGCGAGCGCGCGCAGTTCGCCGACCTCGCGCAGATTCACCTCACGCCCGCGCGCGGCTACATCGTCGTGCCAGAAAATCTCGTCGCGTTGCTGCGGGAAAAGACGCGGCACCTGCCGCACCTCGCGGACGCGTTTCACGAGGCGGGGTGGGATTTCGTGCGCGTGCCGTTTGTAGAGAAATTATTGACCCAGGAAACCATTGAGCGCCACGATTTGGCGTTTATCACGGGTCTCGAACCGCCAAACGCCGAGCGCGGGACGCAATTGGAAATGTTTGGCGACACGGTGTAGGGGCGAAGCATTTTTCTGAACTGCGAAAAATGCTTCGCCCTTACAATGCGCGCAGCATCCCGCGCACGACCTCCGCCAATTGCGGATGCAGCGCGGACAAATCTGGATTGCGATCCCCCGACAAAATTTGATTCAGCACGCGACCGAGTTCGCGCAGTTCGGGTTGCAGGTTGGACTGCGTTGCCATGCCGCGCGTGGCGGTGTGCATTTGCTCCGCGAGTCCTGCGGGCGCGTCGGGCTTGCACGCGCGCGTGACGAGTTGGATGAAATCCTCCAGCGAAATCATCTTGTCGTCGTCATCCGATTGCCCGCCGACCGCCGACGACTGACCGCCGACCGCTGACGGTTGCCCGCCCGCGAGAATGGCGCGAATGATGTACGCCTCTGCAAAATTCAGCCCGCCGCGCAACTTTTCAAAATCCGTTTCACCGTTCAAGATGCGGCGAACCGCAGACGCCAAGTTGCGATAGTTGCTGTTCTCCATTTGCGTCAAGAACTGATTGACCGATTCCCTGGTTGCCTGATTGACTATCTGACTACTTGACTCTTTGACTAACTGGACAAACTGCCCCGCCCACTGCGGCAGTTGGTACGCCGCGCCTGCAAACGCCGCGAAACTATCCTGCTCCTTCCGCCGCCACTCCTCCGCCTCCGCCGCGTTCCCGCGCGCTTCCGCGATGCGGGCGAGGATGTTGTAGGTTTTCCACGGCTCAGCGGACAGGTCAAGCGTCTCTTTGATTTCCACCGCGCGGCGGGCGTAACGCGCGGCTTCATCCAGCCGGTGCTGGGAGAGGTAGAGGTCGGCGAGGTTGCTGTAGTCTTTAGCAACTCCCTCTTGGTTGCCCAATTGCTCATCAAGTTCAATTGCCCGCAAATACCACCGCTCCGCGTCCTCCAGCCGACCTGCGCCTTTGGCAACGCGCGCGAGTTGGTGGCACGACATTGCCAGATGTGGTAAATCGCGTGCTTCCTCACAGAACCTGACTGCCTCACGACAAAATTGGTCTGCCTTCTTCCAGTCTTCCTGAGCTTCCGCCACTTTACCCAACTGGAAAAGCATTCCTGCTACACTCTGCGGTTCATTCAGCGCGCGGAAGGTGTTAAGCGCGTCGCTGTACCGCTTAGCGGCTTCTCCCAAGTTGCCGCGTTGCATTGCCAGCGTGCCAAGTTCACCGAGTGCAACACCAATCTCGCGTGCGTCGTCAATTTCGCGCGCAATTTCCAGACAAATCTCGTAGTGTTTCCGTGCTTCCTCGAACCGTCCAATTTGGCGCAGACTTCGCGCCCAATCTTCGTGACAACGCGTTGTCATTGCCTTCGCCTCTTTACTCGTTGCGCTCAACCACTCTAACTCTTGCAGCGCGCGCGTGTGCCACTCAATCGCCTGCGCGTGTTGCCCTTGCGCCGCCACGCAACGCCCCAACGAGAAGAGCGTCGTCGCGTGGTCGTACGTGGCATCGTACGCCGCGCCTTGCTCCAAGCGTGCGAGCAAATCGCGGAACAAGCGCATTGCCTCCGCCGCGTGCCCTTGTTGCCACAACACCTCGCCTTGCTGGTTCAGCCGCAAGAATTCCGCTTTCGTAATCTTTCCTGATTTGTCATTTGTCATTTGTAATTTGCTAATTTTTTCCAGCATCGCGTCCCGTTCGCGCCAGCGACCAAACTGATTCAAAAAGTGGGCGATAGTTCGTGCTCCCAAGTCCGTCGCTTCATCCGCCGCACCTGCCGCAATCGCGAGGTCGAGCGCGTGGCGGAGGTTGGGCATTTCGCGGACGGCGGTCGCGCGCGCTTCAAGCGGATGCTGGGTGTCGTCTTTGTAAAGTTGATTCGCAAACGAGTAATACACCTGCCAGTAACGCATTTCCAATTCGGCGCGGCGCGCGGCAGGAAGTTGCGTCGCAAGGTACGGCGCGAGCGTTGGGTGAAATCGGAGAAATGGAAAGGCGATATTCGGCAGTGCTTCGGCGGAGATGAGCGCGGCTTGTTCCAGTTCGGCGCGCGCGGTCTTCCAGAGATTTTCGTCAATCTCGGTAATCGCCAGAATCATATTTTCCAACGCGCCGCCCTGAAACACCGCAAGGTTGGGAAGCGCGGCGCGGGTCGCTTGCCCTAATCGGGTCAACGAATAGTCCAACGACACTTGCAAACTTTCGTTGCGCGCCTTTGCCGCGCCCGTCGTAAACCCAGGCAAGAGTTCCGCCAAGCGCGCACTGATTTCTTTCGGCGAGTGCTCGCGCAGGTGCGGCAGGATGAGGTAGAGCGAGAGCGGATGCCCGCCCAGCAGGTCAATCAATTCCTCCAGGTCGTTGCGCCGAATCGCCGCGCGGTCAATCCCGTAATCGTTCAGCGTCGCCGCCGCCAAATCGAGCGCGTCCTCGCGCGCCAGCCCGCCCAGTTCGATGTGCGCGCACGCGCGTGACGGCGTAAAGCGCGAATCGTGAAACGTCGTGTCGCGCGTCGTAATCAAAATGCGCGATTGTAAGGGCGAAGCATTTTTCGTCGTTTCGGGAAACGACGAAAAA
>DYJA01000090.1 GCA_020723345.1 Candidatus Aquidulcis sp. | reverse complement strand
AGTGTTCATCAGTGTTTATCAGTGTCCAAAAGATTTGGTTGCGGCTATGCTGCGCGCTGATTTTGTGATACCGAACGTACCTTGGTCTATGGATGTGTGACGACCGGCGTTCCGAAGGTCTCGAAACCCCACGCTAAACCGCAAAGCGATTTTCTGCAGGGCTTTTCGACATTTTCCGTCAAGTTGCGCCTGCGTATGGCGCGGCAACAGTCTAATATGACAGACGTTGAGCGCGAGAACAGCCGTAAAACTAGCCGCGCTTGAGGTATTCATGCAAGTACGTCGCTCTCTTATTTGAATTCGTTCAACCAACGCATTTGGTTTTTCAGGTCGTCCGCCGAGAGCGTATTGAGCAATCGCAACAATCGCCGCCGCAGAACGGGCGTCGGTTCTTCCGTCGAAAGAATTATTCCCCAATGCTCCTTGCCTTCAGCGATGTACTGTCTATGAAGCGGAGCGAAATGCTGGTGATTGATCGAAACGATAGCGCGCTGCTGCGAAACAGCAAAAGCCAACTGCGTTTCGTCGTCATCTTCCAACATACCCAACTCAATTGTCGATGTGACATCAAAGCCAAGTTTCCGCAATTGTTCCGCGAGATGCCACGACAAATGTTCGTTGAGGTGGAGTTTAGGCGACGGCATGTGCTAGCTGTTCCTTTTGCCAATGTTCGTAACTATTCGCTTCACGCACGCGGTCAATCTCCTCTTTGTGGTCGTGATAATATGCCAGCGCGCTGAAGATGGCGGCAGGATTCAGGTATTCCCATTCGGCTAGAATGTCTTCGACGCTCATTCCGACTTTGTAGTAGTAACCGACAATATGCCAGACCGCGATGCGTGTGCCTTCGATAACCGCCTCGCCGCCCAAAACTCCATCAACCTTTACAATGTGAGGATATTCGGTTCGCTGTACCACTCTATCTTTCACACTCATAGCAAACCCTCCTTTCGAGTTTGATTATATCCCTTCGCAGGGAAAATTGCAAAGGTGTTTTGCGTATTGAGGGTGCTGTCAAGTCCGGCATTGTGATTGCGAGACGCGGTTCCTTCGACTTCGCCCAGGACATGCTTTGTGTCGACAAGTCTCGTTTTCCGCCGCCGAGATTTCTCGCTCCGCTCGAAATGACAGGGATGCTCGACTTTGACAACACCTGGAAAGCGAGCGCGTCGATCTGGCTGGGGCGGACGACGACGGCGCGCGGCGAGAGGGAACGGCGCAAGCATTGTCGAATGGATTTGCGATGCGTGAGTTCGGTGAGGAGCGATGGGTCTTTCACTTCGAGCAAGGTCACGGAGCGCATTGTGACGCGTCCATAGTCGTGCGCGATCCGATCAAGCCAATCGGTCACTGCGCGCGGCAAAGCATCTCCGGTGGCGCGTTCGAGGAATTCGTGAAGGTGGGCAATCGTGCTGAGTGTGCCGCGATCCAATGCGCGTCGCACGCGGGCGGCGTCGAGCTGATAGAGTCGGCGCGTCTGGCGCGTGGATGAGAGTGTCGCGACCCTGGCACCGCCCGCCAGGGCAGGTGTGTGATCGGCGTATTCGCCCAGTTCCCAGAGAATCGGAAGGGACGCGTCGAGCGGCGCGATGAGATTGGGGGGAGTGTTGCCGCGCGGCTTGGTCCAATGCAGCGGACTCGTTTTGTTTTTGAGTTCCGCCGCGGTCGCCTCGGGATGTTCGATGAGTGTTGCGCCGATTGGAGTAAGGTAGGTGACCGTACCGTTCTCGCAATCGACAATTTGAAACCATTGCAAGAGTTTGAGCCAGGCGCGGAGAATCGCCTCGGGTTGATCGTCGGGACGATCGTCATCGAAGGCAGGCAACGCGAGCAATTTCAAGAGCGTGCGAGTTTTGAGGTGCTGGTCAATCGGCACTTGGCGAAAAATATCGAGCAGTTGATCGAACGCGGCGAGCGGTGAAGGAAGGTGATCGCCGGGCAAGCCAAAGGCGCGCCAGCGTTTATCGTCGCGCGCAGCGTGGGTTGGTTGCAATGGGAATGCCGCGCGGAATAGAATTTGGGCGCGTTGCTGGAGTGGGGCATGGAGCCATTGCGCGGTCAAGGGGGTTGGCTTGAGAAATGCGCCAGTGCGCGCGACGAGCCGCGCGGATTCGGTAAGGTAATGGACAAAACGGATGCGTTCGGTGTGGCGCTCACTGATCGGGATGCGAACTCCGGCGCGCCAGTGTCCGGTCGCGTGGCGCAAAGGTTGTATGTCGAGTTGATCGG
Organism: Candidatus Aquidulcis sp.; assembly: GCA_020723345.1. GTDB lineage: Bacteria > Chloroflexota > Anaerolineae > UBA4142 > UBA4142 > VGOB01. The sequence goes on along the minus strand of DYJA01000090.1, from coordinate 19,942 downwards.
GAATGACGAGCCGCGCGTTGAGTTTGGCAAGTGCGGAAGTCGAAAGGTAGCGCGCGCCAAGCGGGCGAATATCGTCGGCGGAAACAAGGGAGAGAAAGGTAAAGACATCTTGGAGCAGGAAGGTAAGTTGAGACATTGAACCTCCTCGCGAAACAAGCGAAAAATCGGGTCTTGCAATCTGACGTGGCTCGTGATATGATGGGGACATCATAAACCGACTTGCGAATTGTGGCAAGTGGCAGGTTTTTGACCGTGCGTCCGGGAGGTTTGCAGAAAAAGTCTGTGGTGGGAGGGCTGAAGGTGTCTGAATGTGCGGGGAGATGCGCCCAGTGGGAGAAAACCTCATGGAAATAGCCAAAATAAAGGTGGGGGTGGTGGTTTTCTCGGAAGATTAATGATGCGGTTGCAACGCGATGAATTCCCGACAGGGGTTTGAAACAAAAATTCCAGGAACGAATTGAATAATAACTTTTCGTGTTGCAACGCGATGAATTCCCGACAGGGGTTTGAAACTTCCGGGTGTTGTTTGAGCCATTCAGCTTCCGCCGGGTTGCAACGCGATGAATTCCCGACAGGGGTTTGAAACGTTCAGAGGGACGATCAAAATCATCCCCTTGCCCACGTTGCAACGCGATGAATTCCCGACAGGGGTTTGAAACTCGGCTTCGAGTGCTTTTTCACGCATTCTAAGTTCTAGTTGCAACGCGATGAATTCCCGACAGGGGTTTGAAACCCATGTTCTGCGCCTTGCAAGCCGCGATCGCGGTCTGCAAGTTGCAACGCGATGAATTCCCGACAGGGGTTTGAAACTTGCCATTGTAGAACGAAATGTTGCCGCCGATAAGTTGCAACGCGATGAATTCCCGACAGGGGTTTGAAACATACAGCCGAATGAGTTCGCGCATTGTTTTGGTCAAGTTGCAACGCGATGAATTCCCGACAGGGGTTTGAAACCCAAGAATCACACTAGAAGTAACCGGAAACTTGTTCAGTTGCAACGCGATGAATTCCCGACAGGGGTTTGAAACGGAACAGTGGTTGGCCCGACGGTGGGCGCGTTCGTCGGTTGCAACGCGATGAATTCCCGACAGGGGTTTGAAACCAATTCTGCCCTCCACGTGGCGGCAGAACGAACCAAGTTGCAACGCGATGAATTCCCGACAGGGGTTTGAAACGCAGTAGACATTCGTTCCAGCCTTTAGATCAAGCTGGGTTGCAACGCGATGAATTCCCGACAGGGGTTTGAAACTCACGTACGTCATCGTACCCGATGTTGAAGGTGCTCGTTGCAACGCGATGAATTCCCGACAGGGGTTTGAAACTTTTTCTAGGTCCCAGCGAGTCCGCTAGTGACCTTGGGTTGCAACGCGATGAATTCCCGACAGGGGTTTGAAACTGATGACCGCTTACGGGATCGGGTGGACGATGAATCGTTGCAACGCGATGAATTCCCGACAGGGGTTTGAAACTTTTGGATAGGAGACGGATTCAAGTTGCTGTTGAGATTGTTGCAACGCGATGAATTCCCGACAGGGGTTTGAAACGAGCAGGACAATGCCAACGATCAATCCACCGATGCGTTGCAACGCGATGAATTCCCGACAGGGGTTTGAAACTAACCACAACTTATCCAGCAAATCTTCTACACATAAGTTGCAACGCGATGAATTCCCGACAGGGGTTTGAAACCAATTCCTGTGCCGCAACTGGTGTCGTTTGCACGAGGTTGCAACGCGATGAATTCCCGACAGGGGTTTGAAACTTGTTTGCGAGACGCCGTCCGATGTGCGCCGTGATCTGTTGCAACGCGATGAATTCCCGACAGGGGTTTGAAACTCAGCTGCGCGGAGCGTCACGCTGTAGTTCGTCTGGTTGCAACGCGATGAATTCCCGACAGGGGTTTGAAACAAAAATAACGTGAGGTTCAGGGAATAGGACCCATAGTTGCAACGCGATGAATTCCCGACAGGGGTTTGAAACTCAGTTTCGCTTCCGCGATGATTTTCATTGCTTCTGGTTGCAACGCGATGAATTCCCGACAGGGGTTTGAAACGAAACATGTGCCACTGGTTTCGCGGTGATTGGTCCTGTTGCAACGCGATGAATTCCCGACAGGGGTTTGAAACCAAAAAGATCGGGCGAATACCCCCAAGCGTCCACCACAAGTTGCAACGCGATGAATTCCCGACAGGGGTTTGAAACGCTCAAAATGCCATGAACTTTGTCACCTTCCTGCCACGTTGCAACGCAATGAATTCCCGACAGGGGTTTGAAACTACAAGTATGAATATACTGCCTTCAACCCCTGACTAGTTGCAACGCGATGAATTCCCGACAGGGGTTTGAAACTTAAATGTTCCATCGCCATGATCGGCGTACCATCCAGTTGCAACGCGATGAATTCCCGACAGGGGTTTGAAACTGCTTGGGTTCATCTGGTTGACTGCCTACTGTTTTGTTGCAACGCGATGAATTCCCGACAGGGGTTTGAAACTCATCTTCAACCAGCTGTCAACCTGATTTGGCCAAGTTGCAACGCGATGAATTCCCGACAGGGGTTTGAAACGATTTGAGGGTGCTTCCAATTCCAGTCCACCGTCAAGTTGCAACGCGATGAATTCCCGACAGGGGTTTGAAACGATGGTCCAGCGTTCGGGCGGTCTGATCTGATGTTGCGTTGCAACGCGATGAATTCCCGACAGGGGTTTGAAACAAGACCAAGAAGCAAAACGACCAACACGACGCACAAGTTGCAACGCGATGAATTCCCGACAGGGGTTTGAAACGAAACGACGCTAGTTGTACTTGGTCGCGCCCAACGGGTTGCAACGCGATGAATTCCCGACAGGGGTTTGAAACTTACTGTGTCTTGACAGGATTCAGACTGACGTGAAGGTTGCAACGCGATGAATTCCCGACAGGGGTTTGAAACCATTTTCCTCTTACTCCTTTCTCTCTCGAGACTAAGTTGCAACGCGATGAATTCCCGACAGGGGTTTACAACGGACAACATCGGATTTAACGGACAAATCAATCTCGGCACGTTCCGTCCGATTAATTCGGTTTTGTCCGTTGTACTCGGTTGTGACGATTTGAATTCCGACAGGGTTTTGTTCGGAAGGGCGAAGGGTGAAGGCGGAAGGCGGAAGAGAAATTGAGAGGTATGTCAATATGGCAAGTACCATCACGCGCAAGCGTCCGCGCGCCGTAGCCAAAGCGCGGCGTGAAAGTCATACGAGCACTAACGAACGCTATCTGGTTGACGCGCACGGCAAGCGCGTCGCCGTCGTATTGCCGCTCGCCGAATATCGACGCTTGGTGACAGGCGAGCGCAAGCCCGCGCCGATGTCTCCGGTAGAGCGCGCCAAGTTGGTGGAGCTGGCGCTCCAAGCCAAAGGAAGTTGGAAAGAAAGCGAAGGAACCGGCACGGCAGTCGAAATCGTGCGGCGATTACGCGACGAGTGGGAACGCTAGCCGATGGCGGATTATTTCCTCGACACATCGGTGCTGGTTGCGTACTACAAAGAGGAAGACCTGCGCACGGTTGAGGTTGTAGAAGCCGTGTTACGCGGTGAACGCCAGGCAGCGGTCTCTGCGATCACCGTCGCCGAGGTCTGTGCGGCAAGCGAGATGGATGATCAAACCTTGCGCGCCCAGCGACTGGCAATCCTGGACTTGCTCAGTATTGTCGTCGTAGATCGTGCGACTGCCGAACGTGGCGGCGAATTGCGTCGTCAACACAACCTGGCTTTGGGGATGCGCTGATCGCGGCAAGCGCCGAGCAAGCGGGTGGACAATTTTTCGCCAAGGATCCGCACTTTGAACGACTGATCCAAGCGGGCGTGTTAAGCGGCACAGTGTACACATAGCGCAACCTGTCAGTCTTGCGATCTGGGTGTGCGTCATTTTTTTGGATGACGGAAACTTCGCCTCAACGAATTGGCAACGAATAAACGAATAGCTGGCTCGCACGGGGCAAGATGCGTTTATTCGTTCTTGATTCGTTGAGGCGGCTGTCCACCACCCAAAACTTTGACGCACACCTTTTCGATCTGACAGGTTTTGCATTTCCGCGAGAATGTGCTATACTCTCCTCGCACGCTTGTCTTTGTCCCTTGGTTCTGTTCGCTTCACAGGAGAAGCCCGCACGATGAAACGCCGCGCCATCCATCGTGATCGTCAGAACGTTGCCGCTCTGGACAGTTCGGCAAGCCCATCCAGCGTCTGTCATTCCGCGCGTCTTGCGGGGCAGGCGTTTTTTTGTTCGCCTGCGGTGGAGGAAACGCGATGAATTCACCTCACTTTGAAACGCTGACGCTTGCCGCGCTGCTTCACGATTTGCCCGCGCTGCTCGGCGCGACGCCGCCGGAACTCGCGCACGCGCAAGCCGATCCCGCGCTCGCCACACTTTTGGCGAACGCGCAAAAATGGGCGACGCCGGAGGGCGAACATCCCACTACGCTCGCGCCGACGCCGCTGGTTTCCGTGTTTTCGCTTCTGACCGCGTGCGACTCGCGCGAGGAGAAACGTCTTTTGCCGCGCGCGGCGACGCGCGTGTTCGATTACGCGCCGCTCGCGTCTACCGCCGCCCAAGCCAATTACCTTTTCCCGACCGACGCGCCGACCCAATCGCGCGAAAAGCATCTCGGTGTATTGCGCGCGACGTTCCAGCAGGTCGCGCAAAGCACGACGAACGCGCGTTTTGACATTCGCTTCAATCACTGGCTGGCTTGGCTCCAGCGCTACGCGTGGTGTCTCCCCGCGCACACGAACGACGTTTGCCTGTACGATCATCTGCGCTTGACTGCCGCGTTGTCCGCGTGTCTCGCTCAAACCGGGCCGGGGGACGAGACCCAGCCACTGTTTTGCCTTGCCATCGGCGATCTTTCTGGAATTCAGGATTACATCTTCGACGTGGCGGCGGTCGGCGCGGGCGGCGCGAGCAAACGACTGCGCGCGCGCTCGTTCTCGATTGCGCTCGTCTCCGATCTTGCCGCGCACGATCTCATTCACACGTTCAACTTGCCGCTTGCCAATGTGCTGATGTCGTCCGGCGGCAAGTTCTACGCGTTATTGCCGCAGTTGCCGGAGACGGTTGAAAAACTGGAAGCGTTTCGCGCCCGATTGGATGCCTGGCTCTTCGACCAGTACAACGGCGAGATTGGCTTGAATCTGGCGTACCTGCCGCTGACCGCGCGACAATTGCGCGCGAGCAAAAACGACAGTGCAGGTTTCGGCGCGTTCATCGGCGAGTTGCACCGCCGGTTAGACATCGCCAAGCATCGACGCAGCCGCGCCGTTTTGCAAAATGAGGCGGGCTGGGTATCGGACAAGTTCACGCTCGGCAAGAAATTTCGCGGACAGAGCGATTGCGTCAGTTGCGGCAAATTCGCCGGCGCGCGCGATGGTCTGTGTTCGCAGTGCGCGCAACAAACGCGCTTGGGTCGCCAACTGACGCGCGCTGACGCCGTGGCTTTCTTTCGCAACTCAACCGAATCCGGCGATTTTTCATTTCTCGATACATACACCGTGCGCGTGTTGGCGCGGAAGGAATTGGAGAATCTCGCAGGCGAACCGTACCTCGTCATGCCGATCAACGATCCGGACGTGAGCGCATTGACGCGCCATCCGGTCGCGTTTCGTTACCTCGCCAACCACGTGCCGTCAGGCGCGGACGGCGCGCCGCTCGATTTTGGAGAAATCGCGTCCAAGAGCCAAACGCGCGAATCAAATGGCGGATTCAAGGGGCGCGAACTGCTCGGCTATATCAAGGCGGACGCGGATCATCTGGGGCGGTTGTTCGCGGAAGGACTGCGCGATTTGGGCGATATTGCCAGCCACGATTCGGCGGTCCATCTCATCGCGCTCAGCCGCGAAATGGATTTGTTCTTTTCCGGCTGGCTGGAGCGCACGTTGAGCCAAGAGCACGCGTACTTTTACACCGTCTTTTCCGGCGGCGACGATCTGTTCGTGCTCGGGCCGTGGAATCAAGCCGCGCCGCTCGCGGACAAGGTCAATCGCCAGTTCCGCGCATTCGTGTGCGATAACGCGGCGGTCACGCTCTCCGCCGGGATCCTCTACGCCAAGCCCGGCTATCCGATTCGCCGCGCGGCGGACGACGTGGAACACGAACTGGAACAGTCCAAGCACAAGGGGCGCAATCGCTTGACGGTGCTGGGGGATACGTTTGAGTGGAACAACGCCGAGTGGATCATCCAAGAGACGAACCATCTGGCGTCGTACGGCGACAAAGTTTTGCGCTCGTCGTTCCTGTACCGGTTGGTGGAGTACGGGCAAATGTATCGGCAAGCCCAGTCTGCGGACAAGGCGCAAGCCGCGCGCTTTAAATCGCATTTTGCGTACACGCTCGCGCGCAATTTGCGCGATGATCGCTCCGGCTTGCGTGAGTGGGCGGACGGCTTGCTCCAAAGTTTGTTCCAGGCGCAGCCGAGCCGTGTGATGGAACATCTCGGACTCATTGCGACGACGGTGTTGTTTGGTCGGCGCAGTTCAAGGAGGGAATGATAATGAAAAAACGATGCGAAAATTGCGGCAGAGAATTCGAGACCGATATTGCCAGCCACCGTCTTTGTTCGAACTGTTTCCGGTCGGGCGCTTTGCCACGGGCAGGAACTGGCGCGGCGAGCAGCGGGCGTGTTCGCCCGAATTGGGGCACGAATTTCCGATTCGACGATTACTTGAAAGACGGCTACTTTAGAGATCCAGCAGAACGCAGGCAATTGCGCCCTGAGGTTGTGGATGCCATTGCGCGGGACATTGCCGGCGTGTTGGAGAGAAGCTATCCCGAAACCAAGCCCTATCAACTTCGGCGTGTGTTCAACAAACTACGCGCGTTGGAGCGAAGTTTGCGCGCGCAACGCTCGTTTGAAGAAATTCAAGCCGAGATCACAAAGTTAAGACACGAGACATACCGCCAAGTTGGCCGTAAATTGGTTAGTGAAGATTTCAAGCGCTTTGTTGATCGGAATGTGGATTTGGCGGTGCAGAACAAGGATAATTTCGTGCGAGGGTTCATTCCGCACTTTGTCGCAGTCCTGGGCTTTTTTGAATATATCAAACCGGAAAAGTAAATTCGCAGGGTCAAGCCACGCTCGCCATTGCGAATGTTTTGACCCGAAGGAGATGCTCGAATGTCGAACAAGCTTTTACACTACCAAGTTTTCACCGGCACGCTAACCTGTGTGACCGGATTGCGGATCGGCGGATCGAAAGAGGGAATTGAAATCGGCGGCGTAGAGAATACGATCATCCGTCACCCCATCAGCGACCTGCCGTACATTCCCGGTTCATCCCTCAAAGGGAAAATGCGCGCCCTGTTGGAACTCAAGTACGATAGAATCAAAGAAGACGGCAAACCGTGCGGTTGCGGCAACTGCCTAATCTGCAAAGTCTTTGGCCCACACATGACCCCCCATCACGAACTGGGACCGACGCGCATTCTCGTGCGCGACGCAAACCTGACTGACGCTTCGCGCCAAACGCTTGAAACCGCGCAAAGCGACAGGGGCTTGATGTTCGCCGAAGTCAAAACCGAAAACATCGTCAATCGCAAAACCGGCATCGCCGCTGATAAAGGGTTGCGCACGCAAGAGCGCGTTCCCGCTGACACCCAATTTGCATTCGAGATGGCTCTTCGCATTTTCGAGGGCGACGAAGAAGACAAGATTGTCAACTTCGTTAAAGAAGGTCTCGCTCTCCTGGAGCAGGATTACCTGGGCAGTTCCGGCAGCCGGGGTTACGGCAAAATCGAACTGAAATACAAGGTCGAAAAAAAATGAGTGCGGTCAAACTGCACCGCCTGCGTCTCAAGCCGCACGGCGCCACGCTCTCGCCGTGGCAAGCCGACACGCTCTTCGGTCACCTTTGTTGGGAAGCGTTCTTTCAGGGTGGGCCCAAAGGATTGCAAGATTTCCTTGAGCCATTTAGCAACGCCAAGCCGCCGTTTGTGATTTCGGACGGCTTTCCGAACGACACGTTCCCTTGCCCTGTGCTTCCGCCAGCCGCGTTGGTGACGGGCGATAAATGCGAACGCGAACGCGCGATGGACGACGCGAAAGAACGCAAGAAAATCACGCGCCTCGACCAAGCGCAGTTTGAGCAGTTCTTACGTGACGGATCTCTGCCGACAAAAACAGACAGCGCGTTGGTGAGCCAGCCGCGCTTTACGCTCAAGAATCAGATCAATCGCCTGACCGGCACGACGCGCGGCGCAACGGAGGATGAAGAGACCGGCAATCTGTACGCGGTCCAGGAATTCAGATTCTACAGCGTGGAAGAGCAAGCGCGCGTGCCCGCGCACATCACAATCTACATCTGGGCGGAGAATGACACGCGCGCGCAAGAGGCGGAGAGCTGGTTTCGTTTGCTCTCCCGCGGCGGCTATGGCAAAAAGAAATCCGCCGGTTACGGGCGTTTCGATGTGCTTGGTTGCGAGTCCTTCACTCTGACGACGCCCGACAAACCGAACGGCTTGGTCGCGCTTGCCAACTTTGTTCCTGCGCCGGGCAACCCGCACGTCGGATATTACAAGACGCGCGTCAAGTACGGCAAACTGGGTGAAGCCGCGATTCTGAATGGCAAAGCGCTCTCGCCGTTCAAACTCCCGCTGATGATGCTGACCGCCGGTTCGACGTTCTACTGCGACGCCGCGCCGCCCTTTGTCGGAGGGCTGGTCAAGTCCATTCACCCCGACGACCCGACGATTGTTCACGGCGCGTTCGCGCCCGTCGTCCCGATCACACTGCCGCCGCGAGAAGCGTGATGTTCGCATCATTCGTCGTGATGCTTCGCCCACAAGCAGCCGCCAGCATCGGCAATTCAACCGGCAAGAGTCTGCACGGTTTGTTCTTTTCGCTGTTGGGTGAAGAGAACCAGACGCTTTTTGAACAGACGCACGCCGGTAGCGAAACGCGTCCGGTGACTGTCTCGCCATTGCGCGGTGTGATGAAGCGACAGGATTTCCGCCGCCTCGTCACGCCGGATCAACTCTACTCGGTGCGCTATACCACGCTGTCGGACGAGTTGTTCAACGCGTTGAGCAAAATTCTCCTCCGCAAATTCATTTATCGCGGCAAAGTGGAAATTGACGGCGTCGAGTTTGTAGTGCAAGATGTCGCCGTCGAGCCGGACAAGAGTCGCGGCTGGGGGATGATTTCGTCCGCCGAAGAAATCTGGGAGCGGGCAACGACCGAGCGCGAGGCGACGCTGCGCTTTGTTTCGCCGACTGCGTTCAAACAAAAAGAGATGAACTTGGTATTCCCCATCCCCAAGAATGTTTTTTACTCGTACCGCGACAAGTGGAACAAGTTCGCGCCTGTTCCGATTGACGATGGGTTTGTGCCGTGGGTGGAAGAGAACGTCGCCGTCGAGGCGCACGATCTAGCAACGCGGATGGTGTGGTTCAGCGATTTTCAAAAACAGGGTTTTGTCGGTCAGGTCCGGTACGTTGCCAGAAAACACGACCCGGCGCGACTCAGACAGTTGAACGCGCTGGCTGATTTTGCATTTTTCTGTGGCACCGGGCAAAAGACGACGCAAGGGATGGGGCAGACACGGCGATCCCCCAGACAGGAATCACTAAAAGACACAGACGATGAATCAGTGGATACGGTACCTCAAGACCTTGCTTCAGAATGAAAACGAAACACCCTGGGCAATTCCGGTCTTTGGCGCGGTACTGCTCTCGGTTTTTGCGAATCTGGCATACGATTTTTTCAAAGAATTCGGAGGCATTATCGCAGCCGCGATTCTCCTCTCGCTCTTCTTCATCGCCGGAATTGCGCTCGTCGCGTTATTTGAGTACCAGCGACAACGTCGGCGGCAATCACTCAAGCCGATTGACAAACCGCGTCCTGCCAAACACAAGGGTCTCATCATTTTGGTTAGCAGCGCGCCCGTTGTCAAAAAAGCCATCGCATATCACCTGCCTGAACTTGAGTATTGTTGGTTGATCACAACACCCCAAACAGCGGTGCTTGGCGCGGAAATCCAGAAAGAATTCCTTGACCGCGTGAAATGTGTTCCGCGCGGCATTGAGAATGAACTCGATTCAGAGGGCTGCTATCATCTCGTTGCGGCGATCTATCAAGAAGCGCCGCGCCTGGGTCTTTCACCTTCCTCCATCATCGCCGATATTACCGGTGGCACAAAGCCAATGACAACTGCGCTTGTCCTTGCTTGCTTGAACGGCGAACCGCCCTTGGACCTGGAGCATGTTCCGACGCATTACGAAATGAAAGACGGCAAGCGCGTGTACACTGAACCGCTCGATCCGATTCAAATCGAAATCAAAGCATACCGACATTCCAGAATAGAGTAGAGGTTTTGATTATGCCGCAAGCATTTCTCAGTCACTCATCAAAGGACAAGCGCATCGTTCACAAAGTATTGGATGCGCTGAAAAAAAGTTTGGTCAAGGCGTGGATCTATGATCGCGAGATCGCAGGTGGCGAAGGGTTATTGGAAGCAGTCACCGCCGGGCTGAGTCAGAGCCAATACTGCGTCGCCTTCCTCTCGACTAACTATCTCACCTCTTCGTGGTGCATGGACGAATTGCAGTGGGCATATTCATTGTATCAAAACGGAAAATTGCGTTTGCTGCCGGTGCTCTTGGACGAGCGTGAACAATTGAGACTGGAAAACCTTCCTGCGCCACGACAGGCGTTTGTTGATCTACTTTTGCGGCAAATCAAGTATGTCGCATTTGATCGTTATGACGAAGACAAAAGCATCGCCGCCATATTGAAAGAGTTCTGGGCAAACGAGTTTGTCCAATTCGAGCCAATCAAAATCGAAACCATTGACGGCGTGACAGTCCAGCTAATCAAGTATGGTCTCAATGCAAAATCGCTGCCGTCTAATTTCTTGCAAGAATGGCAGTTTGATATAGAAGAATTCATTGCCACTGACAAAACAGATGGCAAACCGATTCAACTAGACTTACCCGTCGCGTTCTCCGGTGTTGCGATCAATTGGCTGATAACCTACCTCACGATTCCGTTCAAGAATCGGCGGACCGTCTTTGTGTACAACCAAAATACACAAGACTATGTATGCGTCTTTTCATTGCCGCACGACAAAATGCTTGGCAAGACGCTCAAAGTCAAATAATGCGACGCATTCGATTATCGCAGTTGCAACGCAGTGAATTCCCGACAGGGATTTGCTCGGAAGGATGAGGGATGAAGGCGGAAAGCAGAAAAAATTCATCCTTCAGAAGAATTCGACAGGAGTTTGAAACGCAAAGACCTGTCAGGTTTCCAGAACCTGACAGGTCTTTCGTCTTTCGTCTTCGTTTGACATTTTCTTCAGCGCGAATATACTTGCAATCAAGAGATTACGGTACGCCCCGATGTCACACGCGTCGGGGCGATTCTTTAATCTGTTCGTAGTAAGCGATTCATCGCTCGTCTTGCGCGCTGGAGCGCATATTACGAACGCGAAAAGTTTTTTGTATGCGCGTTCTAACAGTCAGCGACATTGTCGTCGAAGCATTGCACAGCCCGGCGCTCGCGCGTTTCGCGGAGGGAGTCGAGGCGATTTTGGCGTGCGGCGATTTGCCCATCCATTATTTGGAATATCTCGTCTCGATGCTCAACGTGCCGCTCTTTTACGTGATGGGCAATCACGGCGGCGAAGGGGGCGAAGGCGATTACCCCGAAGGCGGCGAGAACGTCGATCTGCGCGTCGTCGAATATAAGGGATTATTGATCGCGGGACTGGAAGGCGCGCAGCGTTACAACAACAAACCCAGGTTCCAGTACACCGAAAACGAAATGCGCGCTCGCATCGCCGCGCTCACGCCGGCGTTGATGTTCAACAAAGCGCGCTATGGTCGCTATCTCGACGTGCTGATCACGCACGCGCCGCCGTACCAGATTCACGATGCTGCCGATTACGCGCATCGCGGTTTCAAATCGTTCGTCTGGTTCATCGAACATTACCAGCCGCGCTATTTGATTCACGGTCACGTTCACGTGTACGACAAGCGCGACGAAACGCTCACCGCGCGCGGCGCGACGACGATTATCAATACGTACGGTTACAAAATTCTCGACATTCCGATTATCAAACCTGTCTCTCGCAAATGATACCTAATTCATACTCATCGCAAACCGAATCCGATTTCAGCCGCGCGCGGCTCAAAGCGTTCTGGCACGACGTCGCCGCAATGTTTTCGCGCCGCCCGAACGAACTCGTCTCGTTCGATCAGGTCAAGCGGTCGCTCAAAACATTCGGCGAAAGTTATCGCGGCGTCAAAACCGTGCCGATCGCGCAAATCATCGGCAGCGCGACGCTGCGTTTTCACGATTTCGACGGCGCGTTTCTGCCGACGAGCGCGCGCACCAAATCGCGCTGGCGCAGCGTGGACGCCGCGTGGTACGAAGACATCGATCTGCCGCCGGTGCAACTGTACAAAATCGGCGACGCGTATTTCGTGCGCGACGGACATCATCGCGTCAGCGTCGCGCGCGAAAAAGGGCAAGAGTTTATCGAAGCCGAACTGATCGAAGTCAAAACGCGTGTGCCGGTCACGCCCGATCTGATCGCCGCCGATCTCGAAATCGTCGGCGAGTACTCGGACTTTGTCGAAAAGACGCGCCTCGACAAAATTCGTCCCGATCAAAATATTCGCTTTTCCGAGCCGGGCGGGTACGCGCGGCTGATCGAACACATCGCGGTCCACCGCTATTTCTTGGGCGAAGAACAACAGCGCAAGATTCCGTGGGACGAAGCGGTCGCGAGTTGGCACGACAATGTGTATCTGCCGGTCGTCGACGCGATTTGCCAACACAACATCTTGAGCGATTTTCCACGGCGCACGGAAGCCGATCTGTATCTGTGGATCACCGACCATCACTATTTTCTCCACGAACAAGATCAAGATGTCGATCTCGAAACCGCCGCCGTCGATTTTGCCGAGCGCTACAGCCAGCGCCTCGACAAACGATTGTTATCCGCCGTGAAGCAAGCCGTCAGCGAATTTCTCGAAGGGGAAACGCTCAAGCCGCTGGTCGAGACGATGATCAGTGAGCCACAAAAAGAAGATACTCATTCTGGCATTGCGAGCGAAGCGAAGCAATCCCCAATTCACGATTAGGAGATTGCTTCGTCGCAGACAACGCTTCTCGCAATGACACTGGAAAACAACCATGAGCCAACGTAATCCGGAAATCGTCGCGGTCTTTGGCGGTTCGCGCGTCGCGCCCGACAGCGCCGACTATGTCGAGGCGTACGTCGTGGGCAAATTGCTCGCGCAGCGCGGGTTCGTCGTGATGAACGGCGGCTATCAAGGCACGATGGAGGCGTCGGCGCGCGGCGCGAAGGAGCACGGCGGGCGCACCATCGGCGTGCTGTCGAGCGAGTTCGGCTGGCTCGCGCCCAATCCGTACCTCGATGAAACGCTGACCCCATCCGATTTGTTCGCGCGCATTCGCGCAATGCAAACGCGCGCGGACGCGTTCATCGTTTTGCGCGGAAGCATGGGGACGCTCGCGGAACTCGCGCTCGTGTGGAATCTGGCGAAGATCGACGCGCGGCAGCGCAAGCCGATCATCTTGCTCGGCGACGCGTGGGCGCGCGTGCTGCAAGTGTGGCGCGAGCAACTACCGGTGACGGAGGAAGAAGCGCAGTTGCTGCAAGTCGCGGGCAAGCCGGAAGAAGCGGTGGAGTTGGTGGCGCGGGATTTGCAGCGTGAGGCGTGAAACGTGAGCGGCGCGTGGGGTGTTGGGAAATTCACTTTGATGATTTGCGAATGGTCATTGTCATTCTGCCCACGTTGTGCTAAACTATTGGTAACGGAAGGAGGTCGAATGTTGACGCACGCTCAAGCCAAAGAAATTCTGCAAACGCTACAGGTATTGCCGGCGGACAAACTCACCGAAGTCTATGACTATCTCTCTTTTTTGCGCGAGCGGTACGCCAAAGGAAAGGTCATAGACGTGAGCGACGCTTGGAGCGATGAAGATTTGAGAGATTTGATGAAAGCATCGTTGATCTACGCGGAGCGTTCTGGGGCAGTAGGAGAAGAATGAATGCCGAAACCTGGTGATGTTGTATCAGTGGATTTTCCCGGCACGCAAGGTATCAAACGTCGTCCTACCATCGTCGTCTCCACCGAGACATACCACAGTACGCGACCCGATATCATTGTGGGCATCTTGACTAGCCAGGTTGATAAAGCGACCTCGCCAACCGATTACATCCTGCAGGATTGGAAATCGGCGGGATTACACAACCCATCTGCATTCCGGGTATTTCTTGCTACGATACCTTCAGCCAATACCAACGAAATTGGTCATTTGTCTGAAAGAGATTGGCGCCAAGTGCAAACACGTCTGTTGCTTGCAATTGCGATCAAATAGGACGAGCAGGCGCTCGTCCTATTTTTTCATCTTGTTTCACTTTGCCACCGCGCGCACCTTCTCGATAATCGCGTCCGTTACCTCTGGCGTTTTCGCCTTGCCGCCCAGATCCGGTGTCAACACTTTGCCCTCGCCCGTCACCGTTTTGATTGCGCGCATGATCAAATCCGCCGATTGTTTCTCCCCAAGAAATTCCAGCATCATCGCGCCGCACCAAATCATCGCGATCGGATTCGCGATCCCCTTGCCGAAAATGTCCGGCGCGGAGCCGTGCACCGGCTCGAACATCGAAGGATAATCGCGTTCGGGGTTGATGTTGCCGCTCGCCGCGAGTCCAAGCGATCCGCAGATCGCGCCGCCGAGATCGGTGAGAATGTCGCCGAACAAGTTCGAGCCGACGACGACGTCGAGCGATTCGGGACGGAGAACAAACCGCGCCGATAGCGCGTCGATCAGCACGCGCTCGGTCTGCACCTCCGGAAACGCTTTGCCCACCTCGACAAAAATTTCGTCCCAGAACGTCAGCGAGTGCTGCTGCGCGTTCGATTTCGTCGCGTTGATTAATTTTTTGCGGCGGCTCTGCGCGAGTTGGTACGCGTAGCGGATGATCCGCTCGACGCCAGTGCGCGTGAACACCGACGTTTCAATCGCGACTTCAATCGGCAAACCGCGATGCGCGCGACCGCCCGCGCCGGTATACTCGCCCTCGGTATTTTCGCGGATGACGACGAAATCAATGTCGCCGGGCTTTTTGTCCGCGAGCGGCGACTTGACGCCGGGCAAAAGGTAACTGGGTCGCTGGCAGACGTACTGCTCGAATCCCTGACAAATCGGCAGGCGCAAGCCGCGCAGCGAAATGTGATCCGGCACGCTCGGAAAACCGACCGCGCCAAAATAGATGATGTCGAATTCCTTCAGCGTTTTCAAACCATCGTCCGCCATCATCCGCCCGGTTTTCAAATAGTACTCGCAGCCCCAGGGAAAATTGTCGTAGCGCATTTTGTACGCGCCGGTCAATTCACCCACCGCATCCAAAACGCGCACACCTTCCGGCGTCACTTCTTGTCCAATTCCATCGCCGGGAATTACGGCGACGTGATAGTCCTGCATGGTTGCTCCTCGATTACAATTTGAACGACGCTTGCTTGCTAATCAGCAAGCGGATTTCTTCCGCAAACTTTTTCGCAAACGCGACACCCTGTTCGGCTTCCTGCTTGGACACCAAGCCCGCCATCTCGTAAATTACGCGGTGCCGCTTCCGGCGCATTTGATCGAAAAGCGCAATCTGATCGGCGTATTTCTTGCCCAACGTCTCTTCGACGAATTGCACGACCGTTGCGTGCGATTCCGCGCCGCGCGGACGAAACCCGTGCGCGAGCACCAAGGCGCGCGCGGCTTGCAGAATCGCATTGTACGCGATCGTGTACGCCCAATCGTGATCGTCGGGTAGATTGCGCTCAGCGGCGGCGAGATCGCGCGCGGCGACTTTTAGCAACCGGCGAATTTCTTCGGGGCGCGCTTGGTAGGGCTTGATGCGTCCTTGTTGTACGAGTTGCGCGTAAGGCATCTTCGTCTCCAATTAGCATAATCTTGGGACTCGCCAGTACATTCGTAACGAACGGTTCCCGTGCGCGTTGTTTCTCCATCCATTCATCCGGGGTGTAACAAACGTAATTCACCGCACGCCCTAAATCTTTTTCCAAGCGCGCGATCACCGGCGCAAGTCGCGTCAGGTTCACCTTGCCGATCATCATCACGTCAAGATCAGACTGGCGGTCCAGATCGCCGGCGGCGAACGAACCGTAGATGAATGCTGCGCCGATTGTTCCAAGATCGGCGAACGCTCGCCGCAGGGTGTCTCCGGCACCGACTGTCTTGAGGATCATCGCGCGCAGTTCGGGGAGAATAGGACAGCGTGGGTTGAGGCGATACGCTTTGGTGTGCGCGGACATTTCGCTCAACAACAAGCCCGCGTGTTCGAGATTGCTGAGTTCTTTCCACACCGCGCTGTATTGCGCGTCGACGGCTTGGGTGAGCGCGCGCGCGTGATAACTCACATCTGGATTAAGCAAGAAGATGGTCAACACGCGCACGCGCACGCGCGAGGAAAACAGAGCTTGCAGCACGAATGCCTCCATCCCATATATCACTTTTGGTGATAATTCTATCACTTTAAGTGATAATCGTCAAACATCGGATCGGGCGACTGTAAGTCGCAGCAACAAAAGCACAAAGCCGACCTTCGTCGGCTGAATTAGCCCGCGCAGGCGGGCTTCGTGCCGTTGTTGCCGCGATTTCAATTGCCTATCAAGACGCCAACCGTACCAATCACGCCGGCACTGCGCCGCGCACAAAGTTCGCAAGATTGTCCTTGAGTTGCGCGAGCGACGGCAGATGGATGTACATCATGTGCCCGGCTTCGTAGTACGTCATCGCAAGATTTTTTTCGAGCGTGGGCTCGATGCCCAAGTGATCGAACGTGTAGCGCGTGGCAAGGTACGGCGTCGCGAGATCGTAATAGCCGTTCGCAATCGTCACCTTGAGGTGCGGATTCTTGGTCATCGCCTCGCGCAGCGTCTCCGCGACGTTGACGTACTGGTTCTCGTGCTCGTCGAAACTCCACGGCTGGACGCGCGGCGTCAGAATCTCGTACGGCAAATCGGTTTCGAACTTCAATTCGCCGCGCACGTAATCGTTGAACGTCGCGGTGTACGGTCCCATGATATTCGCCATGCTGGGATCGTAATCGCTCTCTTCTCCGGCAGCGTCGCGATCAATCCCTTTGAACCGGCTGTCGAGCCGCCCGACGGTGCGGCGTTCGTCGCGCAGCAACTCTTTGCAAAAGCGGTGGATGCTGATCCGCAGATTCGTGCGCTCGACGTAAGCGGCGGACAAGCCGGTATAGCGCGCGAGTTTTTGCACGATGCGCGCGCGTTCGCTCGCGGTGAGCGCGGCACCTTTCGCCAGCCCCAGCGTGTACTCGCCGAGCGCGAACGCTTCGACTTCGCGCAGCGTCGCTTGCAAATCGTTTTGCAATTCCGGCGCGAGTCGTTTGTGGTACCACGCAGTCGCCGCGTACGTCGGCAGAAAAAGAATGTGCGGCAAATCGTTCCCAGGATTGAAACGTGCGGTCGCAAAGTTCAGGATCGACGAGACGAGCATGACGCCGTTCAGGTACATGCCGTGGCGCTCCTGCAAATAGCCCGACAAGCCCGCCGCGCGCGTCGTGCCATAACTTTCGCCGATGAGAAACTTTGGCGAAGTCCAGCGCTGGTAGCGCGTCGCGTACAGGCGGATGAAATCACCGACCGACTCGATGTCCTTTTTGAACGCGTGAAACTCTTTCGCTTTTTCGCCGACGACGGGGCGGCTGTAGCCGGTGCTGACCGGGTCGATGAACACGAGATCGGTCGCGTCGAGCAGCGAGAACTCGTTGTCGACGAGTTTGTACGGCGGCGGCGGCAAATCGCCGATGTCGGTCATCACGACGCGGCGCGGACCGAGCACGCCCAGATGCAGCCACACCGACGACGACCCAGGTCCGCCGTTGAACGAAAAGGTCAGCGGGCGTTTCATCTTGTCGGCGACGTCGTCGCGCGTGTACGCGACGAAGAAGACGGACGCCTTGGGCTTTTCTCCTTCCGATTCACCTTGCTTGTCGCCTTTCTTTTCCGCTTCCTCTTTGAGGACGATCGTGCCGGTCGTAACGGTGTACTTGAATTCCTGTCCGCCAAGCGTGATGCTGTGCTTGGTCTCGACGATTTGGTCTTTTGGTTCCGGCTTTTTCTCTTCGCCGTTTTTCGTTTCGTTTTCTTTTTCTTTGTCGGGCATTGGGGGCTCCTGGGGGATTGAAGTACGCCCATTATATTTCGACTTCTCGATTGCGACAATTTGCGCAGAAAAAGAAAAACCCTCCGGCGAAGAGGGTGATCGTTGGGGGTAGTAAGGCTCTGGTGTTCTGATCCGGAGGCTCGGATTCACACTAATCCTTCAGCAGGACTGCCCGCGATCGACCAAGGGCTTACGTTCCTACCCATTTGTAACATTGTGATTTTGAAAGAACCTGGAAACCGTACAATTGCATGTGCAACATTCCGGACTACATTGTTGAGAATTGAGTTCTTGGATTGCGTTGCCTTGCGGAAAACTCACCAATCAATTGTATGTGAATTGTAGTCTTCAAGTTTGCTGGGGGGTTATGCTGCTCCTTCGCCTGAGATCACCGCCCACGGGGTGAGCAACAAGATCTTCAAATCCCAAACCAGTGACATGTGTTCAATATATTCCAAGTCCATGCGTACCATCTCATCGAATGTGGTGAGGTGGTGCCCTTTTATTTGCCATAAGCCTGTGAGCCCTGGAAGAACAGAGAGACGCGCTTTGTGCCATTCCAGATAATGTTCGACTTCGTAAGGAATGGGCGGCCGCGGTCCAACCAGGCTCATGTCGCCTCTGAGGACATTGAGTAATTGAGGCAGTTCATCCAAACTAGTTCGGCGCAGGAGACGCCCGAATCGAGTGACCCGCGGGTTGCGTCTGAGCTTATATATTAACGAAGTCGGATCATTTTCATCACTTTTGCCTGAAATCGTCTGTTGCTTGTTAGAATCGTCAACAGATTGTCGAGGAACATCTGGCGAGATGTCCACGTACATAGTTCTGAACCTGTAGGAGTCAAATAGCCTCCCACCTCGACCAACCCGAGTTGATTTGAACATTATGGGGCCATGCGAGTCCAGTTTTATCAGTACTGCAATGAGCAACAGAAGGGGTGCCAATAGAACCAACAAGCTTATGGCAGCAAGAAGGTCAAGCAATCTCTTCACTAGAAGATACCAACGGCGATTGATCGTGGTGCCAAAAGAGGTGCTCGAACTGGCAAGTTCGTTTTGTCGCAGCATTTGATATTATCTCCTTACGCCTGTCCGATTAGATTTCGGATCATTGATGAGTTTCCCAAACAGCGCGCGATGAAATCTCGACACTCGACCAAATCCTCGTATTCGATTCTGTGGATACCAGCGGTGTCAGCTATCTGTGTACCAGGGCTTCCTTTTCGAGCCAGAAGAATGGTGGGTTTTCCAAGCATGTATGCAAGTCCAAGTTCAAACATTACGTTGGGATTACTGTCTGATATTTCGAAGATACAGACAGAAACTTGCTGTAGAGAATGGCAGATTTCGCAGGAAATATGGACTGGTTCATAGTGGTCATCCGGGAAGAAAGGCGCTAGATTATTGCCACGGAGTGCTTCTGAGATCATCAATTTGAGGCTCGAAGTCTTATAGTAGTTACTCGCAAATTGAAAACCAACGAACACTTGACTTGGCAAAGACTTGGTCTCTTGATCACAATCTTGACCAGTAATTGGGCAGCGTATTTCTCGAACATTTCCCTTTCGAGTATTCGCGATATGATCCATGGTGGATTCCATTTCTTGAAGCTGTATCCTTGAAGAAGCTAAATATCCTAACAAGATATCTTTTGCCTGTTCGGTATATGCGGTAGCACCCCACTTAATCGTGGACGTTAACACCATTGTTCGATAAGTTTCCGAG
>DYJA01000007.1 GCA_020723345.1 Candidatus Aquidulcis sp. | reverse complement strand
TTCGCCAAGTCTTCTGTCCTGGAAAAGTGTCAAGCTAACTTGAACCATGCCGGAAATTGGAGATGCGTTCACTTGTCGAGGCGTTCGAGATCGGCGACTCCGCTCGCGTTCAATTCGGCAAAGCGCGCGTTCGCGTCTCTGACGCGCCACTCGACGACGACGTTGCCGCCGCCGTTGCGGTACGCCGCGAGCGCCTTGTGCTTGAGCACGCGTTCGAACGCGTTCAGCAAATCTTGATTCGGCGCGCGCATTTTGAGCAGAAGATAATTGCGCGGTTCCCATTCCAGCGCAAATTCCGCGTCGCCCCAAAAGCCCTGACATTCGAACGGCGCGGTCGGCTTGGTACAGGTGAACCACACCGCCGCCAAGCCCGCTTTCCAAAACGACAGACGCAGACCGTTTTCGATGGCGGAACAAGAGGAAGGATGCAGAGTGAAAAACCAATTCGCGCTCATTTCGTTTCTCCATGTGAGTGGGACAAATTTGAAACTTGTTCCACGGCAACAAAAATAATGGCGCACATTACGCGCTATCGGAGCAAGCCTTGAACATTTTCCGCGTCGCGCGTTAGACCCAAGAGATAAATCGCCGCCTCTCTTGCGCTTTGGAATTTCTTGACGAAATACTCGCCCTGCGCGGTCTGCACAAGCAGTTCAACTTTTTCGATGTTCTTTACTGCAATATCTTCCGCCTCGACCGCATCCAAAACCAACTTGCGAATTTGTGCGGCTTGCGGTTCAAGAATTCTCTGCGCGATTTCACTTTTGGCATCCGTCGAGAGTTGTTCCCACTTTGACCACGAACGCTTGGGAATCCGGTTATCATCCTCGGGCCAATCAAATTCGATGCCGAACTCTCCAAGTACCTTGACCATGTGCGAGAATGGGATCACCACCAATTCGACGCCGAAGCTGTTCATCAATTTTCTTGATGGCTCAGACCACTGCCCCATCAAAACGGCGATGCTTTTCCTAACGCTTGGATAAGTTGTTCGTAACTTGTAGTGAGCGACACACGTCCAAGATGCCTTGTCCCGGTTGTGTTTCTTGTACCGGATGTATTTCGATTCTACCAGGATCAACGGTTCGCCTGCTTTGTTCTCAACCGCCAGGTCAATCTGATATTCCGTGCCCGTGTCATTCACCATCAAAAGTTTTTTGCCCTCGCGCTTGCCGGGTCGCGCGCCTCCAACATCAACAAAAAGGTTGTGCGGCTCAACGCTTGCTTGGATAATTCGTTGAACTTCAGTCTCGACGACGTGACCGACTGCTTCGCCCAGTTTGCTCGCGTAGTTTGGCATGTGACCTACTTTGTCAGTGTGAGAATGCTTTCTTTGAGCGCGACATGGTGACGCTGCGTATTCCCTTTCCACTTGTCGCCGCGTTTGCGTAGTTGTTGGATGGCATAGTTCCGGAATCCAAGCCCTAGCGCGATCCGACCCAGGATTTCCTCCGTGGGGATATAAACGCCATACGGCGCCGAGTCGCCCAAAATCCAGATCGACTTGCTTCCCGGTTTGAGAACGCGATAGTTATCGGCTAATGCCAAAGTCATATCGTTGAAATACTGACCGACCATAATATCGTAACTTTTCTTGCCGCCGTGGGTGAGGCGCAAGCGTGACAATTTATCCACGTTGCCCTGCAAGTCCGCAGCCAAGTCGGGAGCAATCTCGCGCAGATTGTCGCTGATAATATTTGCGGAATCAAAGTCACCGCGATTGATTTGCGTTGTCGCGGACATGATCAGACGCGAGCGAACTTTTTCCGTGATGTCGCCCCAGGTACTGGCAAAACCATTAAAGTAGGTCTCTAATCGCGTGCGATCCGCATAGTCGTAATTATTAAGGTACGGCGGCGATGTAAAACTCAGATCGAACTTTTCATCTTCAAATTCGGTATGGCGCGCGTCTCCCAAAACCAAATGACACGGTGACTGGCGGAACTGCGCGGGGATCGTCTTGAGATCACGAATCATCTGATACGCCTGCTTGGAAAAAACCTGTACGCCATCTTTTTCTCGAATGCGCTTCTTCGGGGCAATGTAGGGCCAGCCCGTCGCCGCGCCAGACGCTTGACGCAACGCGCAAGTCAGCGCGACCGTGAAGAAGGCGCGGTACGGTTCTTCCAATTCTTGAATCCGTGCGCGGATAAAAAGGAGTTTTCGCAAATTCTCATCAGAGAAACACTTGCGAACCAACTCCGGCGTTTGCGCCAGATCGATTGATTCGGCTTTACCAATTTCAGTTTGAATTTCAAAGATCAATTTCGCAGCCAGCGAATCGAGGTCAGCGAAAGTATAATCCCAGAATGTCTTGACCGACGCAACTTCAAAAACAAATGGATGCGCTTCGACACCATACGATTCGATACCTCTTGATTTACAAACGACAAGTGTGGTGGCGGTACCGGCAAAGGGATCATAAACAATTTTGCCCGGCGCCACACCGTACTCTTCCAGCACATACTCAACCGCGCGATACGAAAAGCCCGCAGGATACTGAAACCAACGATGGATCGGCGCTTGCTTGCTGTCCGCAAACGTCCCGTACTGGCTTTGCGCTTGAGTCGCCGGCGGCAAATAAACCGCGCGCGAATCCTTCGCAACGCGAGTGCGTTTCGTCGTCTTGGTGTTCTTCGATTTACGCTTGACCATCTTTGTGCTTTTCATCACTGCCGCGATTATACCTTGCTATACGCGCGTAGTCAATCCGCGCTCACTTGAATCCCCACGTCTCAAACCGCTCGTACCCCTCCACAAGCGAGTACGTGCGGTCGATGCTGGGACGCGTCAGCGACGCGCGCGTCGACCACCAGAGCGGTGCGATCACTGCGTTGTCTTCGACAAGAATTTTCTCGGCGGCGCGGTACAGCGCGCGGCGTTTGCCGATGTCGACTTCGCGCGCGGCGTTGTCAATGTTTTGATCGAACGCCGGGCTGCCCCAGCGCGTCAAGTTGTCCGGCGCTTTGCTCTTGAAAACATTTCCGAAATTCGCGGCGTCGGGATAGTACGCGCAATACCCCAGCCGAAAAATTTGCGGCGGGTCGTCGCGCAGTTGCTGGAGATAACCCTTCCAATCGAGTTTGTTCACGCGCACTTCGACGTTGAGATTATTCTTCCACATCTGCACGATCGTTTCCGCGATCTGTTCGTGCGTCTCGCTGCTGTTGACGCCGAGCGTGATCACCGGCAATCGTTTCGTCCTGCCGTCGTACCCGGCTTGGCGCAGATAATCGCGCGCTTGATTCGCGTTGAAGGAAATGCCCAGCGTGTCCGAAATACTGAAGGACGCGTAGAGACCCGGACGCGTGAACCAGCGCGCCGGCTCACCCAGTTTGACGACTGAACTGACGAGTGTCTCACGGTCAATCGCGGCAGTGAACGCTTTGCGGACGAGCGGTTCGTTGAACGGCGCTTTGGCTGTGTTAAAGCCGTAATAATGCGCGCACAGCGACGGAATGATTTGCAGGTGTTGATTCAAAACGGGATCCTCGCGCAAGTGCTCCACGTCGTTCGCCGACAAGCCGCCGTACGGATCGAGCGAATCCAGATTGCCTTTGCGATATTCGTCGAGCGCGGTCGCCGCGTCGGGAATCATCGCCAGATGAATTCGCGCGATTCGCACCGCGCCCGCATCGTACCACAGATCGTTTTTTCGCAGAATGATCTCGCGTCCGTGCGACCAGCGTTCCAAAACGTACGGACCGTTCGTCCAGATTTTGCCCGGCTCCGTCCAAACCGTGCCGCCTTCTTCGATTGCTTCGCGCGGCTGCGTCCGCACGAGCCAGGCGCTGACAATGCTGGGAAAATAACTCGCCGGGCGCGTCAGCGTGAACCGCACCGTCTTTTCGTCCATCGCTTGGACGCCGAGCGCGGCAAACAGTTGCTCAAACACCGCGTCGTTCGTCTTCTTGGGATCCGTCGCGCGCAATTGCTCCGCGCCGCGCAACATCGGCGCGAAGGTGGATGCGAAACCGGAGCCGACGCGCGGATCGAAAACGCGGCGCACGCTGTAGACGACATCGGACGCGGTGACCGCGCGCTTTTTTTCGATGCGATCATTCGCCGGATTGTAGCGCACCCAGACCGCGTCATCGCGCAGCGTGAATTCCCAGATCAGCCCATCTGGCGAGACCGCCCACGAAGTCGCGAGCGCGTGCTGCGGCGCGCCGGTCACCGGATCGGCGTCCACCAGCCCGAGCAGAATCATCCGCGCGACTTGCTGCGATTCGGGATCGGTCGCGAGCGCGGGATCGAGCGTGGCTGGCTCGCCGCCGAGGTTCAGGTACAGTTCGCGCGCGATGGTCTGCGCGGCGGGGCGACAGGCGGCGAGCACGAGGATGCTTGCGAGCAGACCGATGGAGAGACATCGAGCGATCATCACTTGGAAAATGCGAGACATCGGTGGAAATTATAACGCAAAGACAGAAAAAACAAAAACCAGATTCACGCGGAATCTGGTTTTCATTGAACACTGACCGGGTTCAAGCGGCTACATTCGTCAATCCGTTTGTAGGGCTTGGCCAAATCAGCGCACGTCCAGCTGCGCTCAGAATACCCCTCTCAGACACCATAGAAATCGAGACCCGAAGGGTTTCTCAAAACCCTTCGGGTCTGCCGTCATTTCGAAATCGTCACCTTCGCGGTCATCCCCCAGCGCAAGCGCGGGTCTTGCTTGTCCAACTTGACGACCACCGTGTAAACGATGTCGCCTTGCTTGTTCTCGCCGAAACCTTTGATGCTCGCGACCTTGCCGGTCAATTCCAAATCGGAAATCGCGTCCAGCGTGACCGTCGCGCTGTCGCCCTCTTTCACGTTGACGACGTTGATCTCGGTGAGGTCGGTCGTTTCGATTTGAAAGTTCGACGTGTCCGCGACGCGCACGACCGGCGTACCGATGGCAACCGTTTCGCCGACTTTTGGCTCAATCGCGACGACGACTCCGGCAAACGGCGCGACCAATTTCGCGCGATTCAACGCGTCGGCGGCAATATCGCGCGCCGCCTTCGCCGCGTTCACGCTCGCTTCCGATGCCGCGAGGTCTTCCACCGTCGGCGTCAATTTCGCGAGATTGCTCTTCGCTGTTTGCACGGCGGCAATCGCTTGCTGAATTTGCGCGTCGGACGGATTGATGCGGCTGTTGTACAGCGCAATCGCTTTTTGGTAATCCAACCACGCGGTTTGCAGCGCGGCGCGTTCCGCCGTCATGTTCGCAAACGGATTCGAGTCGCCGCCGATGCGATCGTACGCGGCTTGCGCGCGATCCACTTGCGCCTTCGCCTTCTCCACATCCGATTTGAGCGCGACGAGATCGTTTTGCGGCGGACGCAACAAATTCGTGTACGCGGCTTCCGCGGACGTAACCGCTTGCTGCGCCGCCGTCGCGTCCTGCGTCGTCGGACCGCGCTTGAGTTGCGCGTGCTTGGCTTGCGCGGCGGCATAGTTCGCTTCCGCCTGCGCGAGTTGCAGTTCCAATTGTTTGGTGTCGAGGCGCATCAGCACCTGCCCCGCCTGAACGCTATCGCCGACATTCACCGGAATTTCGGCGACCGTGCCCTGGGCTTGCGCGCTGCTGGCAATCTGGAAACTCAACGCCGCGCCTTTCACCGGCACGACTTTTCCTTCGGCGACAACTCGGTTCGAAACTTTGATCGCGGGCAGCGTCGGCAGCGGCTTGGGCGTCGGCGTCGGTGTCGCGCCGCAGGCGATAATACTGAGCGCAAGAAGAACAAGAATTGCGAGGGTAATTAGTTTTCTCATTGTAAGACCTCTTGAAAAGTGATGCGTGCTGCGTGTTGCGTGAATGACGGAACACGCAACACGCATCACGGTTTATTCGTATGCCAAAATTTCGCGCACGGTCAAGCGCGACGCGTTGTACGCCGGTAGAAAACTGGAAAGCATCGAAAGAATGATCACGATGACGAGCCACATTATAATCCCATTTACCGAAAGCACATAACTCAGCGGCAGTTGAAAAATCGCTTCGCCGACGAGCGCGCTCAACGCCTGACCCAGCGGGAACGAAAACAGAATCGCGATCGCCGCGCTGAGCAAACCGATTGTGATGCCTTCGGTCAGAATGACGCCGCGTACCGCGCCGTTCGACGCGCCGATCGCGCGCATCACGCCGATCTCGCGCGTGCGCTCCAGCACGTTCAGCGACATCGTCCCCATCAGTCCCAACCCGCCGACGATTGCCATCAGAAAAGCCATCGAAAGCAGCAGCGCGGTAATGATGTTGAAAAACATCTCGTTGTTGTCGCGAATTTGTCCACTCGTAATTCCGCCGGACGATGCGCGCAGCCCGGCGAGCAGGTAACGATCTTCCAACCCCTTTTTG
The DNA here is from genome assembly GCA_020723345.1 of Candidatus Aquidulcis sp. Lineage (GTDB taxonomy): Bacteria > Chloroflexota > Anaerolineae > UBA4142 > UBA4142 > VGOB01. The sequence continues at coordinate 132,194 of DYJA01000007.1, read as the reverse complement.
ATTTTCAATTGCGCCGCGGTGTCGTGCTTGTCAGTGACGAGTTGCACGCTCCCCGCGCGTCCCACTTGTCCGATCACGCGCGCATAGTACGGATAATTCGCGTACGCCACGCCGATGCCGCCGCGAAAACCGACGACGCGCACCACGCCGACGATGCGCCACGTCGTCTTGCGTCCGGAAATCTTGAGCGTGAACTCATCGCCCAGTTTGAGATCCTTTTCCGCGCGCGTTGTGTCAGTGCTGACGACAATCGCGTTCTCGTCGTCCGGCAGCAGCCAGCGCCCTTCGACGATCTCAGGTTGCACCATCGCGGTCGGAATCGGCGGCGCGAACAACGTCAGCGCTTCACTCTCGCTGTCGTCCGGGCGCAAACGCCGCGCCGAGTTGTACCCCCACGATTCTACTTTCGTCACGCCCGGCATCTGCTGGGCGATCTCTTCGACGACATCGGTCCGGTACGGACGCTCGAACGGCAACAAAATATCGAACTGCCAATTCTTGAAAACATCTTCCAACGTTTGATTCATCGACGCGTGGACGCTCAACACCGCGATAAAAATCGTACCACCCAGGATCAGCGTCAGCAACGTCAACGCCAAACGCGATTTGCGCCGGAAGGTGTTGCGGAGTGAAAGGCGCGTGGGACGCGAGAGAAAATTCGTAATTCGTAATTCGTAATTCAAAATTCCAAATTTCGCGCGGAGCGCATTCCAGAAGTTGAATTTCGACTTTTGAATTTTGAATTTCGAACCTTGAATGCCGTAATCGGAAATCGCTTCACGCACCGTCACGCGCGTGCCGGACCAAATCGGAAAGAGCGCGGCGAAAAGCGGCAAGAGCAAACCAATCGCGATTTCGAGGATCAGGATGCCAGGTGGAATGCTGAAATCGGGAAAGTCTACGTTGATGAATCCGGCGAGATATAAGCTGAGTTGACCGGCGACGAATGCCGCGCTCGGAATCGCGACGGCGAGCGCGAACACGCCGTACAGCAGCACCGTCACAAGATACAACACGACGATTTGCCGCCGCCGCGCGCCAATCGCTTTCATAATGCCGATTTGCCGGATTTGCTGCGCGAGCAGCGCGGAAATCGTATTGACGACGAGAAAGCCGCTCAGAAAAAGCGACATGAATCCGAGCAGATTCAATAGCAACAGCAAGCCGGAGAAAATATCTTGCAACGGATGTTTCGCCGGTTCCGGTACCTGCAAATTGTAAACCGTTCTGCCCCCAGACTCGATCTTGTTGCGAACTTGCTCGGCAACGCGCGTGATGTGCGCCTTGTCGAGTTTGTTGTCCGCGACGGTGAGATAGAGCGTATCCGGTCGACGCGTGCCGGTCAGCCATTCGAGCGTGTCGAAAGTGATGTAACCGTACGCGCTGTTGACGAACGGCGCGGGATAAAAAGTCGATTCGTGCGCGAGTCCGGCGACTTGAAGATCGCGCACCGGACTATTCGTCGAAAAACGCACTTGCACCTTGTCGCCCACTTGCAAATTAGCGGGAACAAAACCGGGGACCAAGAATGACGAACGTTCCAGCGAAACCGCGTGATCGCCGGGGGGCCACGTACCGCGCTCGGCGTGAAAATCCGGCGCGGCTTCGTACGCGCCCTGCGGCGCGACCTTGTTGATCCGAATGTCGTCGAAATTGGAAATCGCAAACAGATAGAGCGATTTCCATTCGTCGCCCACTTTCATCTGCACGACGGTCATCGTGCGCGGTTCCACTTCGCCGACGCCCGGCATCCGGCGCACCATTTGCACGAGATCGTCGTCGAACGCTTCGGTGTAAATCGTCGCCGCCGCCGGATTCGCTTTGGGGTACGTGATCGCGAGTTCTTGCGAAACGATGGTGAACGTGTGCGTCACCGCGCCGACGGCAAATATGCCAACCGCAATCGACAGCACGACGAGAACGGTGCGCGTCTTGTTGCCCCACAGATCGCGCAAAACCTTTTTCCAGCGCGGGGCGATCATCGCGCGCCGCCTTTCTGCGCGGCGACATTTTCCGCGACGCGTTCTTGCACGACGCGCGCGATGTGCGCTTTCAACTCCGGCGATTGCTCCAGCATCTGATCGAACGTCGCGCGATCCAACCGCAGTACCTCGACCGGCGCGTCCGACGCGGCGCGCGCGGTGGCGATGCTGGTACCGCCGCGCAGCAATTCGACTTCGCCGAAATAGTTGCCACGCGAAAACATCGCGACGACTTTCTCCGCGCCATCCGGCTGCGGCACGACGATTTCGACGCACCCCTTGAGTACGATGTGAAAGCGTTCGACCGGCGCGCCGCGCTGGAGAATGATCGCGCCGGGCGCGTACTGCTCCGGATCGACGCGGCGCGTGAATGCGACGAGTTGCTCGCTCGTCAGCGCGGGGAGCGCGTCCGCCAAGCCCTTTTCGATCACCTCGCCGTCGACGATTTGGACTGCGCGCGTGACGCGTTTCGCCAAATCGTGATCGTGCGTTACCATCAAGATCGTCTTGCCCTGTTTCACCAAATCTTCGAACAATTCAAAGACCGAATCGGCGGTCTTGGAATCGAGATTGCCGGTCGGCTCGTCGGCGAGAATGATCGGTGGATCGTTCGCGAGCGCGCGCGCAATCGCGACGCGCTGTTGCTGTCCGCCGGAGATCGCGGAGGGAAGTTTGTGCGCGTGGTCCGCCATTTCCATCTGTTCGAGCAGGCGCATCGCGTACTTGGGGCGTTCGTCCGATTTGTGGACGTTGCAAAAGTCCATCGGCAGCATCACGTTTTCGATCAGCGTCAGCGTTGGCAAGAGTTGAAAGAACTGAAAAACGATGCCGAGATTCTTGCCGCGCCAGACTGCCATTTGCCCTTCGTTCAATTTGTGAACGGCGGTATTGCCGACAAACACCTCGCCGGAGGTGGGGCGATCAATGCCGGCGATCATGTTGATCAGCGTGGATTTGCCGCTGCCCGATTTGCCAATGACCGCGAGAAACTCGCTCGCGTCGACGCGCAGATCGACATCCTTGAGCGCGGCAAATTTCCCAGCGGCTGTGTCGAAGGTCTTGACAACGCGACGCAAATGAATCAGTTCAGCATTGCCATGCTGATACAGTCCGTTCGATCCTTTGGCATTTTCTTTTTGCTTTCTGCGCTTCCAAAACATTCGGTACTCCTCTACATCCTCTGCTGTCTTCTTTGCTCTACGCGCCGTACAAATCTACGCATCAACTGCGAACAAGTTACACGCGCGGCCAAGCGTCATTCCGCGACGGTACGATAATAACATAAATCCGGGAGAGCGCAACTTGCCAACGTGAGTCAATCTAGTTCCCCTCGTCCGCCTTTCGAAATTGTACTAATCATACTAGTACAATTATACACCGCCTTGTCAAGTCCCCGCGTCAAGAACGACCTCTTGTCCATTTGCCCATTTTGCCAAGTTGTGCTATTATTTCGTTGCGCCCAACCACGCCGCCTTAGCTCAATCGGCAGAGCAAATCATTCGTAATGATTAGGTTTCGAGTTCAACTCTCGAAGGCGGCTCTCCAATCCCCGGCAAAACGCTGGGGATTCTTGTTTGCATGCCAGCCCTTCCTGGTACGCTTCCACAGTCAACTCCCTGCTTCCGAATGGGGCGTTTACCCCATGCCGAATACACCTTCCATCCCATAGGTCTCGGCGGCAAGGTGTGATATAATGTCGACAGGTTAGCAAGGAGGTGCGCGATGTTCCAAGATGTGATTGATGGCATAGTCATTCTGGCGATGTTCTTTCTGCGGATCGGCGTGCCGATCATCGTCACCTTGGGCGTCGGAATCTGGCTCGAAAAGAAACTGCGTCCGCAAGAGACGCAAGCGCAGCCGCGCGACGCTACCACGCGGCGCGGCACGATCATTCCCTTTCCGCGCGTTTCGCCAGGCACAAACGCATCGGCTCTCCCGCTCGCGCACTGTTGGGACGTCAAGCAATGCGATTCAATCACGCGCGAAAAATGCGCCGCGTACAAGCGTCCCGATCTCCCGTGTTGGCTCGCGCTCCAAGCCGCGGGGGGCAAAGTGCGCGCCGAATGCGCGGATTGCGAACTATACACCAAACCCCGCCGCGTCGTCGCGTAACCCAAAGTGTCATTTCGAGCAAAGCGAGAAATCCCATGGGCATAGAGCGAGATTTCTCGACACAAAAAGCGTGTCTCGAAATGACATAGCAGTTCTCTACATACAAGACCCCATCTCCCGATGGGGTCTTTTCTTTTCCCAAAATAGATGGGCTGACGAATAGAAATTCTACGCGGCTCGTGTTATATGAAATGCAGAAACAGATCACTCGTCACATTCTCAAAGGAGGCGCAAAATGCTGAACGATATCCTGTTCGTCACCTTCATCTTCGTCACTCGCATCGGGTTGCCGATTGTCGCGACCTTCATCGTCGGCGTTCTGATCGAACGCGCGTTGCAACATGGCGCGCGCCCACAGGCGAAGCGCGCTTGGAAATTGACGGAGCGGCACGCCGGATAGCCCACGAGGTGAACGATGTTTCAAGATGTGATTGACACGTTCGCGATTGGGTTCATGTTCGCGCTGCGGATCGGCTTGCCGATTGTGTTGACGCTCGCCGCCGGCTATTGGCTGGAAAAGAAACTCGCGCCGCGCGAACGAACGCCGCAGCGCGCGCGCACCGCCAAGATCATTCAGATCCATTGCTGGGAGATAAAAAAATGCGAAAACGCGCGCCGCGCGCACTGCGCGGCGTACCAACATTCAGAACTACCCTGCTGGTTGGCGCGCCAAGTCGCCGGTGATAAAGTGGGACCCGAATGTTACGCCTGCGCGTTCTACAAGCCGGAGCGAATGGCAGCGTAGGAACAGTATTCAGTGTTCAGTGTTCAGTATTCAGATTACCAGACACTGAACACTGAATACCGAATACTGAATACTGAATACTGAATTAATACAACGGAGGAAACAATGAAACTATCACGACGTGATTTTCTCAAACTGTGCGGCGCAAGCGCGGCGATGATGGGCGTCGGCGCGACCGTGGCTCCACCGACGCTGACCGCGCCCAAAGCAGCCGCGCCGGTCGCGCCGCGCAACGCGCGCGCGACGCTGATCGACACGACGAAATGCGTCGGCTGCAAAGCGTGTCAGAACGCATGCAAGGTCGCCAACGGCTTGCCGACCGATGATCGTCCGGTCGCGCTCTCCGCGACGACGCTGACGATTGTCGATTTTCGGAACATTGCAACCAAAGTGGACCAGCCGCAGATCAAGCCGGTCAAGAAACAATGTATGCACTGCGAAGAACCCGCGTGCGTCTCCGCGTGTCCCGTCGGCGCGCTGGTCAAGCAGGAAACCGGCTGCGTCACGTACGACGCGGACATTTGCATCGGCTGCCGCTATTGCATGGTCGCGTGTCCGTTCGGCGTGCCCAAGTATAACTGGGATTCCGCGAACCCCAAGATCAACAAGTGCGCGCAGAATTGTATGGCAAACGGCAAACGCGACAAGCCCGCGTGCGTTTCCGCGTGTCCGCAACAAGCATTGACCTACGGCACGCGCGATGAATTGCTGACGATTGCCCAAGCGCGCATCCGCGAAAACCCCGGCAAGTACGTCAATCACGTCTACGGCGAAAAAGAAATCGGCGGCACGACGATGTTGTATCTGAGCAACACATCGTTTGAAGCCCTCGGCTTTCGCATCGACTTGCCGGACATTCCGTTGCCGCGTCTCACCTGGGACGTGCAGACCAAGATTCCCGGCGTGTTCCTCGGCGCGCTCGGATTGCTCAGCGGAATCGCGTGGTGGACGCATCGCAAAGAACCCAAAACCGCAACCGTGCCCGCCCCGGCAACGGTACCGGTCGAGGATGAGCAAGATTAGGAGGTATAAACCATGTCACCCACACTTCAATTCCTACTCACAATTTTTGTTGGACTCGTCGTTCTCGTCGCGCCGTTCGTTCTGATCTTCGGCGTGCTCTATCCGCTCAAGCGGCGACTGGAACCGCAAACCGAGGTCGCGCGCACGCGTTTCAAAATGCCGTTCGACGCGCATCCCATCGCCGTTGCCGCGATTTGTCTCGTCGTCGTCGCCGCCATCGGCATCGTCGGTTACGCGCTCGTGACGAACCAATTCGTCGATTTGATGATCTTGTTCCGCGACGCCATCGTTCTCGCGTACATGTTCCTACTTCGCTTTGTCGCGCCGTTCGTGGTACTTTATTTCGTCGGCAGTTGGCTCGAACGCAAACTGAATCCCGATGCCGCGCGCGCGCGTCGCCCCATCGCGGAACGCGTGCCGATGTTGAAGCGCCTGCCCGCGCTCACGCCGCGCGGCACGCTCGTCGCGCTTTTCCTGACGATTCTGTGGCTCTCTGCGATTGGCATTGCGATCTCGCGCTTTCTTTTCGGCTTGTCGTACGTGACGAACCTGACCGACGAATTTCCGTGGGGTTTGTGGATCGGCTTTGACGTGGTGAGCGGCGTCGCGCTCGCGGCCGGCGGTTTCGTCGTCGCCGGAACGGTTCACGTCTTCAACCTCAAACGCTATCACCCAATCGTGCGTCCCGCGATTCTGACCGCGCTCCTCGGCTACTTGCTCGTCATCGTCGGCTTGCTGTTCGACCTGGGACGCTGGTACAACGTCTGGCATCCGATCTTCATGTGGAACGTCCACTCGCCGATGCTCGAAGTCGCGTGGTGCGTGATGCTCTACAGCGTCGTGCTGATTCTCGAATTCTCGCCGGTCGTTTTGGAAAAATTCAAGATCGAGTGGGCGCTGAAAATCATGCGCGTGATCACGATCCCGCTCGTCATCCTGGGTATGTGCCTCTCGACGCTGCACCAGTCGTCGCTGGGTTCGCTCTTCCTGATCGCGCCGGAGAAGATCAATCCGCTGTGGTACTCGGCGTGGATGCCGGTCTTTTTCTTCCTGAGCGCGATTGGCGTCGGACTTGGCATGACGATCCTCGAATCGAATTTCAGTTCGCGCGCGCTCGGTCGCGCATTGGAAAGTGATCTGCTCGCCGGACTCGGACGCGCCGCGGCGGTCATCCTCGCGCTTTACCTGCTCGCGCGGTTTGTCGAATTGATCGCGCGCGGCGCAATCGGCTACGCGTTCCAACCCGGCTTCCATGCGACGATCTTTTGGATCGAGATTCTGATCGGCTTTGTCGCGCCGATGGCGCTGATGGCGTTCAAACGCTTTCGCGCGCGCCCCGGTCTCGTCTTTCTCAGCGGCGGCTTGATCGTTTTCGGCGTCGTGTTCAATCGACTGAATACGTCGCTGCTGGGCTGGTGGCAGTACGCCAAAGGCGGCGCGGTCTACATCCCGACGATGAATGAAATCATCATCACCGTGACGCTGATCAGTCTCGGCGTCGTCGTGTTCGGGCTTGCGGCGAAATACCTGCCGCTCTTCCCGGAAGAAAAACACGCGCCCGCGTAGGACAAGTTTGCAAACTTGTCCAACCCCGCCCTCCGTTCGCGCTGCGAACGGAGGGCGTTGCATTTTTTGGACCATTTTGCAAATTTGTCCAACTGCCTCAAACACGCTAAAATAGGGATAGCCCAATGGAAATGCAGAATCATCACGCGCGCCTACGCGCGCGATTCATCCGAACTGTACTGCTTCTGCTCATCGGACTGAGCGCAAGTGTGTCCACTGCGTCCGCGCAAACGCCGGTGCCCGGCAAAATCGTCGCGCAGTCCGGCGACGCGTACATCGCCTACGACGCCGCGACGAAAACCTGGGAAATCGCCAGCAACGGCATCCGCCGCCGAATGGACTATCGCGCGACGGAAGGTTTTCGTCTGACGCGTCTGACGAACAAATTGACCGGACGCGAATGGCTCGCGCCTGGCAGCGGCGCGACCGCCGAACTGCGAATGACGCTCGGCGGGCAGGAAATCTCCGGCTCCGCCAAAGATTTCGTCTACAAAGATTATCACGTCATTCCGCGCACGAACCGATCGCTCGAATTGATCGTAACGCTGGCGCATGGACAAATGGACGTGCATTTGCACTATGTCGTTTTTCCCGGCGTCAGCGTTATCGAGCAATGGGCGGAAATCGAAAACACCGGCGCGGCGCCGCTCCCCGCGTTGACGAATTGGGAAGCATTTTCCGTCGCGCTGCGTCCTTCGCCCGAGCCGCTGACGTTGTATTGGGTGCAGGGCTTGACACCGGGCATCGCGCGCGAAACCAGAAATGATCCCGTACCGACGCTGCGGCTCGTCTCCGCGCGCATCGATCAAGTCGCCGAAAAAGTGATCGGTTCGGTTGGACGTTCGTCCGAACAAGCGATGGGGTGGTTCGTCCTCGCCGCGCCGGCGCTGCGCGAAGGCGCGTTCAAAGGGATCGAGTGGTCGGGCGATTGGCAATTGCGCGCCAATCGCGAAGGCGACGGGACGCGCTTGCGCGCCGGGTTGTCCAACATCCGCGTCCCGATCGCGCCCGGCGAAATCTTTGAATCGCCGCGCCGCTTTTTCGGTTTCTATCGCGGCGATCTCGACGACGCGGCAAACGCCTCGCACGCGTTCGCGCGCGCGTACTTGATGCGGCCGCGCCCCGCCGATTTTCCCTGGACGCAGTTCAACACCTGGTTCGCGTTTTACACCGACATCGACGAAGACACATTGCGCCGCGAAGCGGACATCGCCGCGGAATTGGGGCTGGAAGTCTTCACCGTGGACGCCGGGTGGTACGAAGGATCGCCAGAGATCGCCGATTTCAGTTTTGGCTTGGGCGCCTGGCGCGAGAATCGCGAAAAATTTCCGAGCGGGCTTGCCGCGTTCTCCGACTATGTTCACAGCAAAGGGATGAAATTCGGCTTGTGGGTCGAGCCCGAACGCGTCGACGTGCAGTACGTCGGCGCGGAAACCGAGATCCCACTCGATTGGCTCGCCTATTACGATCCGAACGAACCGCTGCGCGAAGGCGCGGCGCGCACCGCGCAAATCTGCTTTGGCACTCGCGCCGCGCGCGAGTGGGTCAAAACCTGGCTCGCGCGTCTCATCCGCGAATACAACGTGGACTGGCTCAAGTGGGACAGCAACGGCTGGGCGTCGTGCAATCCGCCGGGACAACCCGGCGACGGCGAGCTCGCGCACGTGCGCGGCTTGTACGAAATTTTCGATTACCTGCGCGTCGAATTTCCACACGTGATCGTCGAAAATTGCGCGAGCGGCGGCAATCGCATGGATTACGGTTTGCTGCGCCGCACCGACATCGCTTGGCTGAGCGACGAAACCGATCCGAGTTATCGCGTCCGGTATCACGTCACCGGCGCGAGTTATCCGTTTCCTTCAGAGTATCTCAACTCGTGGTTCGTGCCGTCGTACTTTGAACATCTCGACGACGCAGAGAAAGACGTGCTGATCTTACGCACGTGGTTACGCAGCCGCATGATGGGTGCGTTCGGCATTTCGTTCAGCATGGCGGATTGGAGCGCGGACGTGCGCGCCAACGTCGCCGCCGAAATTCAACGCTACAAGAGTTATCGCCAAATCATCGCGCAGGGCAGACAGTATCACTTGCTGCCCCAATCGGATCTGCAAGTTGACCTGGAACCGCCGAATGAACCGGACGCGGCAGAGTTTTTCGATCCGCTCACGAACTACGGCGTCGTCTTTCTCTTTCGCGGCGGAGTGCCGTGGAGCGACCGGCGCGTCTTGCTCAAGGGATTGGATCCAAACTTGCGATATCAAGTCACCTCGGCGGATGGCACGATCGCGGTGACGCAAACCGGTCGGCAATTGATGTCGCAAAGCGTCCAGTTTCAGTACGAAGCCGCGCGTCCGTCCGCGCTCTTGTTTATCAAACCGGGTCCACCGGCGACGCCGACGCCAACGCGTATACCAACGCGGACGCCGACGCGCAAACCGTAGGATAAATTTGCAAATTTGTCCAACACACTATTTTTCAAGGAGCAGTGCACTATGTTTCATCGCGCCAACCCACTGATTCTCCGCACGCTTGTTTTGGGAGCAATCATTGGATCTTTAATCGCTTGCGCGAATCCGGGGATCACCCCGCCACCCACTTTAACAATGCCTACAACTACGCCGACTACAACGCCGACCATCGAGCCAACCCTGTCGCCCACCGTGACTGCCACCGCGACCGCCACCTTCACGCCGACCCCAAAAGCCGAAGCGTCAATGTTCGACGTGCTTTTTCAACCCTTGGTGAACGAGGCGCAAAAACGCCGCGAGCAAAGAGCCAAAAGCGATCCGGAGTTCGCGCGGCGCGTGAGCAAACCGCTGAACGCGAATCGCATCAACATTCTCTTGTTCGGCTACGGCGAAACGCACGAACCGCCGGTGACCGAGCGCGCGATCATCGGTTCGCACACGATCATCTCGTTTGACACGCGCCAGCGCGTCGCCGACATTATTTCGATCACGCACGATACGCGCGCGCCCGAAGTCGAGCGGCACCTCGGTATTCTGGGTAAGCCCAAAAGCGCGACGCGGATCGATCAGGCGTTCATTTTCGGCGGATTCGCATTGCAACGCCAAACGTTCGAAAACGCGACCGGCTTGTGCATTGATTTCCAGATCGCATTCGACGACGTCGTCATCAAAGAGTTTGTGGACGGCGTGTACGGCGGCGTCGAAGTCCACGTCCCACAAACGTTCGAAGTGCATCCCTTTTATCTGAACGGCAAAAAATATCCCGCCGGTAAATTTCCGCAGGGGCGTCAGAAATTGAACGGCACACAGGTGCTCCAGTTCATCAAAACGGTCCCGATTGCCGAGCGCGCGTACGACGTTTCTCTGGAGCACAACTCGCGCAAGTACATCATCTTTGATGCGCTGCTCGAATCGCTCAAAGCCAGGAGCACGGATCCACTTTTCTGGTTCAACGCGAGCAAATTTGCCGCCGGAGAAATCAAGTCCGGAACATTGGCATACGATTTCGATCACACGGCGCTCGTCAAGAATCAAATCGGCGAAATCGTCGTCAATTTGGGCAAATACGCGGCGACCGATAAATCGCAGAAATCGGGCGCGTTGTTCCCGCGCTTCAACAAACGAAAATACATCGTCGACAAAACCCAGGGCGATGGCGGCGTGCGCTGGGTCAGCCCGAACGTGGATGATCCGTTTATTCGCGCCGATGTCAAAAATGGCGTGTATGCCAATTACGATATGGAAGTGCCGTACAACGGCAATCCGTACTCCGCCGATCTGGCAAAGGAATATTGGTGTTCGACGCGCTCGCTCGTCCAGACCGCGCTGATCGAGTATCCGCCGCTGCCGTGCTATCAAGCGACTGATCCAAAGATCGAATAATCGCCCTTTCGCGGATCAGCTTGAACCGCCAAGCACATAAAGACAAGTTGCAAAAAATAATTCACTTCGCCATGCCGACGTGGCGAATCAGAATCAAATCGATCCGAATACCCCCACGCGCGCGCTGGGTCGCGATTTTCAGCGCGCTGTTTTTGACGAGCGCGATCTTTGGGCTGCAACCAGATTTTGCCGCCGACCATCGCGCGTGGGCGAACGCGTCGAATCCGCCAATCGTTTTGCTCACGCCCGAATCGTTCGCGATTGCGCCCGCCGCGCCGACGCGCGCGCCGTCGACGCGCGCACCGGCCGCCGCGCTGACCGCGCGCCAACCCGTGCGCGCCGATTCGCTGTTCGACGCGCTGATCGCGCCGCTCGCAACCGAGGCACAACGCCGCCGCGCGGACATGGCGCGCAGCGACCCCGAATTTTCGAAACGCATTGACGGCGCGCTGAACGAAGGGCGCGTCAATTTTTTGCTCTTTGGTTACGGCGAGACGCACGAACCGCCTTTCACCGAGAACGCGCTGATCGGTTCGCACACGATCATTTCGTACGATCGGCGGACGCGCCGCGCCGACCTCGTCTCATTCACGCACGACATTCGCGCGCCGGAGATCGAGCGCGAAATGAGCAAGCGCGGCGGCAAGCCGACCGCGCTGCGAATCGACAGCGCGTACACCGTCGGCGGGTTTCGCTTGCAGCGCAAAATGATCGAAAACGCGACCGGACTCGCCATCGATTATCAGATCACGTTTCGCGACGCGGCGATGCAGCGATTGATCGACAATGTGTTCGACGGCGTGCAGGTCACCGCGCCGATGGCGTTCGACGTGCATCCGTTTTATCTCGACGGCGTGAAATATCCCGGCGGACATTTTCCGCAAGGTCCGCAGAAATTGAACGGGCGGCAGGCGATTCAATTTATCAAAACGGTGCCGGTCGCGGAAGGATCGTACGACCGCGTGCTCGAGCACAATTCGCGCAAGTCGCTCGTGTTCGACGCGCTCTTGCGCGCGCTGGACGAAAAATATACCGACCGCGCGTTTTGGCTGAAGGGCGCAACGTTCGTCGCGAACGAAATGCTCGGCGGCGCGGTCGTCTGCGATTTCGATCCGCTCGCGCTGATCGTCAACAACATCGGCGGCGTGATGGCGGACGCGCCGAAATTTCTCGCCAGCGAAAAAGCGTCCGCGCCGCGCCTGCCGAAAATCGAACGGTCGATCTACATCGTGGATCCCGCGCACGGCGACGGCGGCGTGCAATGGGTCAACGCGAACGCGGCGGTCAATCCGATCACGCAAAAGGATATCGACGCCGGAGTGTATCCGACGCTCGCGATGGAAGTGCCGCTCAACGCGAATCCGTACGGCGATCTCGTGACGGGTTATTGGACTTCGGTGCGCGCGCTCGTGAAAGAATCGCTGCTGAATTTGCGGGGCGTCCCGCTGAACGCGCCGCCGCGGGAGGATACGGAATGATTGTCATTCTGAACGCAGTGAAGAATCTCCCACGTGGTCGGGGATTCTTCGCTCCGCCACCCAGAAACCTGGGTATTCGTTTGTAGTCAGGCACGTAGCGCACTCCGCGGAGTGCCGTCCGCGCCGCTACGGCGCGACTCCGCAAACTTCGCTCCGTCGCGCACTACAAACTGCTTGCGTTTCTGCCGGCGAACATACCGCGCGGCGGTATGTACTCTCAGAATGACAGGTTAACGAGGGAATAAAGTGATCACCGGTTTCGATCATTTCATCGTCTTGGTCAACGACCTCGCCGCGGCAATCGAAACGTACCGAAAACTGGGTTTTGACGCGCGCGCGGGCGGGCAGCATCCGGCATTCGGCAGTCACAACGCGCTCATCGCGCTCGCGGACGGCACGTACCTCGAACTCGTCGCGTTCCAAGATGCCGCGCTCGCGGCGAAAACATTTTGGGGCGCGGGCGTGACGAAATTACGCGCAGGTGAAGGATTCGGCGGGTACGTGCTCGCGTCGAACGATCTTGCAAACGACGCGGCGCAACTGAGGCAGCGCGCGCTCAACATCGGCGAGCCGTCGGCGGGTTCGCGCGTGCGTCCCGACGGTCAGCGCGTCGCGTGGCACATCGCGCTCTTCGACAATTCGACCGTCGGCGTACTCCCGTTTTTGATTCAGGACGACACGCCGCGCGCGTTACGGATCGAACCGGCGCAAGAAGGATTGGGCAGCCGCGCGCGCGTGAAAGAAATCGTCGTCGCGGTGAAGGACGCGGACGCCGCGCGCGACGCGTATCGCGCGCTGTTGGGCGTGGAGCCGACGCGCGTGAAAAATGTCGCGGGGGATGCGCAAGGGTATCGCGTCGCGCTCAGTTGGGGCAGCATCGTGCTGGCACATTCGCCGCGGCGCGGCAACGCGCTCGCGGATCAAGTCGCGCGGCGCGGTGAAGGCTTGTACGCGCTGACGCTGCAAATCGAAGGTGTCGGACGCGACCGGCGCGAATTGAAACAGCGCGGCATCGAAATGGTGAGTGACGCGGGCGGATTTTTGATCGCGCCGGAGTTTGCGTGCGGGGCACGGATTCGGTTAGTGTGAGAAGGAAAAGGCGCGCCCGGAATTGCCCGAGTTTGCGAATTTGAAGTTTCTCAAAAAGTGTTGTATTATCTGCACTAAATACATTCTCTTGCCGAACGCGAAACGATCATACTTGCAATGGATTTCTTCCGAGTCGAGTTTGCGATTGTATTGTTGGTTTTTACAACAGATGAGCGGAACAATTTGGGCAGGTGACCTTCATGATCAAGCTTGACTTTACTGAATTTCTTAACTCTATTTCTCTTTGGCGCATCTGGGTTCGTCTAGGCGTTCAAGATGTTCGTCTGCGCTTCCGGCGTTCAGCCATCGGATTGTGGTGGATCTTTCTGAACCTCGCCGCGATGATCCTGGCGATTGGATTCGTGTACAGCAACTTGCTAGGGCAAGACTTGCGCGAATTCATTCCATTCCTAACGGTGGGCATCATCACGTGGGGTTATATTACTAGCTCCATCGTCGAAGGGAGCAGCGCGTTTATCAGTTCCGAAGGATACATCAAGCAGATCAGTTTGCCGATCTATGTGTACGCGTTCCGCTATTTCGTGAGCATTAGTCTGACAACCCTGATTAGTTTCACGGCATTCGGCGTCGTCGTGGCGCTCTACAGCGTGCCCATCCATGCCGGCACGTTATGGGTTGTGCCGGGCGCATTTCTATTGATGAGCGTCTCGCTGTTGTTGATTTTCATCTTTGCGTTTCTCAACACCCGGTTTCGCGACGTGGCGCATCTCGCCACCGTCGCGATGCAAGTCCTATTTTATCTTAGCCCTGTTCTGTATCCGCCCGAACTCTTGCGCCAGCGCGGCGTTGGGATCGTGATCGATCTCAATCCGCTGTCCCATCTGCTCGAGACGATCCGTCACCCCTTGTTATCCGGCGAGCCAGCGACGCCGACGAACTATCAGGTGGTGATCCTGTCTATCGTGATCCTCATTCTCGGCGTAGTTCTGGTGATTCGCCGCTATCGGCGACGGATCGTATATTACTTGTGAGCCATCCGTTATGGCAATGATTACATTGCGGGACGTGGATGTGGAATTCACGGTGGACGCGGAGCAGCGCAGTTTGCAGGGCAAATTGGCGGGTTTACTCCAGCGGCGTCGCACCGTCGTTCGTTCGATCAAGGCGCTCCAGTCCATCAGTCTGACGATTCAGGCGGGCGAGCGCGTGGGGCTGATCGGTCCCAATGGCGCCGGCAAGTCCACCTTGCTCAAAACGATCGCCGGGATTTATCCGCCGCGCAAAGGCAAAACGCAGGTGGCTGGACATATCTGTCCACTGTTTGAATTTGCGACCGGTTTTGAAATGGAAGCGACGGGCTGGGACAATATCCGTACGCGCGCGCTGTTGCTCGGCATGTCGGCGGGGGAGATTGACGCCAAGATTGAGGAGATTGGACGGTTTTCCGGCTTGGGCGATTTCTTGGAGATGCCGGTGCGGTGTTACTCCTCCGGCATGTTGCTGCGCCTTGCTTTTTCCACCTCCACGGCGGTGAATCCACAAATTTTGTTGCTGGACGAAGTGATGGCAGCGGGTGACGCGGCGTTTATCGGCAGCGCGCGCAAACGCATGAATGAACTCATGCAGCGCGCCAACATCGTCGTCTTTGCGACGCATAGTTTGAACACCTTGCCCGATTTTTGCGAACGAACGATTTTGCTGGACAAGGGACACATTCTTGCCGATGGTCCCACCCGCGAGATTGTCCGGCAATACATGTCGCTCGTCGCCACCGCTGATCAGCACGCTTGATTCAGGGGAATTCTGCCATGGACGCCATCCAACTTTTCGTGCCGACTTTTCGCATCGAAGAATGTCTGGAAGAAATTCGAGAGTGCTTGGACAAGGGCTGGACCGGCTTGGGGTTCAAGACGGCGCAATTTGAAGATGCGTGGAAACAGTACACCGGATTGCCCCACGCGCACTTTCTCAACTCAGCCACGGCGGGCTTGCATCTTGCCGTTCGTCTGCTGAAAGAGCAAGGCGACTGGCAAGCCGGGGACGAAATCATCACTACGCCGTTGACGTTCGTCTCGACGAACCACGCGATTTTGTACGAAGACCTGCGACCGGTTTTTGCTGACGTGGACGAGTACCTCTGCCTCGCTCCCCAATCCGTCGCGGAGCGCATCACGCCGCGCACGCGCGCCGTGATGTACGTGGGCATCGGCGGGAACACCGGGCGTCTCGACGCGATCGCGGATTTGTGCCGCGCGCGCAATTTGAAATTGATTCTCGACGCGTCGCATTTGACCGGGACTTGGTATCATGGCAAACATGCCGGCGCAGAAGCGGATGTCGCGGTGTTCAGTTTTCAAGCAGTCAAGAATTTGCCGACGGCGGATTCCGGCATGATCTGCTTCTCCGATCAGGCGCTTGATGAAGAAGTACGCAAATGGACCTGGTTGGGAATCAACAAAGACACGTACACGCGCACAGTGGCGCAAGGCGCGTACAAGTGGTATTATGATGTCGAGCACGAGGGATTCAAGTATCACGGCAATTCCATCATGGCAGCACTCGGTCTCGTGTCGCTCAAGTACGTCGAGCAGGACAATGCCTACCGGCGTCAGATTGCGGCGTGGTACGACGGGTGGCTGGCGGAGGAAGAACGGATCGAGCGCGTTCCGGTCGCGCCGGGCTGTCTGCCCTCGCGTCATCTGTATCAAATCATGGTGAATCGCCGCGACGAAGTGATGCTTGCGCTGAACGAAGCCCAAATCTATCCGGGCGTTCACTATCGCGATAACACCCTTTACAAAATGTACGCCTACGCGCAAGGCACGTGTCCGCGCTCGACATCTGCTAGCGAACGCTTGATTTCTCTGCCGATCCACTTGCGGCTCGCGCGGCGCGATGTCGAACGCGTTGCCACGACGCTCAAACAAATCGTCGCGCGCATGGGCTAGCCCTATGTCCAAACGCGAGATTGGCGCCATCGAAAATGCGCGCGTGCGGTTGCGCCTGCTAATAGAAACGGACCTGGCATTGACCTTGCGGTGGCGCAATCAAGATCACATTCGGCGGTGGTTTTTTCATCCCGATCCGATCACGCCCGAACAACATCGCCGCTGGTTTGAACAGTACCGCGAACGCGACGACGATTTCGTTTTCGTGATCGAAGAACTGCCGGCGCGCCGTCCCGTGGGACAGGTCGCGTTGTATCACTTGGATTGGAACACATCACGCGCTGAATTCGGACGACTGATGATCGGCGAACCGGATGCGGCTGGCAAAGGGTTGGCGCGCGCGGCGACAGAACTCACTCTGCAGATCACGTTCGCGCGATTGGGTTTGCGACAAGTGTATCTTGAAGTATTCGCCGACAACGTGCGGGCGCGGGCAATCTACGATTCATGCGGATTCCAAATCACCGCGCAACGCGACAATGTTTTGACGATGCTCAGGACAGACGGAGCGAACTGATGTGCGGCATTTGCGGTATCTACAAATTTGATCATACATCAGTGGCGCCCGATGCGATCAGTAGAATGAACGATGTGTTGGCGCATCGCGGTCCTGACGACGATGGAGTCCACCTTGCCGGCGCGCTGGGGCTGGGTCATCGACGGCTTTCGATTATAGACGTGGCGCACGGCAAACAGCCGATGTCGAATGAAGACGGGACGGTGTGGGTCGTTTTCAACGGCATGGTCTATAACTACAAGCCGCTGATGGAAACACTCACGCGCGCGGGGCATCGTTTTGCGACGCAGTGCGATACCGAAGTGCTCGTTCACGGATTCGAAGAGTGGGGCGTCAAGATGCTCGAGCGGCTGAACGGGCAGTTTGCGTTTGCGCTTTGGGATGGCAAGCAGTTGTTCCTCGCACGCGACCGCATGGGCGAAAAGCCGCTGTACTATGCGATCCAGGATCACGCGTTCTACTGGGCGTCCGAAATCAAAAGTTTGCTGCAGCACATTCGTCCGGAACCGAACATTCCGCCGGACTGGTTCGTCTTTGAAAACACGTTGACGGACGACACGTTATTCAAAGGAATCAAACTTTTGCCGCCCGCCCACTATTTGCTGGTGGATGAAAACAAACAAGTCGAGTTGCGGCGGTATTGGTCTATTCCGAATCAAGTGGACGAAGAATTCACCGAAGTAGAAGCAATCCGCCAACTGCGCGAACTCGTTTTCGACGCGGTGACGATTCGTCTGCAGTCCGAAGTGCCGGTGGGCATGTACCTCTCCGGTGGACTCGACTCTTCGATTATCGCGTGCATCGCCAAGC
Organism: Candidatus Aquidulcis sp.; assembly: GCA_020723345.1. Classification (GTDB taxonomy): domain Bacteria; phylum Chloroflexota; class Anaerolineae; order UBA4142; family UBA4142; genus VGOB01. The sequence goes on along the minus strand of DYJA01000007.1, from coordinate 114,112 downwards.
CCGATTGCGTCTTCACGAGTTTCTACGACGCGCCGGGCAAATTCGACGAACGCGAACCGGCGCGGATCATCGCGCGGCACATCCGGACCGAGCAAGTCGTCGTCACACTCAAGCCCGGCGACGTGCCGGCATTATTCGGAGATATTATCTATCACCTCGACCAGCCGATTTCCAGTTCCTCCACCATTTCGAGTTTCAATCTGGCGCGGCACGCGCGCGAGTTTTTCAAAGTCGTGTTGAATGGGCAGGGGGCGGACGAGATTTTCGGCGGGTACGGTCGCTACGTCCTCTTGCACCACGAAGTCGAACTGGGCAAGATTCCTTTCTTTGCCCAGTACACGCCGATGGCGCGGCGTTTCTGGAACCCGAACATTTTTGGCGATCCCGCGCTGCGCTATCTCGAACTCAACCAGCGCGTCCCGCCGCGTACGTCCTTGCCCGCTGATACCCTGCGCAAGTTGTTCTCGTACCATCTGGACATTATCTCGCAAATGGGGTACACTGACGCCATGACTACGTTGCAGGATTTGATCGTGATGGACGACCGCGGTTGCGCGCACGTCGGCTTGGAAAGTCGGTCGCCGTTTCTCGATCACCGCATTGTGGAATTTGCGTTTCGCCTACCGGGGCGTTTCAAGATTCGTCCCGGCGGCGCGACCAAATGGATTTTGCGCGAGGTCGCGCGCGAGTTTGTGCCGCTGGAGATCGTCGAGCGCAAAGACAAGATGGGCATGGTCAGCCCGATTGGAATTTGGTTGCAGCGCGAACTCAAGGACTGGGCGGATGGATTGGTGACATCGCTGAACGCGCGCCAACTCGACTTGCCGATCCTGCCGCCGGAAGAAAACACGTACGATCGGCGCTTGCACGCGTTGATTAGTCTGGAGTTGTGGTACCGGCGATTTATCGACAGCGCTTGACGCATCGGATTAGATGAGAAGGAGAATTCTAGAGAATTGAGGACATTTTTAATGCCATCCAGATTTGCGACCATTTGCCTCTTGATGATATTGGTTGTTGTGGGAGGAGCGACTAGATCGGTTAGCGCAAATTCAAAAGCAACTGCTCCACGTGATAATTGCACGGGGTTTCCAGATCCGACAGTGCCAATTCTGACGACTGAGCCGTTTGTATTTCACTCCATTCCGTCTTCGGTGTACTTTATGCCTGGGGTTATTGCTGACTGGGATGGAGATGGTGATCTTGATCTGCAATATGCGGAAAACCTCGGCAGGTTCGACTTCCGGTATGTTAGCGCGATTGATGATTTAGTAACAGGCACATACGGATCATTGCTGGCAAGGAATGCACGACGCCGACTGGAGGTATATAAAACCATCCAACAACGAATTCTTTCAGGTACGTACTACAATTTCCATGGTGTAGCGACCTTCAACTTCACCGGCGATATTTTACCCGGTCTCATCCTAGCACCATATTATGATCAGGGAATACCCATCATGATGTTTCACAATCTCGGGAATTGGCACTTTCAGTCAGTCTTTGGGGATTACTTGAGAACCTTGCTCGGATGGACTCCCGAAAGCACATGGTACAGTGAGACAATCAGTCTCGGTGATTTGACTGGCGACGGAAGAAACGACATTTACATCCCGCTAGGTCATGCTGCTGAACCACATCAAGCGGCATTCCTTCGCAACACTGGAAACGGATTTGTAGAAGAAGCTATAGCAAGAGGAATTGGGATACCCAATTTGCCAATCTCGGAACGCCCCGAAGGCACGCAGATAGTTGATATTGACGACGATGGCGATCTCGACCTCTACGTATCACACTTTCTATTCATCAACGATGGCAATGGCAACTTTACGGACGCTAGAGAAGCCTACGGTCTTCCGTACTTGACAGCGGACGAAGGAGTCGCATTTATTGACTACGACAACGATGGGCTGCTGGATTTGTACCTGCGTTCCGGGTATGCCGACCAACAGCTTTTCCGAAACACTGGTCCTAGCTTTGTCAACGCGACAGTGACCAGTGGATTAGCGTGTTTAACGCAAAACCTTGGATATTTCTGGGGAGATAGTTGGGCGGATTTTAACAACGATGGTTACTTGGATTTGCTATACATTTCAGACTATCCGACAGATCCACAGTACCACGTCTTTCTGAACCAAGGTGATGGAACATTCAAGTTGGGGTACACTGGTCACCGTTTTATGCATCTATCGGCGACGGCTGATTTCAACCGTGACGGTGCCATGGATGTATTTGCCCAAAGTGAGATCTATGGGCTTGATATGGTAGGCGAAAATAAGGTTCCCCTACTCGACGGGGCAACCGCGTTGGCGGTAGTGCCTGTGGACGATCAAGGGAGACAGAGTGAGTATGGCGCAACCATTCGCTTGAGCAACAATTGCAATAATCAGATCCAGACACGAGTGGCTGGGGCAAACCATGTCTATTTGAGCCAAGGGGAATACGCCGCGCACTTTGCAGTGGCATCCGGTTGCACGTGCGAAATCAGCGTGGCGTTTGTGAAAAAAGCAGGGGAAGAAAGGCAGATTGTCACAGTTCCTTATGATCCTGCCTCAGAAAAAGCATTGCGTATTCTCGTAAGTCGAAATTCTTATGCCAAACAACCATACAGTGGATATCAGTACGCACTCCCGTACATAGGCAAGGGCAACTAGGGGCAGGCATGACGACGCACGCACTCCACTTGACACAACCGACTTGGGTGATTATTGACTTGTGCCTCGCTCTCAGTCGCACCGACCATTTTCTCGATCTTTGAAACAAGCCGCTCATTGGGCAGATTGAGCAGGGTGAAACTCTGAATACCGTTGACTCAATCGCTCGAAAGGAAATCCGGGTGGAAAATTTCAACGCCAAATTCCCTTCTCCAATCCGCATAGACCTGGGATGCGGCGCGTTCAAACGCGAAGGATACATCGGGATAGACAACTATAGCTCAGAACCCCAGTGGAAGAATTTCGAGGCGAGCATTGACATCAATTGGGACTTGGCAAAGGGCATCCCATTTGAGGATTCGTCGGTGGATGCGATCTATACCAGTCATTTTCTCGAGCACGTCAACCTGGATTTCATGCTGCGCGAGATGTTTCGGGTTGCCAAGCCCAGCGCAGAAATCCATATCGTTGTGCCCTACGCTAACAGTGCAGAAGGCATGTACCCAGGTCACAGTAATTTCCTAACCGAGAAGTATTTCAATAACAACACCCTCTTCCAGGAACTTTACGAACAGATCGAGTATCGCTTTGATCCAACGGATGAATGGAACTCCGGTGTCCTTCAACGGCATCTCAAAATCCCCTTCGATGTAGCGCGCGTGTTCATGTTCAATGTGTGCCGGCAGATGCACATCTTGTGTAAGCCGAAAAAGCAGGAGATTCGGTGATGATTTTCTCCGTTGATTTGTGCGTATTACCGGAGTATTCGCTGCAGAAGAAACGCGAAGCGACAATATCCATTTTGCATTTGTGTGCTGACTCGACGTTGAAGAAAACACTGGATAAGATCGAGCATTTCCCACCGAAGCAGAATTGGATCGAACATATCCTTGTTTATCAAAATTCCGCAGGATGCGCAGATTTGCCGAATCTTAGTTCTGATATACGCACTGTTTTCTGCGGTAACAACCTTGAAATTCCGGCATTGTCTTTTAACTTAGGACTGATTGCGGCAAGCGGAAACTGGATTTGGGCTTGGGAACCTGAAACGATTTTTTCGACATCGGATATTCTAGAAACGATGGATGTTCTGGATAATACTAATTCATCCAGCCACCTCGTTTGGTTGCAGCCGCCCGGCGACCCAACGCGCGAGGGCCACATCACAATTAACGAGATTTGCAATGGCTTGTGTCCATCTCCCGACAGTCTTATATGGCGCGCAGATATATTTGATCGCTGGGGTTGTTTCGATCCACATTTGGCAATCCGCGACGCGTTCGTGTACGAAATGCTCTTGAGGACAGCGCGTCACTTGCGGATCGCCGAATTGCCCACGCGAGACGGAACGCCAGCCGTTTACGCGCCGGAGCGCGCTCGCGATGTGGTTCTGTACACGGATAGCTGCACCCAAACGCCATCATTTGTTACATTGCCCGAGTACGCGATGGATGATTTGAGTGGCGTCGAACGAAAGCACGGCTCCGCCGTTGCATGGCGACTGTACCTCGACAGAATTTTGCCGTACTATTATCAGCAGCGCCATCTCTTTCCGCCAGGTCTCTTCATCTCCCCACAGTCGCAGCCGCGCGCGCGGCTTACTGCGCTGTTTACCAAAGTGCAGTACGAGACTTCGAACGAATTGACCTTCTGGAATTACGAACGCCGCTTTAGCGGCGCGCGCCGCGTGTCCTATTCCTATTTGCAGAGCGAACTGCTTCGTTCCAACGTGCCTTTCAACCTGGGGCAACTTGGCAAAGTGGATGTGCTTGTCTCGACACGCACTGCCGATGACTTTAACACTGAATTGATCGCGCAAGCCAATCAGCGCGATTGCGCAACAGCATATATGCTTGACGACGACTTGCTGACCTTTCACGAGTACGGTGGCAACTTTGCCGATTTCAAGCCGGGCAGCGCGTACTACGAGGCAATGGTCGAAGCAATTCGTTCAGCCGACGTGGTCATTGGCTTTAGCGATCAAATTGAACGTTCAGTTGCCCCGCTGAACAAGCGGTATATTCATTGCGAAGATTCAGTCCCGCTCGAATGTCTACCATCGTCGGCGCGCAAGACAGCAAACCAGGTCTTTCGGTTTGGTTATGCCGGGAGTGGTTATCGTACCGCAGAGTTCGAGATGCTCCGCCCGGCGATTGAGCGGATTTCTGCTGAATATGGCGATGCGCTAAGATTCTCCTTTTGGGGAATGGACGCGAGCACGCTCAACATCAAAGGCAATGTCGAATATGTGCCCTTCAGCGCGCACTATCTGGAATATCTTGAACGTCTCAGCCAAGCCAATTTCGACGCGATGCTTGTTCCATTGATGTTGGAACCGTCTCCCAAAAAAGCCAAGAATCCCAACAAGTTCATGGAAACGGCGATTGCCAATGCCGTCGGGCTTTTTAGCGATGTGCCATCATACCAAGTCGTCCAGCACGCCGTCACCGGCTTTAAGGTCGCCGAGAATACCGAAGCGTGGTATCAAGCGATGAAGATGCTCATCGAGATGCCGGCGGAGCAACGCGCGCAAATTCGCAGCAACGCGCTTGCCTATGTGCGAACGTTTTTTTCGACGCCTGCACTCGCCGCGACGACGGAAACCGGGCTCATCGCCGCGCAACTGCACCAACAGACGCGCGCCAAACGTCTTGACGACGGACGTCCGCTTGTCGCATATTTCTTTCCATCCATCGCGGGTACCGGCGGGGGAGAAATTCAACTCTGGCGGCGACTCGAACTGGCGCGCCAATTGGGCTTGCGGGTGTTGGTGGTCATTTCGAGTTTGTGGGCGAGCCAGCAGGACGCGGAACGCGTGAGTCAGTTTCTGGACGCGCGCGGAATCGAGTACGAATTCGTTCCGTACAACGCTTTCTTCACGACGCCGTACGACCTCGACATCATGCCATCAAAACCCGAACTCGACGCGATGCGCGATTTCTGGACGCGGCGCGGCGGTCAAATCGCGCTTGCTCATTCGCTCGCGTTTGTGCCAGCCGTTGGACAGACCTGCGCCGAGTTTGGCATCCCGCATCTTGCCTCCATCTATGGCATTGACGATGCTTATGAGTTTCCGAACGGCGCGCTCCCATTCAAGTACTGCGATCTGATTCAATCCGACAGTCTGCGCTATGCCAAGAAATGGGCAAAGATGCTCAAGTGTGAGTGGGTGTGCGCGCGTGAGAATGTTCCGGCGGAAATCTACGACGTAGGTTTTGAGAAACTCTATGTCAATCCGACCGCGCTGGGTGAGCGGATTCATGTGAGTCTGATCGGAACATTCATGCCGCGCAAGTCGCATCTTGAGACGATTCAGTCGTTGGCTTGTCTGTCCAAAGAGATTTTGAGGCGCATCGAATTGCACTTGTACGGCGGCGTGGATGTCCATCCTGAATACGGTAAGGCATGTCGAGAAGCGCGCCGAAAAGTTGAGGCATTGGGCGCGCAGGTGGAATTTCATGGACATGTAACAGACATCGCACAAGTATACCGCCAATCAGACATTGTGTTGAGCGTCTCGACGCTGGAGAGTTTCCCCAGCACGATCAAGGAATCTACCGCGGGGGGTTGTTTGGTGATTGCAAGCCAGGCAGGCGGCATCGCCGAGATGATGGTCGATGACGTCAATTGTTTTCTCATCGATGATGTGACCCCCCAAGCCATTGCCACCGCTATCACGCGCGCTATTTCGACTGATGCGGAGCGCGCGCTGCAAATCCGGCGCAATGCCTATGCGCTCGCCGTCGAGGAATTTCATCCCCGGCGTACGCTGCACGATTTGGCATTGTGCTACAATCAGTGCATCGCCTTGGCGCGACCCAAGCCCCTGGCGCCGCCTGTTGTGCCACCAGCCGTCGCGCCAGAGGAGCGCGATTACACGCGGGTTGCTCTGGGATCTGGATTGCAATATCAGGTCACTCCAGCACATCGCGATTGGATTGGGCTGGATGTGCGGGTTGAACAGCCGGACAATGCTCAGGGAGTAGTGATGTTGCGCGTGGCGCTGCCGGATGGTCGTGTCCTGCGCGAGGCGGCAGTGGATTTGGCTAGTGTTTCTAGCCCACGCTGGCTTGAGTTTCGTTTCCATCCAATTGCGAACTCAGCAGGGATGCGTTTTGTGTTGACATTCACACCGCAGAATGATGCATCGCATACTGGTCTGAAAGTGTACGAAAACTCGCTAGGCGGAATCTTGGCGAACGCGTTTTGCTATCAGATGAGATATGCTGGATGATTGAGGCACAGAATCGCGGAATGGATCGAAGGGTGCTTTTCCAATGAGGGTACTAATTTCGGATTTTGCCAATCCATCTTCCGGTGATGTCGCAATGATGATTGCGGCGGCGAATCGCCTTGCCACGATGGGTGCACAGGTCACGCTCTTCGAGCGTTGGGAGTCCAAACCATTCTTTCAACGTTTTGGCGTCGATCATATGCGCCATGTATTCGTGCGGATTGACGATCCCTTTGACGGAATCAGCACGGCAAGCGGTCTGGTGAATGCATTTAGAGAACGATTGCCGATGCAGTTCAATGATATGCGCGAGCATATTGCCGACCACGACATGCTGTTCATCGGGCCGGGTGGACGGTTTGTCGATGGTTATCAGAATGCGCGCGAGTTATTGCCGGCGGCGCTTGCGCAGTCGCTTGGCAAGCCTGTGATCGTTTTGCACCAAAGTGTTGGACCTGTTGACAATCCCAATCACCGTGCATTAATCCGCGAGATTTTCTCACAGTGTCGCTTGGCCTTGATACGCGATGACCAGAGTTTGGAATTTGTCCGCGAGCTGGGTGTGCCCGCTGATCGCGCCATTCGCACGCGCGACATCGTGTTGGGTGAAACATATCCTGCTCCCAACTCGCCGATCTATGATCTAGGCATTAATATTCGTTATGGCTGGAATGGTCATCTGTCTCTGGATGCGCTCGCGCAGTTCATTACCGAGTATCACGCGCAGCGCCCTCGAGCGCGCATATTGGTTTACAGCACGGCTTTCTACCTGACGGACGAAGTTGTGGCGCGCCTTGCAACTTTGCCGTGTGATTGTCAGCGGGATATCATTCCATACCCCGATTACCTGCACGTAATTGGGCAGTGCACAACAAATGTCTCCGATAGTTATCATGGCGTCCTATTTAGTATGATGGCAGAACGTCCGGTAGTTTGTTGTCAGACGGATCTGCGGACTTGGAAATTGGAAGGGATATCTGCGCCTGGTCAACCGGCATTGCGCGTTGTGCCGGGGCTCGTCAATGCTGAAGGTGTCCATCAAGTGCTGGATGCCATACTGTCAATCGAACGCGATCCCTTGCCGGTCTTGGATCAGCAACGACAGATCGTGGAATATGGTCGAACAATGAGCAGGCAGGGCTGGAACCTGGTCGAACAAGCACTAAGGGAGCAACCGCGTCCGAGTCCTGCGGTGGAAATAGCATCTGGCGGTATCCGCGTTATCGCTCTGCTGGCAGTGTACAACGAAGAGCGTTACATTGCTCAGTGTTTGGAACACCTAACCCGGCAAGGCATCGAACTTTATCTCATTGATAACGAGTCCACGGACCGAACAGTCAGTATTGCCAAGCAGTATGAGGGCGAAGGTCTGATCGGAATCGAAACGTTTCCACGCGGGGGAGTGTACCAGTGGAAAGCACTTCTTCGGCGAATGGAAGAATTGGCTCTTGCACTTGAGGCGGATTGGTTTTTGCGAATAGATGCGGATGAGATTCATCTTCCACCACGCTCTGGTATCACCCTTGCTCAAGCGTTTGCAGAAGTGGAAGCACAGGGCTATAACGCAGTCAACTTTCTGGAATTCACTTTTCTGCCAACGCAAGAATCACCCGATCACGACCATCCGGACTTTCAAAAAACGATGCGTTGGTATTTTTCGACTGTGCCATTCGAAGGGCATCTCGTGCGCGCATGGAAACGGCAGCCGGTGCGTGTGGATTTGACATCCACTGCTGGGCATCAAGTGCAATTTCCGAACGCGAGAATCTATCCCCACAGGTTTCCAATGCGGCACTATCAGTTCTTGAGTGTGCCACATGCGATTTCCAAATATGTCCGCAAGGCGTTCGACGTGCAGGAATTGGCAGGCGGAATGCACAGCTGGCGTGCTCAAATCACTCCTGATTTAATCCGCTTGCCAAGCGAGAAAGAGATGCGTCTGTACATGTCCGATGATCGACTCGACGCATCGAATCCTCAGCCGTATGAGTATTACGCCAAAATCGTCGAGGAAGCGAACGGCATATTGCAAAGACGCCAAAACGCACCAATCATCGTTGGTGGATGTCATCGGTCTGGGACATCACTTGTGCAACGAATTCTGAGTGCTAATTCTCGAATCTTTCGCGGACCCGAAGTGGAATTCTTCGCCGATTTTTATAGCATCTTTCTTAACGATCCAATCGACTTTGCGCGCTTTATGGCTTCGGCGCGCTCGGTGCAGGACGAAGGCGAATTACTCGACCTCTTGGAGCAAACGTTTATCCCGATCCATGAACGTGCTGCCCAACATGCGAACAAGCCGCGCTGGGCGGACAAGAACCCAGATAATTCGCTATTCTGGAGAGCGTGGCAGCGGCTGCTTGGTGATGATTGGGTGTTTGTGCATGTTGTCCGTAATCCACTTGATACCATTGCTTCGATCAAAGATGCGAAATTTAATCATGCCATTCCGGACGATCTTTCCGGACAAATCACCTTGTATCAGCGCAATTTACGATCTGCGCTTGAATTCGCTTCCAAGCATCCCAATCGTTACTACCAGGTTATCTACGAAGAATTGGTTAATCAGCCCGAGGCAGCCTTGCGCCGTTTGATGTATTGGCTAGGTGAATCCTTTGAGCCAGCGCAACTGGAATTCAATCAGACTAATCATCAAACAAGTTTTGAAGATCCCCAGATTCGCACCACGATCCGGATTCGTCGGGAGAGCGTTGGACGTTGGAAAACGCTTCTAACCCAATCTGAAGCAGAGCAGATTGCCGAAGCCACAAGCGCATTGTGGAAGAAGATCGACCCAGCCGGCGAATTCTTCGTCGTTCCATCAGGTTTTCCCCCAAAATCTCCGGAGTCAGAACATTCCATTGATTTACTCAAAAAAATTCCAAACATCGCCGCGCTCGATCTTGGCTGTGGCGCGCTCAAGTCACCCGGCTTTATTGGGCTTGATCGTTTCGCACTCTCCGGCGTGGACATCATCGCAGATCTGAATGGAGGGCTACCTTTCCCAGACAATTCGTTCGCCCTTGTTTTTGCCAGCCACGCGCTCGAACACGTGAATGATTTGACCGCGACAATGCGAGAAATCTACCGCGTCTGCCGGCACGGCGCGCAGGTGTGCATCGTCGCGCCGTATTCCGCACAGGCGATCAACGCGGCGAATCCGTACCATATCCAAGCGTTCAACGAGCACACGCCGCGTTTCTGGACGACAAGCGATCAAACATTGATTGACCCGCGCGAGTATTGGCACCCCCACGCCGACAGGTGGGCGCTGGGCGCGAGTGACAATAGCGATCCCGGAATGGATTTGCGCTGTTTGCGGATGGAGTTTTTCTACTTTCCAGAATACCGCTACTTGCCGCCCGAGGAACAGCGCGCGGCGCGCAAAAAATACCTGGATGTCTGCGATGTCATTGTATACCATTTGATTGTCGTCAAAGAACCGATAAGCGAGGCGGAAATGAAAGAACTGGCGCAACGGATCGAATACTATGATCCGCCGTACGTGAAAATTCGGCGGTTAGAAGAACAACTCGTCCAAGCGGAAGCGCAAGCGCGAACCGCGCTCGCCGCGCGCGAAGCGGAACTCGCACAAGCCCAAGCCGCGCTGACCGCACGCGAAGCGGAACTCGCACAAACGCAAGCCACGCTGACCGCGCGCGAAGCAGAACTCGCGCAAACGCAGTCCGCGCTCACCGCGCGCGAAGCAGAACTCGCGCAAACACAAACCGCGCTCACCGCGCGCGAAGCGGAACTCGCGCAAACACAAACCGCGCTCAGCGCACGCGAAGCAGAACTCGCGCAAACACAAACCGCGCTCAGCGCACGCGAAGCAGAACTCGCGCAAACGCAGTCCGCGCTCACCGCACGTGAGACAGAACTCGCGCAGACGCAGTCCGCGCTCACCGCGCGCGAAGCGGAACTCGCGCGGATGCAGTCCGCGCTGACCGCGCGCGAAGCAGAACTCGCGCAAACGCAAGCCGCGCTCACCGCGCGTGAAGCGGAACTCGTCACGACGCGCCAGTCGTTGGCGCACCGCGACGGTCAACTCCAACAAAGCCGCGCTGCCGCGTTTGCCCACGAGCAAAAACTGGAGCAGGCGCAGCACGTAATCCAGGCGCACGAGTCGGAATTGGCGCGCGCGGTTGTGAAAGGCAAAACCGCCGCGCGCGAACTAGGCGCGTTTCGCGAGCGCCGCATCGCGCGCATCATCGAACGCCTGCGGAATCGCGTGAATGTGTGGAACGCCGTCGGCGAGCCGTTTCAACAACTCAAAGACGACACGCTCTTGTTCGGTCCCGATCTCACCGGCTATCTCTTGCAGCCGAGCGAGAATCTACAACACGTCCCGTTCCTGTACTATCCGCTCGAACTTGGGCGCGCGAACCTCGCCGGCGTTCTCCTTGCGCCGATTCTTGATTTTCCATCGGCGACCGGAACACTCGGCGTTGAAATCGTGTCACCTGAAAACGCGATTGTGGCGCAAGCCGTCATCCCGCTCAGCCAAGTGAACGACGTCGCGCCGGCGCGCGTGACCTTTCCGGCGATTCGCGATTCGGATCGCGGGCGCTTTTGGCTGCGCGTGTTCGTGCGCGAGGCGGACGTGCCGGTGCGCGTTTTCGAGTGGCGCAAATATCGTCTGTGTGGAATCAAGATGCGGACCCAAGCATTCTGTGGGTTTGTCTTTCTTCCCTCTTGACAATTCACGCGTCCGGCGCGATGTTATGTGTGTCTAAACTATCGGTTCATAGATGCGGGCGCGTGTGAATAAGTGAGAGTAGAAAGATGTTCCAGTCCTCCCAACGTATTCGTTTGATTATTGGCGCTGCCATCCTGCTGGCGATTGTGTCGCTCATGCCGCTGTCCACGCCCAGCGTCCTCGCGGCTACGTTCACCGTCAATAACACCGGCGATGCCGGAGACGCCAGTCCGGGCAACGGCGTGTGCGCGACCTCCGGCGGCGTTTGCACTTTGCGCGCGGCGATTCAGGAGAACAACGCGGGAGCGGGGAGCAATACGATTTCGATTCCCGCCGGTTACACGATTGTCCTCACAACCAACACTGAATTGCTCGTCACCAAGAGCGTGACCATCAACGGCGGCGACCAAAGCACGACGATCATTGACGGCAACAACGCGACGCGCGTGTTCAATTTTCAGAATGATAGTGGTACCCACAATCTGTCGAATTTGACAATTCGGAATGCGTATTATACGTATGCCGGACCCTATCCATACTTGAATGGCGGTGGCGGCATTTATAACGAAGCGACGCTCACTTTGAGCAACGTGACATTGTCCAACAATCGCGCCACACAAGGTGGTGGCGTCTTCAACGCCTATGCAAGCGGACCTTCAGATCCAACTCCGCCGGCGTTGACGCTGAATTCGGTCACCTTGGGCAGTAATACAGCCACCAGCACGACTCAAGGTCAAGGCGGCGGCGGCTTGTTCAACGGCAGTCTGTTGACGACGAATGGGGTGACCATAACCAATAACACGGCGGGTTATCAGGGCGGTGGAATTTACATCAACTCGTACTATGCGGTGAACCTCAGCAACTTTACCATCAGCAGCAACACGGCAAAGATGGGCGGCGGCATCAGCAATGAAATCGATCAGTCAGTCAATCTGATCACCGGCACGCTCAGCAGCAATGTGTCGAACTGTTGTGACGTCGGTGGGATTGCCTCCGGTGGGGGTGGGATCGTCAATAACGATGGCGCAATGACTTTGACGAACGTGACTCTTAGTGGAAACACAGCAACTTCGACTGGCGGCTACGGCGGCGGGATTGTCAACATTCAACGCATGACTTTGACGAACGTCACGCTCAGCGGTAACGGCGCGCAGTACGGCGCCGGCATCTACAACGGCGCGTCGGCAAGTAACGCCATGACACTGACCAACGTCACGATCAGCGGCAACACGCACTCGAGCCCCTCGGCAGGCGGCGGCGGCATTTGGAATACGACCTATGGGAATCTCAATCTCACGAACGCGACGATTACGCAAAACAACGCGGCGCAGAGCGGCGGCATCCAGAATCTTGCGACCGTTACGCTGCGGAATACGATTTTGGCGGGCAACACCAGCACATCGGGCTATCCGGTGGATTGCGCTGGCACGCTCACATCCGGCGGGTATAATCTGATCGGCAACACGAGCGGCTGTACTTTTGTCTCGAGTACCGGCGATTTGCTGAATACCAACCCCTTGCTCGGTCCTCTGCAAAACAACGGCGGCTCGACGAATACCCACGCGCTCTCGGCAGGCAGTCCGGCGATTGATGCCGTGATGAGCGGTTGTCCGCCGCCATCCACCGACCAGCGCGGGATTACGCGCCCGCGCGGTCTGCGCTGCGATATGGGAGCATACGAGACGACCGCGCACTCCATCACCAGTCTTGACCCCGCGCTCAAGCGCGCCGGCAGTCCGGGTTTTACGCTGACCGTGAATGGCACGAACTTTCAGAGTGGTTTTATTATTCAGTGGAACGGCGCGAACCGCACGACGAATTTCGTCAGCAGCACGCAACTTACGACGTCTATCAACGCGTCCGACGTCGCGACCGCCGCCGGTGTGCCGGTGACCGTCCTCGACCCAGGACCGAACGGCGGCACATCGAACACCAAGATATTTCTAATCTTCGATCACGAGTTGTTCTTGCCTTTCATCCGCCGTAACTAAACATCTTCCCGGGACTTTCCCCAAGAACGAGAGACCGTCACACCGCGGTCTCTCGTTTTTTGACTTGTCACTCGTTCTGGCATAGAATTGCATCCAATTATGATCCTTGCCGGAGATTTTCTGTCCGACCAAAAGATTCTACGCGCCACCGCGACCGCCGCGCCGCGGGTCTCGGTTATTCTGCCGACGTTTTGCCGCCGCGCCACTTTGCAACGCGCCATCGCCAGCGTCCTCACGCAGACATTCACCGACCTTGAACTCATCGTGATGGACGACGGTTCGACGGATGGCTCGTTCGAGTTGATCGAGGAATTCCGCGCGCGCGATCCGCGCGTGGCGCATGTGCGGCACGAACACAACTGCGGGTTGCCCGCCTTGCGCGTCAACGAAGGCATCGAACTCGCGCGCGGCAAGTACCTCGCGTTCCAATTCGACGATGACTGCTGGTTTCCCAACGCCTTGCAGGACCTCGTGACTGAAGCATCGCGCCATCCGGAATCCGTCGTCATTGGCAAGATCAATCTGCAAACACACGAGGGCAAGCAAGCGACGCTCCCTGCCGTCGAGGTGAATCTAGTCAAATTGTACGAGCAGAACCTTTTCGCCAACAATTCCGTGCTGATGCCGCGCGATCTGGTGAACAAGTACGGCATGTACGATTGCCACATCGGCATGCGCCGCCTGTGCGATTGGGATTTGTGGCTGCGGTACATCCAACACATTCCCTTCGTCGTGATTGACCGCGTCATCGGTCAAGTGGCATCCGGTAATCCCGGCGCAATTGGGCGAACCGTTCCCTGGGATTTGGCGCTCTTTCGTTTCTGGAACGCCATCCCGCGCAACCATCTGCTTACACCTGCCGCGTGGCGCGCCTATCCGGTGGATGCGCTCGGCGCGGGCGCAGTATCGCTGGAAAGAGATATGCGGCGGCGGTTGTACGAAGAGCACATCGTTCCGTATTATCTGACGGCGCGCCATTATTTTCCCGTGCTGGAAGGGTTCAGCGCGACACTCCCCGAGCCGCGCAAGACCGTGTTGCACACTCGCGGCGCGTACGATGTTTCCGACGATGTGGGGCTGAACCCGTACGACGCGGTCGCGCATCAACGCGGCAATTACAAAACGTACTTTCAGCCGCTCGATCAAGTGACGCCGGAGTGGCGCCGCGATGCCGATGGGCTTTTGCTGATCCGCACTATCGAAGACCATGCCTTGACGTTGCGGGACCAAGCCCTGCGCGATGAAATTCCGCTCGGCTATTACCTTGACGATGACATTCTAACCTTTCACGAATACGGCACATCGTTTGACTACCTCGCCCCGGACAAGCCCGCCTATTCCGATTTGGTCGATCTGATTCGCTCCGCAGATGCTGTCTGGGTCACCAGCCGCTTTATCCGCGATTCGGTTCTGCCGCACAACTCGCGCGTCATTCCTCACAATGGCTGCGTCCCGTCGGAGTGGTTGCCCACGCGCCTCAAGCCCCGCGATCCCAATCAACCGATACGAATTGGCTACGTCGGCACCAACTATCGCTTGGACGAATTTCAGAATTTCTTGTGGCAAGCGTTACAGCGCCTGAGCGCCGAATTGGGCGAGCGTCTGATTTTTGAATTTTGGGGCTTGGACATTCGCCAACTGCCGCCGCTGAAATCGCCGGTGATCCACCGTCCATTCACTTTTAGTTATTGGGCTTATCTGCGCGCTTTGCGGACCGCCGCGTTCGATATTTTGCTAACGCCGCTGCTCGACTATCCACGCCCGCGCCTCGGCAAAGCGCCGAGCAAGTATTATCAAACCGCCGTTGCCGGCGCGTTGGGCATCTTTTCACGCGTACCGCAGTATGCAAATTTGCCGGAAGGACTGACCTGTCTCAAGGCAGATAACACGGTTGAGGATTGGTGCCGCGTCCTGCGCCAAGCCATCACCTTGCCGCCGGAGCAATTCGACTTGATGCGCGCCCGCCTGGTAGAGCACGTGCGCCAAGAGTTCACTCCGGCTGCCCAAATTCACCTGCACGAGGCGGCGTGGCGCGCCACCGAGTTCCACGCGAAAACGCGCGCCCAGCGTCAGCGCGACGGTCGTCCGCGCGTGATGTACGTTTTGCACTCGGCAAATTTTGGCGGCGGCGAAATCCAGTTATGGCGGCGTTTGAGACTCGCGCGCGATTACGGCATCGAGCCAATCGTCGTCTTGCCTCGCGTTCTGCAAAACACAGAGCCGGGACAGCGCGTCGCAGAGTCATTGCGGCGCGAACAAATCGCTGGCGAATTTGTCAATTACACATGCTTTACCGAGCCGCGTTCGCCGCGCGAATTCTCCAACCCCGCCGAGCGTGAAGATGTCCGCGCTGTGATCCAACGCTGCGCGCCCGCGCTGGTGCACACGGTGACTTTTATTCCGACTTTTGGACAAATCTGCGCCGAATTGAAAATCCCGCATGTCGCGTCGCTATACGCGATCGAGGATGACTGGCGTTGGGAAAATGCCTGGCTCGATTTCAAGCACTGCGCCGTCGTCCAGTCCGATTCGATTCGTTACGCGACGCGCTGGGGCGACTTGCTCGAAACTGTCAAGTTTTGCTCGCGCGAGGTCGTACCAGAGCAGGTGTTCGCGTTCGGCGCGCAGCGACATCTTGAAAAGTACCCTGCCGCGCCGCCAGCCAATTCCCGGACGCGATTGGTCGCGACTGGGACACTGCAACCACGCAAGCGGCAACTCGAAACGATTGCGGCAGTGGCACAACTGGTTCGTGAGGGCTGGGATTGCGACTTGTCCCTCTATGGTTATTCGCACTTTTTCCCAGAGTACGTCGAGCAATGCAAGCGTCAAGTCCGCGCTCTGAACATTTCAGACCGCGTCGACTTTCACGAATTTAGCGACGATGTGATCTCGATTCTTGCTTCGGCAGACATCGTGCTCAGTCTTTCGACGCACGAAAGTTTTCCCAGCGCAATCAAAGAGGCGATGGCGGCGGGCGTTCTCGTCGTCGCGACGCCGGTCGGCGGCATCCCTGAACTGATCGTGGACGGGATAACGGGTATTCTTTGTGCGGATACATCGGTTGACGCGATCACGGGCGGCATTCGCCGCGCGCTCCAGTTGACGCCCGACCAGCGCGAGCGCATGATCGAGCAGGCGCGCCGCGTCGCACGCTCTGAGTTTCATCCCCAACGCGCCGCCAGCGATCTGATGTTGATGTACAATCGTGCGATCGATTTGACCCGCGCGGCGAAGACAACCGCGCCGCACGCGGAGGCGGCACCAGTGTCGGCGCAAAAACGCGGTCGCACACTGGAACCCCAACGACCACCAGCAAGCGCGTTACCGCTTGATCACGCGCTGACCTATCGTGTTGTGCCGCAGCGCACGGCTTGGAGCGGCGTCGACGTTCTTATCGGAACACATCAGCGGCGAGCGTGCGGACTCGTACGGTTGCACGTATTCAATCAATCCGGACAGTTATTGCGCGAGACATCGGTTGACCTCGCGCGGGCGCGCGATAATGCGTGGCTGAGGTTTCGCTTTGAACCGCTCGCGGAGAATGACGGGGAGCCAGTCCTTATCCAATTTACCCTGGCGCACGCGGGTCCGCGCACGCTGGTCAGTCTGTACGATACCGCGCCGACGGAGAATCGGTTCAATCGTGTGGTCTCGCGACTAGTTCGCCGCGTGGGCGCGGCTGCGCCGCGCAATTCGTTGTATTGCCGGATGTGGTATGCCGGGTGAGTGGTCCGTCCGGTTATTCGAAATGAAAGTGGATTCATTTTCGCATGAGTGACTTGCGCGTGCTCGCCATCTTGCCACATGCTATTCCGTCCGCCACCATCGGCGTGATCCAGCCGTTGCAAATGCTTCACGCGCGACGGCAAATCACGGCGCGCTTTGCATTCGAATACTGGGTCTCACCGCGCGAGATCGCCCAAGCCGATGTTCTTGTCTTCTGTCGCAACATGGAGCCGCGTTATGCGGGCGCGTTACACGCCGCGCGCGCGCTGGGCAAGCCCATCCTCTATGAACTCGACGACAACTTTTTCGATTTCCCTCCGGACGCGCCGCTGGCAGAGTATCACCGCGATCCAGCCCGTCTGGCGCAACTCACCGAGTACATCGCGTCGGCGACGCTCGTGCGGGTGTACTCTCAAACCCTGCGCGATCGCGTCGCGGCGATCAACTCGGACGTGACCCGGGTGGAGGGTCCGGTGGATTGGAATTTGGTGACACCCGTCCACCGCGCGCCCGAGTCAGCCCGCGAGGTGTGGATCGTCTATGCGACCAGCCGCATCTCCGATGCGCTCGCCGGAATATTCGCCGACGCGCTCGAACGCATCCTGTCCGAACACCGCGACCAGGTGCGTATGTTTTTTTGGGGTTATCCTTCCGCGCGTTTTGCGCGGTATCCGAATGTGCGATTCTTGAACTACATTCCAGACTATGCGCGATTTTTTCGCCGGTTTACTGCAAGTGGTTTCGATCTTGGACTCGCGCCGCTGCTGAACGATGTGTTTCATCGTTCAAAAAGCAATAACAAATTCCGCGAGTACGGCGCTGCCGGCATCGCCGGGATTTATTCGAATGTGAGTGTCTATTCCGAGTGTGTGCAACCTGACATCACCGGCGTCTTGGTCGATAATGACACTGAAGCATGGCACGCCGGACTAACGACGCTGATTCAGGACGGCGCGCGCCGCCGGGCGATGCAAAATCAGGCGCGTCAGTACGCGCGCGCCCATTACGATCTAGAAAAAACCTGTGCTGTGTGGTTGGAGCAGCTCCAAACCGCATGCGCCGCGCGACAGGTACCTAAGCAATATTCTATTGTGCTTCCGGACCGGGCTGCGCCGATTCAAAATCACAATTTGATGCGTGTGCTGCTTCGATTGGGACAATTGGGATTGCGCTTTACGCGACGCGCACGCACACTCGGATTGCGCGCCGCGTGGGATATGGCGCGTTGGTCTCTGCACGACTTGTCTTTGTGGGCTTGGAACATCAAATCGAAGTGGTAAAATGACTCCACGCATTAGTGTAATCATCGTCAATTTCAATGGAAGATTATTGCTTGGCGAAGCCCTGGAGGGATTGCGCCATCAATCGTTCCGCGATTTTGAAATCATCATCGTGGACAATGGCTCCTCTGATGGGTCAGCCGAGTTTATCGCTCGGGAATTTCCTCACGCCCGACTCATCGCGCTAGACCGGAACACCGGTTTTGCGGGCGGCAATAATGTGGCAATTTCGTGCGCGCGCGGCGAATTTATCGCGCTGCTAAACAGCGATGCCGTGCCGGAGCCCGATTGGCTGAATGAATTGGTGGCTGCCGCCCAACGACATCCCGACGCCAGTTTCTTCGCGTCGCAAGTGGAATTGTTCTATGAACCGGGCTTGCTCGACAGCGCGGGCGATGGCATTTCGACAGCGGGCACGGTGTTCCGACGCGGACACCGCAGACGACCTGTGAACTATGCCCAGGAAGAATATGTATTTGGCGCGCAAGCGTGCGCCGCATTTTATCGTCGTTCCGCATTCGACCAAATTGGGTTGTTCGATGAAGATTTTTTTTGTGTGTATGAAGATGCTGATTGGAGCGTGCGCGCTCAACTCGCCGGACTCAAATGTGTGTACGTTCCAGTCGCGCGCGTGCGGCATCGTGGCGGGAGTACTCTGGGACGTTTTAGCGCAGCGTATGTTTACTATGGTCAGCGCAACGTCGAATACTTGTTTTTGAAAGATATGCCCACCACTTTGCTGGTGAGAGCATTCGCAGCCCATTTGGTTTACGGTTTTATGGCGTTTGTCTTTTTCGCTTCCCGCGGCCAAGGGCTCGCTTTTCTCAGAGCCAAGCGGGACGCGCTTGGCGCGCTTTCTTCTCTGTTAGCCAAACGCCGCGCGATTCAGGCAAGCCGCGCAGTTTCACTGTCAGTTCTGCAAGCGCAGCTACACCAGGATTGGCTTCCGCGTGTGTTGCGCGAAAAAATCAGGCATTGGTGGCCGTTCGGAGACCGGCGAAACAATGCCAGACTCCGCTAATCCTGGCGCGGCTTCAACCCACCGCACGATGGCGTGTTGCCATATCCACGCGGCGAGTCCCGTGCCCCCACACCGGCACGCGTCCGCGCGTCGAACGCAACACCCCGCGAGACCACTTTGAGCGGCGTGTTTTTCCCCGCGCCATTCCGCCCGATAATGCCGACGACCTCGCCTCGTCAGTTTACAATGATTTTGCAACATTCTCATTTATCCTTTATCCGCGTTTGGAATAATTCGCTCAAACAAGTGGAGAATCCCATGAAGCGACTCGGACAATTTCTTTTGCTATTCATGGCGCTTGGATTGCTCGCGGCGTGTCGCGCGCGCCAAGCCCCGCCAACGCCAACCGCGCCGACTGTGACACCACTTGCCGTGACGCCAGCCGCGACGCGCGCGCTGCCCGCACCTGCGCCGGTGCCGTCCGAATTTCGCGCGCTGTACGACGAACTCGACGCCGCGCTCGCCGCGTTCGACAAATCGTTCGACGCGTCCGGCGGAAATTTTCCCGTCACCTTCGCCGCCGAACTCTTGCCCGCGAACGGCAATCGCGGCGCCGATCTATTCAAGCCGACAAATCTGCAAGGCACGCGCCTCTGGCTCGACCGTTTGCAGCAAATCGGTGTCCAGGGCGTCACCGTCGCGATCAAATATCCGATCCTCACGCCCGATTTTCCCGACTCAGCAAAGTACCTCGAATTCTTCAAGACCGTCGCGAGCCAAGTCCGCCAGCGCGGGATGAAGATGGATGTCGAAGTCGGCGTGATCTTTCCGCCGCCGTTCAGCACGCTCGACGTGAACTACAAAGCAATGTCGCTCGATCAATTCAAAGCCGCAAACAAGCAAATGGTCGCGACGATTGTAAACGAAATCAAACCCGATTATCTCAATCTCGGCGCGGAGCCGGACACCGAAGCGCGCATCACCGGCTGGCGCGAACTCAACACGCCGCAAGTTTACACCGACTTGATCAACTACACGCTGAAAGATTTGAATCGCGGCAACACGAAAATCGGCGCGGGCATCGGCACGTGGGGCAATCTCGATTTCGTCAAGAGTTATGTGACGAACACCTCGCTCGATTTCGTCGCGCTTCACATTTATCCGGTGACCGGCGACGCGCTGCAAACCGCCGTCGCCGCCGTCGATCTCGCGCGCCAGCACAACAAGCGCGTAATTCTGGACGAAGCGTGGCTGTACAAAATGAGCGCGAAGGAACCACCGGTGAGCATCGCCGGGAACGCGGACATTTTTCGCCGCGACGCGTACAGTTTCTGGGCGCCGCTCGATCAAAAATTCCTCGCGCTGATCGCCAAACTCGCGCGCGCGAAAAACATCGAGTACGTCTCGATCTTTTGGGCGCAATACCTGTACGCGTATCTGGATTACGATCCGAAATTCGAAACGATGCCGTACAACGATGTGACGACGCGCTTGAACACCATC
Organism: Candidatus Aquidulcis sp.; assembly: GCA_020723345.1. Lineage (GTDB taxonomy): Bacteria > Chloroflexota > Anaerolineae > UBA4142 > UBA4142 > VGOB01. The sequence goes on along the minus strand of DYJA01000007.1, from coordinate 93,058 downwards.
GCCGCGCCGAATGTGGTGGCGGGCAAACTCTCTTCGACCGGCGAGTTTTACAAACGATTGATCGCGGATGCGCGATAAGCGCGCACAAGGAGCACCCACAGTGAAAAAATCATCTCTCTCCATTTTGTTTCTACTCGCGCTCGGTTGGCTTGCCGCGTGCGCGCCGACCTCTCCCCTTGCCCCCGCCCCTACAAGGGAAGGGAGAATGCCGACCAGCGCGTCTGTCGTCGCGACGAACACGCCGGTCGCGGCAAAGCCGTCCGTCGCGGCAACCACGCAACCGGCTGCGCGACCATCCGACTCTTCGACCAGGCGACCGAATATCATTTTCATCCTCGCCGACGATTTGGATGTCGCGGAAATCGCGTTCATGCCGAAACTCCAAGAGTTGCTCGTCAAGCAAGGCGTCCTGTTCAACAACAACTTTGTGAACGTCTCGCTCTGTTGTCCTTCGCGTTCGACGATTTTGCGCGGGCAGTATTCGCAAGGGACGCAGATTTTCGGCAACCAACCGCCGGACGGCGGCTATGAAAAATTCCACGCGAACCACGACGAAGAATCCACGATTGCGGTGTGGCTGCAAAACGCGGGCTATCGCACGATGCTCGCGGGAAAATATCTGAACGGTTACCCGAACACCGTCGCGGAAACCTTCGTTCCGCCGGGTTGGACGGAATGGTACAGCGCGGCTAAAGGCAACGCGTACGGCGAATACAATTACACGCTGAACGAAAATGGCAAACTCGTCGCGTACGGCAAAAAGCCGGAAGATTACGGTACCGATGTTTACACGCGCAAGACGATTGAATTTGTCCAGCGTTCCGCCAAAGAAGGCAAGCCGTTCTTCGCATTCGTCGCGCCGTATGCGCCGCACGGACCGTCCACGCCCGCGCCGCGCCACGCGCAAATGTTCGCCGACGCGAAATTGCCGCGCCCGCCGAATTTCAACGAGGAAGATGCCAGCGACAAACCGGCGTACATCAAGAATCGTCCGCCGTTGACCGACCGGCAGATCAGGGAAATCGAAAACCAATACCGCTTGCGTCTGCAATCGCTGCAAGCCATCGACGACATGATCGAGACTTTGATCAACACGCTAAAAGCGTCGGGGCAACTCGACAACACGTACATCTTTTTCACGTCGGACAACGGCTTTCATCTCGGCAATCATCGTTTGGCGACCGGCAAGTGGACCCCGTACGAAGAAGATGTCCACGTCCCGCTCGTCGTGCGCGGGCCCGGCGTACCGGCAAACGTCAAACTCGATCACATCACCGGCAACAACGATTTCGCGCCGACTTGGGCAGAACTCGCCGGAATCAAGCCGCCGGATTTCGTGGACGGTCGTTCGCTCGTTTCGTTGCTAAAATCAAATCCGCCTCCGCTTACCCCGCCCCTGTCGGCGACGGGGGAGGATGGGAGGGGGTGGCGGCAGTGCTACTTGTTGCAGCGCGGCGAGCCCGGCAAAGACGTCGCGCCGGACGAAGACGAGAATGCCTACGCGCGTCCGCCGGAAATGCAAGGACTCCTCGAACCGCCGGATGGTTTGCCGGAAGAAATCGCGGGATTGGAATTTCAGCGCGCGCTTGCCGTGCCCGCGTTCCAGGGCATTCACCTGCTGCACTATGTCTACGTCGAATACGCGACCGGCGAAAAAGAGTTGTACGATCTGCGCGCCGATCCGTATCAACTCAACAACCTCGCGGCAAAAGCCGACCCCGCGCTGTTGAAAGAACTCGCCGCGCGTTTGCACGAACTCGAAAATTGCACGGGGGACAAATGTCGGATTGCCGAGAACAAACCATTCGCGGTAAAATGATGACCAGAGTATTCTCGTCAACCCAGGAGGGCACAATGCTGCGCGCGCTAATCGGTCTAGGTTTGGTCGGGGTGTTGATCGCCGCGTGCACTTTTGCGCCAACCAGTCTGCCGACTTCAATTCCCTCTCCCGCGCTTGAACGGAGCGTTTCGCCGAACGCTCCCGTTCCTCCGACGCCGACTCTACCCACGCGTCCGCTCGACCTCGCGACCAAGCCATTCCCCGCGCCCTCCGGTGGGCAGGGACCATATTTTCATCAAGTCTACAGCGCGACGAGCAAAGATGGATTAATCTGGACGCACGACAACCAGATGCTGATCGATCACGCGTCCGTTCCCGCCGTGATCGTCACGCCCGACAACAAAATTCGCATCTACTATGTGGACGCGAGCCAAACGCCGGAGACGACCAATTGCGCGGAATCGTCCGACGGCGGCAAATCGTTCAAGGTCTTGAACTGCACGATTGCGAATCGCGCGGGCGAGAAAGCGGTTGACCCCAGCATCGTGCGCCTGCCCGATGGACGCTATCGGCTGTACTATTACGCGTCCGCGGCGAATCCCGGCGCGCCGGGCGCACATTCGATCTACAGCGCGATTTCCAACGACGGCATTCAATTCACCAATGAGCAAAAAGTATTCGAGCGCGATGGACTCGTTGACCCGGATGTCTTTTGGACCGGCACAGAATGGTTGATGTACGTTTTCAGTTCGAACGAAAACCGCACGATCATCGCGCGCAGTCGCGACGGCTTGAGTTTCGAGTACGTTGGCTTGCTGCATCTGCAAAATTGGGGCACGGTCGCGCCAATCAAATTGGATGACGGACGCTTTCGTTTGTACGCCTTCAGTCAATCCGGCGAGCGCTCTGTCGCGAGTTTCGTTTCGACCGACGCGCGGCAATGGACGCAGGAACCAGGCACGCGTTTGATCGCGCGGCAAGGCGAAAGTATCACCGATCCGTTCGTCGTGCGTTTGAACGATGGCACGTGGAAAATGTTTTTCAAAATCGAGCGCCGCGATACCCCACGCAGCGCGCCGCAACCGCCTGGCACACCCGGCGCGCCGCGCGGTTCGCCGCCTCCGCCGCTCACACCCGGTGCGCGACCCACTTTCACCCCCGGCGAACGCGCGTGCTTGCCGGAGAAAAAATCCATCGGCATCGCCGATCCGAATGGGCCTGCGTTCCACCAAGTTCTCATCGCGAAATCTTCCGACGGTTTGATCTGGCAATCCGACAACCGCGTGATCATCGATCAGGCATCGGTGCCGGAGGGCGTGCGATTATCCGACGGACGTTGGATGATCTACGCGGTAGATGGCACGCTGTCCGGACTCGGGCTCGTCTACGCAGAATCGAAAGACAATGGCAAGACCTGGACGTGCGGCAAGATCAACGTGCCCGGCGCAGACCCGGATGTAGTGATATTGCCGGACGGCAAACTGCGGCTGTACTTCGTCGAGTTTCCGTTCGGACCGAACCCACCACCGCCCGGTTCGGCGCAATCGAATCAACCCAATCGCGTCAAGAGCGCGATTTCGTCGGACGGCAAAAACTTTACCATCGAGGATGGCGCGCGTCTCGAAGGAATTCAGTACACCGATCCCGACGTCATCCGCGTCGGCAACGATTGGTTGATGTACATTTCGACCGGCGCAATCGCGTGGGCGGCGCAATCGTCCGACGGTTTGAATTTCAAATCGATCGGCAAGGTCAACGAAACTGGCGCGGTCTCCGGTAGTTTCGTCTTTCCGAATGGAACGATTCGCCACTATTTTTGCGGACGTGCCGGAATTATGAGCGCGACTTCCGATGGCAAAACCGCGTGGAAAGAAGAATCCGGCGCGCGCCTCGCGCTGAACCCCGCCTGGAAAATCGTGTGCGATCCATCCATTCTCTCCGACGGCAAGGGCGGTTATTGGATGGTGTACAAAATCCAACCCAAGTAAAACGGAGACACTATGAACAAGCATCACTTGATCGCATTGACTTTTCTCACCCTGCTGCTCGCCGCGTGCAACTTGCAAGCCGCGCCGATGCCAACCACCGCGCCAACGCCAACTCTTCCACCGCCTCAAGTGTTGCCACCGCGACCGACTCCGCCCGCGCCGCAATCGTCAGCCATACCGCCTGGCGCGCCGACCGCGCTCGCCAGTCCCACCCAGATCGCACCGGATCGCATCGGTTCCGGCACTGCGCCCGCCCCTTCGACTCTCGCGCAGGGCGCGCCGCCCGCGTGCAACGAAATCGCGTGCGCGTACGCGACGATCAACCTCGCGCAAGCGCAAGGACACACGCCGGACAAAAATGTCCTCAAACTTTTTTCCGCCGCCGCCGATCCGACGCGCAACCGCGTCTATGTCGCCGGGATTCTGACGCGCTATATCGCGATCCTCGATGGCGCGACCGAAAAATGGATCGGCGCGCTCGATTCCGGCATCGAAGGGTACGCGCATCGCTACGTCTATCTCGATCCCGTCGCGAATTTTCTGTACATCGTGGACGAATCGCACCATCAACTCCGCCGGATCGATTTGAACACGCACGCGGTCGTCGGTCCCGTCGCGCTGCCGGAACGCGTCGGCGCGGTCACCGTGGATTCGACGCGCGCGCGGCTTTATTTCACGACACCCGACGCGCCCACCTTCCGCGCGTTCGACGGCAAGACGCTGCAAACCGTTTACACGATTTCCGAAATGGGTCCGGGCGCGGGCGCAATCGCATTCGACGCAAAAGCGGACGCGCTGTACGTGTTGAATATGACGCCCAAAACCGGCGGCGAAATTTTCCGCGTCGATCCGAAAACCGGCAAGGTCGCGGGAACGATTGCGTACAACTCACCGCCCGGTCAGCGGGCGCGCTTTCTGGAGTACGACGCGGCGCGCGCGCGTTTTCTCGTCGGCAGCGATCGGATGATGCAGGTGCTGGACGCGAGCGGCAAAGAAGTACGCGCCTTTCCGCTCGCGCGCGAGCGCGAAACGCAAAGCATCGCGTACGACGCTGCGCACGCACGCCTCGTCTTGCTCTCGCTTGAGCGTCCAAGCGAAGGACAAGTCGCCGGGATCGGTGGTCACGTTCAGGTGTACGATGTGAACACCGGCAAAGTCACGAACGAGTTTTCGTTCGGCAGAAAACCGCATCGGCTCACACTCAATTCGGCGAACGGAAAATTCTACATTCCGAACGGCGACGCGTCGATTCTGTGGAGCATCGACACGAACACGTACGCGCAAGCCGCGCCAATTCGTTTGGGCGATTCGCTCGAGCAAATCATCTTGACGAACGGCGGCAAACAAATTTTCATGAACAGTCGGCTCGGCGGCAATTACATTTTCAGTTACAACGTCGAGACGAATCAGTGGGAAGCGTTCACAAGCGGCACGTGGCCCATTCCGATGCGAACCGATACGACCGGCGAAAAATTGTTCGTCGTGAACGCGTGGGACAGCACGCTCTCGATTTACGATGTGAAAGGCGCGCGTGCGCTCGTCGCGACGATTCCGCTTGGCATCCCACGCGGTTCGACGGATCGCCTGCCCGATCTCGCGATTGACACCGCGCATCAGCGCGCGTACGTCGCGTACCCCGAGTTTGGCAAGATCGTCGTCGTGGATTGGGCGGCGCGCAAGATCGTCAAAACGATTGACGTGACCGGGTTCAAGACCGGCGACACCGGCGGCGGACCCGCGCAACTCGCCGTCGCGGTGAACGAAAGCGCGAATTTGCTGTACGCGTTCTGGAAACACGAACATCGCTTGACAATCTACGACGCGAACGTTAATCTTATCGCGACGCAAGACCTGGGTTCGCTCGATTGGAAATCGCTGCGCGACGCGCCGGACGCGGACAGTCTTTTCGTGGACGCGGCGAAAAATCGGCTCTTTGTTAGCGCGTTCGAACTCGACGCGAAAACCGGCAAGCCGACCGGACGCAAACTCGCGCGCGGTCAGCAAATCCTCGCGCTCGACGCGGCGGCGAACACGTACTGGGCAATCGGCGTCGAAAACATCGGCGGCAAAGCGACGAACGTCGTCGTCACGCTGGATCGCGAATCGCTCGCGACGCGCGCGGCGAAGACCTTGAGCGCGGTCAGCGGCGTCGGCGAAACATTCGCGCTCGATCTCGCGCGGCATCGGCTCTACGTCGGCAAGATGACGCTGGCGGAGTTGGAAGTGTACGTGACCAAGTAGCGCGTAGGACAAATTTGCAAATTTGTCCCACACCTTCACGGAGGAATCCATGGATCATTATCTGCTTCAAAATTGGCTCGCGTGGTGGCAGAGCAATGGGCTCGCCGTCGCAAGCGCGGTCAGCAGTTTCGAGAAGAACGCGCTGTCGGCATTTTGGCGCGACATCGGCAACCTGATCACCGGCGCAGGCGCGGGCTGGGCGGCGACGCGCGACGCGTTCTTCAATCTGATCGGTTGGGAAGTGCCGACGCAACAGCCACAATCCGGCGGCGACGCGGTGCGCGACACGGTCGGATCGTTCACGCGGCAGATTTTTGAAAGCGCGTTCGGAGGCGATGGTGGAAGCGCCGCGCCATCGAGTTCGTCGAGCGCGACGCCCGAATCGAGTTACACGCAACCGCCACTTTCCGATTTGCTCCCGTCTGACATGGGCGGCAAGACGACGCTGGCGGATGTGGTCGAGGCAGCGAAGAATCAGTCAGGAAATTGAGAGGGCTATTCATTGCCATCAGCGCGCCAGCAATTGAAGAAAAAAGAATTGGACACAGATGAACACAGATGAACACAGATAAGAAATAAATCAGTGTTCATCCGTGTTAATCAGCGTCCCATTTTCCGGAGACAAAATGTCAAACATCATTCGGGCGATCTATTTTGGAATTTGGTTCGTCGTCGTGCTGATCAGTTACGCGCTGCTGGGCGTTTTGCCCGCGCTCGCGAACGCGCTCTGGTTCGCCGCGTTCTACCTGTTGATCACCTTGCCGGTGCGTTCGCTGCGCGTCTTGGCGTTCGCGGTCTTTTTCTTCGTCGGCTTGCTGATCATCAGTCACGCGACGTTGGTGAGCCAACTCATCATCGGCATCGTCCTGCCGCCGATGTGGAGTAACGATGGCAGGTTCGTGCATCTCGCGCTCCTCGCGCCGATCACCGAGGAGACCGCGAAACTATTTTCGGTCGCGCTCGTTTTACTGCTTTGGAAATTGACCGGCGCGCGCATCGCGTTCGGCGCAACCGATCTGATGCTCGTTGGGCTTGCCATCGGCATCGGGTTGAACGTGTTCGAGGATATGTTCCTTCCGAACGCGAAAATCCAAACGCCCGGCATTATCACGAATATTCTCGTGCCCGGGACGGAACTGCAAGTGACGCGCGGCAGACCCGACATCGTTTTCATCGGGCACGCGGCGAGCACCGCGTTCGTCGCGCTCGCGCTCGGCTGGTCGCGCTATTTGCCGAAATTGGTCCGGTACTTGCCCGCGCTCGGCGTGTGGGTGTGGATGATCTGGACGCACGCGCTGTACAACGGACAGGATTTGCTCGACCGCGGGCACATTGTTTTCTTCACCGCGCCGCTCACCTGGATCACACCCTGGATGTTTTTCCTCGCCGTCCTCGCGACGATTGGTTTTGAGTTTGTTTTGCTGCATCGTCGCGTGACCGATGTTGAAAAGCAATTGGGGCAGACGCGTCCGCGCAGTATTTTGCGCTGGCTCGAAAAACACAACTTGCAGCGACATCTGGCGTACGCGCGCGTGTGGCTGCGCGGCAATCCGCAGGATCGCGAAAAAGCGGAACGGTACTTGAATCGCGTGGTCGTGCGGTTGCAGCGCGCGGCGGCATAACCCGCGCGTGTCCGCCGACCACAGCACACTCTTTTGTAGCACTGCGCGTGATAACGCTTGACGTTTAACGCATGGCGTTATATAATCGCAATGTGATCAGAACGTTCAGGGATAGCGAAACCGAGCGGATTTTTCGTCGCGAATTTTCGCGCAAACTGCCGACGTCCATCCAAGCAGTCGCACTGCGTAAATTGCGGATGCTGAACAACGCCGCGATGTTGAGCGATTTACGCGTTCCCCCCGCCAATCGGCTGGAGAAACTTGGCGGCAATCGGGCTGGTCAGTACAGCATCCGCATCAACGATCAATGGCGTGTCTGTTTTGATTGGCGCGCGAACGATGCCTACAACGTCGAGATCACGGATTATCACTGAGGTGAGAATATGAGCAAGAAACTGGCTCCAATTCATCCGGGCGAAGTACTGCAAGAAGAGTTCTTGAATCCAATGGGCATCAGCCAGAATTTCCTGGCGCAGAAAATTGGTGTGCCCGCGCGCCGCATCAACGAGATTGTCCTGGGCAAACGACGGATCACTGCGGACACCGCGCTGCGCCTGGCGCGTTTCTTCGGCACCTCCGCCAAGTTTTGGCTGGGGTTGCAAACGGATTACGATCTGGATGTGGCAGCGGATGAATTGGGCGCGCGCCTGGAACGTGAAGTGACGACGTATGCCTTTGCCGCGTGACGCGCGATTCGACTGCCAATGCGCAACAACCCCTCACCCGCAACTCCCCTCGCGCGGTGGGGGATTTTTTACCTCTTTTCAATCCTCGCGTTCTGTGATAATCTCAATCCAGCGAAATTTTACACGGCGATTACATCAAACTCATTTGCGTTTTACCTGCGCGCGCGAAAATGGATCGCGAAAGGAGGCACGATGACGCGCTTACTCATCGCTCTTGCCGTTTTGATTTTCTTCACAACTGGCTGCGGCGTTTCAATCGGCGATCTGCCATGTTGCGGTCCGACGACCCCGACGCCTTCGCCCGGCTTGCCGCCGCGCGAGCAACTCAAACCGCCGCTGCAAGGAACGCTGCCCCCGCGCCCATCGTTGCCCGCGAAACCAAGCGAGCCACAACCACCCGCCGCGCGCCCAACTGAAATGCGCGCCGCGCCAAGCGCCACAACTGCGCCCGCGCCCAAAGTCGTCGCGTCGCCGCAATCGGCGGGCGCGGCGAATACGTACTGGGTGACGAATCCGACGAGCGGCGCGCGGTTGTACACCCAGGTCGTTTTGCCGAAGAACGCCTCGGGTAAACTTCCCGCGCTCGTCCTCGTGCCGGGCGGCATCGGCTGGGGCGGCAACTTTCTCGATCCGCCGAATCGCGCGCAAATGCTCGCGGACGCCGGATTCGTCATCGTCGTGTTCGATCCGGATGGACGCGGCAAAAGCGCGGGCAAAGAAGATTTCGACGGATTCATTCATCAAGACGGACTTGCCGCCGTCGTTCGCTTTACCGCGACCTTGCCCAACGTGGACACGTCGAAAATCGGCATCGTGACGTACTCGTACGGGATCACGATGGGGAGCGGCGTCCTCGCGCGCTATCCGGATCTGCCGGTGAAATTTTTGATTGACTGGGAAGGTCCCGCCGATCGCAACTACACGACGACGGGCTGCAATCTCGCCGCAGGGAAAGAGAGAATTCATTGGCAGCCCTGCACCGACAACGCGTTTTGGTCGGAGCGCGAAGCGGTGAATTTCATCGGCAAAGTGCGCGTGCCGTATCAGCGCGTTCAATCGGAAAAAGATCATGTCCAACCAAATAACGCGCACGCGGTCGACATGATCAACGCGGCGATCAAGGGCGGCGTGCCGTGGACGCGCTTGAACGATTATCCGCCGAATCAAACGTACGATGCCAAGTCGCCGCCGCAAATGTCGCCGGAGCAACAAGACCGCCAACTCGAACAGCGCACGGTCAAGTACGCGCAAGAGTTGTTCGGCAAGTGAGGCGCGCGTGATGAACGAAAACAATCCATTCGCGCAAGGCATCGCGAGTTGCCTGCCGATCCTGATGGGCGCGGTTCTCGGTTTGGTCGGGTTGGGTATGCTGATGCTAGGCGTGAGCAATATCCCGATCAACCTATCCAGTCCGGATATCCCGCGCTGGATGATCCCGGTTGCCGGGTTGATGTTCTTTTGCTTTGGGTTGTTCACCATCATCCACACCATCATTCCTCCGGCAGAACACCAATCGGCGCTTTATCAATGGCTGCAATATTTTTTGATCGTCGGCGGGATGGGCGCGTTTTCGGCGATCTTTCTGTGGGTTGGTTTCGGTCCCGGCGCGCGCGAGTTCGAAAGCAGTACTTCGTTCGGACCGTTCACGACGAGCGGCAAAGGCGACGAATTGATCGGGCGATTGCTCTTCGGCGGCTTTGGACTCGTCACGGGCTTGGGCACGCTGTGGATCGCGATCAGTCAACCTTTGCGGTTGCTCGGGATTTGGCAAGCGCGGCGACGAGAGTGAGGAGCAAAACGATGAGCCGTTGCGCGATTTTCTTTCTGCTGCTCGCGCTCAGCGCGGCTGGTTGTACGCGGATCGCCCCGACTGCGCGAACAACGCCAACGCCGATTCCGAATTTGAAACCGGGCGATTACACTCAATCGCTCGCTTTCGCCGGACGCGAACGCGCGTACCTCGTCCATTTGCCGCCCGTCATCGGCAACGCACCGCTCCCACTCGTGATCGTTTTGCACGGCGGCGGCGGCAACGCGGCAAGCGCGGCGCGCATGACCGGCATGAGCGCGCTCACCGACAAGGAAAATTTCATCGCCGTTTATCCCGACGGCACCGGTCGACTCGACGACAAACTGCTGACGTGGAATTCCGGCAACTGCTGCGGCTACGCGCTCGATCACAAAATTGACGATGTGGGTTTCATCCGCGCGCTGATCGAACAACTGGCGCGCGATTATCCAATTGACGCGCGGCGCGTTTACGCGACCGGCATCTCGAACGGCGGGATGATGGCGTACCGGCTTGCGTGTGAACTCTCCGACCAACTCGCGGCGATTGCGCCGGTCGCGGGCGCGCTCAACGTCGAGTGCAAACCGACGCAGCCGGTGTCCGTCATCGCGTTTCACGGCACGGCAGATCGCAACGTGCTGTACGACGGCGGCGTACCCAAACAGCAAGCCGATCCGCATCCGCGCGAAGACAAATCGGTCGCGTACGCGATGGCGTTTTGGTCGCAGCACAATCGCTGCGCGGGAACCCCGACGCGCGCCGAACGCGGCAACATCGTTCACGACACGTACGCGAATTGCGCAAACAGAACCGGCGTCGAGTTGTACGCGATCAAAGGCGGCGGGCACGCCTGGCCCGGTGGAGATCGTCTCACCGCTCTGCTCGACGCGCCGACGCGCGAAATTTCGGCGACTGAATTGATGTGGGAATTTTTCAAACAACACGCGAAATAAAGAATGAAGGCGGAAGGATGAAGAAAATTGTAATCCTCACATGCTTGTTCATATTCGGGTTGGCATCAAGCGCGTGTCAGCGCGGACAACTCGCGCGCGCGCCGGAGCCAACCGCGACGATTGCCGCGCCGACAATCGCGCCAAGCGTTGTCAGGATCGCTCCCGCGCCACCGCCGGTTGCCCCAGCAACATCTGTGGCGACTGCTCCAGCGACGCGCCTTCCCAACACCCCCGAACGTGTTGCTACTGTCTCTGCAATGCCCACCTCGCTGCGGCTGATTAAAAAAATCGCCATCACCACGGAGGCGGAACATGGTTCAGCCAGACCGGAAATTGTCGCGATGGCAACCAGGGTGTTTGTCGTCTATCTTGGCAATATCTCGGTCCGGGACGGCAGAAGGTTCAACCTGAAAATCTACGACACAAATATGGAACAAGTAATTGCGTCCAAAACTTTGGTTTCGACGACGACGCAGTATGGCGGTCCCACCGATCTCCGGGTGGCGTCCGATGATCGGTTTCTGTACGCGTTCTACGAAACGCACAAACCGACTTCGCCGACCACCGGCGCAACCTATCTGTGGGGCGCCAAATATACTCTAGACGACCGCTTTGATCGCGTCGCCTATACTGCCACGCCGATTACGAGCAGCAAATCTTTGGCAGAACTGCAAGATGGTGGAGAATTACTCGATGATCCTGCGCCGTTGATCGGGACCGATACTGTGTTCGTCGTTACGCGTCTGAAACACACACTAGCCAAGTCGGGCAAGACGATTTACCGGGTGAGAGAGTTCCGCAAGGAGGATTTGAAAAAGTTGTCCGAGTTCGACTTGGATTTGTCCGCGGCGGCGGATGGACGGGCGCGCGTAGCCAGTTTGCAATTCTGGAACGACAAGATCATCATGGCGTTGCCAACCACGGTTGCAGACCAAGGGATAATTGAAACCGCTGACGATGGCGCGCCATCCGATGTGATTGTGGTAAGAATGAACCGAGACTGGACGTTCGACGCACGAAAGGACGTCAAGATTATTTCAGCGGAATCGAACGATCGAGAGAATTATGTGGCTGGCTTGAAAACCGCTGGCAACTATCTCTATGTGACGTACAAACAGTCCGCCGGTAGTCCGCCCGCAGGACAGCACATTGCCTGGATCAAGATTTTCGATAAGGATTTCAACTTGGTTTTGCAAGAGCAAATCAAGAGCACTGGGTGGGGACCTGGCGGAGGCAGTTTGCGACCGTCGCTTGAAGTCGGAGGAAATAGAATTTTCTCTGGACAAAGCGGCGGGCAGGGTTTGGGACAAGGGAATGCGGAGATCTATGTTTATGAAATCAACAACGCTAAATCGCGCCAGCCGTGATGGAGACCGCAAGATGATTGCCAGGAAAAAAATCTTCCCGATTGTATGCGTGCTTATCGGGGCATGCGCGCTCGCCGCGTGTCAGCGCGGACAACCCGCGCGCGCGCCGGAGCCAACCGCGACGCTTGCCGCGCAAACGCCGGTCGCTGCCGCGACAAAACCTGCGCCCGCAAGCGCGAACATTCGCGTCACGATGCTGCAAGAGCAAGGCGGACGCGTTAGTTGGTCGCACGCGAAAAATTTGCTCGCGTTCGATGTCGGCGGCAAAGAGGGCAAGTCGGACGTGTACACCGCGCGCCTCGACGGATCGGACAAGCGGTGTCTCACGTGCGACAAAGAAAATGTGCCGCAAGCACAAAACGGCAATCCCGAATGGCATCCCTCCGGCGAATGGATCGTTTTCCAAGCGCAAGACCCGGATTTGAAATTACCGCCGGGGCAGGTCGGAAATTTCATGGCGAGTCCGGGCATCGGCATCAACAACAATATCTGGGTGACGAACGCGGACGGATCGAAATTCTGGCAAATCACACGCGTCCAAAATCGCGGCGGCACGCTGCATCCGCAGTTTTCGCCGGACGGCAAAAAGATTTTGTGGAGCGAAATCGGCAATCCCGGCGGCGAACTCGGCGGACAGTGGGCGATTAAACTCGGCGACTTTTCTGTCGTCAACGGCGAGCCGCGTGTGACGAATATTCAAGCGCTCACGCCGGGCAATTTCGAATTGTACGAGACGCACGGCTTTTCGCCGGATAATCGCAAAATTATTTTCTCGGTCGTGCCGCCGGGCAAGTACTATTACGATATGGAAATCTACGCGTACGATCTGACGACGCAGCAACTCACGCGCCTCACCGAAAATAACGAGTGGGACGAACACGCGCGCTATTCGCCGGATGGCAAATGGATCGCGTGGATGAGCAGTACGAACATTCCGCAAATCAAAACCGCTTCGGCGGAAGGAATGACGCGGAATCCACCCAAGACCGACGTGTGGGTGATGAACGCCGATGGATCGAACAAGCGGCGGCTGACGCGATTCAACGATCCAAATTCACCGGAAGGACGCGACGCGAGCGGCGGCGTCATCGTCGGCGATCTGTCGTGGGGACCCGACAGCAAATCGCTCGTCGCGAAAATTCAGCGCGGGCGCGTCGAATCCATTGTGCTGATCGAACTCGAATCGCAAACCGCGCCGGTCGCGCGCGCGACGATGACGCCGCAAAAGATCGAAGCGAAAGCGGGCGCGTCGTACAAAGACGTGACGTACTGCGCGCCCGACGGCATCGCGCAAAAGATGAATTTGTTTTACCCAAAGCAGTTGAGCGACAAACCGACGCCGATCGCGGTGTACATTCACGGCGGCGGCTGGACGGCGGGCGACAAAGGCAGCGGCGCGGGATCGGCGGATATGCAAGGATTACTCGAGCGCGGCTACATCGTCGCGTCACTCGATTACCGGCTCGCGCCGCAATACAAGTGGCCCTCGCAAATCACCGACGTGAAATGCGCGATTCGCCATCTGCGCGCGAACGCGGCGCCGTACAAACTCGATCCGAACAAGATCGGCGTGTGGGGCGGCAGCGCGGGCGGTCATCTCGTCGCGATGCTCGGCACGACGGACAAGAGCGCGGGCTTTGACGTCGGCGAGTACGCCGATCAATCGTCGCGCGTGCAAGCCGTCGTCGATTTGTTCGGTCCTGCGGATCTACCGGCGATGCTGACTGGACGCGCGGAAATCGTCGGACGAACCGTTTTCGGCGCAACCTCGCGCGATGATCCCGTGCTCGTCAAAGCGAGTCCGGTGACGTACATCACGCCGGATGATCCGCCGTTCCTAATTTTGCAGGGCGACAAGGACGCGGTCGTGCCGATGGAGCAATCGCAAATTTTGTACGACAAGTTGAAAGCGGGCGGCGTGACCGCGACGCTCGTCATCGTCAAAAACGCGGGACACGGATTCACACCAAGCGGCGGCGCGATCAGTCCGTCGCGCGCGGAACTGACGAAGATGATCGCGGATTTCTTTGATCGGTATCTAAAGTAGGACACTGATTTTCACAGATTAACACAGATAATTATGGGGATTAATCTGTGTCATCTGTGTTAATCTGTGTCCAGCCAAGAACCCCAATGGAAACCAGCAACGATATTCCCAAATCAATCACTTCAACGCGTTGGTACCATCGCGTTGCGCTTGGCGCGATCATGCTCGTCGCGATTGCGCTGCACTTCGCGCGGCTCGATCAAGAGGGGTTTGCGAATCTGTACTACGCCGCGACGGTCAAAAGTATGCTGATGAATTGGCATAACTTTTTCTTCGCGTCGTTCGATCCGGGCGGCTTCGTCACGGTGGACAAGCCGCCGCTCGGCTTTTGGGCGCAAGCCGCGAGCGCGTTTGTTTTCGGCTTCAGCGGCGTCAGTCTGCTTTTGCCGCAGGCACTCGCGGGCGTACTGTCGGTCGCGCTGTTGTATCATCTCGTCGCGCGCGTCTTTGGCGCGACGGCAGGACTCGTCGCCGCGCTCGCGCTCGCGGTCACGCCGATCAGCATCGCCGCGAATCGCAACAACACGATGGACAGTCAACTCGTTTTCACGTCGCTGCTCGCGGCGTGGGCGATCAGCATCGCCATCGAAAAAGGCAAGTTGCGTTGGTTGTTACTGTGCGCGATCTTGGTCGGCATCGGTTTCAATATCAAGATGCTGCAAGCGTACATGGTGTTGCCCGCGTTCTGGTTCGCGTATCTCATCGCCGCGCGAACGCGCTGGTACTGGCGCATCGCGCATCTCGCGCTCGCGACAATCGTACTGTTTGTCGTGTCGTTCGCGTGGGTCGTCGTGGTAGATTGGACGCCGCCGGAGGAACGACCGTACATCGGCAGCAGTCACAACAACACGGTGACGGAATTGATCGTGGGACACAACGGACTCGCGCGGCTCGGACAGATCGCGAGTTGGATCGGCGCGCCCGCGCCCGGCGGACCGCGCCCGCTCGCGCGTCCGGGCGAGCCGGGTCTGAATCAGCCGGGACAATTGCCGCGTTCTCCGCAATCGCCAAATCAACCCGCGCCGCCGGGTTACGTTCCGCCAAATCAGCCGGGACAATTGCCGCGGGCGACGCGCGCACCGGCGCAACCCGCGCAGCCAGCCGGCGCGCCGCCGCCGAATCAACCGGGACAATTGCCGCGTTATCCACCGTTGCCGAATCAACCCGCGCAACCGCCCGCGGGTCCACTCAACAGCGAAACCGGCGCGCCCGGCGTCTTGCGTTTGTTCAATCAACAACTTGCCGGGCAAATCAGTTGGCTGTTGCCGCTCGCGCTGTTTTGCGCGATGGCTGCCGCGCTCGCGACGCGCGTCCGATATCCGTTCGCGCGCGAACATCAACAATTGTTGCTGTGGGGCGCGTGGCTCGTTCCGCAAATCGTCTTTTTCAGTTTCGCCGGATTGTTCCATCGCTACTATCTCGAAATGATGGCGCCCGCGATTGCCGCGCTCGTCGGCGCGGGACTCGGTACGCTGTGGCGCGATTACGCGCGCGGGCATTGGCGCGGCTGGCTTTTGCCGCTTGCGATTCTCGTCGGCGCGGCGACCGAAATCGCGATTCTGTTTCATTTCACTAATTGGATCGGCTGGCTGATTCCGATCATCGCGATCCTCGGCGTCCTCATCGCGCTCGCGCTGATCATCGCGCGTTTTTTCAAACCTCCAATCTCTAATCTCCAATCTCCAATTCTCCTCACCGGCATTCTCGTCCTCCTCATCGCGCCGACGATCTGGTCGATCACGCCGGTGCTGGGCGCGGACGCGGGCTTGCCGTTTGCGGGACCCGAGTTGTTGTCGCGCCCGCCGCGTCCGAACGCGCCGCAGCGCGATCGTTTGATCGACTATCTCGTCGCGAATCGCGGCGGCGCGCAGTTTCTCGTCGCGACGATCAACGCGAACACCGCCGCGCCGATCATCCTCGCAACCGGCGAACCGGTGATGGCGCTCGGCGGCTTTACCGGCAGCGATCCGATTCTGACGGCAGACGAACTCGCGCTACTCGTCGCGGACAACACCGTGCGCTATTTCTGGCTGAACGCACAGCCAAACCAACAAGCGGAACTGACGCGCTGGGTCGCCGAAAATTGCGCGGCGGTTTTCCCGCAAGCGCAGCCGAACGCGCCGCGCGCACCGGAACAGCAGTTGTACGATTGCGGGCGGAGAAGGTGAGCGCGGGTAAGACCTTCGAGGTTTGCAGAAACCTCGAAGGTCTTTTTTGTCGTACGAATAGTTGACGCCCACACTGATTAGTGTTATTCTCGGAAGCACAACACTGGGGCACGGCAAAGTTCTGACTGCGTGAAAGTTGCACAGGCAAATCCGATTGGGAGGAGGTACTATGGGAATATCATTTCTTCAACTGGCTCAGCAAGTCATCCGCGAAGCGAAACATCCTCTCACAGCGAATGAGATATGGGAAACTGCCCTTGATAAGGGGTACGATAAGGAATTGGAAACAAAAGGCAAAACCCCTTGGGCAACGCTCGGTGCGCGCCTGTATGTTGATGTCCGAGATAATCCAGAAAGTATTTTTGTCGCCACAGGTCCCCGTCCCAAACGTTTCTTCCTACGCGCGTTGGTGGACACCTTGGGCACAAAAGTCCTCGACACGCAACCAATTGTCTCGCAGAAAAAATCGGAATACCTTGAGAAAGATCTGCATCCCTTCCTTGCGTACTATGGATTCTATTATCTCAGGGCATATCTCAAAACGATCCGTCACAACAAATCGGACAAGAAGGAATTCGGTGAGTGGGTACACCCTGATATGGTCGGATGCTACTTTCCGTTCAGCGACTGGAAAGATGAGGTTGTCGAAGTTAGCTCCGTGATGGGGAATTCGGCGATCAAATTATTCTCTTTTGAATTGAAACGGGAACTAGCAATCACCAATCTCCGAGAATCGTTCTTCCAAGCAGTTTCCAATTCCTCATGGGCAAACGAAGGCTATTTGGCTGCTGCCGAGATTGACAAGGACGAAGATTTTCGTAGCGAATTGGAGCGCCTGTCCACATCCTTCGGGATTGGCGTTATTCAGATTGACATTGAAGACCCAGATTCAACTGAAACCATACTCCCCGCTAGATCGAGAGATTCTGTTGATTGGGAAACTGTCAACAAACTCGCGACCATCAACCCCGACTTTCGCGATTTCCTGAAGCGAATTAAAATTGACATTGCGAGTCGGGAAATCAGGAAAGAAATGTATGATCCAATCCTCGATAAAGATGAATTGATCCAGTCAATTGCCAAAAAGCGATAACACTGCAACAGGATGGGCCACACACTTGCTCCAACTTGGCAAAACATACTATTGCATCCAGCGCAGATTGCGGTATAATTCAGCATAGAATCAAAGAGCACCTACCGGGTACACCGCTGTGCCCATCGGCAATGCCGATGGGTTTCTTTTTTGTCGAAACAATGACCGACATTCAAACGCCTACGCTGCAAGAACTTGTCAAACGCGCGCTGCCGATCGAGACGCGCGTGCTGGTCGATCACGGTTTGCTGGATCATCCGGTCACCTGGGTCGTTTCCACCGCCGCGCAGGATTTGACGCGACTCGACACCGGCGATTTTGCGTTTCTCCTCCCGCCTTATCCCAACGACCTGGCGCGGCAATTCGCGCGCCTCGCGCAAACCGGCATCGCCGGTATCGCGCTCGTCGCCGAGCCAGCCCCCGCGCTCGTCGAAGCCGCGCAGCAAGCGCAATTGCCGCTGGTCGTCTTGCCGGCGTCCGCGAATCTGCGCCAGATCGAACGACTCGCGCTCGCGTTCGTTCTGGATCGCGACGCGGCAGTAGAACAGCGCGCGACGCAATTGTATCAGCACCTCACCTTGTTGTCCGCCGAGAATGCCGGACTGGAAGCGATGGCGGCGGTGATCGGTCGCACCATCGGCAAGACGGTGTTGATTCAGGACAAGCGATTGAACATCATCGCCGCGTGGTTCGCGCCGGAGGATGCCAGCGCGCGAACAATCGTCGAAGAATGGGTCACGGCGTCCGGCAATGTGCCGGAAGAATTGCGCGACCGGAAACGCGCCGCGCAAAATCGACGCATTGTGGAACAATCCTTCGACTTTGCTCAGGATGTACGCGTGCCGAAAGAAAACCGCACGCGCGTGATCGTCCCTATCGTGGCGAAAGGCATGGCGCGCGGTTACCTCTCGCTGATCGCGGAACGCGACGCGCTCGAACAATTCGACCGGAGCATGGCGGAACAAGGCGCGGCGGCGTGCGCGCTCGAAATGGCAAAAGCCAAAGCGGTGAGCGAAGCGGAAAAGCGCGTGCGCGGCGGTTTCGTCGAAGGGCTGCTCGCCGGCAGTCTTTCGCCGGATGAAGCGACGCGTTGGGCGAAACGCGACAAGTACAATCCCGACGGCAAACACGCAGTCGTCGTCGCCGATTGGGCGAAGAAGGAACATCCGTCGTACCGGCGACTGGAGACGATCATTCACGGACTGACGCGCGCGGATATTCTGGTTCACACGCGCGACGATGAAGTGATCGTTTTCGTGCGGCTGGATCCGCGCCAAGGCATCGAGGGCGCGCGCGTGATCGCCGAAAACATTCGCCGCCAAGCCAGCGCCGAGTACGCCAACGATCCGCTCGCCATCGGCATCGGGCGCGCGGCGGACGCGCTGATCGATTTGCGTGATTCGTACCGCGAAGCGCGGCAGGCGTTATCCATGGCGCGCCGCCTCGCCGATCCCAATCCGCTGTACTTTGGCGAACTGAACGTGTACCGGCTGCTGTTTCTCTTGGAACATCATCCCGAACTTGCCGCGTTTCGTCAGGAAATTATCGGCACGCTCGTCGAATATGATCGCACGCAAGGCACCGATTTGATCGAAACGCTCACGTCGTATTTCGCGCACAAAGGCAATCTCAGCCAAACCGCCGAAGCGCTGTTCGTGCATCGCAACACGCTGCTCTATCGAATGGAGCGCATCCGCGAAATCAGCGGACTCGATCTCGACAATCCGGAAACGCGACTCAGCATCGAACTCGCGCTCCGCGCGCATCGTTTGTTGCTCGCGCGCGACGAGCAGTAATCAGCATCCAGTATTCAGTTTTCAGTTTTCGGTCACGTCTCTCAACTGAATACTGAATACTGAACACTGCATTTGTACATCTTGCACAACCACCGCCCCACCGCGTTCTCGCAACTTGACCGTAGACGGTGCCCCGCCGGACGGTTATAATATCCATTGCAAAATCGAATAAAGCGATTAACTGCTCCGCGCGCTTCATCGCTGAATCGCGACGGAGAATTTTTCTATCTGGCACAACTATCATGTCACTGATTAGCGTCTCGATTATCGTCATCCTTATTTCGCTTGTTGTCATCCTTAGCAACAGGCGTAATTGGGTTTGGGCGAAAGTCGAGGCACGCGCTCGACACTAGGTCACAAGACGACTGACAAAAACCGCCTGAACCTCAGGCGGTTTTTATTTTCTGTCCGTCATTTCGAGCGGAGCGAGAAATCTCAGTACTGCCACACCGAGATTTCTCGTCGCAACCCTTCGACTTCGCAGCGAAAGGCGCTGCTTCGCTCAGGGCGCTCCTCGAAATGACGAGACATGACGAGGGAAAATGCGTTCCGATCAAATCACGCGCGGCTTTGAACGCGCACCGCATCGCAGTTTGCTCAAAGCCGTCGGCGTCACCGATGCCGATTTCGGCAAGCCGTTCGTCGCGATTGTCAATTCGTACGTCGACATCGTGCCCGGACACGCGCACTTGCAAAAATTTGGCGCGCTCGTCAAGCAAGCCGTACGCGACGCGGGCGGCGTGCCGTTCGAATTCAACACGATTGGCGTGGACGACGGCATCGCGATGGGTCACGCGGGGATGAAGTTCTCGCTGCCGTCGCGCGAACTGATTGCCGATTGCGTCGAAACGATGGTGACCGCGCATTGTTTCGACGCGATGGTATGTATTCCGAATTGCGACAAAATTGGTCCGGGTATGTTGATGGCGGCGATGCGCCTCGACATCCCGACCATTTTTGTTTCGGGTGGAGCGATGGCGGCAGGACGCACGCCGCAAGGCAAAGTCGTCGATCTGATCAGCGTCTTTGAAGGCGTCGGCGCGTACCAAGCCGGCAAAATGGACGCGGCGCAGTTGAAAGAACTCGAAGATTACGCGTGCCCGTCGTGCGGCTCGTGCTCCGGCTTGTTCACCGCGAACTCGATGAACTGCTTGATGGAAGCGCTCGGGCTCGCGCTGCCGTACAACGGCACCGCGCTCGCCGAAAGCGAAGAGCGCGCTGCGCTCGCGCGCACTGCCGCCGCGCAAATCATGCGCCTGATCGAAATGAATCTCACGCCGCGCCAAATCGTTACCGCCGACGTGATTGACGACGCGTTCGCGCTCGACATGGCAATGGGCGGGTCAACGAATACGGTACTTCACGCCTTGGCGATTGCGCGTGAGGGCGGGATTGATTATCCGTTACAACGAATAAACGAATTGGCGGCGAAGGTGCCGCACATTTGCAAAGTGTCGCCCGCCGGGCAATGGCACATCGAAGACGTGCATCGCGCGGGCGGCATCCCCGCGATCCTTTCCGAGATCGCGGCAAATGGCAACACGCTGCACCTGGATCGCGTCACGGTCACCGGCAAAACGATGCGCGAAAATCTCGCGACCGCGCGCGTGCAAGATCGCGAAGTGATCCGCGCGCGCGACAACGCGCACCGCGCGACCGGCGGACTTGCGATTCTGTTTGGCAATCTCGCGCCCGACGGCGCGGTCGTCAAAACCGGCGGCGTCAGCGCGGCGATGCAAACGTTCCGCGGACCCGCGCACATTTACGAATCGGAAGAAGAGACGATGCGCGGCATTCTCGCTGGCGAAGTGAAACCGGGACAAGTCGTCGTCGTGCGGTACGAAGGACCGCGCGGCGGACCGGGGATGCAAGAAATGTTGTCGCCGACTTCGGCGATTATGGGCATGGGACTCGGCGATCAAGTCGCGCTCATCACCGACGGACGATTCAGCGGCGGCACGCGCGGCGCGTGCATCGGTCACGTTTCGCCGGAAGCGGCGGCGGGTGGACCGATTGCCGCGCTGCAAAATGGCGACATGATTTCCATCGACCTGCCAAAAAACCGGCTGGACGTTGAACTGAGCGACGCCGAAATTCGCGCGCGGCTCGCGGCAAATCCGCCCAAGCAACGCGACATCAAAAGCAAATGGCTGCGGCGCTACGCGAGCATGGTGACGAGCGCGAGTACCGGCGCGGTGTTGAGAGACCTGTGACAAAATCACGGAACACGCAACACGAAGCACGTGTTTCGTATTGCGTGTTGCGTAAGGGAGAGCAGAATGGCAATTCGAACCGGCGCACAAATTATCTGGGAATGTCTGATGCGCGAAAACGTCAGCACCGTCTTTGGTTATCCCGGCGGCACGATCCTGCCGGCGTACGACGCGATGCTCGACTATCCGATCCATCACGTCTTGACGCGCCACGAACAAGGCGCGACGCACGCGGCGGACGGCTACGCGCGCGCGTCGGGACAGGTCGGCGTGGCGATTGCGACGAGCGGACCGGGCGCGACGAACATGGTGACCGGCATTGCAACCGCGATGCTCGATTCATCGCCGATCGTTTGCATCACCGGACAAGTCGGCACCGCGGTTCTCGGCACCGACGCGTTTCAGGAAGTCGACATTACCGGCGTCACACTCCCGATCACCAAACACAATTATCTCGTCATGCGCGTCGAAGAACTTGCCGCGACGATGCGCGAAGCGTTTCACGTCGCGCGCGAAGGTCGTCCGGGTCCCGTGTTGGTCGATATTCCCAAAGACGTGCAAAACGCGAAATGCGAATTTGCTTATCCCGACGCGCCCATCGCTTTTCCGCGGCGCCGCATTCCCGCGCAAGTGCCCGACGATGAACTTGAACGCGCGGCGGAAATGCTCAACCAAGCCGAACGCCCGGTGATTCTTGCGGGGCGCGGCGTGTTGTTGAGCGGCGCGGCGCAGCAACTGCGCGAGTTCGCGGAAAAGACGCAAATCCCGGTCGTGCTGACTTTGCTCGGCTTGGGCGTGTTCCCGCGGCAGCATCCGCTCTGCCTCGGCATGGCGGGCATGCACGGCGAAGCATACGCGAATCGCGCGGTGCAAAACGCGGATGTGTTGATCGCGTTCGGCATGCGGTTCGACGATCGCGTGACCGGCAATCTCAAGACGTTCGCCAAGACCGCCAAGAAAATTCACGTCGAAATCGATCGCTCTGAAATTGCCAAGAACGTTCACGTCGACCTGCCGCTACTCGGCGACGCGCGCGCAGTGCTGGAACAATTGATCCCGCGCGTCGAAACCAAGCCGCGTGAAGCATGGCACGATCAGATCGCCGAATGGCGCAGCGAAACACAAGCGCGCGATGTGCTCCGGCAGGAAGAGACGGAAGGACTCGCGCCCGCGCACGTGATTCACGATTTGTGGCAAGCGACGGAAGGCAAAGCCGTCGTCGTAAGCGACGTGGGACAAAATCAAATGTGGGAAGCGCAGTACTATCGACACGACGAGCCGCGCACGTTGATCACGTCCGGTGGTTTGGGCACGATGGGCTTTGGGCTGCCCGCGGCGATTGGCGCGAAATTCGCGCGCCCCGACGCCGAAGTCTGGGTCGTCGCCGGAGACGGCGGCTTTCAGATGACGCAAGCCGAACTCGCGACCATCGTGCAGGAACGAATCAAGATCAACATCGCGATCATCAACAACGGCTTTCTCGGCATGGTGCGCCAGTGGCAGCAAATGTTCTACGAGCGCCGCTACGCCGCCACGCCGATCTCGAGTCCGGATTTCGTGAAACTCGCGGACGCCCACGGCATTTCGGCGCTGCGCGTACGGCGGCGCGAACAAGTCATCCCGGCAGTTCGCTCCGCGCGCGCGAATCCGGGTCCGGTGCTGATCGATTTTCG
Source organism: Candidatus Aquidulcis sp. (assembly GCA_020723345.1). Taxonomy (GTDB): domain Bacteria; phylum Chloroflexota; class Anaerolineae; order UBA4142; family UBA4142; genus VGOB01. The sequence continues at coordinate 69,642 of DYJA01000007.1, read as the reverse complement.
CGTGCAGCAGGAAGATTGCGTGTACCCGATGGTACCAGCCGGCGCAGACTTGCGCGAGATGATTCGGCGTCCGATGGAAATGGAGATGGCAAAATGAAACATACCTTGATTGCGCTTGTCGAAGACAAGCCCGGCGTGCTAAACCGCGTCGCGAGTCTCTTTCGCCGCCGCGCGTTCAACATCGAAAGTCTCACCGTCGGGCGCACGCACGAACCGGAAGTTTCGCGCATGACGATTTTGGTCGACACGGAACTCACCGCGCCGCATCTGGTCGAAGCAAATTTGTCCAAGTTGGTCAACGTGATCGACGTGCACGATGTCACGCAGACGCCGACAGTGATGCGCGATCTCGCGCTGGTCAAAGTCCGCGCGGATGCCGGCACGCTCGCCGAAATCAATCAACTGGCGGACATTTTTCGCGCCAAGATCGTGGACGTCGCAAGCGATTCCGTCATCCTCGAGGTGACCGGCGACGAGGACAAGATCACCGGCTTGATCGACTTGCTGCGTCCGCGCGGTATTATCGAAATGGTGCGCACGGGACAGGTCGCGATGGTACGCGGCGTCAACGAATCAGGAACGAATAAACGAATGAATGGGAACGGAAACGGTCATGGCAATCATCATCAGTGAGCCATTGAACCAATGAGCCGAATCTAGCACGCAACACGCAGCACGCAATACGAATCAATAATTATTCTACTTGGAGATGACAATGGCAAAAATCAATTTTGGCGGAGTAGTCGAAGAGGTCGTCACGCGCGACGAGTTTTCTCTCGACAAGGCGCGACAGGTTTTGAAGAACGAAGTCGTCGCCGTCCTGGGTTACGGCGTGCAAGGTCCCGCGCAATCGCTCAACATGCGCGACAACGGCATCAACGTCATCGTAGGACAGCGGTGCGAGGACAAGGATTGCTGGGACAAGGCGCACAAGGACGGCTGGGTGGAGGGCAAGACTCTGTTTTCGCTCGAAGAAGCTGCCAAGCGCGGCACCGTCATTCAGTACCTGGTCTCAGATGCCGCGCAAATGATGACGTGGCCCCAAATCAAGCCGTGCTTGAAAAAGGGCGACGCGCTGTACTTTTCGCACGGCTTTTCGATTGTGTACAAGGATCAGACCGGCATTATTCCACCCGATTTTGTCGATGTGATTTTGGTCGCGCCCAAAGGATCGGGCACGAGCGTGCGCGCGAATTATCTCGCGGGCAGCGGCATCAACGCGAGTTTCGCAGTTCAGCAGGACGCGACCGGCCGCGCGTACGAGCGCACGATCGCGCTGGGAATCGCGATTGGCGCGGGCTATCTTTTCCCGACGACGTTTCAGAACGAAGTGTACAGCGATCTCACCGGCGAACGCGGCGTCTTGATGGGCGCGCTCGCGGGCGTGATGGAAGCGCAGTACAACTTGCTCCGCAAGCACGGTCATTCGCCGAGCGAAGCGTTCAACGAGACCGTCGAGGAGTTGACGCAAAGTCTCATTCGCCTCGTCGACAAAAACGGAATGGATTGGATGTACGCGAATTGCAGCACGACCGCGCAGCGCGGCGCGTTGGATTGGCGGCACGAATTCCGCAAAGCGGTCGAGCCGGTCTTCGACAAACTGTACGCGAGCGTCGCTTCTGGCGAGCAGACGGGCATCGTCCTTAAAGCGAACAGCGCGTCCGATTACAAAGTCAAACTCGACGCCGAGCTGCGCGAGATGCGCGAATCGGAAATGTGGCGCGCGGGTGCGGCGGTGCGCTCGCTGCGTCCTGAAAATTGGAAGAAGTAGTGCAATAGTTGGATAGTGCGATCGTTGACGCGACAAAACTATCGCACTATTGAACTATCGAACTATTGCACTGGAGAACAACATGGACAACTATGTTCGCATTTTTGACACGACTTTACGCGACGGCGAGCAATCACCCGGCGCGTCGCTGGACGCGGTTGAGAAATTGGAAATCGCGCGGCAACTCGCGCGGCTCGGCGTGGACGTGATCGAAGCCGGATTTCCAATCACGTCGCCCGGCGACATGGACGCCGTGCGCCGCATCGCCATTGAAGTCGGCAACGCGCGCGACGCCTGCCCTGAGCAAAGCCGAAGGGGCAAGCGCGTTCCGATCATCGCCGGTCTGGCGCGCGCGAATGTCAAAGACATTGATGCCGCGTGGGAAGCCGTTCGTCACGCCGCGCATCCGCGCATCCACACCTTTCTCGCGACCTCGGACATTCACCTCGAACACAAATTGAAAATGACGCGCGACCAAGTCGTCCAGCGCGTTCGCGAAATGGTCGCGTACGCGAAACATTATTGCGACGACATCGAGTTTTCGCCGGAAGACGCGGGACGCTCCGATCCCGAATTTCTCTATCGCGTGCTCGACGTCGCGATTCAATCCGGCGCGACGACGCTGAACATCCCGGATACCGTCGGCTACACGACGCCGGAGGAATTCGGCGCGCTGGTCGCGGGGATCATCAAGCACACGCCCGGCGCGGCACGCGTCGTCATTTCGGTACACTGTCACAACGACCTGGGTCTCGCGACCGCAAACACGCTGTCCGCGATTCGCGCGGGCGCGCGCCAAGCCGAGGTCACCGTCAACGGCATCGGCGAGCGCGCGGGCAACACGTCGCTGGAAGAAGTTGTGATGGCGCTGCAAACGCGCCACGCCTTGTTCGGATTGACGACCGGCATCGACACGACGCAAATCGCGCGCACGAGTCGCCTCGTTTCGAATTACACCGGCATTCCGGTGCAGCCGAACAAAGCGATTGTCGGCGCGAATGCGTTCGCGCACGAAGCCGGCATCCATCAAGACGGCATGTTGAAACATCATCTCACGTACGAAATCATGCGCCCCGAAACCGTCGGCGTCGCGCAATCGCATTTGGTGCTCGGCAAACATTCGGGACGACATGCGTTCCAGGTTCGTCTCGGCGAACTTGGTTATCAGCTGAACGAAGCCGATCTGAATCAAGCGTTCCAGCGCTTTAAGGAATTAGCCGACAAGAAAAAAGTCGTGGCGGACGCCGACCTTGCCGCGCTCATCGCCGACGAATTTTATCAGCCGCCCGAAATCTTCGCGCTCGAAGATATTCAAGTGACGTGCGGTCGTCACGGCATGCCAACCGCGACGGTGCGCCTCCGTGGGCCCGAGGGACAGAGCATCGTCCATGCGGCAGTCGGCACGGGGCCGGTCGACGCGACGTACAAAGCAATCGACGCGATCGTGCAAGCGGAAAACACGCTGCTCGAATTCAGCATCCACGCGGTCACCGAAGGGATCGACGCGCTCGGCGAAGTGAGCGTGCGTTTGCAGTCGCACGAAGCGGAACCGCGCACGCTGGGCGGTCACGGCGCGGACACGGACATTATCGTCGCGAGCGCGAAAGCGTACCTCGCCGCGTTGAACAAACTCGTCGCCGGCAAACGCGACGCGTCCGCTTTATACATGAAACAAGTTTTTGCAGAAGAAAGGAATATGGACCATGTCGCAGGAAAGTAACAAACCCACCCAGTTTTCGGATTATCCCGTGAATCTATTCGAAGAACCGCGCGACCACGCGAATCAATGGGACGTGCGCGCGCTGTTGCCCGATCACAAACCGCAGCCGCCCGAAGAAAAACAAACTCACCCGGCAAACCATCGCGGACGACGACCGCGCGATCACGCGAATCAATGGGACGTGCGCGCGTTGTGGCCCGATCGCAGAGCCGCCGATTAGAAATCAACGGCTGAACAGGTGAAAATCGGTTGGAAACCGATTGAATTTGAACCCGATTATATCGGGTTTTCATCTGCCTGAGACCCCGAATTCCATTCGGGGTTGGACTAACAATATGCCACTCAAAACTCTCTTCGACAAAATCTGGGACACGCACGTCGTCGCGCAAGAACCGCATAGTCCGGCAGTTCTGTACGTCGATTTGCACCTCGTCCACGAGGTCACGTCGCCGCAAGCGTTCCAGGGTTTGCGCGAGCGCGGTTTGCGCGTCCGCCGTCCCGACAAAACTTTTGCGACTCTCGATCACAGCATCCCAACCGACAAGCGCGCGTTTCCGATTGCCGACGAAATCGCGGCGAAGCAGGTCGCGCAAATGGAAAGCAATTGCCGCGATTTTGGCGTGCGTCTGTTCGGCATCGGCGATCCGAACCAGGGTGTCGTCCACGTCATCGGTCCCGAACTCGGACTGACGCAGCCGGGCATGACGATTGTTTGCGGCGACAGTCACACCGCGACACACGGCGCGTTCGGCGCGCTCGCGTTCGGCATCGGCACGAGCGAAGTCGAACACGTTTTGGCGACGCAATGTTTGTTGCAGCGCAAACCGGCAACGATGCAAGTGCGCGTACAAAGCGCGCTGCCGCACGGCGTCACCGGCAAGGACATCATCCTCGCGCTGATCGCGCAAATTGGCATCGGTGGCGGCACCGGGCACGTCATCGAGTACACCGGCGCGGCGATCCGCGCGCTGCCGATGGAAGCGCGCATGACCGTGTGCAATATGTCGATTGAAGCCGGAGCGCGCGCCGGAATGATCGCGCCGGACGACACGACGTTCGAATATCTTGCGGGTCGCGAGTTCGCACCGAAAGGCGCAGCGTGGGATGCCGCGCTCGCGCGCTGGAGATCCCTGCCAACCGACGACGGTGCGACGTACGACAAGACCGTCACGCTTGATGCGAACAAGTTGGAGCCGATGGTCACGTTTGGGACGAACCCAGGAATGGGCATACCGATTTCGGGTCGCGTGCCAAATCCAAATTCACTTGCAGACACAAGTCAAAGAGACGCGCTGACGAAAGCATTGTCGTACATGGGCTTGACGCCGGGACAACCGCTGCTCGGTCAACCGATCAACGTCGTCTTCATCGGCAGTTGCACGAACGGACGCATCGCCGATCTGCGCGCGGCGGCAGCGGTGTTGAAAGATCGCCACATCGCGCCCAACTTGCGCGCGCTCATCGTCCCAGGATCGCAAGCGGTGAAACGCCAAGCCGAAGCGGAAGGACTCGACCAGATTTTTCGCGCGGCGGGTTGCGAATGGCGCGAGCCGGGCTGCTCGATGTGCATCGCAATGAACGGCGACGCGATTGCGCCGGGGCAGTACAGCGTCAGCACGAGCAACCGCAACTTTGAAGGACGCCAAGGCAAAGGCGGGCGCACGATTCTCGCGTCACCGCTGACGGCGGCGGCGAGCGCGATTGCGGGAACGGTGGCGGATCCAAGGACAATGTTGCGTGAGACGTGATACGTGTTGCGTGTTCCATTTCGCACGTCACGCAACACGCAATACGCAATACGGAAATAACTTATGCAGAAACTCGAAACACTCACCGCGCGCGTCGTCGCGCTGCCCAATGAAAATATCGACACCGATCAAATCATTCCCGCGCGCTATCTCAAGGCGATTGACAAAGCCGGCATGGGCGATCATTTGTTTGCCGATTGGCGGTACGACGCGGCAGGCAAGCCGAAACCTGATTTCGTGTTGAACCAGCCGCGCGCGCGCGGCGCGCAGATTCTGCTCGCGGGCGACAATTTCGCGTGCGGCAGTTCGCGCGAGCACGCCGTCTGGGCGCTCGGCGGCTTTGGTTTTCGCGCGATCATCAGCACGTCGATTGCCGACATCTTTCGTAACAACGCGCTCAAAAACGGCTTGCTGCCCATCGTCGTCGACAAAGCGACGCATCGCGATCTGTTCGATCTCGTCGCGGAAATTCCACAAGTCGAATTGAAAATCGACGTTGCGGCGCAAACGTTGACGCTGCCGGATGGACGCGCCGTCCCGTTCGCGCTCGACGCGTTTTCGAAAACGTGTCTGCTCGAAGGCGTGGACGAGTTGGGGTATCTGATGGCGCGGGATGACGCGATTGAAACGTACGAACGGAACCCGCAACACGAAACACGAGTAGCGTGATGCGTGTTGCGGGTTGCGTGTTGCGTGAGATAGAAAATGAACATCCAAATCTACGATACCACGCTTCGCGATGGCACGCAAGGCGAGGGCGTTTCGTTTACGTGCCAGGATAAACTGCGCGTCGCGCGCTTGCTCGACGATTTCGGCGTGGCGTACATCGAAGGCGGCTGGCCCGGCTCGAATCCCAAAGACCTGGAGTTTTTCGAACGCGCGAAGACGCTTGAATTGAAACACGCGCGCCTCGTCGCGTTCGGCGCGACCTGCCGCGCGAACAGCCAACCGGAAGACGACGCGAACATCTGCGCGCTTCTCGAATCCGAAACGCCGGTCGTCGCCGTCGTCGGCAAAACGTGGACGCTGCACGTCACCGACGTTTTGCAAACGACGCCCGAAGAAAATTTGCGGCTCATCCGCGCGTCGCTCGCGTACCTGAAATCGCGCGGACGCGAAGCGATCTACGACGCGGAACATTTCTTCGACGGCTATCGCGCCGACGCGGCGTACGCACTCGCGACGCTGCGCGCGGCGTGGGACGGCGGCGCGGCTTCGATCTCGTTGTGCGATACGAACGGCGGCGCGCTGCCGCATCAAATCGAAGAAATTGTAGGCGCGGTGCGCGCACAGTTTCCCGATAAACCGTTCGGCATTCACACGCACAACGACGGCGAATGCGCGGTTGCCAATTCGCTCGTCGCCGTGCGCGCGGGGTGCAACCTCGTGCAAGGCACGATCAACGGCTACGGCGAACGCTGCGGCAACGCGGATCTGTGCGCGATCATTCCGAACCTGGAATTGAAAATGGGGATGACTTGCCTGCCGCCGGGTCGCCTCGCCGAACTGACGCGCGTCGCGCACGCGGTTTCCGAAATCGCAAACCTCGCGCCGAACAATCATCAAGCGTACGTCGGTCGCAGCGCGTTCGTCCACAAAGGCGGCATCCACGTCGCCGCGCAGCGACGCAACGGGCACAGTTACCAGCACGTCGATCCGATCAGCGTCGGCAATGAAATGCGCGTCGTCATTTCCGAGTTGTCGGGGCGCGGCAATATTTTGAGCAAGGCGGAAGAACTTGGACTCGCGCCGAACGCCGCAAACACGGCGAGCGTTTTACAGCGCATCAAAGAACTCGAAGCGCGCGGCTTTCATTTCGAATCGGCGGACGCGTCGGTTGAATTGATGCTGCGGCGCGTGCAACCGGACTATCGTCCCTTGTTCGAAATGCTCGATTTCATGGTCGTCGTCGAACATCGCGCCGGACGCGGTTTGTTCGCCGAGGGTAACATCAAACTGCGCGTCAAGAACGAAATCGTCCACACCGTTTCCGAAGGCAACGGTCCCGTCAACGCGCTCGACAACGCGCTGCGAAAAGCGCTGCGCGAGCATTATCCCGCGATCGACGCGTTCCATCTCGCAGATTATAAAGTCCGCATTCTCGACGGGAACGCGGGTACTGCCGCGACGACGCGCGTCTTGATCGAGACGGCGAATCACGTACAACGCTGGAACACTGTCGGCGCGTCGCCGAACATTATCGAAGCGAGTTGGCTCGCGCTGTACGACGCGGTGGAGTACGGATTGGCAGTAGCCAGTGAACAGTGAACGGTGAACAGTGAACAGTATGCAGTATTCAGTATTCAGTCCCACGAATATGCAACTGAATACTGAACACTGGAAACTGAATACTTGCGAAGGAGACTATGCGCGCACACATCATCACGCTGCCCGGCGACGGGATCGGACCTGAAATAATCGCGGAAGCGATCCGCGTTCTGCAAGTCATCGCGAAAAAATTCAATCACCAATTCGAATTTGAAGAGCATCTGATCGGCGGGTGCGCGATTGACGCGACTGGCGCGCCGCTGAGCGATGAGACGATCAACGCGTGCCGCCAATCCGACGCGGTGCTGCTCGGCGCGGTCGGCGGACCCAAGTGGGATCGCGGCGACGTGCGTCCCGAACAAGGGCTGCTGAAACTGCGGAAAGATTTGGGACTGTTCGCGAATCTGCGTCCGGTCAAACCGCATCCCGCGCTCACGCACGCGTCCCTGCTCAAGCCGGAAAAACTCGCGGGCGTGGATGTGCTCGTCGTCCGCGAATTGACCGGCGGTTTGTATTTCGGCAAGCCGCAAGGTCGCTTCGACGAAAACAGTCACGCACGCGCGGTGGACACACTGGAATATTCGGATGTCGAAATCACACGCGTCGTCGATCTCGCCTGTCGCTTGGCGGCGACGCGGCGCGCGCGCGTCACGTCGGTTGACAAAGCGAACGTGCTGGCAACCTCGAAATTGTGGCGCGAGATCGCGACGCAAATCGCGCGCGCTCATCCGCAAGTCCAACTCGATCACTTGCTTGTAGATACGTGCGCGATGCGGCTCGTCGCCGCGCCCGCGTCGTTCGACGTGATCGTCACCGAAAATATGTTTGGCGATATTCTCACAGACGAAGCCGCGGTGCTGGTCGGTTCGATGGGGCTGCTACCATCCGCGTCGCTCGGCGATTCCAAGGTCGGCGTCTACGAACCGATTCACGGCTCCGCGCCGGACATTGCGGGCAAGAGCATCGCGAATCCGGTCGGGACGATTCTCAGCGCGGCGATGTTGCTGCGTCATTCGCTCGCGTTGCCGCGCGAAGCGCAAGCCATCGAGCGCGCGGTGGATCAGACGTTGAGCGCGGGCTGTCGCACCGCTGACATCGCGCGAGACGGCGAGCGCGCGTTGAGCACGCGCGCGATGGCGGAGGAGATTATCGCGCGGATTTGATGAAACCGCGAAAATGTTCTTTGGCAGAAAGCAAAGTCGGAGGAACGTGCTCCTCCGACTTTGCTTTTGGCAAGTAGATGTAAGATGCGGAATGTCTGGAAACTACCGCTCGCGATTTCCGTTCACGGTAACGTCAACCGTGTCCGTCCCGATCAGTCCGGCGGTGGAATTGATCGCGTTGGATGAAGTGCTTGGCTGTGCTGACCCGTCACGCGCTGACGACGAGGGCGCGCCGACGTTCAACACGCTGGTCACGACGATGATTCCCACAACGATGGCGATGACCAGCGCAAGCACCAGCAAGGTGTACGGGAATCGTTTCAGGGTGGTGGTGTTTTGCATTTTGCCTCCTTTAGAGCGTTTGCCCGAATCCTGTTTTTATCGTACTCGTTGCGTAAAGTATAACAGGCGAGCATCAAATTACCATCAAATTTTCCAGCCGCATCGTCAAATCGAAAATGCTTTGGAAATATAAAGACCTTCCAGATCGCCACCGAAGGCAACCTGGAAGGTCTGGACGACCACATCGCTCGCCCCTACACGGTTTTCACATTCTCCAGCGCGTACTCCGTGGCTTGATGTAGCGACATAGCGCGTCCTTCTGCCCACACTTTATCGAACATTGCTTCGCCTACTTGTGCGCGCAGTGTCCTGACGTCGTCGTCAATCGCGCGGCGCTCTTTTTCGAACACTATCTCACGCTGAACATCAGCGGAGCCCAAGAGCCGTGCGGCGCGTTCGTATCGCTGTTGCGTTGTCGCGACTCTGCCCAATGCCCAGATAGTTCCAACGACATCGCGCGTATCGCCAATCTCACGGCGGAGCGTGAGTGATTGCTTCAAGAGCGCATCCGCCTGTTGACAATCATCGCGATGCCACGCGACTATTCCCAAGCCGTAGAGAATATTCGCAATTTGGTGCTTGTCGCCCATTTCTCGATGGAACTTTAGAGCCTCAGTGTAAAGCACGGTTGACCGATCATCCTCTCCCTGGTCGAGTGCAAGATGCCCCGCATTTACCAGCGCATTACCAATCATCCAACGGTCGCCTGACCGCCGCGCATGATCCAGCGCGGATTCAAAGAGCGCGCCGGCGCGTGAGAGATCGCCTCGACGGCGCGCATGACCTCCCTGCAAGACGTCTGTTCCCGCTGCAAGCCATTCATCTTTCAATTCCTGCTCGAGCAATCGCGCTTCCTCGAACAACATGCTCGACCTTGATCTGTCACTCTCCGCCGCTCCACCTATAATCGCCGAGAGAGCGATACCCCATTTGTCCCCCTGTTGCCGATATAGCACCAGTGCCTCATCGCATAAGGCGCGACATTTCGCCCGCGTGCCTACGAAATATTCGACTGCGGCTAATCCCACGAGCGCCTTTGCCCGCGCTGGCGTGATCGCGCAATTCTCCAGCGATCGTTCCAGCCAGGTCCGCCCTTCGGCGATATAGCCGCGCATGATCCAGAACCATACCAGCGCGCCCGCAAGACGCAGCGCGCGCGCGGCGCTCGCGTCATCCGTTTGCCCAAGCGACCACGCCAGCGCGGCGCGCAAGTTTTCCATCTCCAGTTCGAGTCGCGCGAACCACTCCATTTGTTCACCGCTACGCAGTTTCGGGTCGGCTTGTTCCGCCAACTGGAGAAACCAATCGCGATGCCGCGCACAAGATGCTTCGAATTCGTTTGCCTCCACCAATTTCTCGCGCGCGTACTGCCGCACAGTTTCCAACAAGCGATAGCGCATCGCATTGCCCTTTTGCTCGACGCCGACGAGGGACTTGTCAATGAGTGACGTCAGCAAATCCACAGTATTCAGTGTCCAGTATTCAGTGTGCGGTGAACTGTTTACTGAATACTGAATACTGGAAACTGCTTCGACTGCCTCCAATGAAAACCCGCCCGCGAATACCGCGAGACGGCGGAACAATTCGCGTTCTTCCTCCGACAGCAGATCGAAACTCCAATCCATCGCGGCGCGCAAGGTTTGATGGCGTGGCAGAGCCGTGCGACTTCCGGCGGTAAGCAAATCGAAGCAATCGTCGAGCCGCGCGGCAATCTGTTCCGCCGACAAAACTTTGAGCCGCGCCGCCGCAAGTTCGATGGCGAGGGGAATGCCATCCAGTCGCGCGCAAATACGGGCGACGGTAGAAGCATGATCGGCAAGTTTCCAATTCGTCACGACGGCGGTCGCGCGTTCGTCGAAAAGGCGCGCAGCATCGAACTGGGTCAGCTGATCCAACGATGGCGCGTCGTCTGGGTCGGGCATTGACATCGAGGGCACTCTCCACGCGACCTCGCCGGCGAGCCCCAACGGCGAGCGACTGGTCGCGAGAATGCTCAAGCGCGGACACGCGGTCAACAAGGTCTGCGCCAGGCGCGCGCACGAATCGAAAAGATGCTCGCAATTGTCGAGCACGAGGAGGATTTCTTTTGCGCGCAGATGCTCGATGAGAATGAAAGTCAGGGGAGTGGGAGGAGATTCGCGAAGATGAAACGTCGCGGCAACCGCCGTTGCAACGAGCGCGGAATCGTTCAGCGGCGCGAGATCAACCCACCACGCGCCCTGCTTGAAGCGCGGCGCGGCAGCCAGACCAGAGGCGACTTGAATCGCGAGTCGCGTTTTGCCGCAGCCACCCGCGCCGACCAGCGTGACCAAGCGCGAGGTCTCCAACCGTTGGTGGATCTCCGCCAATTCATTTTCGCGTCCAATGAAACTCGTCAGGGGGTTGGGCAAGTTCGTGAATAATGCTTCGCGCGATTGGGCAGACAATTCCTCTTGGATCTGATCGCGCAACGTAATCGTCTCGCGCGCCGGTTCAACGCCCAACTCGTCGCGCAACCGGCGCGCACATTCGTCATACTGTTTCAGCGCCGTACTGCGGTCGCCCATTGCCGCGTAGCAGAACATCAGATGCTGATACGCTTTTTCGTTTGCGGGATCAGTTGCCAGCAACTTGCGCGCCCATTCAATCGCGCGCTCGTATTTGCTTTCCGAACGAAAATGCTGGATCAAGCGCAGCAGCGCAGCGAGGTAGAGCGCGCGGAGCCGTTCGCGTTCGGGGAGCACCCAGTCGTCGTAGAAATCGGGCAGTAAATCGCCGTGGTAAAGAGAGAGTAGAGATTGGAGATTGGAGATTGCAGAATCTCCAATCTTTTCAAACTCGCGCGCATCGGTCACCAGAGCAAAATCGGGATTGAATTGCACGGTCTCCCGACTTGCGCGGAGGAGTCGCTCGTCGAGTTCGGCGCGGAGCAGATTGAGCGCAGTGCGAAGCGAGCCGCGCGCTTGCTCGTCGGTGGAGTCACCCCAGAAGAGCGCGGCGAGTTTCTCGCGGGGATGTTCTTCGGGATGGAGCGCGAGGAAAGCGAGGAGCGATTCGACTTTGCGCGTGGAAAGATGGATTGGGCGCGCCCCGCGCTCAATCCGAAAAGAGCCGAGCAGATACAAATGGAGCGGCAACTGAGCCATCGCGGCTTCCTTCCAGCAACACAAAGACAGCAGCACATCGTACATTAGCTGGCTAGATTGTACGACAAGTGATTAGGTATGTCAACGGGATGAGCAATTAAAAAGGGTATGCTGGATCAGCACACCCTTGTTCGTTTGTACGTCTCGACTGTCGCTATCGCGCCAGGCATTTCTCTCCAACGCCCAACACCAACGCGTCGTACGCGCGTTTCGTCTTGGCATAATTGCCGTCGCGATCTAGCGCGATGCCGCGCCCAACCCCGGACACGATTTGCCCAACGCCAATCTCGTCCACTTGGCGCTCCAACTTTTCCAGCAACGCGGGCGCGCTGCCCGGCTCAGTGCTGCGTCCATCGAAGATGACGTGCAGGTAAACGTCGCGCAAGCCGCTGGCTTGCGCCATCTTCATCAGCGCCAGCGGATAATCAATCGAGCCGTGCGAACTTTTCTCCGTGAGCAAGCCAATCAAGTGTAAACTTGCGTCGCGTTGTTTGGTCTGCTCGATTGCGCGAAGAAAAACTTCGTTCGTGTAAAACGATCCGTCTTGCATCGCGAGATCGAGCCGCACATCGTCTTGCAACACGACGCGCCCCGCGCCGATGTTGAGATGCCCCGCTTCCGAGTTTCCCGCTTTGCCCGGTTGCAAACCGACGGCGTCGCCTGCCGCCCTCAATTGCGCGTGCGGATACTGCCGGAGCAAATCGTCCCACACCGGCGTTGGCGCGAGAAAGATCGGGTTCGTGTCGTCGCGCTTGCCGATGCCCCAGCCGTCGAGAATGACGAGCAACACGCGCCGCTTGCCGCCCCAATCGTACACGCGCGCGAGCGGCGCGCCTTCCATCGCGTTCGGCTGCGCGACACCCAACGCGCTCAAGATCGTCGGCGCGACGTCCGCTAGTTTACCGTCGCGCACATCGACGCGCGCGGTTGCACGCGGATCGATCAGCGCAAATGGAACCGGGTTCGTCGTGTGCGCGACGTGTGGCGTGCCGTCCGGGTTCGTCATCAATTCGAGATTGCCGTGATCGGCGGTGACGAACACGACGTAATCGGCGGCAATTGCCGCGCGGACGACTTGCCCCAATCGCGCGTCCACCGCCTCCGCGCATTTGATCTTGGCATCGCGATTCGACGTGTGACCGATCACGTCACCGTTCGCAAAGTTGGTGACGATTAAATCGTACCGCGCGTCGAAGCCGCGCAAAACTTGTTCGGTGACCTGCGCCAGACTCAACTCCGGCACTTGATCAAAGGGAATGCCTTGGGGCGACGGCACGCGCACGTCGTCTTCATTCGCGAACGGTTGATTGTTGCCGCCGTTGAAAAAGAAAGTAACGTGCGTGAATTTTTCGGATTCGGCGACGCGCAATTGACGCAAATTCGCGCGGCTGACGATTTCGCCGAGCGTGTCTTGAATTTTCTCCGGCGCAAACGCGACCGGTAGATTCCAGAATTTTTCGTGGTACAGCGTCAGGACGACGAATGTGAGGTTTTTGAACTCGGGGCGCGCAAAACGATCAAACCCCGGTTCGGTGAACGCTTCCGTCAACTGAATTTCGCGTTCGCCGCGCCGACAGCAAAAGATCACCGCGTCGCCATTGTCGATGCGACCAACCGGCTTGCCCTGCGCGTCGACCAAGACAATCGGTTCGAGCGAGTAATCGGTTTGACCCTCAGCATACAATTCGCGTACCGCATCGGCAAGCGCGATGCCGCCGCGTGAAAGATGTTGGCTAGCCATTGGACTCCCGTTGGACAAGTTTTGGAAACTTGTCCTACCTGAGCATTTCCGCAATTTCCGGCGTGACCCAGATCGCCGCGCCGGTCGTGTCCACCGCGATGTCGCACATTTGCAACTGTGGGATGTAGCATTTTTGCGCCATCAAAAATTGATCCTTGAAAAAGCGATTGCGAAAATAGGTCGGTTCGTATTTTTTGCGATAATCAATATCGCGTTTCCATTTTCGTTTCAAGCGCACCGCGTCATCGGTTAGATAGACTGCTTTGATTCCGATCAAGCGCGCAACCTCCGGAAACAGAAATGGAAAATTACCTTCGATAAAAATAATATCGGCTGGCTCGACCACAATTGGAACACCCGTCGGTTTCAATTTGCCATCGAGATCGTGACTCGACGTGGCATAGATCGTGTCGTAGCGCGGGATGGCGATTTGCTTTCCCCGCAAAATATCTTCGAGCGCCTGCTGAAAAAGCGCAAAGTGATACGCCTCTTTGCCCAGTGAATCGATCCCTTTTGCTTCGCGATATTCGCGGTCGGTGAAAAAGTTGTCCAGTTCAATCGAAGTGGTCTTCATGCCACTCTGCGCAAACGCGCCACGTAACCGCTCGACGATTTCGGTTTTGCCCGCCGCCGTTCCTCCGGCGATGGCGAAGAGAATCGGCGTACCTTTGATCGCGACAAGTTTCTGCGCGCACTCAATAAAGAACTGATCGATTTCCGCATTCGCGGCTTGGAATTCTTTGTAACCGACGCTTTGGTATCGTTCAAACCGGTTTTGTTTCTGCTCGAACTGCCGAAAGGGCTTGCCGCCCAAGTGCGCCAACGCTGCATCGGTGAAATAGATCGTCCGGTGCAAAAAGTAGAAACCGCGAATGTCAAAATAGAAATGCGTGCGAATCCATTCCTCACAATATGCGTCCGTGACCAGACCGACCAAGAGCGTATTGGTCAGGCGCACGATATTTTCATCCAGCACAATCCGATTATCTGCACGCGGCTTGATCTTGATCCCGGCATAGAACTCGCGTGAATTGACGCGCCGTTCGATCTCCTCCGGCGCGTCGAGTTCGACCGCGTCCCAGCCGTCGGCGGGAATCAGATCGCGCAACGCGTAGCGAAATTCGTACAGCTCCAAATCTTCAATCGCGGGATTGATCCGCTTCATTCTCTCGAACAAGATTGCCGAAAAAACATCCGAACCGCGAGCGTTCGATGTAGACATACGTATCCTTTAGCGTGATTCGTTTCAGATTCGTTGACGCGGCGGCGCCAACGAATCTCGAGCGAATAAACGAATAGACTCGCATCCCGCGTCATTCGTTTATTCGCGAAATATTCGTTGACGCGGCGGGAAAATACTCAAGAGATCGCCAAATTCTTGGATGAACAAATCCGGTTTGTTCTCGCTCGTCGGCAAATCTTTTTCCGATTTGCCCGGCTCGGGCAAGATGATCGTCATCGCAAAGCCCGCCTTGCGCGCGCCCTCCACATCGCGAATTGGATTGTCGCCGACGTACGCGCAATATTTCGGCTCGATCCCGATCCGGCGTGCGGCTTCCCAGTAAATCTCCGGACCCGGTTTGCGATGACGTACTTTGGAAGAAAGCACAACGGCTTTGAAATATTCGGTGAGACCGTCGGCGGCGAGCCAATCCGGAATTTCCGTTTCCGTGATCGTGTTGGCGATGATGCCGAGCGTATAGCCGCGCCGGTGAAGTTCGAGAACGGTCGCTTTGACATCGTGGTGCGGCACGCGGCGACCATCTTTATCGCGCCACAAGCGCGTCAATTTTCCTGAGAGTGGCGCGATCTTCTCGGCGGGAAGATCGGGCAACAAAAAGCGCGTCCACAATTCGCGTTCGGACGCTTCGGTCAGGTTCTCGAACGACCACTTGCGATATTCCTTCCATCGCACATTCAGTCGCTCGAAAAAAATCGCGACGGGTTCTTGTGCGCCGACCAGGGTTACGAGTTGTTGTCTGGCTTGCGCTTGGAACGGCGCATCTTCGATAACGACTCGCAAGGTATTGCCCACATCAAGAAAAATGGCTTTAATGTCGAGATTCATTGGGTCGGCTTCCTCAAACGGTATTCAGTATTCAGTATGCAGTATGCAGTATGCAGACGATTTGAACGCGACCGAATACTGAATACTGAACACTGTTCACTGTTGACTGTTCACTGTTTACTGAAGATCGGCACGGTGAGCAGATCGATCAACGAGCGCGCGTAAAAATCCGCCCGAACGTCGGGCGCATGATTCACCGCGACCGTCTGCATTCCGACGCGCTGCGCGCCCTCCAATTCGTGTGCGTCGTGTCCGACGAACGCGGCTTGACGCGGCAAAATTTTCGCTTGTCGCAGCGCGTCCAGGTAGATTTCCGGATTCGGTTTGTGCGCGCCGACAACCGTCGAGCAGGCGGCAAAATCAATAAACTCGGCGACGCCAACCCTGGCGAGCCAGTTCATTTTCCATTCGAGCGGGTAGATCGTGTCCGTGACGATGCCGAGAACAAAACCGCGCTGCTTTAGCCCCGCCATCGCTTCGCGTCCGCCGGGAATCGCGACAATATCGTTCGAGTGATTCGCGATTCGTTTGCCCAGCATTTCGCGTTGGGCGGGATCGCTCACGCCGCGCATTCGCAAGTATTCGTCCCAATACGCCACATGACTGATACGACCTTCCGTCGCCCGGGTATGCAATTCTTTTTGACGCACCAAGTCTTGCACAGACCCGCGCGTCGAAAATCCCAATTGCTCGAGCAGACGCGTCGCCAACCCCGATGTAGACTCAGACCGTTCGTAAAAAATATCCGCCGCGTCGAAGAAGATCCCTGTGATCATCGCTAGGCTCCGCAAACCAAATCAACCACCTGCATCAAATTCTGGACGACCGCATCCGGCGACTCGACATCTTTCTCGCCATCCGAGACGGTCGTCAAGAATGATTTGATCTGGATGACCAAACCATAGCCCGCGCGCCGCGCGCCGATGACATCGCGCGAAACGGTATCGCCGGTGTACGCGCACGCGGCAGGCGGCAACCCCATCAAACGCGTCGCTTCGAGAAAGATGCGCGGATTCGGCTTGCGCCAGCCGAACGCGACGCTCGTGACGACGACGTCGAAATAATGCGTCAGCCCGTACGCCGATAAACTGTGCGGCACCGCGCCGCGACTCGTGATGTTCGAAATCACGCCGAGCCGCAATCCGCGCGCGCGCAGCGCGGCGAGCATCGCGGGTACTTCGGGACGGAGCGCGCGTCGAAAAAAACGCGTGTCCCAGTAAAAAGCAAGCTCTTCGGCAATCGCCGCGACTTTGTCTTTCGGCAAATGCTGAGCGGCAAAAACGAATTCGTTCCAAAAACGTTCCGGCGCGAGTTCCTGCTGACTTGCGAGACGCCAGGACTGGTATTTCTTCATCCCTGTCTTGACGATCGCATACAAGTCCGGAATATCCAACCCAGGATCGAGATCGTGCTTGGCAAGGATGTCGCGGAAACCGGACGCTGCCTTCAAGCGCATCTCGTCGTCGTAATCAACTTCTTCGAGCGTGCCGCCCATATCGAAGATCGCGGCGCGGAGTGGAATTCGAGTGGTCAAGGTTGCACACAACCTTTCTCGACAAGCCATTTCACTCCGGCGGAAACTTGCTCCGGTGAATTGTCGTTCTGAAATTCGCACGTTCGCATTGCGTCGGCGGGCAAATAGCGCCGAACCATTTCCCAATCGATCTGCCCTTCGCCTGCCGCGCGATGATCGTCGATGCCGACGACGTCGTGCAGATGCACGCCGATAATTCGCATCGAAAATCGGCGCAGCCATTCTTCGTGCTGGACAAAGCCAAGTTGATCCCAGGTTTCGGCGTGCCCCACGTCGTACCAAAAGCCGACGTTGCCGAAACCGAGTTCTAACAGATCGCACAATTCGTCGGGCGTAGGAATTTCGAAATAGTGGTAGCGATTCTCCAAGCCAAGTTGGATGCCGCGCTCCCCGGCGTATTCCGCGAGTTCGATGACGCTGTGACGCACCGCGCTGAAATTCACGCGGGCTTGTGCCGCGCGCGCCGCGATGAATTGCTCTTTGAGACGCGCATATTCCGGCGTGTCCCGCTTGCCTTGCCGATACAACTCGCGCAGTTTGTTGTCAATCGCCGTGTCAATGTCCACTTTGCCCGGATGCACGATCACCGCGGGCGCGCCAAATCTTTGCGCGAGGGCGATGCTCCGTTTGACCGCGTTGACTCCTTCGCGCCGATCATGTTCATTCGGCGCGGAAATGAGCCAGTTGCGTTTCTTCAGTTCGCCTGCCGATACATCGGCGGGACAAGGTTCGTGGATGCTGACGATGCGGTAGCCGTTCACATGCTGGAGCATTTCCGAATTGATCGCGTGGTTCAATTCGAACCGCGCAAAACCGAGCGCGCTGCCCTCCTCGAAAAAATGTTTTAGCGTATCGAATCTTTTGACGCCCCACATTGTGGACAATGCAACTTGTGTCACGAATTACTCCTTGCTTCAATCTTCATTATTCACAGCCACCCCGTTGCGCGCAAATGCGCGATGCCTGCGCGTACTGCATCCGACGAAACTGTTCGATCAACTTCCAGCACGCGGACGACATTCTTGGGCGCGAGCGGCGCGAGCGCGCGCCAATCGACGTTGCCGATCCCCGGCGCGTGATGATTCGTGACGCCGCGCGCGTCGTGCAAGTGCATGCCGATCAGGCGCGGCGCGTACGCGCACAACCAATCCGCGTGCGGCGTGAATCCCAAGTTTGCTTGCACTTGCGCGTGTCCGGTGTCGTGACAGTATCCGATCACATCGCCTGAGTACCACGCCAGAATCTCACCCATCTCGACGAAATTTGTGATTTCGTGCGCCGGGCGATTCTCCAAACCGAGTTGAATTTTACGCGGCAACGCGTATGCGGCAAGTTCGTCGAGCGCGCGATGCAGCGCGTCCATGCGTTCGCGACGGCGATCCGCGCGTTCGACGGCGAGTTGCGCGCGCAGCGCGTCGGCTTCTGGGCTATCGATTTTTTCTTGCGCGAATAATTGCTTGAGTCGTTCCTCAATCGCCGGACTCGCGCTCGTCTGTCCGGGATGCAACACGACAACGCGCGCGCCGTACTCCGCCGCCACGTCAATCGAATTTTTGGTCAGCGCGATCGCGCGTCGTCTCCGTTCTTCATCGAGCGACGTGTAAACGATGTCGGCGCGGCGCAACTCGCCGGAGCCGAGCCGCGTTTGCGCGCGCGCGGGCGGCGCAGAATCGTGCAGACTGACAAATCGAAAAACTCCGGGGCGGATCTCACCGTAAAAGGTGTCACGCTGAATTCCACTGAGTTCAAAGCAATCGAATCCGAGATCCGCCCCGGCGGCGAAGAAATCGCGCAGACGCCAGTCGCGTCCGCTCGCCCAAAACGTCGAGAGCGCGAGTGTGGTCATCGCATTCACCTTGCGAAGGTTTCCTTCGACTCCGCGGCGCTCCGCTCAGGACGAACCTTCGCAAGGTTTCCAGAATTTACTTGAGCACGTTGATCGCGTAAAAGTCGCGCACTTTGCCGAGTGTCTTGGAGGCGACGACTTCATCCACCGTCCACACGACCTTGCCCAATTCCGCGTACGGAATCGCGCCTTTGGGCGAATCGAGATCGGTGCGCGGGTTGTAATCGCCGATCACATTCCACGGCGCGAACCCTTCTTGGCTGGTGATAAAGTTGATGAAGAGTTTCGCCGCGTTGGGATGCGGCGCGCGATTGGCAATCGCGAGATAGGTCTGGGTTTGGAGACCCATCACTGGCTTGAGTCCCTTGCATGGCTCAAGAACGATTTTGCCCGAGACGACGTTCCGGTATTTGGAGTAGGAGATGAAGCCGACTCCGGCTTCTTTCATGCCCTTGGATCCGATCGCGGTCGTGACTTCATCGCCGCCGGGTTGCGGCATCGGTTTGTTCTTGGCGAACATCTTGAGCCACAGCCATCCGGCATCCGGTGTATCCGCGTCCAGCGTCGGGTCTTTGCCGTATTTGTCCTTGTACGCGGCGGCGAGTTCTTTCGGATGCGCGATGATGTTGGCAAAGATTCCCATCGTGCTGGCGTCCGCCAACGGATCTTCGATAAAGATTTTGCCTTTCCACGTCGGTTCGGTCAGTTCCCACCAGTTGCTGACCGGGCACGCCTTGTTCAATTCCGAGTTGTACGCGAGCACGCGCACGCCCATGCGCGAAACCAGCAGCGGGTCTTTGAATTCCTTGGGGTAGACCGCGTCCACCGTGTCCGGCACAAAGTTCCAAATCATCTGCTTGGGCAGCATTTCGGCGACGACGTCACCGGCGGCGCTGCTGCTGAAGAGCACATCGCCGGTAAACGCTCCGGCTTTTTGCTCCTCTTTGATTTTGAGGACCGAGTCCTCGCTGCCCAGATCGAATCCTTCCAGCGTGATGCCGGGATATTTTTTCTCGAACGCTTTTTTCGCGTCGGCGATGCGCGACGAGTTGGCGTAGACGAGTACCTTGCCTTCCTTCTTCGCCGCCGCTTCGATGGCGGCCCAATCTTGCTTCGCGGGCGCGTACTTGCCCAGTTCCGCCGACTTGAGCCACGCGTCGATAGCGGGGTTGGCGGTTGGCGCGGCGGTCGCGGCTGGCGGTGCGGGCGGTTGCGGCGCGCACGCGACGACCAAACCGAACATTGCGCAAACGATCAGGAACTTGATAAGCGTTTTCATTTTCTCCTCCTTGAGAGTTAAGTGGATCGAATTGAACATGATTTCAACTTTTGAATTTTCGTACACCTCCTCCAATCTCCAACCTCCAACTTCTAACTCGACACGATCAAATTCCCGCTCGCCTTGTCGTACAGATTCAGCAAATCCGCGTTGAAGGTCAGCCAGATCGAATCGTCCATTTTGATTTTGCTGTTGCCCATCACTCTGACCGTGACTTCTAATCCTTCGCGTTGCGCGACGATGGTTGAATCGGCGCCGGAGGGAAGCACCGAGTACGCTTTGAACTCGATTGCGTTTGGCGCGGCGGTGGGCGAGACCGCGATGTCCTCAGGGCGCACCGCGACGACAATGTGCCCGGTCGCGCCGCGCGTGTTCGCCGCGAGTTTGAATTTGCCGAGATCGATCGAATTCGCGCCGTCCGCCCTGCCTTCCAGCAAATTCACTTTGGGACTGCCGATGAAATCCGCGACGAAGAGATTGGCGGGACAGCGATAGATGCGGTCGGGAGTATCCATCTGTTGAATGACGCCCTCTTTCATCACGGCAATATCGGACGACATCGTCAGCGCTTCGATTTGATCGTGCGTCACGTAAACGGTCGTCGCGCCGGAGACGTGATGCAGGCGTTTGAGTTCCGCGCGCATATCAATGCGCAGCCGCGCGTCCAGATTCGAAAGGGGTTCGTCCATCAAGAAAACTTTGGGGCGATACGCCAGCATCCGCGCGAGCGCGATGCGCTGCTGTTGTCCGCCGCTCATCTCGCGCGGATAGCGTTCGTCGTAGCCCGCCATTTGCACTTCGGCAAGCGATTCCTGAACGCGCTGCGCCATTTGCGGCTTGGGCATCTTTTGGATTTCGAGCGCGAAGGTCATATTTTTGAAAACCGTCATGTGGGGCCACAACGCGTAATTTTGAAAGACGAGTCCCAGGTTGCGCTGACCCGCCGGAAGGTTGATCCCTTGCGCGCTCGAAAAGACCAACTTGTCGCCGATGTAAATTTCGCCCGCATCCGGATCTTCCAGTCCGGCGATGCAGCGGAGCAGCGTCGTCTTGCCGCAGCCGGACGGACCCAACAGCGTGAGAAAAGTTCCGGGTTGGATCGTCAGACTGACCTGGTTGACCGCGACGACGTTGCCAAAACGTTTGGTGAGATTCTTGATGAGGATGGAGGTGCCCATAGATTCCTTTCTGTACACGCAACACCCGCGCTAATCTGTTGAGACGCGATTTCTCCCCACTGACCGAAGGGAACACAGACAATTTTTTGATCATCCGTATTCTTTTCTATCCGTGGGTTAATCTTGGCGAAGGTATTGCTACATTCCCAGACCTTTTTTGAGACTGCCGCCGCGGAACAAACTGATCAGCCAATTGCCGATCAGAACCAACGTGACCAGGATGATGATGACTGCGTTCGCCATTTGCGTATCGTCGTTTTCGAGGTACCGGATCGTCATACTGGCAAGCACTTGGGTGGACGGCGTCACCAACAAAATGATCAACGAAAGTTCGCGCATCGTCGTGATGAACGTCATCAAAAAGCCGGAGATAAAACCGGGACTGGTGAGCGGAAAAATGATGCGCCGAAAACGTTCCCACGCGTTCGCGCCCGCGACTTGCCCGGCTTCTTCCAACTCGCGCCCGACCTGGAGCATCGCGGAAACGCCGGTACGCGCCGAGTACGGCAAATGCTTCGCGACCGAGACCACGACGAGCAGCGCGAACGTCCCGTACAACGCCGGAATCGGCCCCACCGATTTGGCGAACATCGAAATGTAGACCGCGCCGAACGCGATGCCGGGGATCACGTACGGAATGAACGCGAGTTGCTCGACCAGTTTCGACAAGCGCGTGCCGCGCCCTTTCGCGATGGCGTAGCCGAGCAAGACGCCGAGCAGCGCGGCGAAGAACGCCGTCCACAACGACAGTGCGATCGAATTCCACGCGCCCTTGTACACATCGGGGTTGCGGAGCACGCCCGGCACGCCGTTCGAAATCGTCGGCGTGCTTTCGCCAATCCAATAATGCAAAGTGAAATTGCTGGGCGTGTATTCGCCGTCAATCAACATGAACGTGCTGAACGCCAAAATCGCGAGCGGCAGGATCGCGACGATCAATTGAAAAACGATCACGCCCGCCGTCAAGACGGTTTTCCATTTTCGCAGGCGCGTGCGCTGCGCGACAAAGCCGCGCCCGCCAATCGTTTCGTAACTCTTGCGCGTGCCGACGACTTTTTGATTGGCGTACACCGTCGTCATCGCAAAGAGAATCAGAACGATTGCCAGGACAAAACCATCGGCATAGTTGCCCAAGCCCATATCCGCGCGAATCATCGTCGAGATCGTGTAATAGCCGACCGGAATGCCCAGCACGTTCGGTCCGCCAAACGTGCCCATCACTTTGGAAAAAGTCATGATAAAGCCGGAGAGCAACGCGGGAACGATCAACGGGAACGTGATTTTTCGCAGAATGCGCCAGCGACTCGCGCCCATCAACTCGCCCGCCTCTTCCAAATTGGAATCAATCGACATTAGCGCGGCGGAAACGAAGAGGAAGAAAAAAGTGTAATAGTGGAGCGCGCTGCTGATGATGATCGGCACGGGACCGTACGCCAACCAATCCGGCGGACTCGCGCCAATCAGAAATTCGTAAATCCCCGGCGATCCGCCTGACGTACGATTCTTGAACAAGACCGTCCACGCCATCGCAATCGTCCATGACGGCATAATGTACGGAACAGTCGCCAGTGTGTTGATCACGTTGCGCCCTGCCATATCGGTGCGAACCGCCATCCACGCCAATGCCGAGCCGATCAGGAGCGCGAGCAAGGTCGCGCCAATCGAGATCACGAGCGAATGTTGCAGGGGCGCGTAGGTCATCACCTGCGCGATTTCGTCGGTCAACATCCGCGTCCAATGAAACCAGGTGAACTCGCCCGTCACCGCTTCGGGCACATAGTGTATATCTTTTTCTTGATACGTCAGCGTCGTTTCGATCATGCGGTAGAGCGGCACCAGGATCAAGTACACCATCAAGGCGAGCATCAGCAACGCCAAGATGACGTGTGCGCTCGTCAGCCAATGCATGAACCTGCGCCACGCGGCGAGCAGTTGAAGCGAAAATGACGGTTGATAGGTTGTTGGAAATGCCATAGCCGATCTCCTGTGATCGTTACTGCGAATTCACTTTTCCAATCACATCCAAACCATATTCCGCGCGCAGTTCTTCCATCCGCTTGAGCGAACTCAAACTTTCGTCCGACCGTTCCATCGCGACGGCGAGAATCATCGCGTTCAAGATCACCATCGGCACGGTCAACGAATGAAAGGTCGACACGGGACCGCGGCGCGCGGCGAGCACCACCGCGACCTTGTCTTGAAAATGCGCGCGCAGCGTATCGGTGAGCAAAACCGTTTTGCAGCCGACGCGGTGCGCGTAATCAATCGTCGCGACCAATTCGCCGGTGACGCGATGGAATCCCATCGCCAACACCGCGTCGTCGCGCGTGAGCAAAGCCAACTTGTCGAGCAGATCGCGTCCCGACTCGGTCATGCAGACGACGGACAAACCAAACCGCGTAAACCGGATATTGACGAGATCGGCGAGAATGCGCGAGGGGCCCGAACCGAAGACGAACACGCGCCGCCCTTTGAGCAAAAGTTTCACCGCGCGATCGAAATCCGCCGGAGCGATTTCGCGCGGCACTTCGGAGAGGAATTGCAACTCCATCTCCGCGACTTTGGTCAAGATGTGACCTTCGCCGGATTTCAAATCGGCGAGTTTGCGCTGGAGGCGCGTCGCGGGAGTCGTCTTGACGCGATAGATGTGTTGGAGCGCGCGGCGCAATTGCGGAAAACTTTCGTAGCCGACCGTGCGCGCAAAGCGGACAATCGTCGCCTCGCTGACGCCTAACTCACGCGCGAGATCAGCCGCGTTCAGAAAAACGGCTTGATCGTAACTGGACAAGAGGAACGCGGCGATTTTTTGTTCGCTCTTGGTCAGTTGAGGAAAATGTTTTTCGATTCGGCGGCGAAAATCGTTGAGCTCTTCCATTGAGCACCTCTTTGCAAGATTATACAACATTTTTATTTATTTTGCAAGTATTCTTGCAAGATTGGCGAAACGCGCTTTTTGTGCTATGATGCGACCGTAATCTATCCGCGAATCTCCGCGAATCTTCGCGAATCTTTCGTGTTCTTTCGCGAACCCTTCGCGTGATTCGCAAACCATCAGAGGAGAAAATGTTTGACATCGCATTCGTCGGTCACTTTACCAAAGACACGATTGAAAATTCGCAGGGCAGCACCGTGAATCGCGGCGGCGCGTACTATTACGGCGCGCACGTCGCGACGCGGATGGGCTTGCAAGCTGCCGTCGTGACGCGGCTCGCGCAAGCAGATTGGGGTGCGATCGAAGAATTGCGCGCGATGGACGTGACGATGTACGCTAAAGAAACGCCGGAATCAACTTGCCTGCGGATCGTCTACCCGACCGCCAATCTCGACGAGCGCGTGATCTACGCGACCGGTTTCGCCGGAGCGTTCACGCCTGGCGAAGTCGCGCCGATCGAAGCCAAGACCTTTCACATCGGCGCGTCAATCCGCGGCGAAGTGCCGCTGAACGTGATCGCCGCGCTCGCCGCAAAAAAGGCGCGCGTCTCGCTCGACATCCAAGGGTTCATCCGCGTGAACGACAACGGCACGCTCCGGTACGCCAAGTGGCCCGAAATGTCCGCCGCGCTGCACCTGATCAACGTGCTCAAAGTGGACAGCACCGAAGCGGAATTTCTCGCGAACACCAAAGATATGCGCGACGCGGTGCGCTTTTTCGCGGCGTATGGTCCGCAGGAAATCGTCCTCACGCAGAATGCCGGCGTCACCGTGTACGCCGAAGGCAAAGTGTACGAGTATCCCTGGCGCGTGCGCGAGATCACAGGGCGCACCGGGCGCGGCGATACGTGTACAGCGGCGTACTTGTGCAAACGCTTGAACGCGAGTCCGGAAGAAGCCGCGCGTTTTACTGCCGCGCTCACCGGCGCGAAACTGGAAGCGCCGGGACCGTTCAAAGGTGAGGTACCGAAAGAGTACTGACAGGCACGACCTTGGGAACTCTAGGGTTTTCGACAAAGTCGCCGCCGACTTCGCGCAGGACATGTTTTGCCGAAGCAATCCCCGATTCGGCGGCGGAGATTGCTTCGCTTCGTTCCGCGCGACCGCAACCGCTTCACGCTCCTCGCAACGGCGATGATAAAGCCCGAATGTTGCGATATTCGCCCTTGACTTGCCATCCATTTCGGAGTATGATTGAATTATGAGATGACTAGCTACTATCGTATCGGCGTAACTTGGACATCGGTGGGGTGTTTCAATAGGCAAGCGCGTTAGTCATTCTCAAATGAAAGCGAGGAGGTGAGTCACAGCAAAAGATATTTCATCCGCTAGGAACCCAACGTACGAAAAATCTTTGTGAGTGCATTTAATGGAGGTCAATGATGAACACCTTGATTGCGCTCGTCATCGGGGTCGTCGTTATCTATCTCGCCTATTTGTTCTACGCCAAACGCGTGGATGCTACGATCATCAAAGCCGACCCCAAGAAAGCCACGCCGGCAAAAATGTATATGGACGGCGTTGACTTTTCTCCGACAGATCGCAACGTGCTGTATGGGTATCAATTCAAATCCATCGCTGCCGCAGGTCCCATCGTTGGCGCGATCACAGCCGCCAATTTGTGGGGCTGGTTGCCCGCGCTTTTGTGGTTGCTCCTCGGCGTGTCGCTCATCGGGTGGGTGCAAGACTATGGCGCGATGATGATGGCGGTTCGCAAGGATGGCGACAGTCTCACCGCGATTGCCCACAAACTCATCTCGCCCAGGACGCGCACCATTCTGCTCCTCTTTATTTTCGTTTACATCCTCATGATCCTGGGCGCATTCGGCAATCTCCTCGCCGGCGCTCTGAATGGCAATCCGAGTGTCCCGCTTGGCATCATTGTCCTGGCAGCCGCGGGTATGCTGGCAGGTCAGATGCTCTACAAGTGGAAGATGGATCTGATCGTCACGACGATCGTCGTGGTGGGGCTGACTCTACTCGCTATCCTGATCGGTCCTCTCGTCCAAGGTTCCGTTGCCGACTTTAATAAGGCGGTGAACGGACTGGGCTTGACAATCTACTATGTTGAGACGACGGGCGCAGTCCTGCCCTTTACGACCAGTTACATGTTCTGGCTGCTCTTTGTCGTCGCGTTCTCCTACCTGGGCGCCACGCTGCCGATCTGGCGCTATGCCCAACCCGTGAACTATATCGGCTTTTGGGTGATGGCGTTGACCATCGTCGGCGGTTTGCTTGGCGCGGCGCTTGCCGTGTTTATCAAACCAGCCGTCGCGAACTTTGTCGTCCCGGCGTTCAAGGTTTTCGATGCGGGGACAGGTGGCGCGCTCCAACCCTTGTGGCCCATGCTCTTTGTGACGATTGCCTGTGGCGCGATCTCGGGTTGGCACGCGCTCGTCTCCAGTGTCGGGACCGGTCGACAGTTGGAATATGAGACGGACGCGCTGCCGGTCGGCGCGGGCTCGATGTTCAGCGAAACGCTCCTCGCGCTCCTCGCGTTGATGGCAATTTCGGTCGCGGGCAAGGGCGCGGGCGCGGCGGCGTTTGCCGCGGGCGTCGGTCAGTTCTTGAACGTCTTCGGTTTGGATCCAACGTACGGCACGGCGCTGGGCTTTGCCGCCTTCGTCATCATCGTCATCACCGTGACGCAACTCGCGCTGCGCTTTATGCGCGTCGTCTTTGCCGAAGCGTTTGGCGAGATGTGGCCCGCCGCCAAGAACATTCACATCGGCACGATCGTCTCCGCGATTTTGATGATCATCATCGTGTTGAGCGGCACGTTCACATATCTGTGGCAAATCTTCGGCGCCGCGAATCAACTGATGGCTTCGCTCGCGTTGATGTTGGTGACGTTGTGGCTGGTCGAGCAAAAGAAGAATCCGATGTTCGCGTTCTGGCCCATGGCGTTTATGTACGTGACGACCATCGCCGCGAACATCGTCTCCGCCTACAATTTGTGGGCGACGGTGGTGCTCAAACAATCGAGCAAACCGGAACTGTGGTTTGCCGTCGCCGGCGCAGTCGCGATGATTCTGATTTCGCTCTTCCTGATCGCGGCGGCGCTGTACATCGGCTGGGATGCGTGGGGCGCGTACAACCGGATGAAGTCCGGCAAAGCCGCCGCGGCACCCGCCGAATAGTTCGTCTCGTGTTGTGAGTCTTGGGGGCATCCTTGCCCATTGGGGAGGATGCCCCTTTGTTTACGCCCATGCAACTCGGCATCGCACTCGTTCGCAACCGAATTTCGCGCGTGCTCGACGCGGTTCGTGGAATTTTGTACGGCGCGGGCGCGCACGAAATCGTCTTGTACACCGTCCGCTTGCGTTCGGACATGGAAAATCTTTTCATCCTCGTTACGCTCGGCGATCTGATCGGCGTGCCGATTCTGCCGCCGTACTATTCGCTGCGTTTGTTGCCGTACATCGTTCCGCAAGTTTCGTCATGGAAACGCCGTGTCTTGCGCGAACGCGATATTCTGGATGCCGACGGCTTGGATCTGTTGGCGTAAGAAAAATCAGAACCCCGGTTTCTTCGAGAAACCGGGGTTCTGATTCAAGCGGGCTGCGCAAGCCGCTGGTTGATACGCGTTTCCACTTGCGTGAAATTGTTCCCCGTCATCTTTTCTTTTCCCGCGATGACGAACGCGGGATAGCGATGCACGCCATAGCGCAGGGATTTCCACACGCCTTCGAGCGACGCCGCGTCCACGATGCGAAATGTCACGCGCCCGTTGTGGTGCTTGACCGTTCGAATGATCCAATCGGACAGCGCGCGATATTCTTGCATCAGTTCAGGCGGAATGGAAGTTTCTTGCGCGTCGGCGTGGAATTTTTGCACGCTATCCATTTCGGCTTTATTCCAGACGAGTTCGCAGTGTTGGCAGTGAAAATATTGCGTCGGCGCGTACGTGATTATTTCGACCAGCAGAGATTTCATTGTTCCTCCTTGTGCCGCGAAATTGTATGCCGGATAGATGCGCTAGTCAATCCCCATACTCCGCTTACGAAAAACGCACCCAGCGCGCGGTGTCTGCCCACCGATGCGTTCGGCGGACTGTTTCGATGTTCATTCCGCTGACCAGCCCGCCGCACGATCCGAAAATCAACTTGCCGGTGCCCAGCGCGATCGCATCCACCATTCGTTCGATTTCTGCGTCGGTGCGTTCCGCGCTCAAGAAATCGAAACCGACGTTGCCCCACAACGTCAGCCGATTGCCGACGCGCTCGCGCACGCGCGCGATGGACATGCCGGCTTCGGGTTCGAGTCCCTGGATGCCGTCCAATTCGCACCCGGCGAGATCGCCCAGCACTGCGCTCAAGTTGCCGTCGGAATGGAAAAAGACGACGAGTCCGAGCGCGTGAATTTCATGCGCCGCGTCGTTCAGCGTATGGAAATAGTGCGCGCCGAGCACTTCGGAGGCAAAGAACGTCGCGCGATTATACGCGATGTCGTCGCCCAGAATCACCCCGTCCGCGCCCGCGTCGCGCAAGGCGCGCGCGAGTACTCCAATATCGTGCGCGCCTTCGCGGAACGCGCCGCGCGCGGTGCGCGGCAAGTCGCGCGCGTACCGCATCAGCGTGTCGAACCCCAGCGCCTTGACCGCCGCGCTGAATGGCCCGTCGATCAGCGCGAACACAAATTGATCGCGTTCGCGCCAGCGCACGACGGCTTGCAACGCGCGGTCTTCGTCGGGTTGGCTCCGCGTGCCCCAGCCCGCGCTGAAAGGAATCGAAACGAGATCGAGATCGAGTTGTTCGATGACTCGCTCGACCGCGTCGCCTTCCGCGCCGCCAGAAAACGCGCGGGCAAATTCATCGGCGATGAAGAGTTCGCCGCGCGCGAGGCGGTCGGTTGGTTCGCCGCGCAAAGTTTTGAGGATGCGTTCGCGGTGGATCATCGGAAAAATTTCAAAAGGGTTGCGTGCAAATGTCCGTTGCTCGCGACGTACTCTCTGGAATGAACCGTCCACGCCGCGCCTGATGGCGTTGTGATTTTGCCGCCCGCTTCTTCGATGATCAGCGCGGCGGCAGCCACATCCCAGGGCGACAAAGATAGATGCGCGTGTCCCTCCACGCGTCCCGCGGCGACATGGCAGAACGACAATGCCGCGCTGCCAAATGTTCGCCCCGCCATGACGCGCTGAAGAATGGGCAGGAATATGGTCGCGGAACGTTTTCGAATTGACAACGCACGCCCCCATTCCACGCCGAACACGGCTTGTTCGAGCGAACGAATCGCGCTGACGTGAATCGGCTTGCCATTCAAGAACGCGCCGCGTCCGCGTTCCGCCGAGAAGAGTTCGTCAAGAATCGGATCGTAGATCGCGCCGATTTGGACTGCGCCCGCGCGGTACAGCGCGATGGACGTACAAAAGGGATAGATCATGCGCGCGTAGTTCGTCGTGCCGTCGAGTGGATCGACGATCCACAGCGCGACCTCATCCGACGTGTTTGCTTGCGCCCACAAGCGTTTGTGTTCGACGGCGTCGCCTTCTTCTGAAACGAATTTGTCGTTGGGAAAACGCGCCAGGATGGTTTGCTTGATGACGCGATCCGCCGCGTAATCCGCGTCGGTGACGATATCGCGTTTGCCTTTGTAGCGAATGTTGCGCGCGTCGTGCCATTTTGCGGTGAGCACTTTGCCCGCGGCGCGTGCGGCGCGTTGGGCGATGAAAAAGCGTTGGGACATGAGAGAGTGTTTCTACTTTCTATCTTGAATTTTGACGTAAATCGAAATGATCGATCTTGACGCCCGCGAGTTGCAAGTACTGCATCGCGATTTCGTCCTGATATTCTCCGACGTAGACGACGCGCGTCAAGCCCGCGTTGATGATCATTTTCGCGCAAATGTGGCACGGCTGATGCGTCGAGTAAATCGTGCCGCCTTCGACGGAGACGCCGTGGAGCGCGGCTTGGATGATCGCGTTTTGTTCCGCGTGCAGCGTGCGGACGCAATGCCCGTCCACGATCTCGCAACCCGCGTCTAAACAATGCGGCAAGCCGCGCGGCGCGCCGTTGTACCCCGTTGTCAAGATGCGCTTGTCCTTGACGATGATCGCGCCGACTTGCGCGCGGTTGCACGTCGAGCGTTTCGCCACGTCCAGCGTGATTTCGATGAAATATTCGTCCCAGGTTGGTCTAGTCATTCAGTATCCAGTGTTCAGTATTCAGTGTTCAGTTGCCAGTTTACTGAATACTGCTCACTGAACACTGAATACTGGGTTAGCCAGTTCCAAACTGCCGATCTCCCGCGTCGCCCAAGCCCGGCACGATGTACGCGTGCTGGTTGAGGTGATCGTCCACGGCGGCGAGATAAATCTCTACGTCGGGATGCGCGTCCTGCAATCGCTTGATGCCCTCCGGCGCGCCGATCAGTCCGACGTACTTTATTTTCTGCGCGCCCCAGTTCTTCAACATCTGCACCGCTTCGACTGCCGTGCCGCCGGTCGCGAGCATCGGATCGAGAATGACGCAAACCTGGACGGTCGGCGACACGGGCAGTTTGCTGTAATACCGAATCGGCTCGAACGTTTTGTGATCGCGGTACAAACCGATGTGCCACACTTCGGCGGCGGGCATCATTTCCCAGAACCCTTCGACCATGCCGAGCCCCGCGCGCAGCACCGGCACCAAGCCGATGCCTTCTTTCAATTCGTACCCTTTCGTCTCGGTCAGCGGCGTCGTCACGGCGATTTCTTGCAACGCCAAGTCGGAGGTCGATTCGTATGCGAGCAGAATCGAAATCTCGCGGATCAGTTCGCGAAACTTTTTGGGGTTCGTTTTCGCCTCGCGCAGCATCGCGAGTTTGTGGAGCATGAGTGGATGGTTGGAGACGTGGACGTGGGACATTGTTCCTCCAGTGAGATTGATCAACTCTCGCTTAACGTTCCGTCCTCTTCGTAATTGAATTCGACTTTGCTTTGGACGATTACTTCATCAAGAATATTTCGCAAGTACCCTTGCGCGGTTGCTTGCTTGAATCGCTCCTGCAAAACTGCGAGGTTGATTATCTCCTCGACGCAACCCATGAATCTTTCGACGATTGCCTTGACAGCATAGCGCCGTTCTGCGCCATCCCGCAGTTTCTGGCGAAGGGCATCAGTGCTGTCGGCAGACTTGATGACGAAAGAGACAGGATAGTGTTCGAGTTTGTCAATGTCCAACATATACTTGCGCACGTCCAGTGTTTCGGTAACTTGGAAGAATCTTCCAAGCGGACGCATGACAAAATCAATGCCGCCATCGTTGGCGTTGGTACGCCCTGTCTTGTAAAGTTTCAGTCGCTCTTCTTGGATACTATCCAAATCAAAACCGAAGTAAACAACCTGATCGTGGTAAAAGGATTTCAGAATCGCGTAACTGACAATCTCGAAAATTCGCGCGTCGACGCTTGGAGCAAGCAGACTCAAAATGAACGCTTCGACTTCTTGATCGTCTTTGGCTACCACGGCTTTGAGGCGTTCGCATGTCTCGATGAATCGTACAAAGGCATCGCGTTTCGCCTGAATGTATTTGTCAATGATACCCATGACTGCCCGCGCAATGTTGTGTTGCTTCTTCCCGAGAGCAACCTTCAGTAGATTCTCGTTCCTCCAATAACGGTTGGTTTCCAAGTTCCTGAGGATGGGAACGTATTCCACTTGAGGAAAGTATTTTTTGAACTCCTCGTTCATCCGACTGTTGAGCGCGTGATTCTGTAATTTACTTCCAAAGGGCAATTCTCTTTACCGTTGGAAAAGGTCTGTGAACTTCGCGCCCTCGTAATCGGAGTATCGTTTCCTTCTGTCAAAATCATGCTTCAAATAATCTTCGACCAAAACGTAGACGGCATAGAGGTTCGCGAAACTTGCCCGCGCCTTCGAGCCGCGCGTCGCCGACCTTGTCTTGATGTTCAAATATTGAAGCAACGGACTCTTTTCGAAGATCTCTTCGGCGTGCCTGCCGAACTGCGCGGCAAGTGTCTCTACGATCTGGGCGGTGAATTCGTGTTCCATCATTTTTTCTCGAATAAAACCCGTTGCCCTTGAGGAGCGATTTCATAGATTCGAGGTGCCCGCTTGAGTTCCTTGCCCTTGTAGTGGGTCAAAATCGCGAGTCGCCGCAAGCCGATCTTCACGTACTCTTCATCAATCTCGATGCCTATCGAACGACGTCCCAGTTTTTTAGCAGCGAAGGATGTCGTAAATGTTCCCGCAAACGGATCGAGGATCATATCGCCCGCGTTTGAACTAGCATGAATGATCCGCTCCAAAAGCGCAAGCGGTTTTTGCGTGGGATGTTCTTCATACTCATTCATCCTGTAGCGCACTCTAGGTATCTCCCACACATTGCCAGGAACTTTATTCGTGCTATACATCGCGGGGACTGGTTTTCGATAGTCGATAAGTTTGCGTTGTGAGCCAGTCTTCGCCTCAACTAGAATGTCGTCCGCATTGAAAGTGTATCGTTCCTTGTCTTTCACACAGAAGAGAATTGGTTCGTAAAGAGATCCATAGTAGCGTTTTGCTTGAACGCCAGAACTATCGTAGTACCAGACAATTCTGGATAGCACGTGCAATTTGCTGCGAAGGTAGAGATCAAAATACGGCATATTCTGAGTGGCAGTCATGACGTACATGCTACCTGTCGGCTTGAGTTTTCTCACGCCCAGGTCAAGCCATTGATAACACCACTCTATATATTCAGCATCAGAATTCCATTTGTCTTTTCTGCCATTGAAATCCTTGCCGATATTGTATGGGGGATCGGCAAAAATCAGATCTATCGAAGCATCCTCTATTTCTTTAGACAATACCTCGATTGCGTCGCCCCAATAAATCTTGTGATCGTCGCGCTCAAAGACCTGACTCATTCTCGCGCTCCATTTACTTTTCGCTTTTGCCTTTTTCCTTTTGACTTTCCAGCCGCGCGATACTCGCGATCGCTCGTCTTCGTTCACGACGCATGCTATGATTTCGCGCTCGCTAGACGTTCAGTCAGCCAGAGGTTGACGAGCGTCTCAGGCGACAAGCCGCGCACGCTTGCCTGGGTGACAACGCGCTCGTACACTTCAGGATCCAGCGTGACACGTCTTCGGCGTTTCGCTCGAACTTGAAACTCGACTTCATGGGTCTGGTCCCAGTAGTCGGCGAGACTGTGCGTATCCCAAAAATCGCCGATCTCTTTTAGTGTGCGGGCTTTGGAGATAGTTGTAACCTTACTTTTGCTCATAGCGTCTCCGTTCCTTTTCATCCATATCGCGTGCGCTCAAGATCAAAGCCGCGTTTTCCTTTTTATGGATGAAGAACACGATCAGATACCTGCCCTCGTCGGTTCTGCCACTTGCGGAATATACATCTTCCCCTGGTCGTTCTCCTTTTTCGACGAAGCGGAATCTCGGATCGTTGAAGAATACGGCTTCAATTTCATCTTGCGCGGCAGAATGTTTGGATTCTATCTTGTCCAGAACATCGGGCAACCAGACAAAGTCGTCAATGCGCATCCGAACCCTCCTTTGAGGGCAAACTCACTTTTCGCTCTCTGCCTTCTGCTTCCTGCTTTCCGCCTTCTGCGACTCCAATCGCGCGATACTCGCGACCGCGTCGCCTTCTTTCAGCTTCATCACTTCGCTTTCTTTCGACGTGCGTTTGCTCTTGGGCAAATTCGCGACGCGCGCGCGCAGGACGTGTCCGCTCGTCGCGATGATCGTCACATCGTCGTCTTCGTTCGCGACGCGCGCCGCCGCGATGACGCCCGCGCGCGCGGGATCGCGCCCGAGCGTCGAGACGCCTTTGGTGTAGCGATTCTGGAGCGAGTATTCTTTGATCGGCGTGCGCTTGCCGTACCCCTTTTGCGTGACGATGAGCAAAAAGCCGTCGGGTTGCACGACATCCATCGACGCGACCTTGTCGCCCTCGTTCAACTTGATGCCATAGACGCCGCCCGCCGCGCGACCTTGCACGGGCACATCTTCTTCTTTGCAGCGCATCGCTTGACCTTGCTCGGTGACGAACATGAATTCGCCGTCGCCGTGTGTGAGCCGCGCCCAACCCAGTTCGTCGCCTTCGCCCAGGTTGATCGCCGCGACGCCCGCCGAACGAATGCCGTCGAACTCCGCGAGTGGCGTTCGTTTCGCGCGACCCAGGTTCGTCGCCATCGTCAAAAATTCCGCTTGCGAAAAATCAGAGACGGCGACCGCGGAGGTGACGCGCTCGTTCTGCTCGAAAGACAAAAAGTTGTTGAGCGGCAACCCTTTCGGCTGGCGTTCGACATCGGGCGCTTGATGCGCGCGCAGCGGGTACGCTTTGCCCTTGTTCGTGAAAATGAGCAGCGTGTCGCGCGTGTTCGCGGGGAAGAGATACTGCACCGCGTCTTCCTCGCGTGTCTGCACGCTTTTCGATCCGGTCGCGGTGCGGCGCACCGAAGTGAGCGGCACGCGCGAAATGTAGCCGCGCTGCGTGATCGAAACGAGGACGGGTTGCGCTTGCACCAAATCTTCCGCCTTGAATTCAGTCGTCTGCTCTTCGCCGCCGTCCGTCGAAATGTGCGTGCGCCGAACATCGCCAAAGCGTTTCTTCAAATCGGTGAGTTCATCCGAAATAACACTGAGAATCTTTTTGGGATGCTTGAGCAAATCTTCGAGGTATTTGATTTGCTTTTTGACCTCGGCAAGTTCGTCCTCGATTTTTTTGCGCTCCAACGCGGCGAGGCGGCGCAGTTGCATGTCGAGAATCGCTTGCGCCTGAATCTCGGTTAGTTTGAATCGTTTGATCAATCGCTCTTTCGCGGTCTCCGCGTCCGGCGATTGACGAATCGTCTTGATCACCTCGTCGAGATGATCGAGCGCGATCTTCAATCCTTCGAGAATATGCGCGCGCGCCTTCGCCTTTTCCAAATCGAACTTGGTGCGCCGCGTGATCACTTCCTGCCGATGCTGCACGTACAATTGCAGCATCTTTTTCAGTGACAGCACTTTCGGCTCGCCGTCGACGAGCGCGAGCATGTTGATGCTGAATCCCGATTGCAGCGCGGTGTACTTGAGCAACTGATTGATGACGGGCTGTGGCTCCGCGCCGCGTTTCAACTCGACGATGATGCTCATGCCTTGGCGGTCGGACTCGTCACGCAAATCCGCGATGTCTTCGATTTTGCGATCGCGCACGAGATCGGCGATGCGTTCGATGAGCGACGCCTTGTTGACTTGATACGGCAGTTCGGTGATGACGATGCGCGATTTGCCGCCGCCCGCTTCTTCGGTGTGAATCTTGCCGCGCACGACGATGCGCCCGTTGCCGGTCGCGTACGCTTGCTTGATTCCCTCGCCGCCGAGAATGATGCCCGCCGTCGGAAAATCAGGACCCTGGACGAATTTCATCAAGTCGTCCACTTCGACGTCGTCCGCTTTATCCCAGTGCGCAATCAAATAGTTGATCGCGTCGATCAGTTCGTTCAAGTTGTGCGGCGGAATATTCGTCGCCATGCCGACCGCGATGCCCGCGGTACCGTTCAACAAAAGGTTCGGTACTTTGGCGGGCAGGACGCGCGGCTCTTTCATCGTGCCGTCGAAATTCTCGCCAAAGTCAACCGTATTGCGATCGATGTCGAGCAGCAACTCTTCCGCGATTTCGGTGAGGCGCGCTTCAGTGTAACGCATCGCGGCAGCGGGGTCGTCATCTATACTTCCAAAATTTCCCTGTCCATCAATCAGCGGATAGCGCATCGTAAAATCTTGCGCCATGCGGACGAGCGCGTCGTACACCGCTTGATCGCCGTGCGGATGGTACCGCCCCAGCACATCGCCGACGATGCGCGCGCATTTTTTGTACGGGGTGTTATGGCGCAAGCCCATCTCGCCCATCGCGTACAGGATGCGGCGCTGTACGGGCTTGAGTCCATCGCGCACGTCGGGGAGCGCGCGCGCGGTGATGACGGACATCGCGTAATCGAGGTACGCGTTCCGCATTTCGACGGCGATTTCAATTGGTTTGACGGTGCCGATCTGTGGTTTCTCTTCTGCCATTTGGAAATATTCTCCGAATTATTACAGTGTTCGCTCGTAGGATTGGCGAATCAGCGATGTGGCGTACTCCACATCATCCAAAGAATTCAAGACGATTTGGGTTTCCCCTGTTCCCCAATGGCTCTTTCCTGACCAATCCTGTGCCATTTTCTTGAGATCGTTCAGTTCTTTGTGAGGAATGTCCAGCCACATTTTGAGTTGCTTGGACTGGACTTCCACTTCGCAGAAATTCCTTGTGGTCTTGTAGGCAATGTAGAGTTTCGTCGGTGCTTCTTCAACACTGTCTCCCAATCCTTTGATGGCTTGACTCAGTTGCTGGAACAACTCAACCATGGAGGAACTCTTGCCTTCCAGCAATTTCTCTACGCTGTATGCCTTAGCGCGTTCGGCTTTCGGCAATTTGCCTCTGCGGGATGATGCCACCGCCGATTCTGTTTCTACCTGCGCGACTGTGCGGAAATCCTCAAGAACCAACAATCCATCTTCGTACAGTCGATAAACTTTCAACTCGATATTCCTGTCGATTTGATTGACCGCGTAGGCATCGTATTTGTTGAAAGATTGAGCAATCAAAATCAGACGCGGATTGTCCCAGTTGATTTCGACATTGTTGCCCAGCTTCTTCTGAGCGACAGTCCTGAAATCACCCTCGTGGTCAGATAACCAATCCAAGTAGAACAGACCTTGAGTAATGATATTCTCGTTTTCACGCCATTTGTATTCGATGACTGTAGGGCAATTGGTTTGATCAATTCCCAGAGTATCGATGCGCCCTCCGTGCTTCTCGCCTGTGTCGAACTCCGTGGCAAGGAATCGCACACCCAGCAAAATTTCTAGATTACTCTCGAACAATTCTTGCAACGCCTTCTCACTCGGAAACGCGGTCTTTTTGATTTGTTGGACGCGACCTTTGGCAATTTGGAAGAGTGGCATCGTTTTACCTCCTCGTTGAGATCACCGCGTCTATTATATCCCATTCCAAACAAAATTACTACTCGCAAAAAAGGAGCGATACGTTCATCGCTCCGCACTGCATTACTATTCAACTGTTTCGCTGTTCACTGCCACTCTAGCACATTCTCGACGCGCCAACAAATTACGATCAAAGTGATTCGCGCGCGCTTGAATATTTCCGAAAAATGTGGTATGATAAAGTCACATAAGACAGAAAGCGCAAGGAGCGTTCCATGAAAACCCCTCTTCATGTGTTCGTCATATTGCTCGTGCTCGTCGTGACCGGCATGTCACTCGTTCCATCGGCGGCGGCGGCAAGTCCTGGGTTTGTCGTCGTCCGTTGGGGTGATACGCTCGCGACGATTGCCGCGCGTAACGGTACGACCATCCAAGCCCTCGTGCGCGCCAATAGTTTGCCGAATGCCAATTTCATTTACGCCGGTCAGCGACTGATCGTGCCGGCGTCCGGCGCCGCGCCGATCAGTCTTCCATACCTCGGCAGTGTTTACACAGTGAGCGCGGGTGATACGCTGGCAACCATCGCCGCAAAATTCGGCACGACCGCGAACGAAGTGATGCGCGCCAATGGACTGTACAATCCGAATTTCGTTTACATCGGTCAGCGCTTGAATATTCCCGGACGCAGTGTTCAGCCCGCGCTGCAAGCCCCGCGCGCGCCTGCCCCACTACCTGCACCCAACCCCGCGCGTCCCGCGCCCACGACCGGCAAGTGGATCGACCTCGACATTAGCGATCAGCGCATCACTGCATATCAAGACGCGACGCCGCTCAAGTCCGTCCGCGTATCGACCGGCGTTGCCTGGACACCCACGCCCATCGGACGCTATGCAGTGTACACCAAGATTCGCTCGCAAGCGATGAGCGGTCCGGGATACTATTTGCCCGGCGTGCCGTGGGTGATGTACTTTACTGGCGCGTACGCGATTCACGGCACGTACTGGCATCACAACTTTGGCACACCGATGAGTCATGGCTGCGTCAATCTCACGATTGACGACGCGAAATGGTTTTATGATTGGGCGGAGGTCGGCACTCCAGTGGTCTCGCATCCATAGGCTAAATCGCGGATCGCCTTCGGCATCACAAAATCATATTGACGCGCCCATTCGTCAAAACGCGGGTCGAACATCACTGATCGCAGGTGGTAGATCCGCGTTCTTTTTTTGTTGCCAAGCACGAGACCCTTCTTCCAATTTACTCCGCGCCGAGCGGATGGTTCCATCTTGGGTGGTCGCCTGCCGGCGCGTGCATACCACCTTGTCCTAGAATGGCTCGCCCTCCATCGCGTTGAACTTTCGGAGAATTGGGAGCGCGCCCGGCGCGGTGAACCAGTCCAAGACATCGCGTCCTTGCGCTAGGAGAAGAGAGGATGATCGAGACAGTTCTTTCAGATGTAACGGAAACCGTCTCCAACCCAGAACACCCCGAGGTTCCCCGCGTGACCGCGTTTCATCTCGTTCGGGGTTTTCGGGTGCATTTCACTTTTTGGGACGGGATGGAGAAGGAAATCGATCTAGAACCCTATCTGGACGATCCCATTTTTGAGCCGCTGCGGAATGACCCGGCGCTCTTCGCACAAATGTACCTGGACGGCGACACGATTGCCTGGCACAACGGAGCAGACATTGCGCCAGAAACTCTCTATGAGAATGCGCAGACGCACTAATCCCGCCGGGATCGCCCTTCTACCCACTGATCCAATAATCTCCCAATCGCGCGCCCGCCTCACTCCCGTCGCGCCAATCGTCTCGATTTTTTCACTGCATCCTCGTCGAGACAATATATCGTGCGCGTTCACAGACCGCACTTGCGCGACGTTTGGATTCGCCGCCTGATCTGCCTTCATCCTTCCGCCTTCAGCCATTCTTCCGCAGCACGCGCCCCGCGCGCGCGTCGGTGTGTTTCCCATTTTCAATCGTGAGCGTGCCGTTCACGATGACGTAATCAATGCCGACAGGAAATTGGTGCGGCTCGGTAAACGTCGCGGTGTCCGCAATCGTCGCCGGATCGAAAACGACAATGTCGGCGAAATAGCCCGCGCGAATTTCGCCGCGCCGATCCAAGCCCAGCATTTGCGCCGGGCGCGCGGTCATCTTCGCGATAGCCAGTTCCCACGCTAAGACTTGTTCGTCGCGCACGTACTTTGCCAGCACGCGCGGGAACGTGCCGTACGTGCGCGGGTGACATTGCGCTTCGGCGA
Source organism: Candidatus Aquidulcis sp. (assembly GCA_020723345.1). Lineage (GTDB taxonomy): Bacteria > Chloroflexota > Anaerolineae > UBA4142 > UBA4142 > VGOB01. Next base: position 29,756 of record DYJA01000007.1, on the reverse strand, counting down.
GTGGTCCTGTCGGCGCGCGTGCGCCCGAATCGGAGCCGACGGAGACCCAGGGGACGCGCATCACCGTTTTGACATCGTCCTCCGCCATGCTGAAGATGACGACCTGCACCGCGCCTTCGTTCGCGATCAGCAAATCGCACGACGTTTCGACCGGATCCTTGCCGTGCATCTCCGCAATCTGCCACACCGTTTTGCCTTGCCGCGACCGATCGCTTTTGCAGCCGACGATCAAAATATTGTGCCAACCGGAATCGACCGCGGGATTTTCCCAGCCCGGTCGCGCGACGCGCACCTCCTCCGCGATCCGCTGGCGCGTTGCCGCGTCGCGCAGCCGCGCGACCATTTTGCCCCAGCCGCCTTCGTGCGCCCAATCGGGAATCACGGTGCTGAGTCCGGTCGACGACGCGATGTACGGATATTGATCCGCGCCCGCGTTGATCCCGCGCGCGCGCGCCTGTTCGATTTTCGCGATGCTCTGATTGACTTTGCCCCAGTTGCGTTTGCCCGCCGCTTTGTGGTGCGCCAACTGCACGCGAATCTGCGCGCGCGCGCCAATCGTCAGCGCCTCGTCCACCGCTTCGAGCAGACGCTCCCCTTCGTTGCGAATGTGACTTGAATACAAACCGCCGCGCTCCGCCGCGATGCGGCTCAGCGCGACCAGTTCGTCAACGTCCGCGTACGACGACGGCGGATAGATCAGCCCGGTCGAAACACCCCACGCGCCTTCCTCCATCGAACGCGCGAGCAGATTTTGCATCTGCTTCAATTCATCGGGCGTCGGCACGCGCATCGCGTGTCCCATCACACACGCGCGCAGCGTGCCTTGTCCAACGTGCGTCACGTAATTCGTCGAAAGACGCGCGCGCTCGACGCGAGCCAGGTACTCGCCCATCGTCTGCCAATCGAGCGTCAAGTCTTTGTACTGCGCGATGTCGTGCAGCAAATCGTCGCGCGCCGCGCCGTACAGCGGTGCGGCGGAGCCGCCGCAATTGCCGGTCACTTGGGTTGTCACGCCTTGATGGATTGCGCTCTCCATCTTTGGATTGACCAAAACCGTTTCGTCGCTGTGCGTGTGCATGTCGATGAAACCCGGCGCGACGTACCGATTCGCCGCGTCGAGCACGCGCGCGGCGGACGCGTTCGTCAAATCGTCCAGCGCCGCGATCTGGTCGCCGACAATGCCGAGATCGGCGCGGCGCGCGGGCGATCCGGTTCCGTCGAAAATCATTCCGTTACGAATGATCAGATCAAAGTGTGGTTGCATATCAAGTCCTTGAGAGTAGAGATTGGAGATTAGAACTTGAGGGCACGTTCCAACTTCCAACTTGCAAATCAGTACGCCCCCAACGCCTCCAGCCGGTCGTCGTCAATGCCAAAGTAATGCGCGATTTCGTGGCGCACCGTCCGCGCGACCATCGCGCGAACTTGCTCCGTGTTCCGGCACGCGGCGAGGATTGGCTGGCGATAGATCGAAATTTTGTCCGGCGGCACCAAACTGTACGCGCTCGTCCGTTCGGTGAGCGGCACGCCTTCGTAAAAACCGAACAGAGCGTACGGATCGTCCACGTCCGCCAACGCGAGCGTTTCTTCGTCCGCCAATTCTTCCACGACGATCGCGACGTTTGCGATCTGATGGCGAATGTGCGTCGGCAATTCGGCGATGGTTTGATCAATCACGTCGTTCAAGTCGACTTGGTTCATGTTGTTACGGCGTCTCCACCAACTTTAACGTTTGCGCTTGCGCGACGGCTTGCGTCCGGCTCTTGACGCCGAGTTTACGATAGATGTTTTCCAGGTGCGTCTTGATCGTGCTGTCCGAGACCGAAAACCGGTCGGCGATTTCCCGATTGGATAATCCCGCGCTCAACAGACGCAGCACTTGTTGTTCGCGCGCGCTGATCGACGCGGCGACGGACAAGGCGGTGAGTTCGTCCCTGGGCAGCGGTTTGAGTCCGCCGTTCGCGTGTCCCACGATGCGGAGAACTTCTTTGACAAAGGACTGGGTCTCGGCGGAAAGATTCTCGGTGTGCGACACTAGCGTAAGCAAGGGCGCGGTTTGCGGACCATGATCCAAAAATGGACGGAGGAAGGATTCCGGCCCGGCAAGTCGAACTGCTTCCGCCATCACCTGACGCGCTTGGTTCACTTTGTGCTGCTCGAACAACGCGATCGCGAGCATCACGCGAGCCCCCATGATCGGTTCCGGATAGAAACCATGCGGATACCGGCTGACCAGCCCGGTCAGGATTTCCTCGGCTGCCGCGGGTTGTTTTTGCGTCAGCAGAATTTCTGCGTGGACAAGCAGCGAGAGTGGGTGAGGACCGACATCCGCTGGCTCGCTCACCAAACGCTCTGCTTTCGCGCAGTCACCTTGCCGCAGCCAACACAATGCCTGATAGGCGCTCAGGTCTTGATTGAGCCACCAACGGGAACGATGCCGGGTGTTGAGTTCAAGTGCGGCTTGCAATGTGACTAGAGCCGCCTCGCAATTTCCTTCCGCTAATTGAATCAGCGCGCGCGTCACCGCCAGCCGAATTTTCATGTTCGAACTGGTCGGGTTCGGATCCACCTCGGTCGCGCGCACCCAAAGTTGATGCGCTTGCGCGAGTTGATTGCGGTCATAGCAAATTCGGCTGAGTACTTCAAGCGTGATGCTTGCCGGTTCCGGCAATTTGCCGCGCAACGCCACTGCCTCTTGCAGTACTTGGTGGGCGATCTTTTCGCCGCGCCGCAACTGTCCTCGGAGCGCGGCGAATTTCGCGTAATTTCCTCCCGCCATCAACATGGCAAAAAGATGAGGGCGCGCCTGCGCGGTCTGATAGACCTCGCGCGCCAGCGCTTCCGCTTGAGCGATGTATTGCCGCGCCAAGATTTGATAGTGCGCGATCCCGTTCAACATTTGCCATACATCGGCGTGTTCCCCGCCCGCGAGCAACTCCGATGTCGCCGCGTCGCCGGTCGACCACTGGCGGCGGAGCCGTTGAATTTCGGTCAGCACATCTTTTTCGTCGCCGGTTTGTTCCGCCGCCGGTTTGCGCGTGATGTTTGTCTCGATTCTTGCCAAGCAATTTTCTATCCGATCCGGAGGTAGTCCCACCTTCGCCAAACGCACATAGACGGATAAAAGCGTCTTGTGTTGTTGTACGACTGTCTCAGGCAGTTGTTGCAGCCAGCGCAGCAAACGCGAGTCCTCGCCGAACTGTTCCAGTTCGCGCAGCGCCATGCTTTCGATCAATGCCGCGGCTTCTTCCCACGCTTCGATTGCCAACAAATGGTACACCGCATCGGCGGGCGCGTTCTGCGCGCGATACCATTCCGCGGCGCGTCGGCGCAAGTCCGGAATTTCGGCGGGGTATTGCGCTTGCAATTGGCAGCACAACATTTCGGCGAACAAATCGTGATAGCGGTACCAATCTTCTTCTTCCAGCCGGACGAGGAAAAGATTTTCCTGCCACAGGCGCGCCAGCATTTCCGCTCCATCGTTTTGTCCGGTCACCGCGTCGCACAAATGCCCCGTCAGATTTTTCAGGATCGCCGTCTTGAGCAGAAACGCGCGCACCTCCGGCGGTTGCCGGTGTAGCACGCTTTCCATGAAATATTCGCGCAGAAAAGTGTGCGCGCCGGTGAACGACTCCATGAATTTGCGGCGATCATCGTGTTGAGTGAGCGCGCACGTCGCCAGCATCAGCCCCGCCACCCATCCTTCGGTGCGCTTGACGAGCGTCTGCATATCGCCGTACGCCAAACGGTGTCCGGGAATGTGCTGCCACAAAAAATCAATTCCCTCTTCCAGCGTAAAACGCAAATCGTCCGTTCGCAACTCGGTCACGATGCCCTTGGCGCGCAAATGTCCGAGCGCGAGCGCGGGCTTGGTGCGACTCGAAATGATCAGTTGCAAGGTCGGCGGCAAATAGTCCAACAAACATTGAACCGAAGCGTGAATCTCCGGATGTTCGATATGATGATAGTCGTCCAGGATCAAACCGATGCGTGGCGACGCGTCCGCGCCGTCCATCACGCGGACGATTTCATTCGTGAGATTTACGACGATTTTGGAGATCGCGCACGGCGAGGAGGCGTTGAGTTGGGGCAGCAACTCGCGACCCAGGTTGGGATTGACGGTCTGCAATGCGGTCACGACCGTCGCCCAAAACCGCAGCGGATGGTTATCGTCCGCGTCCAACGCGACCCACGCGACCGGCATTTCGCAGGATTGCCGCCATTCGTTCAGCAGCGTGCTTTTGCCGAATCCACTCGGCGCGAGAATGAGCGTAACCGGCGCGCTGATGCGTTGCGTGAGACGCGGACGCTCGATCAGTTTTTGCGGCAGCGCGGGGGGCTTGATTTTGGTCAGGGGTAAGAATGAGGTTTCGTCGCTCGGAATACTCGCGGTGGTTTGATTCAGCGCGTCGATCAAATCAACGGAATTGCCATGCGCCGCCAAACGCGCGACCGGCGGTTGCCCTGCCAAGAGCGCGCTCGCCTGCTCGAGGCGTTCCTGGGTCAATTCTTCCGATTTGCCCAGGTACGTCTTGGAGAATTTCCCTGCGCGCCGCCGATAGGCGTACCAGTACGCGATGCCGCGCCGCATTTCGCGCCGCGCGGTAAAGTGCCCCGCGCCGCCTTCAAAGATGAATCCGTGATGACTGGCGAGCCACGCGTACCACGACGACGATCCAACCCGAATCGTATGGGACTCGTCGCGCTCGGCGGCGGCGAACAGCAGATCGTTTCGCACGACCGCCTTATTTGGTCGGCGCATCCATCCTCCTCGACTTTGTTGAGTTGCCCAACAAATGCCAGTGTACCCCGTGTTGGGCAACTTGTCAAACTAACCCATCCGCCAAAACGGCTTGCCGCGTGGCTATTGTGATTTGACTCACCGAAAAAATCCGTCAAATTGGCGATTCACGCCAAAGCGTTTTTGGAGTATTTTTATAGCCAGGAGGAAACTCGGCATTGCAGACTCAAGCACTAACCGGTGATTGGGAATTTTGCCAAGCGGGAACGGAAGAATGGCTCCCCGCGCAGGTTCCCGGCGGCGTCCACACCGATTTGCTGGCGGCGCGGCGCATTCCGGATCCGTTCGTCGCGGATAACGAAAAGCGCGTCCAGTGGGTCGCCGAATCCGATTGGGAATACCGGCGCGATTTTCCTTGCGCGCCCGAGACGCTTGCCGAAGATCAAGTCTTTCTCGTCTGCGATGGACTGGATACGCTGGCGACGATCACGCTCAACGGTACGGAACTGGGTCGCACGGACAATATGTTCCGACAGTCCCGCTGGAATGTGAAATCATTGCTGCGCCCGACCGGTAACGAACTGAAAATAAAATTCGATTCCCCGGTACGTTTCATCGCCGAACAGCAAAAGATTCGATTCCTCCCCGGCAGTTCCCATGCGATTCCCGGCGGACCGCATCTCCGCAAAGCGCCGTGCCAGTTTGGTTGGGATTGGGGACCGCAACTTCCGCCCATCGGCATTTGGAAAGATATTCGGCTGGAAGGATACACGCGCGCGCGTCTCGATGAGGTTCATCTGCGTCAGCATCACGCCGACGGCAGGGTGACGGTCGAGGCGCGCGTTTTCGTTCAACGCTGGAACGACGCGCCGCTTGTCGCGACGATGCGCGTCACCGCGCCGGACGGCCAAGTGCTCGACGCGCGCGCGCCCGTCGCGGCGAACGGCGAGGCGACCGCGCGGGTGCTGATCGCCAAACCGGAATTGTGGTGGGTCAATGGTTATGGCGCGCAACCGCTGTACCAAGTCGAAATCGTTTTGCGTCACGACGACGCGCCGCTGGACGCGCGCGCATACAAAATCGGATTACGCACCATCGAATTGCGCCAGGAAGAAGATCGATGGGGACGCTCGTTCGCGTTCGTCGTCAACGGCGTACCGATTTTCGCCAAAGGCGCGAACTGGATTCCCGCCGATTCTTTCCCCACGCGAATTTCCGACGAACATTTGGAAGGATTGATTCGCTCCACGGCGGCGACGCATCAAAATATGCTGCGCGTGTGGGGCGGCGGCTTGTACGAAGAAGAACGTTTCTACGATTTGTGTGATCGGTACGGCATCCTCGTCTGGCAAGAGTTCATCTTCGCGTGCAACATGTATCCGCTCGACGCTCCCGCGTTCGTCGAAAACGTTCGCGTCGAAGCCATCGAAAATATCCGGCGGTTGCGCCATCGCGCGTGCCTTGCGCTCTGGTGTGGCAACAACGAGATCGAATGGTTGTGGGAGCGTTGGGGCTGGCACGATCCAAAATGGCGCGACCCGGAAATCGCGTACGAAAAATTCTTCCACCACACGCTGCGCGAATGGTGTACTACCGAAGACCCCGATCATGCGTACTGGCCCAGTTCGCCGTCGTCGGATACGCCGTTTCAGGATCCCAATGGTTCGCGTCAGGGCGACGCGCATTACTGGGAAGTTTGGCACGGACGCAAACCGTTTACCGCGTATCGCGATCAGTACCCGCGCTTTATGAGCGAGTTCGGATTCCAGGCGCTGCCGCCGCTCGCGACGATTCGCACCTACGCGGACGAAGCCGAATGGAACATGACGTCGTACATCATGGAGCATCATCAGAAGAACGCGGGCGGCAACGCGGCGATGGTCGGGCAAATGCTCGATTCGTTTCGATTACCCAAGGATTTTGAATCGCTCGTGTACTTGAGCATGGTCATACAAGCCGAAGGGATTCGCTACGGCGTCGAACATTGGCGGCGGCACCCCGATCGTGTCGCGGGTACGCTGTACTGGCAACTGAATGATTGTTGGCAAGTCGCGTCGTGGTCGAGTCTCGATTATTTTGGTCGCTGGAAAGCGCTGCACTACGCCGCGCGCCGGTTCTACGCGCCGCTGCTGCTTTCCATCGAGGACGCGCCGCCGAACCAAGGAATTTTTGTGACGAGCGATCGGCGCGATCCCTGGGATGGTTTGGTCCGTTGGTCGCTGGAAACTTTGCGCGGCGAAGTTTTGCTTTCGGGCGAAGAGCAGGTGAACGCCGCGCCGTTGGCGGCGACGCACGTGCGGACATTCGATTTCGCGGATCGCGTCACCGACGAGAATCGCCGCGAGGCGATCTTCGTCACGGAATTATGGCAGGGGAGTGAGCGCGTCGCGATCCAGGTCGCGCTGTTTGCGCCCACCAAGCATTTATCGCTGACTGACCCCGGCATATCTGCAAATTTGCGCGTTGATAAAAACCAATTGATCGCGGAATTGTCAGCGCGCGCGCTCGCGCGCTTGGTCGAATTGTCGCTGGAGGGCGCGGACGTGATCTTCAGCGACAACTATTTCGATTTGCCCGCGACTCGGACAGTCACGATTTCCTGTCCTCTGCCGGAGGGGTGGACGCTGGATCGAGCGCGCGCGGCGCTGAAGATTCGCTCGGTCTACGATTCGTACACGCGTCAACGAATAGCCAACGAATAAACGAATCACGCGTGCCTGTGTACATTCGCTTATTCGTTGATTATTCGTCGGTGCTTTTTGTTTGTCGCGCAATCAAACAAAATTCTATCAGTGGGAAATCTGACAGTTCCAAAGCAAAACGCGAGTGACCATTCGGTCGAAAGGAGGCAAACGCGACCCAGTTTCTCGTTCTTGATCGGTTAGCCCAAACCCATTCTCAACTCTATTTGGAGGAGAAAATGAAAATGCGAATTCTGCAATGCTGCCTCATCATCGCGGTTCTGGCTTTGGTCGTGACGGCTTGTGGTGCGCCGACAGCCGCGCCCGCGCCTGCGCCGACCCAGCCCCCAGCCGCCCCGACGGCAGTTCCTGCCGCTCCAACGAAAGCGTCTGAACCAACCAAAGCCGCCGCCGCGCCAACCGCCGCGCCGGCTCCAACGACCGCGCCAACCTCTGCACCGGCAGCGCCCGGACAACTGCCGCGCAACGAAACGCTCTACGTGGGTGGTTTCCAATGGGGACCGCCAGCCACTTTCAATCCCTTGGCTGGAGTACCTGGGTGGCCCTGCAACAACATCCACGAGCAGGTTTACGAAACGCTCTTCGCGTTCAACCAGATCACCGGCAACCTTGATCCACTTCTCGCCAAAGAGTACAAGTTCACGGACGCGACCACGATCGTCATTACCTTGCAGGACGGCACCAAGTGGCAGGATGGCAAACCATTGACCAGCGAAGACGTCGTCTACACTTTTAGTCTCGCCAAAACCTACAAAGATCTCGTCTACAGCGATTTTTGGCGATACGTTGCTGAGATGACTGCCACCGGCGATCGCACGATCCAACTGAAACTCGATACCAAGGTCGTCAATCCCGGCATCGTCAGGCAACGTCTTGCCGCGACCCGCGTTCTCCCCAAGCACATTTGGACCGAACGCGAGAAATCCGGCACCGCGCTGTCGCAGATCGTCGACATGAATCCCGTTGGCTCTGGTCCGTTCAAAATCCAGACCGCTTCGGCGGAGCGCGTCGCGTTGGTGCGCAACGATGATTATTGGGGCAAAACAGTTTACGGTCTTCCCGCGCCCAAGTACATCGTCCATCCGATCTTCAAGAGCAACGACGATGGCAACCTCGCGTTCCAGCGCGGCGAGTTGGACTTTATGCAACAGTTCACGCCGCAGATCTGGCTGATGTGGGAACAAAAGAAACTACCGGTGGGCACCTGGTTCAAGCAAGAGCCGTATCATGTTCCCGGTGGTATTCCGATGATGCACATCAACACGAGCAAGAAGGGCTTGGACAACGTCAAAGTGCGCCGCGCGATTGCCTACTCGATCAACTATCCGTTGATCGCGCAGACCGCCATGTCCCGCTACTCGACTCCTGCGCAATCGAGTTTGATTCTGCCGACCGGCGGCGAAGCCAAGTTCTTCAATGCCGATCAAGTGAAGAACCTGGGATGGGAGTATAGCCCCGCCAAAGGCAAGGAAATCCTGGAGAAAGATCTCGGGGCGAAGAAGGGCGCGGACGGCATCTACGTCTTGCCCGATGGCACGCGCCTCGGTCCGTGGAAAGTCATCACGCCGTACGGCTGGACCGACTGGATGACCGCGCTCGCGTTGGTGTCGCAAAGCGCGAAGGAGAACGGTATCGACATCAATACCGAATTTCCAGAGCAACCGGTCGTGACCAGCCGCGTCCGCAACGGCGACTTTGAACTTGCGCTCTTTGCGATCACCGCCTCGACGCCGGCGGCGCCCTGGCAGCGCTTGCGCGACATGCTCGACGATCGCGATGTGCCGGATCGCGGCACGCAGGCGTTCTGGAACTATGGACGATTCAAACCTCCGGCGGGCACGTACGAACTGCTTGACAAAGCCGCCGCGGCGACCGACGAAGCGACCCAGAAGCAACTCTTCGCCCAACTCGACAAGATCTTCATCGAGAACATTCCGGGCATCGGGCTGATGTACCGACCGCTCGAGTTCTACGAATTCAACGAATCGGTGTGGACCGGTTTCCCGACTTCGGAGAACCCGTGGGCGCCGCCCATGCACCAGCAAGCGGGGATCAAGATCCTCTACAAGATCAAATCGATCGCGCGGTAGAGAACAGAGATTAGGGATTGGAGATTGGAGATTTATCTCTAATCTCCAATCTCCAAGGAGGCACGATGACTCGATTTCACAGTTACTTGATGAACAAAATTCTATGGTTCGCGCTCGCGTTCTGCATCGCGCTGACGCTCAATTTCCTGTTGCCTCGATTGATCCCCGGCAACCCGGTCGATGTGATCGTCAGCGAGATGACAACGGGAGGCGCGCTCAGCAGCGAAGCGGCAAAAGGTGTTTACACCGCTTACATCGCCGAATTTGGTTTGGACAAGCCGATGCACGAACAATTTCTGCGCTACATGGGCAATCTGGCGCGCGGCGATCTGGGAATTTCGTTCGCGCGTTCGCCCGCGCGCGTGCAGACTTTGATCGCGCAGGCGCTGCCGTGGACGATCGCGCTCCAATTACCGGCGATCTTGACCGGCTGGACACTCGGTAATTTGCTGGGAGTGCTGACCGCGTACCGGAAAGGCGTGTTGGATCGCGGCGTCTTTCCGATTTTCATGTTCATTTCCAGTATGCCCTATTACTGCCTCGCCATCATCCTGCTCTATTTATTTGCCGTGCATTTTACGATTTTTCCGGTCGCAGGCGGCTACAGTTTCGCGATGACACCCGCGCCGACCTGGGAATTTTTTCGCAGCGCGGCGGAGCATTACGTTTTGCCGTTCTCGTCGCTCGTTCTGATTTTTATCGGCGGGCAGTCCGTCGGCATGCGCGCGATGTCGATCTACGAGTTAGACGCGGATTACGTGCGCTATTCGCGCAGTCTGGGCGTCGCCGATAATCGGATCATCGCCTACATTTTTCGCAACGCGATGTTGCCGCAGATTACCGGGCTCGCGCTCGCCATCGGGTCGATGGTCAGTGGCGCGCTCATCACCGAAATCGTCTTTTCGTATCCTGGGATCGGCAGTTTGCTTTTCGGTTCCATTCGCCAGAACGATTATCCGGTCATTCAGGGCATCACGCTCTTGATTATGATCGGCGTGCTCATCGCGAATTTCTTGGTAGACATCGCGTATGGTTTTATTGACCCGCGCATTCGCGCCCGGACCATCGGGGAACGCTAGGAGGTCGTATGACAGTCGCAACATCAGAACACGCGTCGTTCGACTCGGGTTCGGTTTTCCTGACCGGGCTGAGAAAATTTTTCGGAATCTTTGGCATGATCAATCGGCGGTTGCTCTTTAGCGGGTGCATGTTGGTGCTGGTCGTCGGTTTTGGCGTCCTGGGTCCCATCATCCTGGGTCGCGACAATCCGATGAAGACGGTCGGCGGTTTGTACGATCCACCCTCGGCGACGCTGTGGTTGGGGAGCGATAACTTTGGTCGTGATGTGTTCACGCAATTGATGCACGGCACGCGCACTTCGCTCATCATCGGCGTGATTGCGGGATTGGAAGCGATCCTGATCGGATTGCTGATCGGCACGATGGCGGGCTACCTGGGCGGCATCGTCGAAGAAGTGTTGATGGCATTCACCAACGTCGTGATCACGATCCCGTCCATCGTCATTTTGATTCTGCTCTCCATCGCGATCAGCACGCGCTCGATCTTTGCGATGGGGCTGATCATCGGACTCACGTCGTGGCCCTGGACGGCGCGCGCGGTACGCGCGCAGACGAGCAGTCTGCGCACGCGCGAGCACGTCGACATCGCGCGTCTTTCCGGCGCGGGAACGCTATCCCTGATCATTTGGGAGATTTTGCCGTACATGCTTTCGTACGTCGTCATGGCGTTCGTGCTGCAACTCAACACCGGCATTTTGCAGGAAGCCGCGTTGAGCATGTTGGGACTCGGACCGAGCAACACGATTTCGCTGGGGCAAATGTTGCACTGGGCGCTACTCTGGGAATCGGTACGCACGGGCGCGTGGTGGGGATTCGTGCCGCCGGCATTGTTCCTCACGCTGATCGCGTTCTCGCTTTTGCTGTTGCAGGCGAGCGTGGACGAAATTCTAAATCCGCGCTTGCGAAAGCGATGAGGGAAAAGATGATTATCAAAAACGTCCGCGCCTATTACGCGGCTGGCTCGGGACCGGAAGTCAAAGCGGTGGACGGCGTATCGTTGGCGATTCGCGAAGGCGACGTGCTGGGCATTGCCGGAGAATCGGGCTGCGGCAAGTCCACGCTCGCGGCGGTGATGTCGTTGACCGCGCGTCCGCCGCTCAACGTCAAGGGCGGCGAAATGTCTTTGAATGGCAAAACTTTTTCGTTGGTCGAACAAGCCAAATTTCCCCGCGATTGGCACGGCAAAATGGTCGCGTTGCTGCCGCAACGCGCGATGAATTCGCTAAACCCGACCGCGCGCGTACGCGATTTCGTCGTGGACGTGGTACGCGCGCACGATTCGACGGTGCGTCCGCGCGCGGCAATCGAGCAGGCGCGCGAACGACTGGAACAACTTTCGCTGCCGGCGCGCGTGCTGGAAAGTTATCCGCATCAACTCAGCGGCGGGATGCGCCAGCGCGTCGTCGCGGTGATCTCGACGCTGCTCAATCCACAAGTACTGATTGCGGACGAGCCGACCTCCGCGCTCGACGTGTCGTCGCAAAAGCAACTCGTGTTGCTGCTGAAATTACTTTTGGAATGTCGCTTTATCACGCGCATCGTCTATATCACGCACGATTTGCCGATGCTGAGCAACATTGCGAATTTCATCATCGTGATGTACGCAGGCAAAGTCGCAGAGATCGGGACGACCCAGCAAATTGTCAACGAGCCGCGCCATCCGTACACGCACGCTTTGATCACTTCGACCTTGGATCCGGACTTGCGCGTGCGCGAACATCAACTCGAAGGAATTCGCGGCGCGCCGCCGGATTTACGTTATCCGCCAACCGGCTGTCGTTTTCATCCGCGCTGTCCGCGCGTGATGGAGATTTGTTCGCGCGAGGAGCCGCCGATTGTCGGCGAGGAAGAACGTTATGCGGCGTGCTGGTGGGTGTTTGAGCAATCCAAAACGGCAGGCGGCAAGGAGGCGCAGTCATGAGCGCGCATTCATCCCAGGTTCCTCTGTTGGAAACGCGCGATCTCCAGCGCGCATTCGGTCACGGCGACCATGCCGTACGCGCCGTCGAGCGCGTGTCGTTCAGCATCCAGCCCGGCGAAATCGTCGCGATTGTCGGCGAGAGCGGCAGCGGCAAGACGACGCTCGCGCGGCTTTTGCTGCGATTGTTGGATTCGACCGGCGGGCGCATCTTGCTGCGCGGCGAGGATGTGACAGATCTCCGGCGCAGTAACGATCTCAAAGCGTACTGGCGCAAAGTGCAAGGCGTCTTTCAGGATCCCTTCGCGGCGTTCAATCAGTTTTACACCAACCGCCGCGTCCTGGAGAACGCGCTCAAATTATTGAATCACGGCTTGCCGCGCCAAGAGCACACACAGCGTATTGAGGCGGCGCTGCGCGAAGTTGGACTCGACCCGGCAGACACGCTGGACAAATGGCCCCATCAACTTTCGGGCGGGCAGGTGCAGCGCGTGATGATCGCGCGCGCGTTGGTGATCGGACCCGAGTTGCTCATCGCGGACGAGCCGACGAGTATGCTTGATGCGTCGCTGCGCGTGACGGTACTCAACTTGCTGCTCGCGCTCCGCAAGCAGCACAACATGGGAATCATTTTCATCACGCACGACCTGGGTCAGGCGTACTATGTAAGCGACCGGATTCTAGTGATGTATCAGGGCGAACTGGTCGAACAGGGACCCGTGGAAAAAGTTTTCGCGATGCCAAAGCACGAATACACCCAGCGCTTGCTGGCGGATGTGCCGCGGTTGCGCGGCGCGTAGGACAAATTTGCAAATTTGTCCTACACTTCAAGGAGAAGAATCGTGAACGAAAAAATCGAAGCACTCATCGCGCAAATGACCTTGGAAGAAAAAGTTTCGATGTTAGCCGGGGCGGACTTTTGGCACACCGTGCCGATCAAACGCTTGGGCATTCCATCAATCCGCGTCACCGATGGACCTATCGGCGCGCGCGGCACGAGTATGCAGTCCGGCGTCACCTCCGCGTGTTTTCCGTGCGGCACCGCGCTTGCAGCGACCTGGGATCCGGAGATCGTCCAGCGCGTTGGCGCGGCGCTTGGCGAGGAAACCAAGGCGAAAGGCGCATCCATTCTGCTCGCGCCGACGGTCAACATTCAGCGCGCGCCGCTCGCCGGACGCAACTTTGAATGTTACTCCGAAGACCCGTACCTCACCGCGCGCATGGCGATTGCATATATCACCAGCTTGCAGAGCCAGGGCGTCGGCGCGTGCATCAAGCATTTTGTTTGCAACGATCAGGAATTCGAACGAATGTCGATGAGTTCCGAAGTCGACGAGCGCACGTTCCGCGAAATTTATTTGCGACCGTTTGAGATCGCAATTCGCGAAGCGAAACCCTGGTCAGTCATGTCGTCGTACAATCGCGTCAACGGTGTTTACGCCAGCGAAAACCCGTACACCTTGCTCGACATTTTGAAAGGCGAATGGGGTTTCGACGGCATCGTCATATCCGACTGGTTCGGGTCGTACAACGCGAACACCGTCAAAGGCGGAATGGATTTGGAAATGCCGGGTCCTGCGCGCTGGATGGGCGAAAAAGCGCTGGCGCAGGTCAAGCAGGGCAATGTCAGCGAAGAGTTCATCAATGACAAAATCCGCCGACTGTTGTATACTATCGAACGCGCCGGCGTGTTCGAACATCCTGAATTGCAACCGGAGCGCGCGATCGACAAAGCGGAACATCGCGCCATCGCGCGCCAAGCCGCGAGCCAAGCGATCGTGCTGCTCAAAAACGAGCGCGCGGTGCTGCCGCTCGATCCGAATCGCGTCAAATCCATCGCGGTGATCGGCGAGGGCGCGAAATGGGCGGTCGTGCGCGGCGGCGGGAGCGTGCGCGTCATCCCGCATTACGCCGCGGCGCCGCTCGATAGCATTCAGCAGCGCGCGGGCGATTCCATTCGCGTCGAGTACGCGATTGGGTGCAGCACACGCAAGAACACACCGCTGTTCGATATGGGTTGGCTGAGCGACGCGCATGGCTTGACGATGCAGTACTTTTCCAATCGAGAATTCGCGGGCGCGCCCGCGCACACCGAAACGACGCGCAACGCCGAGTTCGTTTGGATGGACGACAACCTGAAATTCGTCAAAGGCACAAACTTTTCCGTGCGCCTGACCGGCGCGTTCAACGTGCCCGAAACCGGGACGTACGAATTTAGTCTCGCGAGTGTGGGCAGGAGCCGGTTGTCGGTGGACGGCGCCCAGGTTGTCAATCTCTGGGACAGCCCGAGTGTGTGGGATTCGCGCTACGGCAAACCTGAGAAAGGCGACATTGCACTCGAGTCCGGCAAATCGCATCAATTGACCGTCGAGTACGTGCCGGAGATCGGTCCGCATTGGCGCAATTTGCGAATCGGGTGCGCGCAGAAACTGCCAGCCGATTCCATCGCGCAAGCCGCCGCGCTCGCCGCGCAATGCGACGTCGCGCTGGTGTTCGTCGGCTTGACAGACGAATGGGAGAGCGAGGGCTTTGATCGCGTCGACATGGACTTGCCCGGCGAGCAAAACAAATTGATCGAGCAAGTCGCCGCCGCGAACGCGCAAACGATTGTCGTCATCACCGCCGGTTCGCCGATCACGATGAACTGGCTCGACCGGGTCGCGGGCGTCGTCGAAGCGTGGTACCTGGGTCAGGAAACCGGCAACGCGATTGCCGATGTGTTGTTCGGCGACGTGAATCCGTCCGGCAAACTGCCGGCGACTTTTCCGAAACGGTTGCAGGACAATCCGGCGTACATCAATTACCCGGGCGAGAACGGTCGAGTGCGGTACGGCGAAGGAATTTTTGTCGGCTATCGCTACTACGACAAGAAAGAAATCGCGCCGCTTTTCCCGTTTGGCTTTGGTTTGTCGTACACGACGTTCGCGTATCGCAATCTGCGTTTGAGCAAAACCGAACTGGGCGCGGGCGAACAACTCGCGGTGAGCGTCGACGTTCAGAACACCGGTGCGCGCGCGGGCAGCGAAATCGTTCAGGTGTACGTGCGCGATGTTGAATCGCGGCTCGTGCGCCCGGAAAAAGAGTTGAAAGCGTTCGCCAAAGTCGCGCTCGAACCCGGTGAAACAAAAACGGTGACGCTGATGTTGGACGAAGAGTCGCTGGCGTACTATGATCCGGCGGTGAAGCGCTGGATCGCCGAAGCGGGCGAGTTCGAGGTGTTGGTCGGCAGTTCGGCGCGCGACATTCACTTGACGGGCAAGTTCACATTCAAAGGCGAAGCGAAATCTGCGACGCGCGCGCGTTTCCACACCGGCTTGCCGCTGCGAACGTTGGTGGAAGATGTTCGCAGCCGTGCGGTGTTGGAAAAATATTTCGCCGCGCAGTTGGCGCTGATGCAACTGGATACGGTCGGCGGGATGACGCTGGAACAAATGGCGACGCACATGCCCAAGGTGTTGGCGCCACAGGCGATGAAGATCATCAACGAGAATCTGTCAGCCATCGAGTAGAACGCGACGGGGCGCAGCGTCAACGAATAAGCAACGAATAAACGAATCCGCGTGATTGAGATTCGTTTACACTTGCCCTGGCGGGAACGCAAGTGCCAGGGTTCGTTGCTTATTCGTTGACGCCGAAGACATTGGAGATGGATCTAGTCCGTGAGCAGTGAACACATCAACGCAAATTACAAATGGTACATGCTGACTCTGGCGATGGCGACGAATGCTTGCGTCGCGGCAGCGCCATTGATTTGCATAACTGTTTTGTTCAAAGAAATTTCTACCGCCCTGGGTTTGGATCTGGTGCAGATCGGTTTGACTTGGGGCATCAGTTCTTTGCCAGCCGTCGTGATGCTTTTGGCGTGGGGCGCGCTCGGCGACCGGCTCGGGCCCACGCGCATTCTCGCGGCGGGCGCGGTGTTGATTGGCGCGTTCGGCGCGCTGCGCGGCTTGGCGTACGATTTTCCGTCGCTGCTCGCCGCGGTCCTTTTGTTCGGCTGCGCGTCGCCGCTCGTCGCGATGAACACGATCAAGGCGGTCGGGATGTGGTTCCCGCGCCGGCAACTCGGTTTGGCGAACGGCGTTTTGGCGATGGGCTTTGCGTTCGGATTTATGATCGGTTCGATGATCAGCGCGACGATCTTGTCGCCGTGGTTGGGCGGCTGGCGCAACGTTTTGTTTTTCTACGGCGCGATTGCGATCGCGTTGAGCGTTCCGTGGCTGTTTGCCAAATCCGCGCCCGGCGGCGCGATGCCGATCCGGCAAACCGGCGCGGTTCCAATTCCGCAAGCGCTGCGTCAAGTTGCGCGCATCCGACGAGTCTGGTGGCTGGGTTTGATCATGTTGAGCGTCGGCGGTTGCATTCAAGGCACGCTGGGTTATCTGCCCTTGTATCTGCGCGGGCAAGGTTGGCTCGCGAGCAGCGCGGACAGCGCGGCGTCTGCGTTTCATTTCGCGAGTATGCTTTTCGTCGTGCCGATTGCCGTGTGGTCGGATCGGCTGGGTTCGCGTCGCAAGGTTTTGCTGGCAGCCGTGATCGCGATGATCGTCGGCGTCGGTTCGCTCTCGATGGTCGATGGCATCGCGGTCTGGCTGGCGGTGGTGCTGGTCGGGATGGTGCGCGATGGATTCATGGGCGTCTTTATCACGTTGATTCTCGAAACGGAAGGGATCGGCGCGACGTATGCCGGTACGGCGACGGGGATGGTGATGAGCATGAGCGCGCTCGGTAATCTGCTTGCGCCGCCGTTGGGTAACTCGCTGGCGAGCATCGCGCCGGGGGTGCCGTTTGTCGCGTGGGCGATGCTGGCAGTTGTCGGGTTCCTGGGTTTGTACGCGTTCCAAGAACGCAATGCCGAAAGCGTGTTGGTGACCGGATAAGGTGCGAGAGGAAAAATGAATCGCGCGAATGAATTGTTGCTGGCTGGCGATATCGGCGGGACAAAAACCGCGCTCGCGATCTATACGCGCGAACGCGGTCCGCGCGCGCCGGTGGCGCAGCAAACATTTTCCAGCAAAGAGTACGCGTCGATGGAAGCGATTGTCCGCGAATTTCTGACGGACAAGAATTGGCGCGTCGCGCGCGCGTGTGTTGATGTGGCGGGCCCCGTCGTCGCTCAGCGCACGCAGGTGACCAATTTGCCGTGGGAGGTGGACGCGCGCGCGCTCAGTGAAACGCTCGGCAACGCGCCGGTGTTTTTGCTGAACGATCTCGAAGCGATCGCGAACGCGATTCCATTTCTCGAACCGGCGGACTGGGAAACGTTGAACGCGGGCAAGCCGGTCGAACGCGGCGCGCTCGCGGTGATCGCGCCGGGCACCGGCTTGGGCGAGGCGTTTCTGACTTGGGGCGGCGGACGCTACCGCGCGCACGCATCCGAAGGCGGTCACGTCGATTTTGCGCCGACGACCGCGCAGGAAATCGATCTGCTGCGATACCTGTGGGAACAGATGGATCACGTCAGTTACGAGCGCATCGCAGCAGGGATCGGCTTGCCGAACGTGTACGCGTTTCTCAAAGATCGCCAGGGAATGCACGAACCGGATTGGCTGCGCGAATCGCTCGCCGCGACGAACGACCCGACGCGGATCATCATTCAACACGCGCTCGAAAATCAAGTCGAAATTTGCGTGGCGACGCTGAAACTCTTCGTTGCGATCCTGGGAAGCGAAGCGGGGAATCTGACGCTGAAGATTATGGCGACGGGCGGGGTGTACCTGGGCGGCGGAATTCCGCCGCGCATTCTGGAATACTTGCGCGCAGAAACATTTTTGCGGCGATTTACGCGCAAAGGACGATTTACCGAATTGCTGCGTTCGGTTCCGGTGCGCGTCATTCTCAATCCCGACGCCGCGCTGATCGGCGCGGCGTGTTATGGATTGGAAAATCGCGAATGAGGCATCGAACGGACTCGGTCAAACGCCGGTGATGCGGCAAGACATTCCCAGAAATTCGCCGTAACGCCGCGCGGCAGTTTCAAGCGCGCGACGTTCGGCGGCGGCAAATTTCGTAAAAGGACTGGCGGCGATGACCACCGCGCTTTTTTCAAATGTGCGTTTCCAGGTTCCGCGAACGTGACCATCGATCACGATCGTCGGCGGCAGCATACCGTTTGGTGGAGTCAACCTTTTGTAGCGCGGCTCGTCGAGCGATGCAGTTCGATCTTTGTAACCGAGCAAATATTCGTCGAACCCCGGCAGCAGGTACGCGGTCGGGGATTTGCTTTTCGCTGTCGGTTTGGAAGATGCGCGCCAATACGTTTTGCCGTCGAGCGTTTCCTGAACGAATTTCGATTGCACCGCCGCCAAACCGGCTTGCGCTTCTGCCGTCGACAATCCCGACCACCACACGAAATCTTGCAGCGTCGCCGGACTGCGGCTCGTGAAATATCGCTGCGCTAATTGCGCCAGCGCTTCATCGCGTTCGAACGTTTTGCTTTTCGGAAACGAGTCGAGCGACAAGAATGTAGAATCGCGACCTTGCATGACGCCCTGACAAATCAATCCGTCCAACGACGCGCGTTGCAACATGTACACGCCGCGCTGTCCTTGAGTCGAGATGCCGTGTTGTTCAAGGATCGCGAGCAGCGCGGTGCGCGCGAGTTGCTTGCCGCCTTGCAATGCTTGAGCGAGGATCGCGTTGCTGCGCGCCAGCGTGCGCGCGTCGAGTTCGAGTTCTTTGTATCGCCGCGCGCTGCCGGCGCTGAGACGCGGCGCGACGAGCGCGAGCATCCAGCGCGCGTCCGGTGCCGCGACGAAATGCAACGTACCGCGCACGACCCAGGTTCGGACGATGATTTCGTCGGCGAGGGCTTGTTCGATTTCGGACTCAGCGCTGCCGGGCAAGCGCAGCCCGACGGACCATTTTGCTCCGGCGTAGTCCTGGGCTTGGAGCGCGCCGAGCCAGGTCACGATTTCGCGCGGCGTCTTGAACTTGGTCTGCGCGATCTGCTGGCTGTCAAGTCGTTGCATCGCGATATTTTGCATGATCGAAAATCCTCAGCGCAAAGGAAATCTTCGGCGTTCAGTATACCACAAGCGTTGAAAATCGCGCCCACGGCTGGATCAACTTGTTGATCCAGCCGTGGGCGCGATGTGCCGCCCAGACCCTTTGGATTTTCAGGGACTCGCAGGATCTCTGTCGACGCCGAGCGGCGCGGTTCGCAAATATTCCGTCGTCCGCCGTTTACGTACGATGTCTTTGACCACGCGCTCGACCTGCTCGACCTGAAGATCGAGCGCGCCGGCGATTTCCGCGTTGGGAACGCCGTGCTCGTAGCCGAACCAGATCACGTCCAAGATTTCAAAAGGAACGCGGAAAAAGAATTCCTCCTGCGTGCTGCCGCCGCTGTACGTGTCGCTGGTTGGCGTACGTTTTTGAATCTCCTCCGGCACATCCAAATAGCGCGCGAGTTGATAAACCTGGGTTTTGAAGAGATGGACGATGGGACTGACATCCACGCCGCCGTCGCCGTGCTTGACGAAAAATCCCTGGTCGTGTTCGTTTTTGTTCGCCGTGCCGATCACGGCATAGTTGCGCGACTCGGCGTGGTAATAGAGCATTGCCATGCGCGTGCGCTGTTTGAAATTGGACGCGGCGACGATTTGATAATACTCGCGCAGCGGCAGACGCCGGCTGAGTTCTTTTCCGTCCGGCGCTGTGACGACGAGCGAAAAAACGTTGAGCGTTTCCTGTTCGAGCAGATTCCCCGGCAGTACGATCTTGGCTTTCCAGCCCGCGCCGTATTCCGGGAACACGCGCGCGATCGCGTCGTTCCGGCGGCGATAGCACCCCGCCCCCTCGAGCGCCGCGGTGATGTCTTCGGTGATTGTTGGCACGCCGTAATGATCCGCGACCATCTGCGCCAGCGACGCGCTCTCCGGATCAGATTCCCTCTCCGGCAATAAAAGCGCACAAACGCGCGGCGCGCCAAACGCTTGCGCGCACAACGCGAGCACGGTGGATGAATCGATTCCGCCGCTGATGCCCAGCACCGCGCCTTGCCGATGCAATTTTTCGTGAACGTTCCGGCGCAAACTGGCGATGATGCGCGCGGCTTCTTCCGCCGCGTTGAGATCGAGCGCGTGTTTGGAGAAAGGATGACTAGCAGAGTCCATCAATGGCTTGCACCTCTAAAGTTTGTAGTAACCGCTTCCAGCGGTTTGGTACAAACTACAATCGATCAATCACTCGCAAATATCCGTTTTGAGAAATTGTCGGCTTGCGAAAATCCTTGACGAACTGTTGGTACACCAATTGAGCGGACAGAATTCCCGCGAGCGCCATATCGTCCGTTTCGCCCAAGCGCGCGCCGGACATGGCTTTGCGCGCGAGTTGCGTTACCGCCGTCGCGTCGAACAAGTTGCTTGCTTTCAACGCGCCTTCCGAAAATAATTCGCGCACGTAATCCGGCGTGTGCGCGCCAAAGAAACTGCGATGAATCGGCGCGCGGTACGGACGTTTGGGACGCTGCCAGATCGCGGCGGGGAGCAACTTGCGCCCCAACTGTTTCAGCAGCCACTTTTCCGTCAGCCCGCGCAATTTGAGATCCGGCGGCAGGCGATTGCAAAATTCGACGACGCGATAATCGAGAAACGGAAAACGCCCTTCGACCGAGTGCGCCATCGCGACGCGGTCGCCTTGCGATGAAAGAAGATACTGCGAGAGAAAAATCGAGATCTCCAGATACTGCGCTTGCGCGAGGTGCGACCAGCGCGCGAAATCTGGCGGCAGCGCGATTTGATCAAAGTCGACCGGCGAAGGGAACGCGAGAAATCGACGCAGGCGCGCGGTGTTGTTCCAACGAATCGCGTGTGAGTAGTACGGCGACGCGGTGTCGGTCAGATTCTTTTTGAAAAATGCCGTGAGGTACGCCGAGTTGCTATCGCCCAAACCTTTGATGTCGGGGTAAAGCCGCCGCAACAGCAGCGGGCGCATTTGCGAATCGGCGCGCTTGGACCAGAATCGCCGCACTTGCATCTCTTTGAAAATATCATACCCGGCGAGAAATTCGTCCGCGCCTTCGCCGGTCACCACAACTTTGAAACGATTGGCGTGGACGAGTTTGGACAACAGAAACATGGGCGCGGGCGCGGTGCGGAGAATTGGCGTTTCGGTGTGCCAGATCACGTCGGGGAAAACGCGCGCGATGTCGGCGTGCGCGCAATGCACGACTTGATGATTCGTTCCCAAGTAATTCGCCATCTGCCGTTGGAACTGGCTCTCGTCGAATTCGGGATTGTCGGCAAACGCAATCGAAAAAGTATCGAGCCGCGCGTTGGTGTACTGGCGAATGATCGCGGTCGTCGTCGACGAGTCCAAGCCGCCGGAAAGGTACGCGCCGACCGGCACATCGGCGCGCAGGCGGATGCGCGTCGCGTCGATCAGCAAACTTTCCAGCGCGTCGAGATATTCTTGCGGCGGGCGCGCCGCGTCTGCCGTCGGCGAAAAATCGTGCGACCAGTACGGATGGATGTCGAACTCGCCGTCGCGCGCCAGCAAATAATGTCCCGGCGGAACGTCGCGGATGTTTTGGAAAATCGTGCGCGGCGAGAGCGTGCTCCAAAACGTAAAAATCTGCGCGAGCGCGTTTGGATCGATTTCAGCGGCGATGCCGGGGTGCGCGAAAAGCGACTTGATCTCCGATCCAAAAATCAAGCGACCGTCGTTCACGGTGAAAAAGAGCGGACGCACGCCGAGCCGGTCGCGCGCGAGAAAGAGTTGACGCTGCCGCGCGTCCCACAGCGCGATCGCGAATTGCCCATTCAGGTACTGCAAGCAGTCGGGTCCGAAATCCTCGTACAAATGCACGATCACTTCGGTGTCGGATTGCGTCGCAAAGCGATGCCCGCGCGCTTGCAACTGCGGACGCAATTCGACGTAGTTGAAAATCTCGCCGTTGAAAACGATCCACACCGTTCCATCTTCATTGCCGATGGGCTGATCGCCGCTACTGAGATCGATGATGCTCAAGCGCGCGTTGCCCAAGCCGACGTGCTGATCGCGATAAATGCCAAAGCCATCGGGTCCGCGATGGCGGAGCATCTCCAGCATTTGGAGCAGCATCGTCGTTTCAGTTGGCGGACGATCATTCAGATTTAGGACGCCGACAATTCCACACATTTTAAGATTGTCCGGTTGCGTGTCGTCGCGACGCGCAGAGCGCGTAGCGAATATCGTTCAAATATTGGCGCAATATTTTTTTTAGATGCCGCCAATAATATTTTGCGATCCGCGTTTTTCCGTCGAGAGTGTACTCGTGGCGCAGCCACGGCTCGGGCGGACACAACGCGCGAACGAGCGACAGAATTTTCTCCCAACGTCGTCCCATCACGAGAAAATCGGGAAGCACGCGTTTGAGGAGAGGAACAAAATAAAAACCGAAATGAGGATACGGCATCGGTTGTAAAGAAAGAACGGCTTGCGCCGGTACGAAATGCTCGTGCAAGCGGCGGCGCAAATAGTCGGGCTCGAGCGCGGTCAGTCCGTCCGGCGGACAGCGCACGCCGAGCAGGTGATCGAGGAAGTAGAGCGAATAGTACACCGGCACTTGCGCTTGCTCCGTTTTCGCTGTCTTGATCAAGCGCGCCCAATCGATTTCCGTCGCGTGATCGCGCACGATGAACGCGAGATCGGAGAACCAGTTCAAGCGCGCAAAGCCGTGGCGATGAAGGTGCGCGCACAGATAAATCAAATGATCGTCCAGCGCCAAAGTGCGAACGCGCGTGCCTTCGATAGCGATCCATTCCGCGCGCTGCCAGAAACCTTCGACGTCGCGCGAGAATAGCCCCGCCACGAGCAAGTCGTCGTACTGAACCTCGACCATCAACTTGAGCGCGGGCTGCCAGTACGCCATTTCGTATGGCACGAACGGCGCGATGTGCGGCGCGAGTTTCGGCGGCGGCTGCGGCAGATCGCGCTCCGGCTCGAATCCCATTCCGACAAGACATTGGTGTACGTTCTCCCAATCGCGTTCGCGCGCGATCAGATCCACATCGTTGAACGGACGCAAGACCGGATCGGGATAGACGCGGTACGCGAGCGCGGGACCTTTGACGACGATAAAATTCAGTCGCGCGTTCGTCAGCCGCGCGAGTACTAGTCCGACATTGCGATACATCAGCGCGAGCCGCAACGCCCCAGCGCGAAATGTTTCATCGATTCGCTGCCGAAACGCGCGGGGCGGATAATCGCGCGCGGCGTCGTTCGAAAGATAGCGGTGCGTCAAACCGAGCAAACCGTTTCGGCAGACTGCGTCGAACACCTCATCCCAATCGGCATCGACGTGATGTAGCGAGCGTTTCAGATCGCCTGCGGCAAAATCGCACAACAACACGCGCGTCGCGTCGGAAACAAATTCGCGCGTCTGGCTGTTGTGGTTTTCAAACGCGAATGGCTTGTCCACGATCAAGCATCTCTGCTGGCAAGTGTTCGCGCGATGCGTAGAACGCGCGCGAGCAATGCTTGCGCGCTCCGGCGCAAAAATGCGGTGGCGCGATTGGGCTGGGAACCCAGGCATCTTTGTTTGAGGCGATGGCTCTTGTTGTCGACTTGCTCTGAAATGATCGCGAGGTTGGCGATCACCGCGCCGAAAATTCGCTGTCGCGGAGTCTCCAACGACATCAGCCGGTTTGCGCGTCTGATCGCCACCACGCGCCCGATGACCGCGCTCGCGCTTACCGGCGGATCGGCGTGCGGAACGTTGTCGCCTTTCGCGATGAAGAGGATCGCGTCAGCGCTTTTGCGGATGTGGAGCAGCCGGTGCGCGATAGTCGTTTCCGCTTGCCGGAACAAAATAATGTCGCCGCGTCGCGCGTTTGCCGCGCCGTGCGCGACTAGAACTTGGTCGCCTTCTTGCAGCAGCGGAAACATACTGCCGCCGACGATTGGAAAGAAATGGCGTTCGCTTGCCTGGCTCCACAAATCCAGCGTTCCCTCAAGAACAGAACGCGGCAATGTAATATTTGAATCCGCGATCTCTGTGCGATTAGGATCCATCACGCCGCCGCCAAATCGAGTACCAAATCCGCCATCTTATTCAGTGAGCCAATGTTGAGTTGATAACAATTCGCAGATTGGATGATGTCCCCCAGTTCCATGAACAAGCGTGTCGAACTGCCGCCGAATTCTTCGCGCAAGAGCGCCGAGTGATGCCCGCCCTGAAATCGCCGTAGCAATTCCATCACCGCTTGGCTCTTGGAAATTTTCTCGATGCGCGGCTCGCGATCAAAAGTTGGGTATCGTTCCGGCAATTTGATCACATCCAGAACCAAGACGCCGCGTTCCTGGCACACCGCGTCGATCTGGGGAATTACCAAAGTCGTGCGGAGCGCGGTGACGCGAATGACATCGTAGTCGGATTTTCGATCTAGGCCGACCTGGGTCACGCCTTCGATCTGTCGAATCGCCGCGAGTGTTGGCGCGTCCGCGCGATCGACGATGATCGCGATTGCGCGTTCGGTCGCACCGGGCGTTTCGCTTTCTTCGGTCGGGTCGCGCAAAATAACGATGTGGTTAATCGGCGCGGCTCCGTCAACGCTCCCGGGTCGGATCGCTTCGACGTCCATCAACAACTTGCCCCACCATTTCTCGGCGCGGTTTGCCGCGTCGGGCAAGCCAATCAGATCGAGTGTGTTTGATCGAATGCGAAGCCCGCGCGGGAATGGATGCGCCAGTCGATCCGCGCGTCCGATTGCCGCGAGTTCGTCGGATAAAAAGTTGCACCCGCGTCGCACGAGTTCCAGCGCCAGGGTCGTTTTGCCGTAGTGCGAATCGGCAGCCACGACGATGCCTTGGCTGCCGCGCGTAACCACTGCCGCATGGATCAGAAGGTGACTGCGGACTCGGGAAAGGATCGCGTGGAGAATAACTTCGTACGCGTAACCGTGCAGCAAACCGGGACGATCCAGGGAACGGATTTTCCCATCGAAGGCGAGGAGCGGTTTGCCCCAGGGATTATCGGCTTGGGTCAGTACGGTAAACACGAGCGGCGACGACGCGCCATCGCTCCGAAATCGATGATAGATCTGGGCGAAGCGATCGATGTACGCCTGCGAGTCAGAACGAATGTCTGCTACCTGATCGAAAAACCGCATCCCCAAATGGTGCGGCGCAAGTTTATCGAGCAAAGTATCCACGACGAATTTTTCCTGGGTGTGTTTTTTAGATGGAGGAGCCATGCGGCTTTGCTTGGCTCCTCCACGACTACCTACTGCGGGGGACCACTTTGGGTGCGGGCTTGCCCAAGTTCTTCGAGAATTTCCTGATCGCTATAGGTCTTGATTTCAGGAGTCTCGTACTCGGGCAATCTGACCTCCTCCATGTTTTTTCACCTCCTTTCAGGAACCAGAATACGATCCGAGCGAGGATAGGAGCGTGCCAACGCTAGAATGGCTCCAGCAATCCTTTGCTCCACAGCGTCTCCAGCGTTCTCCTAACATCCCCGATCACATCTTGCTGTTCATTCACGGCGAACCTCGCCCTGATCGCTTGTTCCATCTCCGCGCTGGAATGTTCGCCGTCGCATAGTTCCCAGATCAGTTTCGCGGTCGAATTGAGTGTATGAATCTCTTTTCCCTCGACGCTGTACAACAATCTCTCGTTGCCAATATCTTTGGAAAGGATCCCTGGTTTGCGGATCGGTTTTGATTCGTTCATGGGGTTGGAAACAGCCCTCCTATTTTAGATCAGTCTTTTTGATCTTGCCCGATGAAGTCTTGGGCAACTCGCGGCAAAATTCGACGGACTTGGGCACCATCAAATCTTCCAGGTGGGCGCGGCAATGTCGCAATACATCGGCTTGCGTCAAAGCCGCGTCGTCGACGACGACGAACGCTTTGATCGCTTCGCCCAAAACCGGATCGGGCACGCCGACGACCGCCGCCTCGACCACGCCTTTTAACCCGTACAAAACGTTTTCCACTTCTTTCGGCGCGACCTTTTCGCCGCGGCTTTTGATGATGTCGTCTTTGCGCGCGACAAAGTACAAGTATCCTTCCGCGTCCATGCGGAAAAGATCGCCGGTGTAACACACGCGTTCCCCCGGCAGCGCGCCGGGACGAAAGCGCGCCGCCGTCGCGACTGGATCGCCCCAGTACCCGCGCATCACGTGGCGACCGCGCACCACTAACTCGCCGACTTGGTCCGTGCCCAGCCGATTGCCTCGCTCGTCTTCCAGCCAAACCTCCGTGCCGGGAATCGCGATGCCGACCGACCCAGGTCGTTTGTCCAATTGTTCCGGCGGCAAGTAGAGCGTGCGCTTGGTTTCGGTCAAACCGTACATCGAATAGAGTTTTGTCCACGGAAACTTGGCGCGCAACTGGGTGATGTGCGTGGGCGGCAGCGCGGCGGCGGTGTTCGTCAGATAGCGCAAGCGCGATAAATCGTACGGGCGGAGATCCATTTGCAGCAGCACGGCGAAAATTGTCGGCACGCCGGGAAAACCGGTCACGCGTTCTTCTTCGATGCGTTTCAAGGTGGCGGCTGGGAAAGCAAAACTTTTTTCCAAGACCAGCGTTCCGCCAAACTTGAAAACCATCAAGAGTTGATACAGTCCATAGTCAAAGGAAAGTGGGAGCACGTTGATCACAATGTCGTCTGCCCGGTTCTCCAGATAGGAGATGATCGAAGAGGTCGCAAAATCCACGTTGCTGTGATCGGACATCACACCCTTGGGATCACCGGTGCTGCCGGAAGTATAAATCAGACAAGCCAAATCGAGATCGATGTTGACGTGCGGGGGACGTTGCGCTGACGCGTTGGCTTGGATGTCCGCGTACGAAAGGAAATCGGGTGAAGCGTTCTGACCGGCGGAGGTGAGGATGATTGTCTTGAGCGATGGAACCAGGCGCACCAGCAACTGCGCGGTTTCGATTGGGTGCCCGGCGGCGATCAGCGCGCTGGCTTGGCAGTTGTTGAGAATGTACGCCAGTTTGTCGGGCTTGGTCGTGTGATTGACGACGACGAAGACCGCCCCGGCTTTGAGCGCGGCAAAGATTCCGACGACGAGTTCGACGCGGTTGGGCAGAAAAATCACAACGCGCTCGCCGCGCTGAATATCGCGCGCCTTGAGCGCGTTTGCCAGACGGTTTGCCTGAGCGTCGATCTGCGCGTAGGTCAAGCGTTGTCCATCGCAGATCAAGCCGATTTGGTTGGGGGTGCGGTCCGCGCTCTGTTCGAGGAATTGCTGGACCAGCATCCGCTCATCCAACGGTTGGCGACTTGCGGCGAATGTATTGCGCCAATCCACTCACCGAATCGAAGTTATCGGGCACGATTTCTTGATCGGCGACGTCGATCCGAAAAGTCTGCTCGACAAACATCACCAATTCCAGCACGTTCATCGAGTCGATGATGCCTTCGTTGAGAAATGAGACATCGTCGGCGTACGGAAAGCCATTATTGCTAAAGAGAAAGTTTTCGGCAATATATTTGCGGATCAGTTCTTCAACGGTTTTCATGTCGCGTTTTCTCGGTTCTAGGTAGCCGTCGCCTGGTGCGCCGATTGGTTGGGCGACCTCACGAAGAATAATAATACGAGGTGTAACCTGGCGCGCGCCCGCGCGAGAGTCCATTCAGCACGACACCCAGGACTTTGACATTGGCTTGAGCGAGCCGGGCGAGCGCGTGCCGGCACGCGTCGCTGCGCGTCTTCCCGGCTTTGATAATCAAGATCGCGCCCGAACAACGGGATCCCAGGATGCCGGAATCCGCCACGGCTAACACCGGCGGCGAATCGAGAATGAGCAGATCGACCTGACTGCGTAGATTGGTCAGAATTTCGTCCATGTAATCGGAATCAAGTATTTCGGCTGGATTGGGGGGTTGCGGTCCACTGGTGACAATGCGTAGCCCTTCGACAGAGGTGGATTGGACGACGTCTTGAAGCGCCGGCGGGTGATCCAGAAATAAATTGCTCAACCCGACTTTGTTCGACAAGCCAAACAAGTGGTGCATGGTTGCCCGGCGCAAGTCCGCATCCAAGAGCATCACGCGTTTGCCCGCCTGCGCGCTCGTGATCGCCAGGTTGGCGGCGATCAACGTTTTGCCTTCGCTCGGGTTGGCGCTGGTCACCAGGACGACGCCCGAAGGGTTTTCGATCCCGGCAAAGCGCAAGTTGGTCCGCAACACCCGGAATGATTCCGCGAGTGGAGAGCGCGGATGCTTGAGAACGATGAGATGATCGAGTGGCTGTTGGATGCCTGGGATCCGCCAGACGGTGCCGAGGGTCGGCTGGTTCAACACTTGCCGAGTGCCGTCGGCGTCTTTCACTGTGTCGTCGAGGTATTCTAGAAGAAAGATTGACCCGCCTGACAGGATGAGACTGGCGAACGCGGCAAGGAGTATGTTTTGCGGGATGTTGGGGCTACTCGGGGCGGTGGGGAGTTGCGCGGGCGCCAAGACAGTCAAGAACAGATTGGAGACGTTGTTGAGCAGGGCAGACATATTGGTATAGTTTTGTTGCGCGTTATCCACGCGCGTCTGCAACGTAGCGATCCGCGCATTGAGATCGTTGAGTTTGCCGGGGTTGGTCTCCAATCCCGCGCTGAGTCGGTCGCTCTCAACAGTCGCCTGAGCGGTCAAGGCGGTCAGTGTCTTTTGGTCTCTTTCAATTTGCTGCCGGAGTTGCGTCAACTGGGAGGTCAGAAAGGCGCGCTGCTCTTCTGCCTGTTTCTGTTGCGAACTGATCGGTCCTTGCGAAATGAGTTGATTTGCCAACGTGTCGGCGATCAGTTTGGCGCGCTGCGCATCGCCATCCATCACGTTGATACGGAGCAATTGATTGCCGACCGTATTTGCCGAAACCTTAAAGTAGAGTGATTGCCACGGTTCGGGCCAATTGATTGCGTCCGCCGTGGATTGGAGGATCGGCGGTTGGGTTGCCAGGAGCGCGTATGCCTGCGCCAAGTTGCCCGACGTTTGAACTTCCGCGGTACTTGGATTAGGATTCTCGAGCACTCGTCCAACCAGCAGGGTCGTCGTCGCCTGGTAGGTTGGCGGAATGGTGCGGCTAAAGAAATAGGTTGAGCCGATGGCAATGCCCATGATCAAAATGATCAGCCAAGCCCATTTGAGTAGGAGCGTAAGATACTGTCGCAATTCCATCTTGAGGTTCCCTCTACGACACCGGGCAATCCACGCGCGCGCTGATGCAAATCTTGTTCATTGTGGTGTTCTAGCGTAGGTTTTGTGCAACGGAGCGTGTGATCGTTTAAAACGCTCCAAAAA
>DYJA01000089.1:6780-23333 GCA_020723345.1 Candidatus Aquidulcis sp. | reverse complement strand
GCCCGTCGCAGAGCGAGCCAGCGGCTCGCGCAACAGTCCATTTTCAGGAGAGCGGTTTGCGCGCGGTATGTACTCTCGAAATGACAAGAGGCGGAATAGTCACCGCGAAGGAACATGAATGAAAAATATATTGCGATTCTGGATCTGGTTTGTTTTGTGGTTGACCTGGGTTGCGTGCGCGCCACCGCCACCGCCAACGGCAACACCTCCGCCGACCGCGCTGCCGCAGCCGACGGCGACGATGCAACCCAGTGCGACGCCGACACTTGAGCCGATGCCGCCGACCGAAGTGAGCCGCTGGCAACCGGGACAATTGATGATCGTACTGTTGGACGTGCGGCACGGCGACGCGCAATTGATCGTCAGTCCGACCGGCGAATCGCTCTTGATCGACGTAGGCGAGCAAGATTATGCGCCCACGATCGCGGAAAAAATCCGCGCGGTGTTGGGCAAACTGGAAGTGGACTATTTCTTGGCGTCGCATTATCACGTCGATCACATCGGCGGATTGGTTTCATTGTTCTGCGATCACGGGCTGGTTGTCCGTAAAGCCGTTCTGGATCGCGGCGGCGGAGCGACGGCTTACGATTCGTCGGTTTATCGCGGGTATTACGCGTACGTGAATGCGCCGGAGCGCGCGTTCAAGCACATTCGATTGTCGCCGGGCGACAAGATTGATTTGGGACCGGCGCTCAAGATCGACGCGCTTGCCGTCGGCGATTCAGACGCGCGTACGAATTGCGGTATGACCGTCCAAGGGAAGAACGACAACGATTATTCGATTGTGTTGTGGCTGACCTTCGGCGCGTTCGATTACTGGACTGGCGGCGATCTGAGCGGAATGGATACGCTGGAGTACACGAATGTCGAAGCGGCTTGCGCCAAGTTCGTTCCGCGTCCGGCGGATCTGTTCAAAGCCAATCATCATGCGATCAGCACGAACAACAACGCCAGTTTGCTGCAAGCGCTCCAGCCGCAAGTAACGCTGATTTCGCTCGACGGGATTGGCAATACCGACGCGCTGATGCGAATTGTCAAAGCGGGCTCCGTTTTTGCGACGAACCGAATCATCGCGTTGGCGGAGGATAAAAAGACGCCCATCCTCATCAACGACAGCGACGACATCATCGTGATCTCGCGCGATGGCAGCGAGTTTGTCGTCGAAGGTACGGTTTTCAAATCGCGGTAGAATTGCTCGCAGACGACAGAGTACAGACGACAGACAACAGAAACGCGCATGCGCTGGTTCTGCTGTCTGTCGTCTGTTGTCTGTATTCTGAAATCGGATATAATCAGCATCACTCTCTTGGAGAAACAGACATGCAGTTCTACTTTATTCGGCACGGTCAATCCGCGAACAATTTTTTGTACGAGACAACGGGATCGAGTGATGGTCGCAGCGATGACCCGGAACTAACGCCGGTCGGACGCCAGCAAGCCGAAATGCTCGCGGGCTTTGTGAAGCGCAACGATGTGGCTTTGCAAACACCCTTCGACCGGCAGAATCTTGGCGGTTTCGGCATCACGCATTTGTACACCAGTTTGATGGTGCGCGCGGTGGCGACGGCAAGCATCCTCGCGCGCGAATTGAACTTGCCGCCGATCGCGTGGGAAGAGTTACACGAAAGCGGCGGCATCTATCTCGACGATCCAGCGACGGGCGAGCGAGTGGGACAGCCAGGCAAAAATCGCGCGTACTTTGCCGCGCACTATCCGAGTTTGATTTTGCCCGCGACGTTGGGTGACGTGGGTTGGTGGAATCGTCCGTTCGAAGAGCAGGAACAGCGGATTGCGCGCGTGGAGCGTTTCTTGAGCGACTTGTACGCGCGGCACGGCGGCACGGAGGATCGCGTCGCGGTCGTCAGCCACGGCGGATTTTATAATCTGTTGCTGCGGACGATTTTCAAAGTTGGCACAGAAGACGCGTGGTTCGGCATCAACAACGCGGCGATCACGCGGATTGATTTCCTGCCGGAGGAAACCGTGCTGGCATATTTGAACCGCGTCGATTTCTTGCCGAAGGAGTTAGTGACGTAGCGCGAAAGGGCGCGAAAGCGCGCGAAAAGGCAAGACCCGAAGGGTTTCCAGAACTCTTCGGGTCTCTTCATTTCAACCGCGCGAGCGCGCGCTGCGCGACCAGCGTGAGCCACCGCGACGGGATTTTCTTTTGACCAAACTCCCAGTCGCCCCACGCTTGCCAAACCGATTCCGGCGTGTAGCGTCCTTGCTTGTCGGCTTTCGCGCGCACGCACGTCGCCATTTCGAGCAGGCGCGCGTCTTTCCGCAGAAACGGAAATTGCGAGAGCGTGTCGAGCACATTCACGATGTCGTACCACACGAGCGGCGCTTTGAGTCTGCGGAAATCGTTGCCCATGTAGAAAATGTACGGATGTTGATCGCGGCTGTGTGCCCACAATTCCAATAGTGTCTCAGCAGCGACGCGACTGGCTTTGCTCGTGCGCGTCGTCGCGTCCTGCGCCAGCAATTTGAGCATCACGAGATTCGCGTATGGGCACGGATCGTCTTTGCGTCCGGGTCCGCGAAACGTGCCCAGTTCCTTCGAGACCGCGCACGGAAAACCGTTGTCGCGCGCCAAACCGGTGAGATGCTGAATCGCGCGCTGCACGCGCGCGTCGTCGCAGCAGCCGAACTTGACGAGCGCGTACGCGAGGAGCGGCGCATCACACAACGCCCACGCGAACTCGTTCTTGCCGGAACCGCCGAAATGTTTGGGAATGTTCATCAGCGATTGAAACGGACCCTCGGCGGATTGATGCTTGAAAATGCGCGCGATGATCGGTCTCATTCCGGGATCATTCGCGCGCAAACCGAGGTCGGCGAGAAAGACGAGTTGATGGATCGGATGTCCCGCGCTCTTGTGGCTGGTGAGTACGGTTGTTGGCAACGATGCCGCGTCTTTGATCAGTGCTTTGACTTGCGGATCGGCGAGCATCGCTTGGCGCGCGGCGATCACGTCCGGGTGATTTTCTTTTTGCCCGAGCAAGTCCACGCGCGCGCGATATTGCGCCCACGCGGGATCTTCAAGCAGCCAGTCGGTTGGTCGGTTCATTTAGATCCGCGGTCCCGCCGCGATCACTTCTGGCGGTGTGCCTTGCTCGAATTTTTTGAAATTGTCGATGAACCGCGACGCGAGCGAGCGATATTTTTGCATGTACGTTTTCTTGTCGCGCCACGAACTTGATGGGACGAGTACATCGTCCGGTACGTCAGGGCAGGTCTTGGGAACTTGGAAACCGAAAATCGGATCGGGCGCGTATTCAACGTTGCGCAGCGCGCCGGTGAGCGCGGCGTTCAACAGCGCGCGGGTGTACCGGATGCTGATGCGTTTGCCGATGCCGTATGGTCCGCCTACCCAGCCGGTGTTCACGAGCCAGCAGGTCGCGCCGTAGCGCAAAATTTTCTTCTTGAGCAAGTCCGCGTAGACTGACGGATGATGCACCATGAACGGTCCGCCGAAACACGCGCTGAACGTGATCTCCGGTTCCGCGCCCAGCCCGACTTCGGTACCGGCGATTTTCGCGGTATAGCCGGAGATGAATTGGTACATTGCCTGCTCCGGCGTGAGTTTGGCGATGGGCGGCATGACGCCGGACGCGTCGCACGTCAGGAGAACGACGTTCTTGGGATGCCCGGCGCGTTTTTCCGAGAGCGCGTTGTCGATGTATTCGAGCGGGTACGACGCGCGCGTATTTTCGGTGATCGTCGCGTCGTCGAGATCGATCATGCGCGTCACCGGATCAAAGACGACGTTTTCGAGCAGTGTGCCAAAGCGGCGCGTCGTCGCGTAAATCTCCGGTTCGGCGGTCGGCGAGAGATTGATCACTTTGGCGTAGCAGCCGCCTTCAAAATTAAAGACGCCGTTATCGCTCCAGCCGTGTTCGTCGTCGCCGATGAGACCGCGATTCGGATCCGCGGAGAGCGTTGTCTTGCCGGTGCCGGACAAACCGAAGAAGAGCGCGACATCGCCGTCTTTGCCGACGTTCGCGGAGCAGTGCATCGAAAGAACGTTTTGCAAGGGCAAGAAATAATTGAGGACGGTAAAGATCGTCTTTTTGATTTCGCCCGCGTACGCGGTGTTGCCGATGATGCACAACCGCTGCGCGAGGTTCAAGACGATGAACGTGTCGGTCGCGGTCTGATCGATTTGCGGAATGCCGCGAAACGACGGCGCGGCGATCACGGTGAATTCCGGAATATGTCGTCGAAATTCCTCATTCGTCTCCGGTACGAGAAACATGTTGCGCGCGAACAAGGAATGCCACGCGAGTTCGGTGACGATGCGAATCGGCATTTTGAATTCGGGATCCGCGCCCACGTAGCAATCTTGCACGAACACATCGCGTCCCTGAAAGAATCCTTGCACCCGACCATGGACTTCGTCGAATTTATCGGCGGCGATGGGGCGATTGTACTGCCCCCACCAAACATGCGACTCCGATTCCGGTTCGCGCACGAAAAGTTTGTCGGACGCGGAACGCCCGGTGTGTTTGCCGGTCAGCGCGATCAGGGGACCTTGCTGCGTGATTTTTGCTTCGCCGCGAAAGATGATTTCTTCGTACAATGCTTCTACCGGCAGATTCCAGTACACTTGGCGCAGATTCGTCAGACCCAGGTTTTCCAATCCGTAATCGGATTTCAGCGCAGCCGCCTGGGCTTCGGCGGGTGTTTTGATGTTGAGTAGGTTGTTCATCTTACATCCAATCCCTGATCATCTTTTTATCGCCGATGTAAATATCGTTGGGCGAATTCGGATCGAGCGCCCATTTGATGCGCGCGATCCCGTCGGTCACATCTTTGATCGACCCGGCGAAACTCAGGCGCAAATGTCCTTCCATCCCAAATTCTTTGCCGGGCACCGTGACGACGTACGCCTTTTTCAGCAAGAAATCGGAGAGCGCGACCGAATCTTGTTTGTACGCGCGGAAATCGGGTAAGCAGTAAAAAGTGCCTTCGGGCTTGACGCATTTGATGCCAGAGAAGGCGTGCAACTCTTGCATGACGACGTCGCGATTGTTTTGAATCGTCAAACGCAATTGATCGACGATGCTTTGCAGTCCGGTGAGCGCGCCTTCCGCCGCGGTTTGCAGGAACGGCGAAACGCACGTCGTGACCTGGCTTTGAATGTTCGTCATCACCTCGACCATTTTGCGCGGCGCGATTGCCCAGCCGATCCGAAAGCCGGTCATGCCGTACAATTTTGCGACGCCGTTGACCGCGATGATCTTTGAGTTTTCGACGTCCTTGTTCGTGAATTTGTACCCCGGCGTCGCGTGTTTGCCGTCGAAAACGAGTTTGTGGTAAATATCGTCGGTGATGACGTAGATGCCTTTGCGTTCGCAAAAGTCAATCATCTTGGCGAGAAACTCGTCGGAGAAAATCACGCCCGATGGATTGTTGGGCGAATTGAGAATGATCGCTTTGGTGGAGGATGTGACGACGCGCTCGATGTCTTCAAAGCGCGGATGGAACGTGCCATCTTCCGGGCGCACGATCACCGGAATGCCGTAGCACATCTTGACGATTTCCGGGTAACTAACCCAGTACGGCGCGAGGACAATTACTTCTTCTTGCGGATTGAGAATCGCGTACAGAATGTTGAAGATGGATTGCTTCGCTCCGGCGGAGACGATCACATTTTCTGGCGCGACGAGCCGGTCGTAGTTTTCTTCCGTGTACCGGATGATTGCTTTTTTCAGCGAAGGCAGTCCGTCGGTCGGGCAGTACTTGATGTCGCCGGTGTTGAGTTTGGATGCCGCGCTCAACAGCGCGGTCATCGGCGCGCGGTTCTTGGGTTCGCCGATGCCGAGATGGATCACGGCTTCGCCGCGCTCGCGCAAGAGGCGCGCTTCCTCGTTGAGCCGGATCGTCGGCGATTCGGCGATTGACAGGGCAAGCGTACTGAGAGTCATAGTCCACTCCTGTGTGAATTGTGGATCGCGTTGTCTGCAAGTGTGCGGGCGCATTATACCGCCTGCGCGGTTTTTTGCAAAACGCGCGAGGGAATGCAGACTGAGGGGGACAAGCCAAGAAAATACCTTGCGAAGATTTCTTCGCAAGGCGGAGGTCAATCCAGCGCGACCAAGATGTTTCCGTCTTCCACTTTAACCGGAAATGTTTTGATCGGAAACATGGGAGGAAGCGCGGTCACTCTGCCGGATTGCAACTCAAAGCGTCCGCCGTGGCGCGGACATTCGATTTCGCCGTCGATGAGAGTGCCGTCGGACAGCGTACCGTTGTCATGTGTGCAGAGATTTTGCGCCGCGAAAAATGTGCCTTGCCAGTTGGCGAGCAGGATCAATTCACTCTTCACGTCGAACGATTTGATTTCGCCGGGTTTGATGTCGGCGGCTTGGGCGACGGCAATAAAGTTCGGCATGCGGCTACGCCTTTTGCAATTTCTCTTGCACCCACATGTTCAGCAACGTCTCTGGACGAATGCCTTGACGTTTGGCTCTCTTGCGGATTTGCGCGGCGAGTCCTTGCGCCAGTGGATAGTAGATCACTTCGGATTGAATGTTCACTTGGAACTCCGCCGGTTTAGTCTGATTCCAATAGTCTGCAAGACTGTGCGTGTCCCAGAATTCCGCAATCCCTTTGTAGGTTGTGGCTTTTGAGATGGATGTTTTACTTTTTCTCATACGTTTTTTTCTCGCTGGCATCCATGTCTCGTGCTGAGAGCATCATGGCGCGCTTGTCTTTTTTGTAGACGAAGAAGATGATCAGGTATCTACCCGATTCCGTCTGACCGCTTGCTGAATAAACATTTTCTCCAGGGCGATGCCCCTTTTCAACAAAACGAAATTTGGGCGAACTGCGCAAGACCTGGCGAACTTCGTCTTGTTCAACGCCGTGCCGGGTTTCCAACTTCTCGATGATTTCGGCGTACCAAATCAGCCCGCGGATTTCCAAGTGATTCTCCCGGTTACTCTTCCTCTTCTTCATCGGGCCACGTCGTGATTCCGTACACGCCCGCCTTGATCACTTTGAGCGGCAGCAACGCGCACTTGATCCGCG
Organism: Candidatus Aquidulcis sp.; assembly: GCA_020723345.1. GTDB lineage: Bacteria > Chloroflexota > Anaerolineae > UBA4142 > UBA4142 > VGOB01. The sequence continues at coordinate 16,298 of DYJA01000089.1, read as the reverse complement.
TCGGACCCAAAGGGATGCCGAGCAAGTCGAGGATGAACTGCTTGTCCATTTTCTTGATGTCGTCGAGCGACTTGCCGATCAATTCATCGGTGAGCATCGAGGCGGATGCTTGGCTGATCGCGCAGCCCTTGCCGTTGAATTTCACATCTTCGACAACGTTACCTTTCAGTTTGAGGTCGATCCGAATCTTGTCGCCGCACAACGGATTCGAGTCCTCGTACGAAATGTCCGCGCCGGGGATTTCGCCGTGATTATGCGGGTGCTGATAGTGATCGAGAATGAGTTCGCGATAAAGATCGTCCATTGGTTGTTCTCAGACCTGGGTAAAAATATGTTCGACTTCACGTAAGAAAGATTCAAAGGTAATCGATGCGAGAACTATGTCTTGAAAACCTGTTGTACTTTTCTGATTGTCTCAACCAATTTATCTACTTCTTCCGGGCTGTTGTACACGTAGAACGACGCACGCGTCGTCGCGGCGAGTCCATAGTATTCGTGCAGCGGCATCGCGCAATGATGTCCCGCGCGCACGCAAATGCCTTCGCCGTCCATGATCTGCGCGACGTCGTGCGGATGCGCTTCCGGGATGCTGAACGCAATCACGCCGACACGCTGATCGGGAGCGCGGGGACCCAAAACCTGGATTCCGTCGACCGCGCGGATTTTGTCGAGCGCGTACGCGACGATCTCACGTTCGTGCGCGCGCACATTCTCCATGCCCAGCGCGGTCAGATAATCGACGGCGGTGCCCAATCCAATCGCTTCGGCAATCGCGGGAGTACCGGCTTCGAATTTCCACGGCAACTCGTTCCACTTGGAGTACTCTAAATGTACTTCGCGGATCATATCGCCGCCGCCAAGAAAGGGTTCCATCTTTTCGAGCAGCGCGCGCTTGCCGTACAAAATGCCGACGAACGGTCCCAGCATCTTGTGTCCGCTGAACGCGAGAAAATCGCAATCGAGCGCCTGCACGTCGACCGGCATGTGCGGCACGGCTTGCGCGGCGTCGACGACGCAGAGCGCGCCGACCGCGTGCGCGCGCTCGACGATCGACTTGAGCGGCGTGAGCGTACCGGCGACATTCGACGCCATCGTTACCGCGACGAGTTTCGTCTTGGGGGTGATGCGCGTTTCGATTTCTTCACCGCGCAATTCCCCGTGTTCATCCGCGCCAATAAAATTCAAGCACGCGTTCTTTTCCTTCGCCAGCATTTGCCACGGCACGATATTCGCGTGATGCTCCAGCACGGTCGCGACGATCTCGTCGCCCGCGTGAATATTCGCGCGTCCCCAGGAGTACGCGACGAGATTGAGCGCCTCGGTCGCGTTGCGCGCGTAAATCACCTCGCGGTGCGATTTGGCGTTGATGAATTTCTGAATCTTGCGCCGCGCGCCTTCGTACTGTTCGGTCGCTTGTTCGGCAAGTTGGTACACCCCGCGATGGATGTTCGCGTTCGTCGTGCGATAGTACGTGTCCATCGCGCGAATCACCGCTTCGGGTTTTTGCGACGTCGCCGCGCTATCGAGGTACACCAGCGGCTTGCCATGGATCATTTGTTGGAGAATCGGAAAATCTTCGCGGATGGCAGAGACGTTTAGACCGTGTGGCATTCGTGTTCCTCGTATGAGTCAATCGGTCAATCAGGAAACCGGCAACCGATCGCCTGATTGCCCAATTCACCATCCCATCAACAATCCTGGGTCCTCCATATAATTCGGGTCCCACATTTCGGGCAGAACGGTGATTTTGATCGGCTTGCCGTGCGTTTGTTCCGCCGTGTCCTTGACCTGCTGAATGAGCCAGCCGCCGTACGGACAGAACGGCGTGGTCAGCATCATTTCGATTTCGGGTTCATCTTGATTCAATTTGATTTCGCGGATCAAGCCCAATTGAACCACGTCGAACCCGATTTCAGGATCTTTGACCGCGCGGAGCGCCGCTTTGATCTTGCCCTCCGCGCTCTCGGTGGAATATTCGGGCGCGGGCTTGTGACCCGCGAGAGTTGTTTCGTTCATCACTACCTCTTGTTTTTCTCCTCGCCACATGCCTGACGCGCAAACCCCCGTCGTCGCAAACGAGGACGGGGGCTGCCTCATCGTCCCGTGGAGTTTACGCGGTCTTGCCCGGCGATTTCCACTTGGCTTCAAAATCGGCGGCGGAGAGTTTGAAGTAATCGGCGTTCTTTCCGGTGTAGAATTTCCATTCTTCCTTCAGATCGGGTTCCGGAAAGATCGCGGCGACCGGACATTCGGGCACGCACGCGCCGCAATCGATGCACGTGTCCGGGTCGATGTACAATTGCTGCACCGGCGCAAAGTCCGCTTCGTCTTTTTTGGGATGGATGCAGTCCACGGGGCAAACATTCACGCACGCCGTGTCTTTGGTGTTGATGCAAGGTTCTGCGATTACGTACGCCATTGTCATTCTCCTTTCGAGAAAAATCAGGAACCACAGTCAACCGACGGGCGTGATTTTACCACATCTCGGCGCGATTGGTCAATTCACATTCCGATTTTGCTCTGAATCGCGCGCGTCAATTCTTCCCGAATAGATTCCAGCGGAATCTTTTGCATCAACGGATCGAAAAATCCTTCGACGATAACCCGCTCCGCTTCGATTTTGGGAATGCCGCGCGCCATCAAATAGAAAATCTGCTCCGGATCGATTGGACCGACAGTCGCGCCGTGCGTGCAGCGCACGTCGTTCGCTTCGATTTCGAGTTCGGGGATCGAATCGGCGTGCGATTTGCGGCTCAGCAGAATATTGCGATTGGCTTGGTACGCATCGGAGCGCTGCGCGTTCGGGTTCACGCGAATCAAACCGCGAAACGCCGAGTACGCGCCGTCTTTGAGTGCGCCTTTGTACAACAAATCGCTCGCCGAGTGACCGACGATGTGATTCTGAAACGTGTGCTGATCAAAGTGCTGGTTGCCGTCGCCGAAAAAGAAACCGAGCAGATTCGCGTTCGTCCCTTCGCCCAAAAATTTGCAATCCAAAAACGCTTTGGTCGTCTGACTGCCCAACGTGCCGTTGAGCCACGTCAGCGTGGAATCCTTTTCCAGCAGCGCGGTCTGCGACGAGAAATGCCAAACATTGCGCGCAAAATCCTGCAAATGAAAATACTGCAAACTCGCGCCGGGTTTTAGAATCAATTCGACCGCGCCGTTGGAAAAATGTTGCGCGGCATTCTCCTGCGACGCGTAATTTTCGACGAGCGTGACCGCCGCGCCTTCTTCGACGACGACGAGCGTGTGCGAAAACATTGCGACGTTCGCTGCATCAAAGTACGTCAGCGCTTGCAGCGGCAAATCCACGACGACGCCGCGCGGTACGTACAGGAATGTGCCGCCGCTGAAAAACGCGCCGTGCAGCGCGGCGAATTTCAAGTCGCCAACCGTGTCGCCATAGCCGCCGCCTTCGTGTTTGCCCGTCGCGCCAACGCGCGGCTTGTCGCTTTTGTAGCGATTTTCGCTGTACGTCACCGCTTTCGTCATGAAATGCTGCTTGACCAACTCCGGATGTTCGCGCACTGCCGTATCGAGGTCGGTGAAGATCACGCCGCGTTTTTTCAAGTCAGCGGCGAGACGATTGCACGCGTTCTGCGAATTGTATTGGACAAGGATGCCGCCCGCGCTCGTATCGTTTTCGACTTGCTGGAATTTTGCCGGTAGGGGCGGGGGCATCCCGTCCATCGCCACGGGCGTAAACGGAATTACGTCATCCAGTTTCAGATCCTTGAGCGCAGTGCGGCGCCACAATTCATCGTTTGGCGCGGGCAGCGGAGTTTCTTCGTACAAATGCCACGCTTCCAAGCGACGCGCGCGCACCCACTCCGGTTCGTTCTTGCTTGCCGATAATTGTTCAATCGCGTTTTTGGAAAAGCCGGTTTCGAGTTTCAATGTTGCGATGTCGTTTGCCATGCTCTATCCCACCGATCCTTCCATTTGCAATTGAATCAAGCGATTCATCTCCACCGCGAATTCCATCGGCAATTCTTTTACGATCGGTTCGATGAAACCGCTGACGATCATCGTCGCGGCTTCGGCTTCGCTCAAACCGCGCGACATCAAGTAAAACAGTTGCTCTTCGCCGATCTTGGAAACGCTCGCTTCGTGACCGATGCTGACGTTGTTCTCGTCGACTTCGATGTACGGGTACGTGTCCGAGCGCGACGTTTCGTCGAGCAGCAGCGCGTCGCAGCGCACGTTCGATTTGACGCCTTCGCAGCCGGGATACACTTTGAGCAGACCGCGATACGACGTGCGCCCGCCGTCTTTGGAAATCGATTTCGACGTGACGATGGACGATGTATCGGGCGCGCCGTGAACGACCTTGCCGCCCGCGTCCTGGTGTTGTCCTTTGCCCGCAAACGCGACGGAGAGAATTTCGCTGTGCGCGCCTTTGCCCATCATGTACACGCTGGGATATTTCATCGTCAGTTTCGAACCCAGGTTGCAGTCGACCCATTCCATCGTCGCGTCTTGTTGCGCCACCGCGCGCTTGGTGACGAGGTTGTACACGTTCGACGACCAATTCTGGATCGTCGTATAGCGCACGCGCGCGCCTTTGTGGATGACGATCTCGACGACCGCGCTGTGCAGCGAATCGCTGGAGTAGATCGGCGCGGTGCATCCTTCGACGTAATGCACGTACGATCCTTCGTCCGCAATAATCAGCGTCCGCTCGAACTGTCCCATGTTTTGCGCGTTGATGCGAAAGTACGCTTGCAGCGGCATCTCGACATGGACGCCTTTTGGCACGTAGATAAACGATCCGCCCGACCAGACCGCGCTGTTGAGCGCGGCAAATTTGTTGTCGGCGGAGGGAATCACGGTGCCGAAATATTTCTTGACGAGGTCGGGATGCTCGGCGAGACCTTGATCCATCCCCAGGAAAATCACGCCTTGCTTTTTCAAATTTTCTTGGATGTTGTGGTACACCACTTCCGATTCATACTGCGCGCCTACTCCGGCGAGAAATTTCTTTTCCGCTTCGGGAATGCCGAGCCGGTCGAACGTTTTTTTGATGTCGCTGGGCACATCTTCCCACGAACGTTCCGCCTTGTCGGTCGCGCGCAAAAAGTAGTAGATGTCGTCAAAGTCGATGTCGTTGAGGTTGCCGCCCCACTGCGGCATCGGTTTCTGGTAAAATGTTTCGAGCGCGCGCAGACGGTACTGCCGCATCCAGTCGGGCTCGTGCTTCATCCACGAAATCTCTTCGACAATGTCGCGGTTCAAGCCCTTCTTCGCTTTGAAAACATATTTTTCGGGATCGAAGAACCCGTATTTTTCTTTGTATTCTGAACCTGACGAGCCGATGTCAAACGTTGGTTTATTCGATTCTGGCATTCTATCTCCAGTAATCAGGCAATCGGTGATCAGTCAACCAGTGACGAGTCGACGAGTTGCCGGAGTGACTATTTGCCTGATTGACCATTTCCTGTAATCCAGTCGTAGCCCTTTTCTTCGAGTTGCAGCGCCAGTTCGGGACCACCGGACATGGCGAGTTTGCCGCTCACCATCACATGAATGAATTGCGGCTTGATGTAATTTAAAATACGCTGATAGTGCGTAATCAACAAAATTCCAAGTTGCGGATTCATCACGGCGTTCACGCCATCGGAAACGACGCGCAGCGCGTCGATATCGAGTCCGGAATCGGTTTCGTCGAGGACGGCGAGTTCGGGATTCAAGACCGCCATTTGCAAAATCTCGACGCGTTTCTTTTCGCCGCCGCTGAAACCGTCGTTCAGATAGCGCGTCGCGAACGCCGGATCGAGTTTCAAGAGTCCCATTTGCTTGAGCATCAGTTTGCGAAATTCGGGAATGCTGATCGATTTCGCATTGCCGTTCGCGCCGGTCGCGCGGCGTTTCGCGTTGAGCGCGGTGCGGAGAAAATTCGCGACCGTCACGCCGGGGATCGCCATCGGATATTGGAACGCGAGAAAAATGCCTTTTTGCGCGCGTTCGTCCGGCGCCCATTCCAAAATGCTTGCGCCTTTGTAGAACACGTCGCCTTGTGTGACGACGTACTTGGGATGTCCGGCGAGCGTGTTGGCGAGCGTGGATTTGCCGGAGCCGTTGGGTCCCATGATCGCGTGGATCTCACCGGGCTGGATGGACAGATCGATCCCTTTAAGGATTTCCTTGCCTTCGACTTGAACGCGCAAGTTTTTGATTTCAAGGTGGGGTGTCATGTGGTTGACATACTCCTCTCATGATCTTAAAGCAAATTTATTCTATGGGCAAACTGTAAAGCCAATATAAGAAAGGAAAGGGTCGGGTAAAGAAATCGTTAGAGAATTGACAGACGGCAGAGGGCAAGGTAGAATAGGTACCGCAAGATTCAGTTGCGCGATCGCATCGGCGCGATTTCGCGCGCCGAAGGAGGTGTTATGCCCACTACATATCAAGTTGTCATTCTCACTGCGCGCCATTCCATTTCCGGCGAAACCCAGTTGCAGGATCAGCGGCTGTCCGATTTCTTGAACGACCGCCGAGACACTTCGATGCGACTGCTCAACACGCAAGTGGCGCGGCTCGATGAGCCGAGCAAAATCATTCAGCGCAACGCGGAAGCGGTCATTCTCAAATCCATGGTCGGCGTCGCGTTCGAGCCGCCGCAAAAAGCCATTCCAACCGCGAAACGCTTGTACGGGTACGTTCGCAAACAGCAGTACGATGTCTTTCTGGTGCTCGAAGGCATGGAGGTGCATGGGATCTTGCACACCGCAGGCGAACTCGATCTGCGTCGCTTTTTGGCGGCGTCGAGCGATAGTTTTCTGCCGATCACGCATGCGACTGTCTATCTTGACGCGAACGACCACTATGTTGTCGAGCAAGACGCGATCTTGGTGAACGCGCGCGCGATTCGTTATATCGCGCCCAAGGAAACCGCGCCGCACCCGGTCACGCCAAGCGGCGAGTGAGCGCGCCGACGCGCGCAGAAGGATGCCTCGGCGCAAGCGCGCGTTGCTTGTGCCGAGGTTTTTGTTTGCGCCGCGGCTCAATTGGCGGCGACGGCGCGATTCCGTCCGGCGGCTTTTGCCGCGTAGAGCGCATCATCCGCGACGCGTAAAAGTTCGTCGCTGGTTTTGCCATGCTGAGGAAACGCGGCGACGCCGAGCGAAATCGTCGCCTGCAAAGTCACCGAGTTGCTCACAATCCGCAAGCGTTCGAACTTGGCGCGCAATTGTTCGGCGCGGACGAGCGCGGCGTCGAACGGCGCGCCCGGCATGACGACGACGAATTCTTCGCCGCCGTACCGACAGGCGACATCCATCTGGCGCGTATTATTCCGCAAGAGATCGGCGAGCGCTTGCAACATCAGGTCGCCTGCCTGGTGTCCGTGCGCGTCGTTGACCTGCTTGAAATGATCGATGTCCAGCAAGATCACGGCGAGTATACACTCTTCGCGTTCGGCGCATGCCAATTCGCGCGTGAGCGTTTCTTGCAGGAAACGGCGATTGAATAATTGCGTCAGCGGGTCGCGGATCGCTTGCTCGCGCAGTTGGGCTTGCAGGATTTTGATTTCGTCCAACTGCGTTTGCAAGAGTTCATTGGCGCGGCGGAGCGCTTCTTCGGCGTGCTGGCGTTCCACGATTTCCGCGTGCAGTTGCGCGTTCGCCTGCGTCAGTTCTGTTTCGCGTTGGCGCAAATGTGTGCGCGCGTCCTCCAGGTGTTGCACCATCGTATTGAACGATTCGGAAAACTCGCCCATAAAATCAACGCGTTGACTGAAATCGCCTTGCGCGATCATTTGCGTTTGCCACGTGAGGTGCCGCAGATTGGCTTGGAGTGTTTTCAACGCGCCCGCCATCGTTCCTTTGACTTGGAGCGGCTGAATGAGATCGCCGTTTGCCAACGCCAATGCCATCCGCTGAACGGCGAGCATTTCCTCGATCAGTTTTTTCAGGCGGTCGTCAGTCGCTGGATCGGCGCGCGAGGATTCGGCGGGCGCCGCTCCTTTCGTCCAGGCATTTTCGACAGCTTGGAGAATCGCATCCAGCGATGGCGAGACATCGTGCTCGTGCATGTAGCGTGCCTTTCGGACTTTTGGGTAGTTCAGACGACATTCAATCAATGGCTTGCGCGGTAAAACGGCAGGTGCGATCTCCGGTACACCAACAATCGACTTCTTTGACGACAAAGCGTTTTCCGCTGAAACTTTCCATCAACGCGGCGATGAATCCTTCGTCGTACTTGCAGATTTCGTAATCGAGCTCGGGCAAACCGGAACAATCCAAGTCTTCCGATACGGTGATGACGAAAGAACCCGCCGCGAGATTGGCTTGCTCGACGCGCAAAATGCCGATGCCCATATCTTTGAGCACTTGCTGTAGTTGCTTGACGAATTCGTGATAATCGACGACGTTGCCGAGGAAATGTTTGTAGAACTCAACGCCCGCCAATTTCCCGGCTTGGTAAAAGATTTCGTCGGCAGCGGCGCTGCCGTACTTTTGCTCCAAAAGATCGCGGAAGGTGAATTGCATCAACCGATAGACTTCCAGACGCGTCGTCGTGCCCAGATTGGGGCGTCCCTGCGCGATATCGCCCAGCAGATTCCACGTGAATTCATATTTTCGATCTGGATTCATGCTCCCTCCTTGGAATGATTCTACGCGCGTCCGAACGCGTACAAAATCGCGACGATGCTCGCGCCCCAGAGAAAAATCGCGCCAAAAAGCCAGCGGTCGCGCAGCATCATTTCTTCCGGACTGCCGCCTTCGCCTTTGACGTGAACCAGGTAGAGCAAACGAAAAACGACGAAGAGCGCGAACGGAATCGTCAGCATCATCGCGTTGTTCTCCGGCAAATTCTTCGCCGAAAAAGTGTACAGCGAGTACGCCATCACGAATGATGCCGTCGTCACCGAAATCATTTGATCGAGCACTTCGGGCGTGTACTCTTTGAGAATGAGCCGGTGATTCGTCGCTTCGCCTTCGAGCAGCACGAGTTCGTGCCGCCGTTTGGCAAAGCCGATGAAGAGCGCGAGCAACAAGGTGCAGACGAACAGCCACGCCGACGGCGGAACGTGAATCGCGACCGCCCCGGCGACGACGCGCAGAACATAGTTTGCCGCGAGCGTCAATACGTCGATGATGACGATATTTTTCAGCCAGAACGAATAAGCCAAGTTCATCACGAAATAACCCAGCATGACGACACCGAACCATGGGTCGAGCGCGAACGACAACGGCAACGCGATGCTCAGCAAGCCGACGATGGCGACCTGCGCGACAGTTTTCGACAGCGCGCCCGCAGCCAGCGGGCGAGAACGCTTGTGGGGATGGAGCCGATCCTTTTCGATGTCTGCCAGATCGTTGATGAGGTAAATCACGCCCGAGATGATGCAAAACAACGCGAACGCCGCCACCGCCCGCCCTAGCATCGTCCACATGCCGGACGAGAACGGACGCCAGTACTCGCGCAGTGTAAACGCGAACGGGATGAAGATGATCAAGTTCTTGGTCCACTGACGCGGACGCATCGTCTTGAGCAATTGAATCAGCATGGCA
>DYJA01000089.1:0-6770 GCA_020723345.1 Candidatus Aquidulcis sp. | reverse complement strand
ACCGAATTTCTGATTTAGGATTTCTGATTTATGATTTTCTGATTCGCGCTGGATTCAAAATCATAAATCGAAAATCATAAATCCTAAATTGATTTGACTTTTTCCCCGCTTGCCTTTATCTTTGCGCCATGCCGAAGAAACGCTTGGATGTTTTGCTCGTCGAACGTGCATTGGCGGAAACACGCCAGCGCGCGCAGGCGTCGATCCTTGCGGGCGATGTGCGCGTCGACGATCAAGTCGTGAGCAAAGCGGGCGCGTTCGTCCCGGACGACGCGGCGATTACGATTCGCGCGCCGCTCAGGTACGTCAGTCGCGGCGGGCTGAAACTCGAAGGCGCGCTCGACGCGTTCGTGGTGGATCCGCGCGATAAAATCTGCGCGGACATTGGCGCGTCGACCGGCGGCTTTACTGATTGTTTGCTTCAGCGCGGCGCGGCGCGCGTCTATGCGATTGACGTGGGGTACGGGCAACTCGCGTGGAAATTGCGAACCGATCCGCGCGTCGTCGTGATGGATCGCGTGAACATTCGCTATCTCGACGCGCTGGCGGAACCGGTCGATCTCGCGGCGATCGACGTGTCATTCATTTCATTGACGCTCGTGCTTCCCGTAGCCAAACGACTATTGCAACCGCGCGGCGAATGTATCGCGCTCGTCAAGCCGCAATTCGAAGCGGGACGCGCGCAGGTCGGCGCGGGCGGCATCGTGCGCGACGCGCGCGTCCATCGCGCGGTGCTCGAAAAGATCGCGCAGTTCGCGCAGACGAGCGATTGGCGCGTGCGCGGCGTTTGTCGTTCGCCGATTTCGGGCATGGACGGCAACGTCGAATTCTTCATTCATTTGAGCGCGGATCACGCGTTGGAAAACGTTGACATTACGACAATCCTTGCGAAGGTTTCAGCACCTTCGCAAGGTTGAACTTGCCGAATGATTAAGTTACCTAAGACACTGGAGAGTATTTCGACAATCGAATTTCAGCGCCTACCGCGTCACATCGGCATTATGATGGACGGCAACGGACGCTGGGCGCGCCAGCGCGGCTGGTCGCGCTTGGAAGGACATCGGCAGGGAACGCAGAACGTGCGCCGCGCGCTCGACGCGTGCGCGCGCTGCGGCATTCGCATTGTCACGCTGTACGTTTTCTCGACAGAGAATTGGGGCAGACCGCGCGAGGAGGTGGAAGGGTTTTTCGAATTGCTGGCGGAGGTGATTGATCGCGAGACGGAAAATTTTCGTCGGCAAGGCGTCCGATTGATTCACAGCGGCGCGCTCGACGGGGTGCCGCCTGTGCTTGCGGAAAAAGTACGTCGCGCCGTGGATGCGACGCGCGAGAATCGCGCTTACATGTTGAACGTCGCGTTCAATTACGGCGGGCGGATGGAAATCTTGCGCGCCGCGCGGAGGATTTTGGAGGACGGAATTTCCCCGCGCGCGCTAACCGAGGAATTGTTCGAACGCTATCTGTACACGGCGGGTTTGGGCGATATGGATTTGGTGATCCGCACCGGCGGCGATCAACGTCTCTCGAATTTTTTTCCGTGGCAAGCCGCGCGCGGCGTTTTCTATTCGACGCCGACGTTCTGGCCCGATTTCGACGAGCGTGAGTTGCGGAAAGCGTTGGAGGACTACAATCGGTTTTGGGTGGGGCGGGAGGAGTGAACGCCGTAGCCCCACGCAACGGCACGCAGAAATGGTGACAACTTGTTCTATAACCTGCCGACAATGCCAAAAGCCGCGCGCGCGCCGTTGTGTAGAGTAGAAAGCAGGATCGCCGCACTCCCAGCCAGGAAGGTGCATTAGCCAGCATGTTGCTCGCCCCTTCGACTGCGCTCAGGGCAGGCTCTTTCGGAGTCGAGTGCCTCAGTAGCCGCACCATCTCACCCAGAGTCGTTCCCTTACTTCCCCTCATCGAACCGTGCGTGCAGTTTTCCTGCACACGGCTCTCCGATGTTCTTCTTCCACCAGCATTCGCGTTTCCGCTTGACTGTGTGGCATAGCGTCCTCCGAAGTTCTGAGGTCTCCCCAGTTCCTCAACGCGCTCTCCCAACATTCCGAGTCTCATACCCCGGAGGATTCTTCGGCGCTGCATCTCCAAGTTCGGTTCATGCCTTCCCTGGTCTTCGTCCCACACCGCCGGACTCGACTCCCTCTTGGCTCGCTTGCGCGAGTACACACTGACGAGGCGGCAGGCTTCACTTCATGTTACGGACTGCTGAGTTGTGATGACATCGCTTCTGTGTTTGGATCACTCCTTGACAGGATGGTCACTACAGGGTTGCTTGGTCACTACCCTGACTGGTCTTGCGCCAGTTAGTTGATTGAAACTTATCTGGGCACGTCGGCGTGTGTGTGTTATTAGAATGTAGTTGCGATGGGACGCGGATGGTGCTATCCTTGTCACGACGAGTGACGGGAACGCACCGGGGGCAGGGAGCGTTTGGGCGAGCCGACCGCGCTGATGGGATGGTCTTCGACCAAGCCCGTGGTGTTATCCTTCGACTCCGCTCAGGACGGAGTTTGGCTCCCCGTCGCACTCTCTCATCTGGAACGCGCGACACTCGAGTGTCACGCAAGTCCGTATCGGTTTGTGAAACTTTCAGCCCACAATCCGCGCCCCATCCAACCTCGCAACGCGCGCTACGCGTTGCCGTTCAGTCCAAAGGAGTGTCCGATGAACGACTCCCCTCAAACCTTCGAGCGTTATCTCGCGCTCGATGTTCACAAGCACTATCTCGTCGCGGGTGGCGTCAATACCCAACAGCAAATCGTGATGCCGCCGCGCCGCTTCGACTTCGGCGAGTGGGCGGTCTGGAGCGCGAAGCATTTGAAGCCCACCGACGCGCTCGTCCTCGAAGCGACGACCAACACCTGGACGTTCTACGATCAGATCGCGCCGCGCGTTGGTCGCTGCGTCGTCGCGCACCCAGGACTGATGAAGGTCATTGCGTCCGCGCGCGTCAAGACCGACAAGCGCGATGTGCTGCATCTCGCGTGCGCGCTCGCCGCGAACCTGATTCCCGAAGTGTGGGTGCCGCCGCTGGAGGTGCGCGAACTGCGCGCGCTACTGTCGCATCGCCGCCGCCTCGTCAAGATGCGGACGATGACGCGCAATCGCCTCAACAGCGTGATTCACCGCTACAACCTCACGCCGCCGCGCGGCGAACTGTTCACCACACCCAAGTATCGCGACTGGTGGGCGGGCTTGAACGTATCGCCCACGGAACACTTGCGGATTCGCCAAGACCTCGCGACGCTCGATCATCTCGAACCCGAGATCGCCGAAGTGGGCGCAGAGTTGCATCGGCTGAGTACCGTCGCGCCGTGGGCAGAGCAGACGCCGTACTTGATGCAACTGCCGGGCTTTGGCATCATCGTCGCGATGACCGTCCTTGCCGCGATTGGCGACATCACGCGCTTTCCCTCGGCGAAGAAACTCGTCGGCTATGCCGGTCTCGGCGCGAGCGTGCATGCGAGCGGCGAGACGTATCGCACCGGCGGCATCACCAGCAAGGGCGGAAAGACTTGCGCTGGATTCTGGTCGAAGCGGCGCGCATCGCGGTGCTGTACCACGATTACTGGAAGCAAGAGTACGCGCGCTTGGAAAAGCGGCTCGGTTCCAACAAAGCCATCGTCGTGATCGCGCGCAAGTTGCTCGTTGTGGTGTGGCACGTCTTGCATGATCGCGAAGCGGACCGCCACGCGTGCGCCCAAAAAGTCGCCGACAAGTTTCTGCTATGGTCGCGCTTTCTGGGCGATGAAAAACGCGGCGGCTTGACCTCGCGCCAATTCATTCGGTTGCAGTTGATGCGGCTGAAGATGGGCGACGACGTGACGCATGTGCGGCGCGGGATCAATGCGCGTCCGCTGGCAACGAAAGACGAAGTGCTCGCGTTGCATCCGGAACTCAAGACGGACGACTGACGTTCGCGCGCTGAGCGCACGTCGCATCGCACCATTCGGGTGCTGACGCCGAAAACGGAATAGGGTTCGACTCACCCACGCGGAATGAAAAAAATGATGTCAGCGGAGGGACGGTGAGGGATTGCCTTTTTCCAAAACCGACGACTTTTCCATTTGAAACGATTTTTTAAGGTTCAACCCCTTGACACGGCAACTCATCGGTCTCTGCCGTGCGGCGTCGTTACACGGCTCGTTGTCTAAAGTCTATCGTATTCTTCAGGTTTGACGTTGGCGACTTTCGCCATCGCTTTTTGGAATTTGCCCCTGTCTCCGCGCTTGGCGCGCTTGCCAAGATAGTCTTCCACCATCAACGCGGACACCTTTTCCGCCAACGCGAGTGTAATTAACTGATTGATGGAGACACTTTCCTTCTTGGCTAATTCGCGCGCGCTTATGTGTAGAGACGACGGTAGGCGTAGACTGATTGTACTCATCGCAACACTCCTAGTATTTGTAGAAATTCCTTCGGGGTAACAACTCGAATGCCGAACTGCGCTGTTCCCGCGAAATCCCGCTGATTGTATATCACGAGGTAGGTGCTGGCAGAAGTGACGGCTAATTCCAAGACCATATCATCATTGGGGTCCTTTAAGAATGGACGCCACAAATAGAAAATTGTCCGATGATTGGCAACCGCGCACAGGTAATCAAGCACGTTGTCAATGTCGCGTGCAGTCAGTGCGATTTCGCCAACGAGTCTTTTCGCGGCGTCTTCATACTCCAGAATCAGTGGAACCGAGATGTTCGTCTCAAATTTTTCGCTGTCAACGAGTGTGAGGAGTTTATAAGCCGCGCCTTGCCGAGAACGTAGCGCGGCGACAATGACGCTGGTATCAATGACAATCTGCGGTTTCTTCATGGTGGTATCATATCCGATACCGCACAATTTGTCAACCGTGCGTGGAGTGAAATTGTGAGGTTTTCAGTATTGCGACTGAGCGACGCAACTGATTGTGAAGCGGCATGGCAGAGAACGTGTAGCACGCCGACCACGCCGACGCGCCACGCGAAATGAAAGTACGTTTCAACTATACCAACTAACTCCGCCAAAACGCGCGTACCGCGCGCAGTCGGCGTGCGTGTGTTTCCTGCTGTCCGTCGGGGTTCAAGTCACCTTGCCTTCAGCGCGACGGTCTCTTGGCGGCGGCACATTCCTTTTTTCAAGCAAGTAGATTCAATCAGTTTCCATTCAAGCGCGCGTTGCTTTTGGAGAGACGCGTTACCCGACCGACCGAGTAGCGTCAATCCGTTTGCTTTGAAGCGCGCGTTCCGTTTGGAAAAATTTCTTGCCCAACCAACCAACAAAGTGAATCTACTTGCTTTCAAACGCGCGTTCGCTTTGGCAAGCCGCGCGGTTTGACCAACCAGCGGTTTTTGTTTTATAGGAAGTCCAGCCAACTTCGCCGCTGAAGACGACTGCGCGATAAGCCGCCTCATTCAATCTTCGTGTGCCGCGCCGCCGCGATTGGAAAAGGGATGGCAGGAAACGCCATAGCGCACCGACCGCGCCCAAAGTGACCCGCGAAATGAAGCCGACTTCCAAACGCGCCAACCAATTCCGCCAAAAGGCGCGTACGTGGCGCGGTCGGTGCGCGCGTGTTAGACGCCGCCCTTCAGTGTTCGTGTACTATTGTCTGCTGACCAAAAGGTATAGTTCAAAATCCAGTGTCGTAAACGCGCCAGTTTTGGTCATTCACCCAGAGTAGTACTTTGAGTTTATTGGGTGACAGAGCAACGTCATTTTCTACCGCGCCCAGACGAATACACAATTGGCTCTTGCGTGTTTGTCCAGGCCCTGCGGCAAAAGGCCAATTAGTGCCTGCCAATCCAACGAATGCAACGCCACTGGCTGCATCGCTGCATTTGCCATCTGGAGAGAGTACCGTTCCATCCCAGCGTTTCACAACACCATTTCCATCAAGGAAGGCAACATTCTGAATCTTCAACTCTTGGTTTTGACCGACGTTGAGATTCTGGAATGTGACATTCATAAATGCTGCGTCCCCCCTCGAGGTGCCAATGGCAGTGGGGAACTCGACATTTTTCTTTGGAGAGAACCCTTCAACTGCAAGGCGCGCGACGCCTGGAAGATTGATAGCATCGGGAACTTGGGATAAGTTACTCGCGGGTAGGTCTGTGGGGAAACCTGGCTTGGCAATGACGTTTGCGAGACTGACTTCACCGAATTCCTTGAATACCATTGAGGTGGGGGTTGTGTTTTCTCCTATGTCCGCTGCGTATTGTGGCGTCAGGATGCGAAATCCTGGTGGGATTATTGGCGTGCGGCCCCAGTTATACTTCAAATCCCATAAATCGCGGCCGCGTATGGTCGCCTCATATGTGAATCCCTCTCTAACTTTCACCGTTGCCTTGAGAGGGTATTCGCCCTGGAAAGGAATCCCTCCACGATTCTCGGCGATAAACTGGATAACGACTTCTGCCCACCCCGCTTTGTATTCTATTTTCTTCTTCGTCATCTCAACGGGAGTAAGGACAACAACGGCTCCTGCTGGCGTAGGTGGTGGTTGCGTTGCGCGCGGTGTGGGTGGTGGTGGTGCTTTTGTAGGAATAGGAGTAGGAGTAGGCGCGCATCCTGCAAGCAGAATTGCCGCAAGCAAAACGACGAACGCTTTCAGAATTCGATGTGCCATTTTTGTCTCCTTTTGGTCTGTGCCGCCCCGCCGCGTAAAAACGGGGTGGCGTCTAACGGCGAAGCCCCCCGCCGCGCCGCGCCGCGAGCGTGCAGCCGCATTTTCTTTTCGCCAATCGCTTCGCGTGCCCCCACCCGCGCGGCCTGGTCGGGGGGCGTAT
>DYJA01000088.1 GCA_020723345.1 Candidatus Aquidulcis sp. | reverse complement strand
CGCTTACTACAAACTACGCGCGTTTCTGAGTGCGAACATACCGCGCGGCGGTGTGTAGTCTCGCAATGACATCAATGCGCGACAGAACCTCCCGCAACCATGTTGCGGGAGGTTCACCCTTGGCACAAAGGAAGTCATTATGGCATTTCTGATTCGCCGCCTGTTGTACATGATCCCGACGCTGCTTTTGGTCATGTTGATTACATTCGTCATCATGCACGCCGCGCCCGGTGGACCTTGGGATGTTGATCCGAGCAGTCGCACCGCCGATCCGGCGTTGCAGGAACGCTTAGATCGTGCTTACGGACTCGACAAGCCCTTGTACTTTAATCTCCCTGCCGCGCAACTCGCATTGACCGATGGCAAGGGACCCATCCAAGCCATCGGCGATTTTTTTGACTCGCAGTTCTGGGTGTATATGCGCGGTTTGGTGCAGGGCAAATTCGGTCCCTCATACCGTTTTCGCGGACGCCAAGTCGAAGAGATCTTGTTTGAAGCGCCCCCGGGGAGAGAACCGTGGCAAAATCGTTTTACCGCCACTTCGCTGCTGGGTATCGCCGCCACCATCTTTGCAATCATTATCGGTTTTCCGCTCGGCGTGATCGCGGGGTTGAACCAAAACTCGTGGGTAGATACCATTAGTCTGTTCCTGGCGACCATCTTTTATGGCGTCCCGAACTTCGTCCTCGCCATTTTTCTGATTATTATTTTTGGCAGTTGGTTGGGCTGGATCAAGATCATCGAATTGGACTATTGGGAAAACTGGCATTCGTGGATCTTGCCGGCGTTCGTCCTCTCGGTCCCGACCGCCGCCTTTCTGGCGCGCCTGACGCGCAGCAGTGTCCTCGAAGTGATGCGGATGGATTACGTGCGCACCGCGCGCGCGAAAGGTCTCTCCGAACGCGCCGTGATCATTTCCCACATTTTGCGCAATTCGCTCATTCCGATTGTCACCTTTCTGGGTCCCGCGCTGGCGACGTTGATCGTCGGTTCGTTCATCATCGAAACGCAGTTCACGATTGTCGGAATCGGTCGTTTGTTTGTCGAATCGATCACGCGGCGGGACTATTCGACGATTATGGCATTAGCGCTGATCTACGCGTTCTTTATCGCCATGGCAAATCTGATCGTCGATCTGATCTATGGCTTTCTCGATCCACGCATCAAAGTGGGGAGCGGAGGATAACGATGGCAGACCAAGTGGCAACGTTGCCCACAGCGGCGTTTCAAGGACAGATCTTTACGCGCAAGCCGACGAGTCTCTATCGCGATGCGTGGCAACGGCTGCTGAAAAACCGGGGCTCGGTGGCGGGAATGATCGCGGTTGGCATCTTTGCGGTTATCGCGCTGTTCGCGCCGCTGATTGCCCCGCACAATGCTTTGACGATCTATCCGAACAACAGTTATCGCGCGCCCTTCTGGACGCAGACGAGCGATCCGGCAACTTCCGGCAAGATCGCATTTCTCTTGGGCACGGATGGGTTGGGGCGCGATGTGCTGAGCCGCGCAATTTACGGCGCACGCACCTCACTCATCGTCGGCTTTATTCCGATGATTCTCATCGTCACCATCGGGACGATCGTGGGACTGATCGCCGGATACTTTGGCGGCAGAATAGATAACCTGCTCATGCGGTTCACCGACATCATCTACGCCTTCCCCGACCTGTTGTTCTTCATCATCATTATTACCGCGCTGCGCGAGACGTGGATCGGCAAATTGCTGGATGGGTTGTTCCTGCTCTTTGTGGCGTTGGCGGTGGTCAACTGGACCGGCGTCGCGCGCTTGGTGCGCGGCCAAGTCCTCTCCGTCAAGGAAAAAGAATTCGTCGAAGCCGCGCGCGCGACCGGAGTCGGCGGCGGCAGAATCATGCTCCGCCACCTCTTGCCCAATTGTCTTGCGCCCATTATCGTTTCGGCGGCGTTCCGCGTTCCGCAAGCGATTCTGACCGAAGCCATTCTCGGCTACATCGGGGTCGGCGTACGTCCCGCGACCGATCCCAATAGTTACTTTCTCACGAGCTGGGGCAACATGCTCCTCGAAGGGCGCGACGCCATTTTGACGCAACCGTGGCTGTTGTTTACGCCTGCCATTCTGATCGCGCTAATCTTACTCGCGTTCACCTTCATCGGCGACGGCTTGCGCGACGCGCTCGACCCGATGCTGAAAGGTAAAGTGTAAATTAGAGAGGAGAAGAAGGCAGAAGAAGGTAGGAGAAGGCGAAGAGGGCAAGGAGGGCAGAGACGCGCACAAGACGCGCCCGCCATCTCCTGCCCTCTTTTTCTTCTCTGCCCTCTCTGCCTTCTACGCCTTCTTCTCCCCTCTGATGCCCTCTTCACCCCTGCATTTTCATGGCGCTTGCATTCCACCGCCCGGCCCCGGTCGCGCCGACAGCACCCAGTCTTCGTTTTGCGCGAGTCCAATCGCGGCGGGGTTGATCTTGAGGATCCGCGGATCGTACTGCTCCGTCGTCGGCGGGTTGCTCTCCATCACATTCTCGCCGCGCTGATATTTTTCGTTCGTCAGAATCGCGCGCAAGAGCGCGAGCCGCGCCGACAACATCAAGCCGACGCCGCCCTGGTATCCCGGCAGCAGCGTGTTCGCCGATTGCAGCGCGGGGATGCCGTACGCGTCGATGAAGCGCAGTCCGCCATCTTTGCGCCGCACGATTTTGTACGCCGCCTGCACTTCGTTTTTGTACGTTTCGGCGACCGACCAGTTGTGTTTGCCCTCCGTTAGCGGAATGAAAACGATCTCCACCGGCTTGCTCGCATCCCATTTCAACGACTGCGGTTCGGTTTGCGCCGGATTCGCCTCGTCGAACGCGAGCACCGGTTTGTCGGCAGGCAGTTCGCGAATGTACGCGACCAGTCCGTCGCTCAGCTCGGCGCGCACGGTGACAAGTTGCAGCAAATTCGCTCCGAAGGCAAGCGTGACGACCGGCTTGTCGAGCGATGGCAAAACGTACTGGTACGCAATCGTCGCGCCTTCGATCGTATCCCCGGCTTGGATCGGACGATAGCCGGAGGGCGCGGCGATGGTCGGTACGGTTAGCGTGGGTTTGGGCACCGGTGTCGGCGTAGGTGATCCGCACGCGGCGAGCAATCCGATCAACATCACCGCGCCCACCCCAATAAATTTGTTCATCGTTCCTCCTCGTGATTGTCGAACGCAATTCTATGCGATTTTAGCGCGCAACGCAACTCAGCGATTCCATTTTTCCTCTACTTGTTGACATCTTTTCATTTGCCAGTTATAATCTGTCCGCAAACAAATCAAGCATCATCCGCCAATATTTTGCAAAGGAGGTGATGCCTTCCCCGTACCAAATTTTTCTCAATCGCTCAACGTATGCTCGACCCCGCTCCCCGAGCGGGCAGATGCGACTCGATGAACCAGAGTCCAATTCTCAAAGGAGGAGAAAGAATGAGCACCGTTTGGAAAAAAGCGTTTGCGCTGTTAGCCCTCGTCGCGATCGTGGCAACCCTCGCCGCGTGCGCGGCACCCACGCCCGCGGCGCCCGTCGTGCAGACCAAGGTCGTCGAACAAACCAAGGTGGTCGAAAAGGTCGTCGAAAAACCGGTTGAAAAAGTGGTGACCGCGACGCCCGCGCCCAAGCCCGGCGCCGACGCCTTCATCTTCGGCGCGCAAGGCGAGCCGGTCTGCCTCGATCCCGCGATCATCACCGACGGCATTTCGTCGCGCGTGACGCGCCAGATCTTCGAGGGCTTGGTCAAGTTCGACAAAGACACCTTCAACGTCGTTCCGCAACTCGCGGAAAAGTGGGATGTGTCCGCCGACGGCAAGACGTGGACGTTCACACTCCGCAAGGGCGCCAAGTTCCACGACGGCACCGAATTCAACGCGGACGCCGTCCTGAAGAATTTCGATTACTGGCGCAACACCAAGAACCCGCTCCATGCCGCGCAAGAAAAAGCCGGACAGACCTTCGAGTATTTCAAGAACCAGTTCTGGGGCTTTGACGACGCCAGTATCTTCGCCAAGATCGAAGCGGTCGACGCTTCCACCGTCCGCTTTACGTTGAAAGAACCGCAAGGTCCATTCCTCAACAACCTCGCGATGTTCATGTTCGTTTTCTGGAGCCCGACCGCGCTCGAAAAAGCCGGCACGAACTCGTGCAAGCAGCCCGTCGGCACCGGCGCGTACAAGTTCGTCGAATGGAAAGCGAACGAACAAGTAACGCTCGAAGCGTTCGCCGATTACTGGGACAAGCCGAACGTCGCCAAGATGAAACGCGTCATCATCCGCAACATCCCGAACAACTCGGCGCGTTTGCTCGCGCTCGCCACAGGCGAAGTTCACGCGATGGAAGGTCTGGAACCGCGCGATGTGGATGCGGTCAAGAACGACAAACGCTTGAAACTGCTCCTGCGCCCCGCCAACACCACGGGCTATGTCGCGTTCAACTACAAGGTCAAAGAGTTCCAAGACCTCAAAGTGCGCCAAGCATTCGCGATGGCAATCAACAAGAAACCCATCATTGACAAACTCTACGGCGGCACGGGCCAAGTCGCGTGGCAATTCCAACCTCCCGCGATGTGGGGCTATAACAAAGATCTGAAAGATGTCACATTCGATACCGCCGCCGCGAAGAAACTCCTCGCGGACGCCGGCTTCCCGAACGGCATCTCTAAAGTCACGTTCGATGGCAAAGAAGTTCCGCTTGATTTCTGGTATATGCCGGTCTCGCGTCCGTACTATCCCAACCCGAAAGACATCGGCACCGCGATTGCCGCCGATTGGGCGAAAGCCGGTATCAACGTCTCCTTGCAGACGGTTGATTGGAGCACGTATCTGGACAAGCGGAAGAAAGGCGAGTTGCCGCTGTACATGCTGGGTTGGACCGGCGACAATGGCGACCCGGATAACTTTGTCTGCTATTTCTTCTGCTTGGACGCCAAGGACTCACCGAAACCAGAAGAAGGTTTCTTTGCCGACAAAGAAATCTCGGACGTGCTGAAGAAAGCCGCCGCCACCGTCAAGCAAGAGGACCGCGCGAAATTGTACCAGCAAGCGGAAAAGATGATCTACGATAAGACAATTCGCGTCTTCATGGGGAACAATCAACCCCCCCTCGCGTTCCTTGCTGGCGTGGATGGCTATATCGTCAACCCAACCGGTTCCGAGTACTTTAACACCGTCGTCGTCAAATAGCCCATCCCTGATTTCGATCTTGGGGCAGGAGATCCACTCCTGCCCCAACTTTATCGCGGTGTCAAATGCTTCGATACGTGATCAAGCGTGTTCTCACTGTCATTCCCGTGCTCTTGGGCGTTTCGCTCCTGGTCTTTGGTTTCATCCGCATGATTCCAGGCGACGTGGCGACCGTGATGCTGGGCGAACGCGCCACACCCGAAAATGTCGCGCGCGTGCGCGAACAACTTGGCTTGAACAAACCGGTTTACGAGCAGTACCTGATTTTCATCGGCAACGCGCTGCGCGGCGATCTGGGGCGCTCGGTATTGCGCCAAGAGCCGGTGACGCAGGAACTCCTCCGCCGCTTTCCCGCGACCATCGAACTTGCGCTCAGCGCGATTCTGATCGCGCTCCTTGTCGGCATTCCGGCGGGGATCGTCTCCGCGATCCGGCGCGGTTCGGTGTTCGACGCGGCGAGTATGTTGCTCGCGCTCACCGGCGTTTCGATGCCGGTCTTTTGGCTTGGCTTGATGTTGATCTTTTTGTTCTCCGTCGTGCTGCACCTTTTGCCGACCGGCGGACGCCTGGGCGCGAGCATGGAATTTACCGCGACGACGAACTTTCTCCTGCTCGATAGTTTACTGCAAGGAAATTTCCACGTCTTTTTCCAAGCCCTGCGTCATTTGATCTTGCCCGCCGTCGCGCTCGGCTCGATCCCGATGGCGATCATCGCGCGGATGACGCGCTCGGCGATGCTCGAAGTGTTGAGCGCGGATTACATTCGCACCGCGCACGCCAAAGGGTTGAAAGAGCGCGCGGTGGTGATCAATCACGCGCTTCGCAATGCGTGGCTGCCCGTGATCACCGTCGTCGGCTTGCAAGTGGGGCGGCTCCTCTCCGGCGCGATTCTGACTGAGACGGTTTTTTCGTGGCCCGGCATCGGACGCTGGCTGGTGGACGCGATCTACGCGCGCGATTTTCCCATCGTCCAGGGCGCGACGCTTTTTATCGCGATCATTTTCGTCGGCGTAAATTTATTGGTCGACCTACTCTACGCGTTTGTGGATCCGCGGATCAAGTTCGAGTAACTGGACGTTAGGCGCTGGAAATTGGCGGTTTGAAATTTGATCTCTGACCCACCCGCCAACTTCCAACCTCTAACTTCCAAACTCCAAACTCCAACTCAAAGGTGCAACGTGAGGACTGTCTCTCCTGCCAACAACTCGGACGAAATCGCGCGGGTGCTCGCGCGCCCGCCGCGCAGTCTCTGGCGCGACGCGTGGCGGCGTTTGATCGCCAATCGGCTGGCGCGGTTGGGTATGGCGATCTCGATCTTTTTCTTGCTGCTGGCGATTTTTGTGCCGGTCATTTTTCCCTACAACGCCAAAATTGATTCCGACCTGATGAATCAACTCCTCGATCCCTCGCTCGAACATTGGATGGGCACGGACGAACAAGGACGCGACGTGATGAATCGGATCGCGCACGGCGCGCAAGCGTCGCTGGGCGTGGGCGTGAGCGCGGTGCTGATCGCGGTGATCATCGGCACACTGATCGGTTTGGTCTCCGGTTTCGCCGGAAAATGGATTGACTTGGGTTTGATGTTCTTGATGGACATTCTGCTAGCGTTCCCCGGACTCTTGCTAGCGATTGCCGTCGTCGCGCTAATCGGTCCCGGCTTGCGGAACGCGTTGCTCGCGGTGGCGACGGTGAGCATTCCGGTGTACGCGCGCATCGCGCGCTCGACCGTGTTGTCGATCAAAGAACAAGAGTACGTCACGGCGGCGCGCTGTGTTGGCTCGCCTTCCACGCGCATTTTGTTCCGCCACGTTTTTCCGAATAGTCTCTCCCCGATCATCGTGCAAGGGACGCTCGGGATCGCGGCGGCGATTTTGGAAATCGCCGCGCTCGGCTTTCTCGGTTTGGGACAGCAGCCGCCGTACCCGGAATGGGGCGCGATGCTCGCGGACAGCGTGAAATATTTGACGAGCGGCGCGTGGTGGGTTTTGCTCTTTCCCGGTCTCGCGATTATGCTGACCGTGCTCGGCTTCAATCTGCTCGGCGACGGCGTACGCGACGCGCTCGATCCGCGCTTGCGCGTGGATTGAATCATTCACCACACCCCAAAATTTGACAAAATGCGCCAAACTGTAGACAATAGAATTGTGATGCTTTTGTGATGACTTAATTCTAACGCCTTGAGGCCGCGTTGTGCCTCCGGCGTTTTTTCGTTAACTATCTTTTAACTTTGACAATTGGTACGAAAGGAGGTGAAACCTCAAATGTCTGATCGCATCACCGGCACCGTCAAGTGGTTCAACGCCGCCAAAGGGTACGGCTTTATCGAGCACGAAGGCGGGAAAGATGTCTTCGTCCACTTTTCGGCGCTGCAGATGGAGGGCTATCGCAAGTTGAACGGAGGCGATAAGGTCGAGTTCTCCATCGAGGACACCCCAAAGGGTCCCCAAGCCGCGAATGTCGTAAAGTTGGTATAATCCATCTTTTACGCACGACCCAGGCAGCCACCGCGAGCAATCGCGCGTGGCTGTTTGTTTTTGCTATTTGACAAAAAACGCAAAACGGCGATAATAGATTCGCAAGTGCAAGTCTGTGTTAGGGTGGATTGGGACGATGACGCTCCAGACGGAATTGTGGCTGGAGCGTTTTTGTTTAGAAATTATCCTGATTCAGTAATCTGGCACAAAAGGAGGTGAAACAACAATGGCAGATCGCGTTAGAGGTACCGTCAAGTGGTTCAACGCTTCGAAAGGGTACGGCTTTATCTCGCACGAAGGCGGCAAGGACGTGTTCGTGCATTTCTCGGCGATTCAACAAACCGAGGGCTATCGTTCTTTGAACGAAGGCGAGCAGGTCGAGTTCTCCATCGAGGACAGTCCCAAGGGTCCGCAGGCAGTAAACGTCACCAAGACGGCCTAATCTTTCTTATTCCAGCGAGAACAAGAAGCAACAGCCACCGCGAATATTCGCGCGTGGCTGTTTGTTTTTGCATCGCAAGGCAAGTTCAGATACAATGTAGGAGGAGAAAATACGGAACACGGAACACGCATCCCGTCTCACGTATTGCGTGCTGCGTGTTCCGTGTTGCGTGGAATGAATATGGTCATCGGCACCGTCGCGCGGCTCGACAATGTAACTCAATATTTCGGCGGGCAACTCGTCTTTGAAAAACTCGCGTGGGAAATCTATCACGACGCGCGCATCGGCTTGGTCGGTCCCAACGGCGCGGGCAAATCGACGATTCTGAAATTGCTCGCGGGCGTGGACGAACCGAAAATCGGCGGCGTGTTTATCACGCGCGGCGTCCGCGTCGGCTATCTGCCGCAGGAACCCGAATTCGATTTGACGCGCACCGTGATCGAAGAAGCGCTCGACGCGTCGCCCACGCTTGCCGCGCTCGAACGCGAAATGGAGCGGCTGAACGCGCAGATGGGCGATCCCGCCGTGTACAACGACGAGCGCAAATTACAGCGCGTCCTCGATCAGCACGCGCGCGCGGTCGCCGCGTTCGAAGAAAAAGGCGGACTCAATTTCGACAACCGCGTCCGCGCGACGCTGCGCGGCTTGGGTTTCGGCGACGCCGATTTCAGTTTGCCGATGTCCGCGCTCAGCGGCGGACAAAAAAAGTTGGTCGGACTCGCAAAATTATTGATCGAACAACCGGAGTTGTTGCTGCTCGACGAACCCGACAATCATCTCGATCTCAACGGCAAGACATTCCTCGAAAAACTGATCGCCGATTACCCCGGCGCGGTCGTCATCGTCTCGCACGACCGCTATCTGCTCGACATCGTCGCGGAAGAAATCGCCGAACTTGAAAACGGCGCGCTGACGCACTACGTCGGTAATTATTCCGAGTACGCGTTCGAAAAGAAACAGCGGCTGCTCAAACAACAACAATCGTTCGAGATTCAGCAGCGCGAAATTCAACGCTTGCAGTTTTCGATTCGGCGGTTGCTGGGCTGGAGCGCGGGGCAGAGCGAAAAGTTCGTCCGCCGCGCACGCTCGATGCAAAAGCGGCTGGAGAAAATGGACAAGATCGACAAGCCGCGCCTCGGGCGCAAGTCCATCGGCGTCGCGCTCTCCGCGAATCGGCGCGGCAGCAACAAGGTGCTGGAAATCAACGCGCTCGCAAAATCGTTCGACGGCGATCAGGTTTTGCGCGGTTTGGATTTGATGGTGTGGCACCGCGAGCGCGTCGGCTTGATCGGACCGAACGGCGCGGGCAAAACGGTACTGTTTCGCTGCATCCTGAGCCAAGTCGAAGGACTCGGCACAGAAGCACCGGAGCGCGGCGAAATCAAAGTCGGACCCAGCACGACGATTGCGTATTACGCGCAGGAACATCAGACGCTAAACTATGACGCGACGCTCGGCGACGAACTGCGCGGCGTCAAGCCGATGATTGATCGCGAGTTGTACGGCTTGCTCGGACGCTTTTTGTTCACACCGGAAGACGCGAAGAAAAAGATCAGCCAACTCTCCGGCGGCGAAAAGGCGCGCGTCCAGATCGCGAAACTGATGATGCGCGGCGCGAACTTTCTCCTGCTCGACGAGCCGACGAATAATCTCGACATTCCGTCATCCGAGATTTTGGAAGCCGCGCTCGCAAATTACGACGGCACGGTGCTCGTGATTTCGCACGACCGCTACTTTCTCGATAACGTCGTGGACCGCATCGTCGAGTTGGACGACGGTGGGCTAACGGAATATCTCGGCAATTTCACGTACTACGTGGAGGAGCGTCAACGAAAGCAACGAATAAACGAATCGCCGCCGCAAGATGACGACGAGGAAGAAGACGTCCACAAAAGAAATAGCCGCGCGAGGAAAAACGCGCGGGGGAGATAGTGTACGAAATGTGAAACCGTCACAGTTGTATCGGTTCAGTCACTTGATCCAGTGCTTTCAGACTTGCCGAGTTCTTCAATCTCTCGAAGAAGAATGGGGAGATTGGTCCGCGTGAAACTTATTTCCGGCGCGGGGACACGATTGCGCTTGATGTCTGGAGGAACGTGTTTGTGATGGGGGAGCGATGAACCCAGCGCCTGGTCGTTCGGATGCGGAAAGTCGTCATACCAATACAGACGTTCTTCACCGCGATAAATTTCGTAACCGTACGACGTGATTCTTTCGGCGTCAAAGTCCAACTCTTCGCGCATCCGCAAGCGTAAGCCACGCGTAAAGAAAATGTCTCCCTCTGCAATTCCCGTGTATGGACTATCTGACCACACAGTCACCGTTGAATGTTCAACGTCAGCGCGGTCAAGCAATTGAGCAACGAAACGGCTATAGTCCGCGAGCGATTTCAATGGTTCGCTGTTCATGGTTAGTAGGCGGGTTGAAAACGCAACGTTTCGCTCAATTCGCGTTGCCCAAGTTGGGCTGCGTAAGTTTGTTTGCGGCGTGACCAGGTTTCGTAGATACCTTTCCAGCGACTAAAGTCTGCGCGGGTTTCGTCGAACTCATCGTAGCGCGCCAACTTGCCCGACGTGAGCGCGGCGTAAAAGTCCTCGCTTAGCACGCCATACTTTTCTTCGTAGAGTGTCAGGCGGCGTTCCAGCAATTTCATCTCGATAACCAATTCGTGGATCTCCATATTTGCCTCCCACAAGCAAGTCGTGTTCGGTTGTGATTTTACCACAGTCCGATTTTTTCGCCTTGCGGCGTAATCAGTTGCGCTTGTTGCATCATCTCACACCGCACGTTTCAGACGCTCACATTATACCTCAGCCGTCAGCAAAAGCAAAGGGGCGACCGATCTTTTCGGTCGCCCCAATTTGCGTACGCTTAGTTCACGTTCTCGAAGAAGATGCCCGCCGCGCCCATGCCGCCGAAGGCTCAGAACTCACCTCACGCGCGCTTGCGCCGCAACTTGACGCGATACATCGCACGGCGCTCACGGGCCTCTTTTCCTTTCGGCGCTAACTCGCGCAGCCACAGAATGTCAACGATCTTTTCAACGCTTTGAAATTCTGGATCGCCTGTCACGATGGCAGCATTCAATTCCTGCGCCAGCGCGATGGCAAAAGCATCGGCGTAGGAAACCGCGTGCTTGGCTTTGACGTGCGCGGCAGCCAGAACCCGTTGCTCTGTCACACCTACAAGCGTTATCGGGGGCCGGCGTACATCTGCGAGGCGATTTGTGGCTTCTTCTATACCGCGTTCGCGTTCCGTCGCGTACATCAATTCGCCCAGATTGATAATGCTCAGATTGATCTGCTCATCTTCTGCGCCACTCTCCAGTAACTGAGTGACCAGATCAGCCCCGCTTCATTACCGAAATAGGCGAACAGCGCGAAACTATCAAGCACGTACGCGCGTCTTGCGAGTCGGCTTGGCGAAGAACCGCTTGGCGATTTTGGCATCTTTTTCCCGCTCCCGCGCGCGTTCTGCGGCGCGCATCTGCAAGAGTACCTGGGTCATCGATTTTTTCCCGGCGTACTTGCCGCGCGTCTCCTTGATCATGGTTTGGAGTTCCTCGCGCGTCATCCGGCGCGAGGACTTGCTCGTTGAAAGCATTTCAATCACTCGAGTATAAACGTATGACGGCAAAGGGATTCTTTCGCCTTGCGGCGTAATCAGTTGCGCTTGTTGTGTCATCTTCACCTCACGTTTCAGACGCTCCCATTATATCCCAGCCGTCAGCAAAAGCAAAAAGGGCGACCGTCTTCCAGTCGCCCCGACTTGTCCCTGTCCGTTAGCTCATGTTCTCAAAAATCCCTGCTGCGCCCATGCCGCCGCCGATGCACATCGAGACCATCCCGAACTGCACCTTGCGGCGTTTCATCTCGTTGATGATCTGCACCGTCAGTTTCGCTCCGGTCGCGCCGAGCGGATGCCCCAGCGCGATCGCGCCGCCGTTGACGTTCACCTTCTCCGGATCCAACTTGAGCGTGTTGACGACCGCGAGCGATTGCGCGGCGAACGCCTCGTTCAACTCGATCACGCCGATGTCGGCGAGCGTCAGCCCGGCGAGTTTCAACGCCTTCGGAATCGCCTCGATCGGACCGATGCCCATGAATTCCGGCTTGACGCCCGCGACTGCGAAGGCGCGCATTTTGACGAGCGGTTTCAGTCCGAGCGATTCGGCTTTCGCGCGATCCATCACGACGACCGCTGCCGCGCCATCGCTCATCTGCGACGAGTTGCCCGCCGTGACGGTGCCGCCCTGCATGAACGCGGCGCGCAGATTCGCCAGCGCTTCGTACGTCGAATCGCGGCGCGGACCTTCGTCCACGTCAAAGACGTACTTTTGCTCGTTCTTTTTGCCGTCGATTAACTCGACGATCTTCACATCGAGCGGAACGACTTCGTCTTTGAACTTGCCCGCTTCGATTGCCGCCGCGGCGCGCTGATGACTGAGCAGCGAGAATTTGTCTTGCGTTTCGCGCGTGATGCCATAGTCGCGCGCGACATTTTCCGCGGTCAAGCCCATCCCCAGATACGCGCCGGGATATTCCAACGCGAACGTCGGGTTCGGCGCAAAGTGGTAGCCGGTCATCGGCACCATGCTCATGGATTCGACGCCGCCCGCGATGATCGCGTCACCCCAGCCCGCGAGAATTTGCTGCGCGCCGAGCGCGATCGCTTGCATGCCCGACGAGCAAAAGCGATTGATTGTCATTGCCGGGACGGTGTACGGCACACCCGCGCGCAGTGCGATCATGCGCGTCATGTTCAAGCCCTGTTCGCCTTCGGGAAACGCGCAGCCGAAGATGACATCGTCCACACTCGCCGCGTCGAGCGCGGGCGCGCGTTTGAGCGCGGCGGCGACGACTGCCGCCGCCATATCTTCCGGTCGAAACGTGCGTAGTTTGCCGCGCGGCGCTTTGCCGACGGCGGTGCGCACGGCGGAGACTATCACTGCCTCTCTCATATCGTTGACTCCTTCGTCTGAATTCGTAGTTCAAAATTCAAAATTCGACTGTACGGGAATTTTGAATTTCGAATTTTGAATTTCTAATTTCGCAGAATTTTCCCCGTGTTCAAAAAGTGTGAGATGCGATCCCGCGTCTTTTGCTCGCCGCACAACGAGATGAACATTTCGCGCTCGAGGTCGAGAATGTACTGCTCGTCCACCCAGGTCGGCGACGTGAGATTGCCGCCGCACAGAATGTACGCGAGATTGCGCCCGACAACGCCGTCGTGCTCCGACGCGTACTTGCCTTCGATCATCATGTGCAGCGCGACGCGCAGCGCGGCGAGCATCCGTTCGCCAGCCGCGTAAATGATCTTGCCGCGCGCCGGCGGACGATAACCCTGCGCGACCATTTCGAGCACGGTGCGTTTCGCTTCGGCGATCAATTGATCGCGATTCATCACGACGCGATCGGCGGGCGTGAAGAATCCGAATTGCTTCGCTTCTTCCGCGCTCGTCGCAACCTTGCCCAAGCCGATCGTTTCAAAGACGCGCTGAAGGAACGGCAGCGGATCCGCGTTCGGCGTTTGCATCGCGGGTGAAACGACGCGGCGCAGCATTTCCTTGCAGCCGCCGCCCGCCGGGATCAAGCCCATCCCGACTTCGACCAAGCCGACGTACGATTCCGCGTGCGCGACGACGCGCGCGCCTGCCATTGCCACTTCGCACCCGCCGCCGAGCGTGTACTGATACGGCGCAGTGACGACCGGCTTTGGACTGTAGCGCACCGCCATCAAAAAGTTTTGCAGCGCCTTGGCGATCGCGTCGATCTGATCCCACTGTTTTTCTTCCGCCGCCATGTAAATCGACATCACGTTCGCTCCGGCGGAGAATGCTTCGCTTTGGCTGCCGATCACCATGCCGACGAAATTCTTGTCCACCTCTTCGAGCGCGGTTTGCGCGACTTCGATGATGCCCGCGTCGAGCGCGTTCATCTTGGTGCGAAATTCGAGACACGCGACGCCATCGCCGATGTCCAGCAACGCCGCGTTGTCGTTCGACGTGACGACCTTTTGATCTTTCAGGACGACGACGTTCTTGGGTTTCGGCAGCGGGCAATAGTTCTTCGTCTTGAGATCGTAGTACGATCCATCTTTGTAGAAACTGGGATGTCCGGTCGCGAGCATTTCTTTGACCCAGGGCGCGACCTTCAAGCCATCTTTCTCCATCCGCGCGACCGTTTCCGCGACGCCCAACATATCCCACACTTCAAAGGGACCCGCTTCGTTCGCAAAGCCCCACTTCATCGCGTTGTCGACCGCGTAGATTTCGTCCGCGATTTCCGGCACGCGGTTCGACGCATACGTGAGCGAATGCGCGGTCGTATCCCAGATGAACTGCGCGGCGCGATCATTTTGCGAAACGATGTAGCGCAGTTTCTCGCCGAGCGTGTCGTAAAATTCCGCGTTCGTGATCGACTCGTAATGCACTTTTTCCGGCGCGTGGTACTCCATCGTCTTGGCGTCGAGCACGTGGAATTCCTTTTTGTCGCCGACGCGGACTTCTTTGTAGAAACCTTGCTTGGTCTTGTTGCCGAGCCAGCCGCGCTTGACGAATTCGCCCAAGAGTCCCGGCTCTTTCAGATCCTCGCGCGATTCATCTTCCGGCACCGCGTCGTACAAATTCTTCGCGACGTGGTACATCACGTCAATGCCGACGAGATCGAGCAGGCGGTACGACGCGGTCTTGGGGCGTCCGATGATCGGGCCGGTGAAATCGTCCACTTCGTTGAACGCGTAGCCGTTCTTGAGTGTGTACTGGAGCGCGAAAATGCCCGCTTGCGTGCCAATGCGATTCGCGACAAAGTTCGGGCGATCCTTGCACAACACGATGCCTTTGCCGAGGACGGTTTCGCCAAAGTCCATCACGAATTTCAAAACGTCGGGCGACGTTTTCGGCGATGGAATGATTTCGAGCAGTTTGAGATAGCGCGGGGGATTGAAAAAGTGGGTGCCGAGAAAATGTTGCTGGAACGATTCGGAGCATCCAGCGCAAATGTCCTTGATGGGAATGCCCGACGTGTTCGTCGTGACGATGCTGTCGGGCTTGCGCACCGCATCAATGCGCGCCATCAATGCTTGCTTGATCTTGAGGTTCTCGACGATCACCTCAATGATCCAATCGGCTTCCTTGATGAAATCGAAATTGTCTTCGAGGTTGCCGACGGTGATGCGTTCGGCGATGGCGGGAGTGAAGAGCGCGGCGGGGCGCGCTTTTTTGATCGCGTCCAGCCCGGCATTGACGATGCGATTCCGGACCGCCGGGTCTTGCAGCAGCAGCCCTTTCTTCTCTTCCTCCGGCGTCAACTTGTTCGGCACGATGTCGAGCAGGTACGCGGGGATGCCCGCGTTCGCAAAATGCGCGGCGAGCGTGCCGCCCATCGTGCCGGAGCCGATGACGGCAACTCGGTTGATCAAATGCGCCATTGCATTTCCCTCCTTTGTCGGGCAAATTTGCAAATTTGCCCTACGAATAATCTACCGACCGTTTGGTAGATTCATTATAACACGCGCGATAGGGGTTGTCAATTTCGCGCACGGACAAAAAAGCACCAGGTTTCTGCGAGAAACCTGGTGCTTGCCTTGCGCGTTCGGGCTATTGGACGGTGATCGTTCCGGTCATCCCGGAATCGAGTTCACTGAAGAAGGGGAACGTGCCGGGGTCGTTGAAAGTGAACTGGAAAGAACCACCCGGCGCTATCGTGCCCGAATTGAACAGACCCGTCGGCGTACCCGGAATACCACTCCTGACGCTGTGATTGACACTATCCTGGTTCAACCATCGCACAGTGGTGCCCCTGGGGATGCTATAGGTCGCCGGCATGTACGTGATATTGAACATCGTAATAAACGCGATCGCGCCGCTGGGGGTCCCGGTTGGCGTCGGTGAGGGTCCGGCGGTCGCCGTCCAAGTTGGCGTCGGGCTTGCGCCGGGCGTGTTCGTCGGGCCTGGCGTACCCGTCGGCGTGATGGTGGGCACGTCGGGCCAAATCTTGGAACCGGGGTACGGAACGACGAGCGTTTGTCCGACGAAGATCCAATGCGGATTCCAAATGCCGTTCGTCAGCGCGATCGCGTAGATCGAAGTCTTGTATTGGATCGCGATCCGGAAAAGATTGTCACCAGAGGCGACGACGTGCGTCGGAAAAGGCGTAGGCGTGGGGGACACACACGGCACCTTCAACGTCTGCCCCGTTCGCAGGTACGGCGAGTACATATAGTTTGCTTGCATCAAAATATAGTACGGCACACCGTACCGATAGCCAATCGAGTACACGGTATCGCGATACTGTACCGTATACGTGCAATCGAAATTCGATGGGGTCGGAAAAGGAGTGAAGGTCGGACCCGGCATCAAAGTTGGTCCCGGCGGGTACGGACCGATCGGGATGATCAGTCGTTGCCCGGCGTAAATGTAATCGGACACCAAGCCGTTCGCCTGCATGATCGCCGGCACCGTCGTGCCATAGCGTTGCGCGATCGAAAAAAGCGTATCGCCGTAACGCACGTAGTAAATGATGGGACCTTGCTGCGGTGGATCGGCGCTCGTCGCGATGGGAAGCACGACCAGCAAAACCACCAAGATGAACAAGATCGCCAACGCGCGTTGGATGACAAGTGAGCCGGTTTTCATTGGAATCCTCCCCGGGGGCAGACCGCCCATCGGTTACACAAGGTATTATAGCACAATTTGAGCGAAATGCAAGGGGCTTTCAATGTCGAAAATATCCGCGCTGGAGCGCGCGCTTCGTCGATCGTGATGAACGCGTGCGGATCGACTTGCTCGACGATCGTGCGCGCGTGCGCCGCGTCGCGCCGCGCGATCACGCAGTTGACGACGGTGAGCAAGCCGTCCTTGCCGCGCGCGGTAAATTCGGTGACGGCGTGCCCGGATTGCCGCAGCGCGTCGGCAATCGCTTTGCCGCTGCCGGGCGAGTAGACGCGCAAGTACGAATACCCAATCGCCAAGCGCTCCTCCGCCACCATGCCGACGATCACGCCTGCCGCAAAGCCGAGCGCGTAGCCCGCAACGGTGAACGCGTTGAGCGGACCGCTCAACACCGCGCTGACCGCGAGAATAAACACCGTCGCCTGGATCGCGCCGATCAAGGCGGATAACAATTTCCTGCCACGCATGACGAACAATAGCCGCAACGTGTCGAGCGACATGTCGGTCAGGCGCATCGCAAAAACAAACAGTCCCGCAAGAATCGGTTCCATGATCTAGTTCCTTTCCAAGAGAAACCAGGTTTCCCCGAAGGGGAGAAACCTGGTTTCCATGTCTGCCGTTTTATTTGGGCAGAGTGGCTTGCGCTGGAGTGTCAATCGGAATACTCGTCAGCAGACCCGGGTTGCTGACCGGACAACTGCCCCCGGTCGGACATTTGCGGAGAATCAAGTCGTCCACATATCCCCCCTCAGCATAGTTGGTCGAGCCGTCGCTGTAAAATCGCAGTCCAATCCACACATTCGGTTGACCGAGCAAGTTGCCCAGGACGTAAACATTCGATAGATCCATCACTTTTTCAGTCCAACCGGAGGTCGGATTGGAATAATAGCCATAAAAGTTGACACCATCGGTTGCCGCGAAATAACTGACGCGATCCGGATAGCCCGGCGTGTTCAGCCACAGTTTGAATCGAAGTTCTGCCGCCGTCGCGCCAACTAGACTGAAGGGACCGTAGACCATCCACGCTTGCGCGGAATTGGGATAGTAACTGCCGCAACTCAACGCCGCGCCGTTCGCGCCCGCGCCAACACCCCACCCGCTGTAGCCGCCGGCATACGGTCGGCAGGGACGTTTGCCCCAATAGTATTCGCCGTACGTCGCGCCATCGCTATCGTAAACCGTCCACGCGCCCGGAAACGCGCCTTCGAAATCTTGAGTAGTGATCGTCGTCCATCCCGCCAGACTCTGCTCCTTGATGATGAGCGGCAAGGCATAGCGACAAGGCGTACCCGAACCGGAAAAGTTTGCGGTCACGCTTTTGTTTCCGGTCATCGTGATCGATGTGGGGTTGGTGCTGCCGGAAACATCGCCGCTCCAATTCAGAAATGTGCGACCACAGCCCGGTTGCGCGGTCAACGAGACCGCTGTGCCTTGCAAATAGCGAACGCCATCGCCGCAATTGGGCGCGGGACTGGCGATCACGCTGCCGCCGTCGGACGGATTACTCGTCGTCGTCAAACTGTAGCAAACCGGCGCGCCGTTATAAAGGACGTAACTCGCGTTGTATCCGACCGATGAAGTGCCGTACACAATCCGCATGTAACCGCGTTCGCCGCCCGAGTACGCGCTCTCGCCCCAGCCGGTTCCCCACGAGTTACGGAGAACCCAGGTACTCGTCGCATCGTCCCAGCCGACCAATGTAATCGCGTGGTTGACCGATCCACAATCATTCGTCGAGAAGACGCCGCCGCTGTACGCGCTAAAGCCCGAACCCGAGCACAGCGCGGCGGCGACGGGACCGTAATTGTAGATCGCGT
This sequence comes from Candidatus Aquidulcis sp., assembly GCA_020723345.1. GTDB lineage: Bacteria > Chloroflexota > Anaerolineae > UBA4142 > UBA4142 > VGOB01. The sequence continues at coordinate 5,173 of DYJA01000088.1, read as the reverse complement.
TTTTGATCGCGTCAACCGACGGAATTGTCCAAGGGCTTCCGACATAGTACCAATTGTTCAAACGATAGGGGTGACTGTACGACGAACTGCACGGCGCGTCGTACGCGACGTACGGAAACGCCGATTCCAGCACCGCGCCAATCGCCGATTGTCCGGCACCAAGTGTGTTGTAATGGTATGGATGCGCCCACCAACCACCGCTGCATCCCCAACCGCTTGTATTGCAAGAAACCAAGAATTGTTCTGACAGATTGATGGACACATTGTCTTTGATCAAAATGTTCGATTCAAATGGCGCGACCGTTCCAAATGCCCAACAACTGCCGCAACTACCCTGGTTGCGAATCGACGTGACTTTGATCGCGCCGGTGTAATTGTCCGTGCTCGCCCAATTGAAATGACTGGGCAAAGTGCTGGTACTTTGCGGCGCGCGTACCGGCAAATTGGGCGGCGCGGTCTGCGCGGCAGACGGGGCGACGGGATTCGTGATATTCGCCAGAGTTGCCATGCGCGCCGCGCGCAGCGTCACGCGGCGCGTTGGTTCCGCCGTTTCAAACGGACGCCGATAGACCAGCGCGAGCGTCGCCGCGCCGTCTTGCGCCGCGTTCACTTTGATCGTCTGTTTCGCGGGCGCGCCCGGCATATTCGCCGTTTGCTGAAAGTGCGACGCGCCAACCGGCTGGAGCATCGTCGGATCGATCTGACTCACGTCCCACGCGAAACCGGTCGACGGATTGCTTTCGAGAACGAGCGACAAACTTTCGCCGCGCTTGACCGCGCCTGCAAGCGTCAGCGCGGCGGGACTGCCGATCAAGCCGCCCACCGGACTCAAATCGTCGAACGCGACGCGCCGAAACTGCGCGGCAGTCCCTTTGCCATCGGCGCGAAAAGTGATCTCGTCGCCATTCGCGGTGGGCGCACGCTGAGTGTTCAAACGCGTCCCGTTGCTTTGCAAACGCGTCGTCAACGCGCTCTGCAACGCGCGCGTATTTGCTTCCCAGCCCGGTTGCCTGATCTGCTCCGGCGTGAACGCGACCTTGATCTCGATCTGCCACGTAATTTCGTCCGTGTCTGCCGCACCGACGATGGAACCGGACACGCTGGCGGCGACGAGCACGAGCGCGGCGATCACAATCGCTTTGAGCAAGCATCGACTTTGGGTGAACATGGTCCTCTCGCCTTCTAAATAATTCCTTGTGAATACATTATACGCCTAATCGCGCGATAGCAAAATAGTACTAGGGCAACTCCTTGCCTTCCGCGCGCCCCTTTTGCCGCTTCGCCAATGTCTGGTATAATGTTCACGGAGGCATGGATGAATTCAGTCAAAGAATATTTCGAAACCCAGGCGCGGTTGTTCAGTCAGTTGAACACCGCGCCGGTCGATCAAGTGATCGCGCGCCTGGAACGCGCGCGCGCGGAAGGACACCGCATCTTTTTGTTCGGCAACGGCGGCAGCGCGGCAACCGCGTCGCACTTTGCGTGCGATCTGGGCAAGGGAACGATCCAACCGGATCGCCCGCGCTTGCAAGTGATCTCGCTCGCCGACAACTTGGCGACGCTGACCGCGTACGCCAACGATTTGGGATTCGATACGATTTTTGCCGAACCGCTGATCACGCTCGCGCAGCCCGGCGATATCGCGATGGCGTTCACCGCTAGCGGCAATTCGCCGAACGTCGTGCGCGCGGTAGACGCCGCCAAAAAGATCGGCGTGACCACGATTGGCTTCACCGGATTCGACGGCGGCAAAACCAAAAACAGCGTGGATCTGAACGTCCACGTCCCGATCAATTCATTCCCCCACATCGAAGACATTCACCTCGCGCTGACGCACGCGATCTGCGAAATGCTCAAACTCCCACATGCCCCGCACTGATTTGCTCCTCGCGCTCGATTACGGCGGCACGAAACTTTCCGCCGCGCTCACCGGCATCGGCGAACGCGCCTGGCGCGCGCTCGAACGCGTCGCCTCGCCGCCGCAGCACGACGCGCAGTACGATCAGACGACGATGTGCGCGCTCGCGCATAAACTGCTCGACGCGCACACGCCACGCGCGATTGGAGTGAGTTTCGGCGGACCGGTCGACGCGGCGCGCGGACGCGTAATTTTGTCGCATCACGTTCCCGGTTGGGAAGACACGCCGCTGCGCGATCAGTTGCAGCAAGAATTCGGCGCGCCGGTCAGCGTGGACAACGACGCGAACGTCGCCGCGCTCGGCGAGTACAGATTTGGCGTGGGGTTGACAGAGTCGTTGCATCCTGAGCGGAGCGCAGCAGAGTCGAAGGAGCCGTCGCTGCTGTACGTCACCGTCAGCACGGGCGTCGGCAGCGGAATTGTGATCGACGGAAAAATTTACAACGGCGCAGACGCGATGGCGGGGGAAATCGGTCACACGATTTGTGATCCGCGCGGGCCAGAGTGCATTTGCGGTCGGCGCGGCTGCGTCGAAGCGATGGCGTGTGGTCCGGTGATTGCGCGCGCGGCGCGGGAACGCTTGCTCGCGGAACCAGACGCGGTCACAAAATTACGGGAACTTGAAACTCGAGGGACTTTGACGGCGGCGGATGTTGCGCGCGCAGCAGATGAAGGGGACGAACTCGCGCGCGCGGTGATGGACGACGCGGCGCGCGCGCTCGGCTTTGGGATCGGCACGGCGATCACGCTGATCAATCCGGCGCGCGTCGTGATCGGCGGCGGCGTTTCAAAATCGGGCGAACGTTGGTGGCAAATAGTCCGCGCTTCAGCGCGTTCCAACACGCTGCCGCAAATGCGCGTCGCGATCGTGCCCGCCGCGCTCGGCGACGACGCGCCGCTGTGGGGTGCAATCGCGCTGGCGGAGGATTTGATCGCGCGCGGTTGAAAAGCGCACCTACTTGGCAAATGGCTGGGCGCGATATGCCATGTTCATGTACTTGTCGCCGCGCTCGAGTTCGTTCAGCATTTGCGCGAGCCGTTTCTCCTGCGTCTCTTTTCGTTTGGCGCGCGCGATCCAGCCGATATAATCGTTTTGTTGGTACGCCGGGCGGCGGCGATACGGCTCCATCAATCCACGTTCAAGCAGAGCATCTCTAACAAAAGTGGGCATTGGATAGCGCGGTCTTTTTTGGCGTGACATTTTTGTCGCGTTCATATTTTTCCCTGGTTGAAGGTGCGCGCGGCGATTTCATCACCCATGAATTTTCCCCGACCGCCGCGCGCCATCGTGATTGGCGCGCGACGCGCGGCGGTCGAGGAATGACGGATACCCGCTCATCGTGTAGCCCGCAGACACGTTCCCACGGACCAATCACATCGAGATGGGTTGCGTGCTCACAGCGCGCGTCGAATTTCGTCGAGCGTAACGCGCGCGTTCGGCACCGTCTTGAAAAAGCCCGCGAGTTTGTCGCACGCGTTGTAATCGGCGCAGTGCGCGCAGTTGGCGACTTTGTGCGTGACGCCGCACGCGCGAATCGGGCATTGTCCGCAGTAGCCGCCGGCTCTGCCGCCGACTGTCACGCACCCGTCGCACGTCACCGCCGCAAGCGGAATGTCCGGCGAGTACTGCGCGCGCCATTTTTCAAGGACGCGCTGCTTTGCCGCATCGTCGTTCGCTTGCGTCGCGAGGTACGCGTCGCATTTGGCGCAATCCAATCCGCAAAAGGCGATCAGTTGGTTCATCGAAGACTCCTCCGTTTTGTGATTTATGATCCGCGTCAACGAATATTGAACGAGTAAACGAATCTGCTGTGCAGGCAGCATTCGTTTCTTCGTTGCAAATTCGTTGACGCCGAAATCATTCTTCCCCAACGATCTTGAATTCGCGCGGCGCGCCGAGCGCGGGCGCGCTCAGCGGCGCGACATATTGATTCTGCGGCAAACCGTACGGCAATTGCGCGGACTGCGGCGGCGCGAAAATCACCACCGGTGGCTGCGGCGCGAAACGATTGTTCCCGTAATCGTACCCACGCTCCGCGTCGCGCACGCTCTCCTCGCGTCCCCAGTTCCGACTTGCCGCGATCACCAAGCCAATCGTCACCGGAATGCTCGCGCTGATCCCGCACACCGCGCCCACCACCACCGCCAGCGCGTCGTTCGACAAGCGATTGCCGACCACCGCCGCCAGCGCGACCGCGAACGCGATGCCGATCAGAATGATCCCGTTCTTCATCGTACCCCTATCTTTAGAATGCGAGATTCAAAATTCAAAATTCGATTCGAGTCGTCGAATTTTGAATTTAGAATTTTGAATTCCGAATTCATCATCGCTGCTTGAAAGCGAATGATTTCGCCGCACGCAATCAACAGAAAATCACCGCGCCCCGCCAACTTTTCCGCGCCGGTTCCGCCAATCCCTGCCGCCACGCGCGCATCGTCCGTGCTCGCCACGCGCCCGACCAAGCGCACCGGGAAATTCGCTTTCATCAAACCGCCCACCGCGCGCGCGGTCGGTTTTTGCGTACACGCAATCACCGAAATGCCCGCGCTCCGTCCGCGCTGCACGAGCCGCGTCAACAGCATTTCGAGTTCGCTCCCGCACACTTGCAGCAAATCGGTCAACTCGTCCACGACGACGACGATACGCGGACGCTCGACCAAGAGTTGGTCGCGGCGTTCCATTTCGGAAACGAGGTAGCGCATCTTGACGAGCGTGTGATCCGGATCGGCGACAATCGGAAACAAGAGATGCGGCGCGTCTTGAAACGGCGCGAGTCCGTGCAGTTTCGGATCGAAGAGCGCGAGTTGCAGATCGCGCGGTTTCTGGTGCAGCGCGAGCGATGCGATGATCGTGCGCGCGAGTTCGGTCTTGCCGCTGCCGGTGGTGCCCGCGACGAGACAGTGCGCGACATCGGGCGACGAGAGGCGCAAGAGGAGCGGTACGCCCTCGCTGTCGAGTCCGAGAATCGCGGTGCCTGCCGACGTGACGATGCGGCGCAGGTGCTCGTCGTGCTGAATCCGCGCGTCGAGTTCGGCAAGTGCGACGAAACGCGAATCGCTGCGCGGCACTTCGAGCGAGAGCGTGCCGTTCGCGCGCGTCAGCCGCGCCGATGGCGTGCCGAGCGCGAGCGCGACTTCTTCGGTGAGCGACTCGAGGCGCGCGAGTTTGGTTTGCGCGGCGGGCGCGAGATGGAACTGGACGGTGCGCGGCGTGAGGCGACCGCCCCACACGCGCGCGGGCGCTTTGTGCGCGGC
>DYJA01000087.1 GCA_020723345.1 Candidatus Aquidulcis sp. | reverse complement strand
CCGGCTTGGCGCGGTGACTGAAATCGTACGAAATCTTGCGCCCGGCGCGATGCCACGCCGGAATATGTGCGTCCACGCGCGCGTCGAGCGTCGTGTGAATCCAATCGAATTTGCCCAGGTACGCGTCGATCTCCGGCGTGACGCGCAATTGCTCGCGCACGCCGCGATCGCTGCCGATGAACGTCCGCTCCGCGTTCACGAGTCGCACGAACGCGAGCGCGCTGGGTCCCGGCACGCGTTGCAAATGCTCGGTCGCGACGCGTTCCGCGTTCAGCGCGTCTGCCATCCAATCGCCGTACGCGTCATCGCCAATGACGCCGACGTACGCGGTTTGCGCGCCGGCGCGTCGCGCGTGCGCGGCGAAGTTTAACGCGCCGCCGCCGGGAAATCCTTGGCGCAAATTGGTGTACACGTCAATGCAGTTATCGCCGATGGCCGCGATTTTCATGTGGAACAAATTCCCCGCCACAGAGGGCACAGAGAACACAGAGTTTTCTTTTGATTTTTCTCTGCGACCTCTGTGTTCCCTGTGGCTGAATTCTAATACGACACCTTGCCCATGTAGCGCCGCGTCGAAATCGGATGATTGCGTTCGACACCCAGGTACCAGTTGAACCATTGCAGCGGCAGATGCACGCCGAATGGCGCGAGTAGGGGATGAATGGTGGGCATGTCTTTCAAGTCGAACGCGATGATCTTCGCGCCGTGTCGTCGCGAAAATTCCATCGCGCGTTCGGTCTCGACGCGCGTCTCATCCGCGCCGAGCAAAAAGATCATCGGCAAATCGGCTTGGACGATTTCGAGCGGACCATGCTGAAATTCGGCGGCGTTTAACGATGTCGAGTGAATCCATTGCATTTCGAGCAAATTGCAATTCGCAAATTGGTAGGCGAGTCCTGCCAATAGTCCGGTGCCGATCACGTACAAGTTTTGCGCGTCGCGATGTTTGTGTGCCAATTCGCGCGCGCGCGCCTCGGTCGCTTCCTTTGCCGCGTGAAGCGCTTCGGGCAGAATTTGCAGCGCGTTCTTGAGTTCCATTCCAACCGCTTGGCGATCGCGCTGGATCAGCAATTCGGTCACGATCAAGTAGCCGAGGAGTAGTTTGGAAAGATTCGTGGCGGGGGAATTGTAGGTCAACGCAACATCCGCGCCTTGGGACAGCGGGGTGCCGGCTTGCGAAAAGGAAACGGTCGGCGCGCCGCGCGATTTTGCCAACTGCAATGCCACGAGTACTTCTTCGGTCTTGCCGGAGTGTGAGCCGAGCACGACGGCAGAGCGCGGCGACAAGCGCGCGGGCGCGCGGCGCACAAACTCCCAACCGCTGTAACGATCCATCGGCAAAGTCGAGTACTTGTCCGCTAACCACTTGGGCGGTTCGAGCACGGCAAAGGAGCCGCCGCAGCCGACCCAGTAGACGTGTTCCAATCCGCGCGCCAACCAATCGGCGACGAGTTGCGTGACGCGCGCGCTTTCGCGATCCATGATATCGCGCAACCCATCGCGGACAATCGTGCCTTCCATATAGTTTGCCGGTCGAGAGAGAACCGGAGCAAGAGTGCTCATTCGCAAATCTCCTGGAGGTTATTCTTTCACTCTGGTATCCTCGCTCCGGACCTGGCAGTCCGGAGCGAGGCAAGGAGGAGAGAAAGATGAGGGCAAACATTTGATTGGGGTTACTCAGCCAGCATCCTGAGCGGAGCGGCTCATCGTAAGCGGAGCGCAGCGAAGTCGAACGATGTGCCGCGAAGTCGAAGGATGCGTCAAGGGCAAGACGTCTTTCAATTTGACGCATCCTTCGACTCCACTGCGTTCCGCTCAGGATGCTCATTCGCCTCTTGGGCTGAATGTTCCAGCCCCAGTCACAATCATTGTGTTCTGTGTGATTTTATTTTTTGATCGTCGCTTCCTCGAGTGTGATGCCGGATTGGAAACTGAGGAAGCCAGGCAGTGGCGTAAATCCTTCGAGTGATTTCTTCGCGGCGTAACTTTGATCGCGCCACATCAAGAACACCAGCGGCGATTGATCGAGCACGCGTTGTTCGAGTTCGATGTAGATTGCTTTGCGCTTCGCCGGATCGACCGTCTGGCGACCGGTCTTGAGCAGTTCATCCACCCGGGCATCAACCCAACCGGGCGCGTTGTTCAAGCGAATGTCGCCGCTTTCGTAATAGTCGCTGAGATAGTCGGGATCCGCGACATCGCCCGCGGTGCCGACGACGAGCAGGTCATAGTCGCCCTTCAGATTCTTTTGCAGGCGCGTCGCCCAGTCCGGCAAATCGAGATCAAGGTCAATGCCGATCTTGGCGAGTTCGGCTTTGACCGCCACGGCGGTGTTCTGGTGGAAATCGTACTGCGAGGTCGCGAGCAAGCGCGCTTTAAACCCGCTGGCATATCCGGCATCTGCCAAAAGTTTCTTGGCTTGCGCGGTATCGTACTTGAAATAGTTGTCGAACTTTGGATCGTACGCAATCGAACTCGTCGGGACCGCCATGCCGAAAATCGGGACGCCTTGACCGGAGAACGCGGTGTTGATGATCGCGGAACGATCAATGGCATAGGCAACGGCTTGGCGCACTTTCGGATCCGAGAATGGCTTGAATGTCGTGTTAAAGATCAAGCCCATGAAGGGGCCTGTGCCGCCGAGAATCTTGAGATTGGAATCGGCTTTGACCGCCGGAACATTTTGCCAGGGTACGTACTCGATCAGATCAACATCGCCGCTCCGCAGCGCATTCACGCGCGCGTTGCCATCCGGATAGAATTGAAAGATGATGCGATCGGTTTTTGGAATGCCGGGCTTGTAAAAGCCGGTGAATTTTTCCAGCGTGATCCGTTGTCCCTTCAGATATTCCTTGAAGGTGTACGGTCCAGCGCCCATCGGGAAATCACTCAATTTGCCCTGATGATCGTCTGACCATTTCTTGGAGACGATGACGGATTCCGGAAGACTGAGGTAATCGAGCAGTGGCGCCATTGGATATTTGAGTTTGATTTGAACCGTCTTGGAATCCGTCGTGGTAACACTCTCGATGACGGACATCGGTTTGGCAAACGTCGCGCCGGTCTTGGGATCAAGGATGCGTTCAAGTGAGAATTTGACATCGGCAGCGGTGACGGGATCGCCATTTTGGAACTTGGCATCGCGCAGTTTGAAGGTGTAGGTCAGTTGATCGGTGGAAACCGTGTACGATTCCGCTAACTCGGGCGCGGGTTTTCCATTCTTGTCGTAGTTGTACAACCCGCGATAGACCAAGAGACGCACCGTGCGCGCAGAGGTTCCCGCGTTGACTGCCGGTTCGAGATTCGATGGCTCGTTGGACAAGCCCATGATGATCGGTGCGGTGGGCGCAGTCGTCGGTTTTGGCGCATCGGTTGGCTTTGGCGCGGCGGTTGGCACGGCGGGAGCGGAAGTTGGCTTTGGCGCATCGGTCGGCTTCGGCGCGGCGGTAGGCGGCGCGGCAGTGGGAGCCGGGGCGGGCGTCGGAGCGCACGCAACGATGACTGCCAACACGGCGATGAGTGCTAGCAGCAAAAATGATTTACGGGTGGAGCGCGTGATCACTTTTCCTCCTTTTGAAGTGGGGACAGGTAATTTTTGTTCGCGATTAGAAAGGCAAAACTTGAATTGACAACCTCCTTATTGAGACCTGTCAGGTTTCCGCCGAAGGCGAACCTGACAGGTCTTCAACCCCGCAAGTTCATTTTGTTCGACAACGAGCGTTTATTGTAATATTTACAATTTACATCATTTATTTTGTTGTAATTATATCATCGTACATACGAAATGTCAATGCTTGACTTTCATATAGATTAACGTATAATATGTACGATTTACTGCCCCTGCATTTGATTTCTAGGGAGGATTGCGATGAGAAAACGAACCATTCGTCCCACGCTTGCCGACGTTGCCAAGCACGCGCGCGTGTCGACGGCGACCGCTTCACGCGTCATCCACAAGACCGGTCCGGTCAGCCCCGGACTTCGCAAACAAGTTCAAAATACGATTACCGCCATCGGTTATGTGCCGCGTTCAACGGCGATCCCCGATTCCGAAGCCACCATTGCCGTGCTCGCCGCCCACCTCGCCAACCCGTACTTTGGCGAAGTGATTGCTGGAATCCAGGACGAAGCGGCGAGTCATGGAATCGGTTTGATGCTATTTAACCTGACCGACGGTTCGCAAAACCATCAGCAAATCTTGGATCGTCTGGAAAAACGTACGCTAATCGGACTCATCGCGATGGGCGCTCAGCCCTTTCCCGAATTGCTCACCTGGCGAGACCACGCCAAACTTCCGCTCGTGCTCATCAATCATTTTGTGGACAAGCCCGGCGTGTACTCGATTGGAATCGACATAGAAAATGCAATGAGCCGCGTGGTTCAGTATCTCATCAGTCTAAATCACACGCGCATCGGACACATTGCCGGACCGAGCACCTGGGGCGAGATCTCGCAATCGCGCCGGCGAGGCATCGAACGCGCGATGGCAGAGCACGGCTTGCCGTTTCGACCGGAGTGGTGTTCCGTCATTTCGCCCGGCTCGCAAACCGATGGGGGCTTTGACGCGATGAGCAATTTGCTAAAGTTGCCGAGCGCGGAACGCCCCACGGCAGTGATTGCATTCAACGACATGATCGCGTTCGGCGCGTTACATGCGATCCACGCGAATGGCTTGAGCGTGCCGCAGGACATTTCGCTGATCGGCGTAGACGATATTTTCGTTTCCGCGCATTGCAAGCCCCCGCTCACGACGATTGGTCAGCCCAAGTATCAGATGGGTAGGTTAGCCGTGGAAATTGCGCATCAAGCGTGCCAGGGGAGCGAGGATTTGCGCAACTATACCCTGCTCGAAAGTCCCCTGATCATTCGCGAGTCTGCCGCGCGCTATGAGCCAACCGCGAGTTGAGTTCCTTGTAATATTCCTCCGCAGAAACTATCGCAACCGCGAAGATGGTTGGTGGAGGAAATTCCCCACTGACCGAAAGGAACACTGCCATCCTTATTCCCCTTTCTGATCCGTGTTTCCTTCGGTCGGTGGGGAAACTTCTTTGGTTGCGGCATTGCCGCTTTATGGGAGAAGAGTCATGTCACGCATTGAAGATTCAAGCCGATTTCGGCGCGGGCAACCCGTGACAATCGTTGTCGACGGCGAACGCGTACCCGCTTATCGCGGCAAAACTATCGCCGGCGCGCTGCTTGCCACCGGGCATCGCGCGTGGCGGCGCACCCGGCATGGACAACCGCGGGGACTGTTCTGCGGGATCGGAGTGTGCTTTGATTGCACCGTCACCGTTAACGGCACGACGAATGTGCGCGCGTGCCTGACCCCCATCGCCGATGGCATGATCGTTGAAACGGGAATTCCGATGGAGCATCAACCATGATCGAGCCAGTCGAAATCGTAGTGGTGGGTGCGGGACCGGGGGGACTGAGCGCGGCGCTGGCGGCAGCACATGCCGGCGCGCAAGTGACATTGATCGATAGCAATCGCCAGCCCGGCGGTCAGTACTTTCGGCAACCGGCGAACGAACTACACGGTGAGCCATCGCGCCATCAACGCGAAGGACAGGCGCTGTGGCAACAAGTTCAATCTGCCGGTGTGCGCTTTTGGGCTGAGACAACTGTTTGGGGCGCGACGACCGAAAAAATTTTGTCGCTCAACGGCAAAGATGTCCCAGGTACGATCCAGGCGCAAGCGATCGTTCTCGCGACCGGCACGTTTGAGCGCACGAGCGCTTTTCCTGGTTGGACTTTGCCGGGCGTAATGACTGCGGGCGCGGCGCAAACCTTGTTGAAAGAACAGCGTATCCTGCCCGGCAAAAAGATTTTGCTGGTCGGAACGGGACCGCTGCAATTGGTGTTGGCAGCGGAACTCGTTCGAGCAGGCGCGCAAGTTGTCGCGGTGCTGGAAGGCGCGCCCATTTTTCGAAATGGCGCGCGACACTTGAGCGCGCTGTGGAGACAATGGGAACGCATCGCGGAAGGCGCGAACAGTTGGCTGACCTTGGCAAGTCACCGAATCCCTTATCGCATGGGCTGGGGCATCGTTTCAGCGAGCGGCAACCAACAAGTCGAACGGGCGACGATCGCGCGGCTCGACGACACATGGCGTCCGGTTGCCGGGAGTGAAGAACAAATCGCGTGCGATACGATCTTACTGGGTTATGGATTCATTCCCTTCCACGCGCTCGCGCAATGGCTGGGCGCGATCATGACCTGGCAGCCGGAATTGGGCGGCGATATTCCGGTGCGTGATTCGAATATGCAAACAAGCGTACCGGGAATATACGCGGTGGGCGATGGCGCGGGTGTTGGCGGCGCGGCGCTGGCGTTGGTGGAAGGCGAAATTGCTGGCATTGCCGCCGCGGCGCAAACCGGACATCAAACCGGTCGCGCGGCGCAACGAATTCGATCATTGGCGCCTGCGCTGGCGCGCGAACAGCAATTCCAGAAAATGTATGCGGCATTGTTCACTCCCGGCGCCGGACTGTATGCGCTTGGCAACAACGAAACGATTCTCTGCCGCTGCGAAGAGATTACGTTGGCGCAAGTGCGGCGCGCGATCGCGCTGGGTGCTACAACGATCAAGGAAATCAAATCCATCACGCGCGTCGGGATGGGCGATTGTCAAGGTCGGATGTGTAGCCACTTGATCGCGAATGTGATCGCGCGCGAAACCGGACAGTCGGTGAATCAGGTTGGAATGTTGCGTCCGCGTCCGCCTCTTTTTCCCACACCGATCACTGCCATCGCTCGAACCCCATCCGAGCAAATGGAGGTCGCTCATCCATGAACGCGTCGCGAAAAATGAATGCCCCAGTCGTCATTATCGGCGGCGGGATTGTTGGCTGCGCTGCCGCGTACTATCTGAGCAAGTCCGGTGTGCAAGTCACTTTGCTCGAAAGATCGGTTCTCGGCGATGAAGCCTCGGGGCGGAATGGCGGCGGCGTGCGTCAGCAATGCCGGGATCGCCGCGAACGCGGGTTGGCGATGGCGAGCGTCCGGCTTTGGCAGGAATTGCAGGCAACCTTGGAGCCAGACATTGAATACAGGCAAGGGGGCAACATTCGTTTGGCGACAGACGAAAAACGCTTGTCGGATTTGCGCTGCCAAAGTGAAGAGGAATTGCAGGACGGCTTGCCAGTCGAAATGTGGGATCAATCCGAACTGCGGCGCCGTGCGCCGTACCTCGCCGAGATTTTTCTGGGAGCGAAGTATTGCGCGAGCGACGGAATGGCGAATCCGCTGCTTGTATCGCGCGCGTTGGGTTGGGCGGCGCAGCGTTCGGGCGCAAGGATATTGACGCATACCGAAGCGTTCCAAATCGAAATCCAAGGACGCCAGGTAACGTCAGTATTGGCAAAAGACGCGCAAGGCGAATTCGTGATCGAAACGCCGCAAGTTATTCACGCGGGCGGACCTTGGACGCCGCACCTCAGCCAGACTCTGGGTGTTGTTGTGCCGATTGTCCCCGCGCGCTCATCGCTGGCGATCACACAACGAATGCCGCGCCTGTTCGATGAATTTGTTTCGTCGCACGATCTGGGTGTTTATGCGCGGCAAGCGCGCGAGGGACAGATTCATATTGGCAGGTCGGTTTCGGAGCCGGGCGAGACGTTCGACCAAACGACGCCGCTACCGACAATCGAAAAACTGGCGCGCGGCGCGGCGCAAATGATTCCCGCATTGCGCGGCTCGAATTTTTTGCGAACGTGGACGGGGACGCTGGAGAACACGCCAGATGGTATCGCAATCATCAGCGCAGTGGATGGCATCGCGGGGTACCTTATCGCCGCGGGATTTAGCGGGCATGGCTTTTGCCTGGGACCTATCGCAGGCAAGTTGTTAAGCGAATGGCTTGTTGAGGGAGAACCGTCAATGTCGTTGCGCGAATTTCGTCTTGCGCGGTTTCAAAAATGATCTTCCTTCATGCGCGGGCAAAGTAGCGCGAAATTTTCAATATCGCGCATTTGCAAAGATGAAAGTTAGCCGCGAAAACGGCGAGTGACCGCACTTGGGACGGTCAACAAATCGGAGTGGAGACATTTCTCCGTTTATCCACCGTTCCTCCAGTATGTCCAATTTCGATCACGGACGCGTCACGCGAATCTCCATCAGCCAAACGATTGAGCTATTTTAGCAACAGCACCGCGTTTGCCAAGTCGTCGACCGTGACGCCCGGCGATTGAATGGCGATAGTGCGATAGGCATCGCCGATACGCGCGCGCACCGCGTCCAGGTTCAACGGCGTATGGCGCAACATAGATTCGAGCGCGCCGACCGCCGATTTCGGAAACAGCGTAAAGTCACCCGAGAGCGATAGCGCTTCGATCTGTCCTGCGCGCAAACAAGCGGTCACGCGAATCAATCCACCCTGCGCCTTGTAGGTTGCCTCAGCCACACGGACATCCTCGTGAATTTTCACGCCGATCTGGCGCAAGCCGCCTTTTTGATCCAGCCATTCGTCGGCGGAAAATTTGACGTCGAATTCTTCGGCGAGCGCGAGTTCTTTTGCGGTCGGGGAACCACGGACGATCGGGCGCCCGAGCACTTGTTCGCATTGTTCGATGTACAACGCGACGACCTTTTCACGGTCGGGCGTGTAGCCGAGTTGCTTGGTCAGCGTCGTCATATAATCATTCAGCGACTGGAAGAGCTTGTCGCGCATTTTTTCAGATGCCACCGTGAGCACCTGGGACATGAGTTGCGTATTGAAATCGAACATCAGCGAACCGACGACCACTTCGGCATCGCCCATTTGCGCCGCGCCGGTTCCGCCGATCTTCTTGCCTTGCACATGCACGTCGTTAATGGGACGATACTGCGCGGGAATCCCAAGCGATTGATAGGTTTGGACGAGTGGTTTGACGTACAGGGCAAAGCGCGCGCCGAGGTCAGCCGGAAGATGGGCGCGATGAAAGATCCATTGCGCAAACACTTGGTTCCGGTCGAGGTAGACTGCGCCGCCGCCAACTTCGCGCCGATAAACCGGCAAGCCGTGCGCGCGACAGTACGCGGTATCCACTTCTTTGGCGAGATCCTGATGAAAGCCGATGCAAACGTACGGATCAGTCGGGGCGACCAAAATAATCGTGTCCGGCGAATGCTCATCCAACGCGTACGCGATCGCATGGTAAATCGTCTGCGAACGCACGGGTGGAACAGTCCCAAGATCAAGAAGACGAATCGAGTCCATTTTTACTCCATTGCGATTTGTCGGATTAAGAGATCAAGGCACGTACGAGAAACAAGCGTAGTATATCCAGAAATCGCCGAAACTCCAAGTGGAAGGTTTAGCGAAATTACGATTTAACAAATACTGTACAAAAATACTCGAAAAACCAGCAAGAAAACTCGTAAAATCATTCTGTAAAGTATTACTTGACAACGGGAGGCAAAGATGCTAGAATGAAAATCGGTCAGTCCGATCTTTTCCTCTCTTCGCACAAGGAGTGCTACGATGCCGCCCGATTCGATGGGGAATCGCATCAAAGAACGACGCGCTGAAATCGGCTTGAGTCTGCGCGAACTGGCAGACAAAACCGATCTGACCGCGTCCTTCATCAGTCAGGTTGAACGCAATCAAACCAAGCCCTCGATTGATTCACTCCGGCGGATTGCCGAAGCGCTGGGTGTTTCGATTTTGTTTTTCCTCGCCGATCACGCGCAACCGCGCAGGATACCGGCGAAACGTGGTCCCTCCCTCAAGTATTCCCCGATCGTTCGCGCGAACGCGCGCTCCAAATTGATTCTACCGGTTTCCGGCGTCACATACGAATTGCTCGTTCCCGATCTCGCGCGCCAGATGGAGGCATTCTGCGGGCGGCTCTCCCCGCACATGGGGAATGTCGCGCGCCGCTTGCGCGCGCCGACCGAAGAGTTCATCTACGTTCTGTCTGGCGGGCTGCGCGTCGGACTGAACGACGAAGAACATATCTTGTGCCCCGGCGATTCGATCTACTTTGAAGGCGCCGCGCTGCAAAAACTCGAATGCGCGTCGTCAGACGAAGACGCCGTCTGGATTTCGGTCATCACTCCACCGGTTTTTTGATTGCGAGACAAAATGGATCCGAAAGGTAAAGTTGCCCTCATCACCGGCGGCGCGCACCGCGTTGGCAAAGCGCTCACGCTCGCGTTCGCGCGCGCCGGCGCGTCTGTCATCATCCATTACAACACGTCGGCGGACGCCGCGCGCGCGACCGAAGTCGAAGCGCGCGCGCGCGGCGTGGACGCGCTGATCGTTCAAGCCGATCTCGTGCAGCCCGCGCAAGTCAAGGCGATGGTGGATGCCGCCGTCGCGCGTTTTAGGACGATTGACATTCTCGTCAACAGCGCGTCGCCATTTGATCAGACGCCGTTTCCGACTGACGACACATCCAGTTGGCGACGCGTGATTGATGGATTGATTAACGGATCCTTCTACGTGACGAACGCGATCGCGCCGCTGATGCTACAACAGCAACGCGGTGCGATCGTCAATATTGCCGATATGCTCGCGCTCGTGCCGCGCAAGAATTTCGCCGCGCACGGCGTCGGCAAGTCCGCGCTCGTCGCGATGACGCGCCAATTCGCGCTCGAACTCGCGCCGCACGTGCGCGTCAACGCGATCGTCCCAGGTCCCGTTCTGCCGCCGCCGAACTATCCGCCCGAGCGCGTCGCGCTGATCGCCAGTCGCACCGTTTTGAAACGCTGGGGCACGCCCGACGATGTTGCCGACGCGGTTTTGTATCTTGTGCGCGCCGAGTACGTCACCGGCGAAGTGCTTTTGGTGGACGGCGGCGAGCATTTGGGGGCTGCCTAAAAATCTGTAGCTCGCTCAACGTGCTGCGTGATGCGTGATACGTGATCCATGATATTCACGCATCACGCAGCACGCAACACGGGGGTTCTCATGTCTCACCAACCTCTCGCGATTTATCTGCAAGACAAACATTCGATTCGCGACGAATTTGAATTCGCCCGTTACGCCGAACAGCGCGGTTTCGACGCGATTTGGCAAGCTGACACGCGCCTCGCGCGCGATTGCGTTTCGATGATGGGCGCGCTCGCGGCGCTCACGACGCGCGTCAAAATCGGCAGCGGCGTGCTCCCATTTTGGCCCCGCAACGTCGCGACGCTCGCGGCGACGTACTCGACGCTGTGGGAAATGTCGAACGGACGAATCATCTGCGGCTTGGGCGCGTGGTGGGAACCGATCACGTCGAAAGTCGGCATCAAGCGCGTCAAGCCGCTCCAAGCGATGCGCGAGTACGTCACGGTGCTGCGAAAACTTTTCGCGCACGAAGTAGTGACATGGCATTCTGAATTCATCAATCTCGACGAAGTGCAACTCGACATCATCCACGGCGACACGCGCCCGCGTCCGATTCCGATCTACATCGGCGCGACCGGCGACAAGATGCTGGAACTGACCGGTGAAATCGCGGACGGCGCGGTGTTGAATTACATGGTTTCGCCCGCGTACATCCGCGCGGCAATCCAACATCTGCGCGCAGGCGCGACGCGCGCCGGACGCGCCTTCGACGCGCTGGATCGTCCGGAACTGATCGTCGTCTCAATGGACAAGGATCGCGCCAAGGCGCTCGATCTCGCGCGCGAATTGCTCGTGCAGTACCTGGGTCAAGAACCGCACATCATGAAAGCGAGCGGCGTCAGTCAGGAATTACTCGATCAAGTTCACGCGGTCTTGACGTGGCCCACGACGAAAGAAAAAGTGGATCAAGCGATGCACCTTGTGCCCGACGACATCGTACAGATGGTTACCGCGTCGGGCACGCCGAACGAGTGCGTGGACAAGGTGAAAGAGTACATCGCCGCAGGATGCACCTGCCCGATCATGTACTCGCTGCAAGACGACGTGCGGCAGTTGATTGACGTGATGGCGGAGGCGTTTCCGAGAACGTGATGCGTGCTGCGTGTTGCGTAATCCGTATTCCGTTTCACGCAACACGCAACACGGAATACGGATTACGCAATAATGCTCATTCTCCCATCTTTCCTGATTGACGAACCGGGCAAGCCGCCGAATGTTGAGTGGGGCGTGCGCGTCGTTGGCGATCAGATCGCAACAGTCGCGCCGAACGCGGAATTGCGCCGCGCATATCCCGACGACGAAACCTGGGACGCGACCGGACAAACTCTTTCGCCGGGCTTTGTCAACACGCATACACATTTGTACGGCGTGCTCGCGCACGGCATTCCGCTCGATCGCGCGCCGTCCGATTTTTGGGCGTTCCTCAAAGACTTTTGGTGGCGGCTCGTCGAAGATCGGCTCGACCACGACATGATTTGCGCGGCGACGGATCACGGTTGCGTCGAAATGTTGCGTTCGGGCGTCACGTCGTTTTACGATTGCCTCGAAGCGCCGCACGCGCTGCCCGGCTGCCTCGCCGCGCAAGCCGCGATCGTTCACGCGCGCGGACTGCGCGGCATCTTGTCATTTGAAGCGACCGAGCGGGTGAGCCAAGCGAACGGGCAACTCGGCTTGCGCGAAAACGTCGAATGTATTCGCGCGGCGCGCGGACTCGTTTCGGGGATGATGTGTTTTCACACGACGTTCACCTGCTCCGCCGATTTTATTCGCCAAGCGTTCGATCTTGCGCGCGAAAACAACGCGCTCGTCCATGCGCACGTTTCGGAAGGAACGCACGAACCGGAGTACGCGCTCAACCATTTTGGGATGCGACCTATCGAGTACTACGATCATCTCGGCGTCGCGTGCGACAAAATGCTCGCGTCGCAGTGCGTCCAGATCAGCGCGCGCGAGATCGAGTTGATGGCGCGGCGCGGCGTGCGGATGAGCCACATGCCGCTGTCGAATTGCGAAGTCGGCGGCGGCATCGCGCCCGTGCCTGACCTTCTCACCGCAGGTGTGACGGTTGGTCTTGGGAGCGACGGCTACATCAACGATTTCTTCGAGGTGATGCGCGGCGCGTTTCTGATCCACAAGGCACATCGGCAAGACCCACGCGTGATGCCCGCGAACCAGGTTTGGTATCTCGCGACTGAAGGCGGCGCGCGCGCACTCGACTTGAAAAACGTGGGGCGGCTCGCGCCTGGTTGGCAAGCCGATTTGCAACTCATCGACTCGCAATTTCCAACGCCCGCCGCCGTTCACAATTTGTACGATCAACTCGTGTTGTATCGCAATCACGCGCATGTCCGCGCGGTGATGATCGCTGGACAAACGCGCGTGCGCGATGGAGTCGTACTGGGGGTGGATGAGGATGCGGTCCGCGCGCGCACGCGGGCGGCAGCAAGTAGATTGTGGGCAACGTGAAGCGTGATGCGTGATGCGTGAGCACCCTGAGCGGAACGAAGTGAAGTCGAAGGGTCACGCATCACGCACAAACATAAAATTCCGGCATGGTTCAAGTTAGCTTGACACTTTTCCAGGACAGAAGACTTGGCGAACTGGACATAAGAGTCAAGAATCCACAGTTTTATGCTCAAAATAGCCACTTCGAGGCACTTGGTTGCCGAAAAATTTCCGAACCGTTGTGCAAAAGTGTCAATCTAACTTTTCAGAGTTTTTGAACCATGCCAAAATTCCATTGGAGGAAACATGAAAACCAGAGGATTCAAAGGACGCGATTTTTTGGCGGAGACCGATTTCACGCGCGAAGAGATCGAAACGATTCTCGACGCGGCGGAGGATTTGAAGCGCGAACGCGCGCGCGGCGTGCTGCACGATCACATCTTGCGCAGCAAAACCTTGTTCATGATTTTTTACAACCAATCGCTCCGCACGCGCAATTCATTTGAAGCGGGGATGACGCAACTGGGCGGGCACGCGCACTATCTCGATCCGGACAAAATCTACACGCCCGCGATGGAAGGGCGCGAAGTCGCGTATTCGACCGAGCGCGTTTCGGACGTCGCGCGTGTGCTGGATCGCATGGGCGACGCGATCGCGATCCGCTGCTACGGCGATCCGGTGGATTGGGGGTACGGCGGCGCGCACGCGATGCTCCAAGAATTCGCGCGCTGGTCGGATATTCCCGTGTTGAACATGGAAGACGACGTCTATCATCCGTTCCAAGGGCTTGCCGATGTTTTGACCGTCAAGGAAAAATTCGGAACGTTCAAGAATATCAAATTCACCATGTCGTGGGCGTACTCGCCGAGCATTCACAAACCGCGCGCGGTGCCGCAATCGGCGATTTTGTACGCGGCGATGATGGGCATGCAAGTGACGCTCGCGCATCCCAAAGGCATGGAACTCGATCCAAAGATTCTGGCGCAGTGCGAACAGTACGCGGCGGCGGGAGGTGGATCGTTCAAAGTCGTCAACGATTTCGACGCGGCGATGGAAGGCGCGCACGTCGTTTACCCCAAAGCGTGGTGCGCGACGCCGATCTTTCAGCCGCCGGTCGGTGAGCATGACGCGAAAAAGACACAAGCAATTTTCGACGCGCACAAAGATTGGATTTGCACGACCAAGACGATGTCGCTCGCGGACAAGAACGCGATTTATTTGCACTGCCTGCCGTGCGATCGTGGCTATGAAGTTGCGAACGACGTGATTGACAAGACGAGCGGCACGGGCTGGCTCTCCGCCGCGTTCGACGAAGCGGAGAATCGCTTGCACGTTCAAAAAGCGGTGATGAGTCTCGTCATGTAAAGTTCCTTTGAGTTCCCCTAGTTCCTTTTCCGAGGGAACTAGGGGAACTGAGGGAAATAAGGGAAATGCTTTGTGGCGATTTTGATTGAGCGCGCGGAGTATGTGGTACGCGATGCGGAGCGGATCGAACGCGACGCCGATGTGTTGATCGAGGGCGAGCGCATCGCGCAAGTTGGGCGCGTGGCGCGCGAAAACAAGAGCGCTTGGACGGTGATTGACGGACGCGGGCGCGCGGTTATTCCCGGCTTCGTCAACGCGCACGCGCACCTCTATCAAAGTTTTTTGAAAGGTCTGCGCGACGATGTGCCCTTTGTCGAGTGGAATGACGCGACCTTGTTTCCGATGGCGCGCGCGATCCATCAGGAATATCGCGCCGAAGGCAACGACGCAGGCGGGTACCACTGGGGCATTTTGAGCGCGCTCGAAATGATTCGCGGCGGCGTGACGTGCGCGGTCGACATGAACATGAACATGGATTCGGTCATGCGCGCGTGGCGCGACGTTGGAATGCGCGGCGTCAGCGCGCTCGCCGTCGTGGATCGATGGATTCCAAAAGTTTTGCTGCGCGATCTCGAAACGACAAAGACGGAAACGCTGCGACTGATTCGATCCTGGCACAATGTTCATTCGCGCATCACGGTCGTCATCGCGCCGTCCACGCCGTTCTTGTGCAGCCGCGAACTCCTCGAATGGTCGCGCGATACCGCTGCTGAGTGGGGCATCGGGCTGCAAATCCATTTGAGCGAATCGCGTTACGAAGTGGATTTGATCCGCAAGGAAACCGGATTCACGCCGATCGCGTACGCGCACAATCTCCGGCTCTTGAATTCCAAGACGACGGCGGTGCATTGCGTCCACGTCACCCACGCCGACATTGATATTCTCGCGGAAACAAAAACGACAGTCGTGCATTGCCCCAAGAGTAATTTGAAACTCGCAAACGGCTTCGCGCCGATTCCGAAAATGTTGGCGCGCGGCGTTCCGGTGGCGTTGGCGACCGACGGCGCAGCGTCGAACGATTCGCTTGATATGTTGGAAGAGACGCGCCTCGCCGCGCTCTTGCACAAAGGCGTCGCCGAAGACGCAACGGCGATGACCGCGCGCCACGCGTTTCGCATGGCGACCGAGAACGGCGCGCGCGCGCTCGGCATCGACGCAGGCACGCTCGAGCCCGGCAAACTCGCCGATCTCGCAATCATCAATTTGGAGCGACCGCACTTGATGCCCGCGCACGATATTCTCAACACGCTCGTCTACTGCGCCAAATCGTCCGACGTCGAAACGACGATCATCGGCGGCGAGATTGTCATGCGCGATGGCGTGATCCAAAACGTCGACGAACGCGCCGCGATGCGCGACGCCGCGCGATACGGCGTGCATTTGTTTGAACGCGGCAAAGACCTGTGGAGAGATGAAAGATGAGAGATGAGAGATGAGAGAAAACCCTTTCATCTTTCATCTCTCATCTCTTGGGGTGTCAATGCGCGTTTTGTACATGAGCACGCCGGAGTTTGGCGTACCGACTCTGCGAAAATTTTCTGAGCAAGATTACGAAATCGTCGGTGTAGTGTGCCAGCCGGACAAACCGGCGGGACGCGGGCGGCAACTCATCACCCCGGCGATCAAGCGCGCCGCGCTCGAACTCGGCTTGCCAATTTTTCAGCCGGACAATTTGCGCGCGCCGGAAGCGATTGCCGCGCTCGCGCAAACGAAACCCGATCTGATTCTGGTCGCCGCGTACGGCAAATACATTCCCGACGAAATCTTGGCGCTGCCCACGCGCGGCGCGCTGAATTTGCATCCGTCGCTCTTGCCGCGCTGGCGCGGCGCGTGTCCGGTGACTGCCGCGATTGCCGCGGGCGATCCGGAGACCGGCGTGACAATTCATTTCGTCGCGAGCGAAATGGACACCGGCGATATTCTCGCGCAAGCGAACGCGCCCATCGGCGACGAAGACACGACCGAGACGACGATGGCGCGGCTCGCGGTGTTGGGCGCGGACGTGTACGCCGACGCGGTGGCGCGTTGGCTGCGCGGCAAAATCGCGCCGCGTCAGCAAGACCACGCGCGAGCAACCTGGTGCGATCGCATGACGAAGGCGCAGGGAAAAATTGATTGGACGCAACCCACTGAAAAAATCGCACGGCAGGTGCGCGCGTACCAGCCCTGGCCCCTCGCATTCACGTTTTGGCGAGGACAGCAACTCAACATCTTGAACGCGCGCGCGTTGGACCTCGCGCCAGATTCGGCGACGCCGGGGCAAGTGCTTCAATCCGACGCGGGCATCGTCGTCGCCACCGGTAAAGGATCGTTGCTCTTGCGCCAAGTACAATTGGGTGGCAAGCGCGCATTGCCCGTCGAAGATTTTTCCCGTGGCGCGCGCGGATTCGTCGGATCAGTGTTGGAAATCGGAAGTTAGAGATTGGAAATTAGAAGTTAGAGCGACGATTGTGGTTGCGAGTTGTTTTCCAATATCCAACCTCCAACCTCCAACTTCTAACTTCCAAGCGCAAGGAGGTACGTTGAATACGTTAGTCGAAGAACTCGCCGCGATTTGCGGCGCGCAGTACGTCAGCGATAAAATGGTAGATCGGATATGTCACACGCGCGATTGCGGTCCGACGCCGGGCGGCATTCCCGCTGTCGTCGTGCGTCCGCGCACGACCGAGCAAGTCAGCGAGATCGTCAAACTCGCGAACCGCGTCAAGACGCCGATTTTCATCTGGGGTCGCTCGACGACGTTCATCGGTCACGGCATTCGCGAGGGTTGCATTCTGATGGCGCTCGACCTGATGAACAAAATCGAAAAGATGGATTTCGAAAACCAGGTCGTGACCGTCGAAACGGGCGCGATCTGGCACGCGGTTGATGTCGAACTCGGCAAACATGGTTGGGAACTTGCCGCGCCCGGGCCGGGCGGCTTGTTTGTTTGCACGATCGGCGGATCGGTTGCGTACAACGCGGTGCCGCACGGTTTGCTCGAGTACGGTATGACCGGCGATGGCGTCGTCGCGCTCGAGGTCGTGTTGCCAAACGGCGATGTGATTCACACCGGATCGATGGGCAATCGCGCGGCGGGCGGTCTATCGTTTGAACGATACGCGAATGGTCCCGATCTCGCCGGGCTTTTCATCGGCGCGTGCGGTGTGTTCGGCGTGATCACCAAAGTAAGTTTCAAAATTCATCGCAAGCCAGAAAAAGAATGTTTCGCGTTTTACGGCTTCGATAGCATTGATGTCGCGGTGGACGCGGCGCACGCGCTCCAACGCCGCAACGCGCCGACGCATTTGGTCGGACTCTTCGGCGGACCAAAACCGACCGGCGTTGCGGGCGATGCGTTTTTGCACATCGTCATTCGCGACAGCGCGGCGAGCGCGGCGGAACGACTCGCGGCGACGCACGCGATTTGCAGCGGGTTCAACGGGATTCGCCACGACGAAACGGCGACCGAAAAATATTGGGTGAATCACATGTACTCGTGGCTCCGCAACACGCCACCCGAAGTGTACTACAGCGATCGCCCGTACACCTGTCCCGAAGCCGCAATGTTCATGCCGACGCAAAAAGTCAAGGACGCGATTCGTTATCTCTTCGATTACGAAAAAGAACACGCCGAAGAATTTTCGCGCTATGGTATTCGGATCAAGGCGTACGATGTTTATTTCAGCCGCAATGCCGCGTTTTTGTGGATTGATACGCTCTATCCCGAATTGGATGCGGAAGCGTGGAAGTACGGCGTCCAGATGCGCGCGGATTACAGCGAGCATCTTTTCCGCGAGTACGCGTCGCCCGGCGGAATTCTCGCGCCGCTCGCGCCGCACATCATGCCGAAACTCGAAGGCGGTTTTGATTTTCTCCACTTTCTGAAAAACCAAATGGATCCGAATCACATTCTCAACCCAGGTGTGTTGATGTTGGGCGAATAGAAGCATCTTGAGCGGAGCGCAGCGCAGTCGAAGCGTGCATCCTTCGACTCCACTTCGTTCCGCTCAGGACGCGGACTCACAGAGGTAACGATGCCAGATAAACAACGCTCGATTGATCGAGTCAAAGATATTGTCTACCAATGTAATCGCTGCGCGCACTGTTTCGATTTGAGTTGGCTGGGCGAGTGGAACAAGTGCCCAGCGTATCGCTACGGCGCGTTCGAATCGTACACCGGACGCGGACGCTTTTTCATCGCGCGCGCGCTCGTGGACGGCGCGATGGATTACGACGCGGAGATCGCGGCGCGCGTCTTTGCATGCACCGAGTGTCGCGCCTGCGCCGAGCATTGTTTCAAATATCTTCGCACGACCGACATTTACGCGGCGATGAAAGAAGACCTTGCCGCGCGCGGTCTCGTGCCGGAGAAACTCGCCGCGGGTCTCGCGGACGAAGGCGGGCTAGGGCAGTATCACAACGTCTATCAAGCGCCGCACGCGGAACGCCTCGCGTGGCTGCCCGACCGCGCGCGCGTCGACAAACCGGCGCAAGTCGTCTTCTTCGTCGGTTGCACGTCGTCGTACGCGCGACAAAACATGGCGCTCGACACGTACAACCTGCTCACGAAATTCGGCGTGGACTTTACCGTGCTGAGCGACGAGTGGTGCTGCGGTCATCCGTACTTGTCGGCGGGCGAAACCGAAAAAGCGCGCGCGTCCATCGAACACAATATCGAAGCGATCAAAAAAGTTGGCGCGACGCAAATCGTTTTTAACTGCCCCGGCTGTCAGCGCGCGTTTCGCGACGATTGGCGACAACTCACCGGGCAAGCCGCGCCGCTTGCCGCAATGCACGTCGTCGAACTGCTTGCGGATTGGGTGACGCGCGGCAAGATCGGCGTCCAGCGTTTCCGTCCCAAGACGATCGTGACGTATCACGATCCGTGCGTCCTGGGTCGCTGGATGGGAATTTACGACGCGCCGCGCGATCTGATCAAAGCGATCCCAGGTTTGTCGCTGGTCGAAATGCCGCGCAACCGCCGCGATGCGTACTGCTGCGGTGCGGGTGGCATGATCCGGTACGATTTCGAAGGGATGGCGAATCTCGCGGGCGCGGAACGGATCGCGGAAGCGCAGAGCGTCGGTGCGGAAATGGTCTTGTCCGCGTGTCCCGCGTGCGTGATGCAATTGCAGCAATCGCGCCAGCGCGCGAAAAGCCGAATGAAGGTGATGGACATTACCGAGTTGCTGGAGCAGCAGTTGGTTCCGCTAATCAAAGGATGAAGGATGAAGGATGAAAACCGCATTGTCATTGCGAGAGCGATTTTTGCTCGAAGCAATCCCCAACTCGCGATTTGGAGATTGCTTCGCACAAACCGCTCGCAATGACACTGGGGACAATCTATGAAACGCACGCCGTTCTATCATCAATTCGTCGCCGCTGGCGCGACGATGCAAGTCGTTCAGGGCTGGGAGGTCGCCGCCGAAATTACGGGCGAACGCGCCGAGCATCTCGCGGTGCGCGAACGCGCGGGGTTGTTCGATTGGTCGTCCACCGGCGAAATTGAAATTCAGGGACGCGACGCGCTCGCGCTCGTCCAGCGCGTCATCGTCAACGACGCGGCGCAAATGCCGATCGGGCGCGTGCTGTACTCGACGATGTGCAAACCGGACGGCGCGATTCTTTCCGACATCACGATTTATCGTTTGGGCGAGAATCGGTACTGGGTGATGACCGCGTGGGGCAGCAACGCCGCGCAGCAGCGCGTCGAGTTCGATTGGATCGCGGACGCCGCGCGCGGACTCGACGTCAGCGTGACGGACGTGTCTTCCGGTGTCGCGTTGCTCGCACTGCAAGGTCCGTGCGCGCGCGATATTCTCGCGCCGCTCGCGTCTGCGAATCTGGGCGCGTTGCCGTACATGCGCTCGCTTGAAACGACGCTGGCAAATATTCCGCGCGCGTTGATTTCGCGCACGGGCTACACCGGCGAACTGGGGTACGAACTGATCGTCGCGGCGGAACACGCACACGAATTGTGGGACGCGCTGATCGCGGCGGGGCAAAAGTACGGGATGGCGCTCGCCGGGATGAAAGCCGCGTTCAGTCTGCGAATCGAAAAGGGCTACATTATGCGTTTCGATTTCATGGACAACGTGACGCCGCTCGAAACCGGACTGGGTTGGACGGTCAAATTCGACAAGGGCGCTTTCATAGGACGCGATGTGTTGCTGCAACAAAAACAAGCGGGCATCACGCGCGCGCTTGTCTCAATCGAAATGCTGGACGATTTTCTCCCGGCGAATGGCTTGAGTATCGTCAAAGACGGCAATGCAATCGGAAAAGTTACGAGCAGCGCGTACGGTCACACAATCGGTTGTCCGCTCGCGCTCGGTCTCGTGTCAATCGCGAACGCGCAACCTGGGATCGCGGTAAGTGTGCAAGCCGATGGGAAATTGCATCCCGCGCGCATCGCGCGGCGTCCAGCGTACGATCCGGAGAACACGCGGATTCACGCGTAGGGTTTGCTATTGGAAACAGACCTATCAGGTTTTCCGAAACCTGACAGGTCTCGTACACGGAGGCAGGTATGAACCGATGACGCGAAAAAAGAAAGAAACGACAACCGATCTGCCACGGAGAGACGCCAACGATTCTGGTATGATTCTGTGGCAACCCAACCCGAACTCTCCAAAGGAGGAAGAGAAATGAAACCCAGGTTCTTTGTGTTGCTCGGTGTGATTCTCGTCGCGATTGCGGTCACCGTGGCGTGCGCGCCCGCGCCGACTGCCGCGCCGCCGACGGCTGCGCCCAAGCCGACGGACGCGCCCAAGCCAACCGTTGCCGCCGCGCCAACATCGGCGCCCGCGCCGACCACCGCGCCCGCGCCCACTGCCGCGGCGCCGGCGAAACCGAAAGAATTAAAGTACGGCCTCACGCTCGTCGTCTCCGGCGTTGATCCGCACATCCACTCGTCGTCAGAACTCGGCATTCCGCTGACGAGCGTGTACGACACGTTAGTCTATCTGACCAAGGATTACAAATTCGTGCCGGGCTTGGCGGAATCGTGGAGCGCGAACGCGGATGCGACGTCGTTCACGTTCAAGTTGAAGAAAAACGTAAAGTTCCACGATGGCACGCCGTTCAACGCGCAAGCGGTGAAAGACAACTTTGCGCGCATCACAGACGCCGCGACCAAATCGCAAAAAGCGATCACGTTGATGGGACCGTACAAGGACACGGAAGTTGTCGATGAATCCACCGTGCGCGTGAATTTCAAATCGCCGTTCCCCGCATTCCTGGATTCGGCGGCGAGCGTCTACTTGGGCATGGCATCGCCGACCGCGTTCAAGAAATGGGGGGTGACTGACTATCAGATGCACCAGATCGGCACAGGACCGTTCAAATTCGTCGAAAAAGAATTCGTGCCGAAAGACACCATCGTGCTCGAAAAGAATCCCGATTACAACTGGGGACCGCCCGCGCCGATCTACAACCACACCGGTCCCGCGTATCTCGATCGCATCGTCTTTAAATTCTTCCCCGATCCCGCGACGCGCGCCGCGAATCTCGAAACTGGCGCGGTGCAGGTGATGGGTGAACTGCCGCCGCAAGACGCGGTGCGATTGAAGCAAGATGCCAAATATCAAATCCAGACCGTCATCACTGCAGGTCCGCCGCTCATCGCATTTCTCAACACGCAAAATCCGCCGACCGATGATCTGAAAGTGCGCCAGGCATTACTGTACGGCACTGATCGCAAAGGCATCGTCAAAACGATCTTCTTTGATCTCTCGCCGGTCGCTTACGGTCCATGGAGTTCGGTGTCGCTAGGATACGACAAATCGCTCGAAGCGCTGTACCCGTACGATCCGAACAAAGCGAAAGCGCTGCTCGAAGAAGCCGGATGGAAACCCGGCGCCGACGGCATTCGCGTGAAAGACGGCAAGCGGCTCACGCTGCAAACGTACTTCCAGACGTGGGGCTTTTTGATCGAAGCCAGCCAAATGCTGCAGGCACAGTTGAAGCAGATCGGCGTCGAACTCAAGGGCGAGACCGTCGCGTTCCCCGCCGCCGTTCAAGCCGCGAACGAAGGCAAGCACAATCTGATGCCGTGGAATCTCAGCGCGACCGATCCGTCGTACTTGAGCGTGTTGTTCCATTCCAAGGGCGGCAACAACTGGT
The DNA here is from genome assembly GCA_020723345.1 of Candidatus Aquidulcis sp. Classification (GTDB taxonomy): domain Bacteria; phylum Chloroflexota; class Anaerolineae; order UBA4142; family UBA4142; genus VGOB01. The sequence goes on along the minus strand of DYJA01000087.1, from coordinate 1,612 downwards.
CCAAGGTCAAATCGGATGATGCAGACAAACTCTTGGATCAAGCCGCCGCAACTCTGGATCAATCCAAGAGCATCCCAATGTACCAGCAAATCCAAAAGATGGCGATGGAACAGGCGTGGGTTCTGCCGATTCGCGATTACACGAACATCAACGCAATGAGCGCGAAGGTCAAGGGCTTGACGTACGACGTGCACGGCTGGTTCCCGTACTTTTACGATGTGAAGTTAGACGACTAAGACCGTCACAGTTGATCCGCGAATCTGCGCGCATTGACGCGAACTGTCATTTCGAGCGGAGTGAGAAATCTCGTTATTCCAATACCGAGATTTCTCGCTGCAAAAAACGCCGCTCGAAATGACAGCGGCGGAACTCTGTGTGGATTCGCGGACAAACAAGTGATCCGATTCCCATGTCCAAGTACATCATTCGCCGCGTGCTCGTCTGCATTCCGATTTTGCTCGGGCTGACCGTCATTGTCTTTTCGATGATGCACCTCATTCCCGGCGATCCCGCGCAAGTGATTCTCGCGCAATCCGGCGCGCGCCCCGAAGTCGTCGAACGCTTGCGCGAGCAGTTGGGCTTGAATTTGCCGCTGCACGTGCAGTACCTGCGCTTTCTCGATAATCTCGCGCATGGCAACCTGGGCAATTCTCTGTTCACGCACCGCCCCGTCACCGAAATCATCGCGCAAAATCTCCCTTCGACGATGGAACTTGCGCTCTCGGCGATGTGTCTCGCGATCATCCTGGGTCTGATTTTCGGCGTGTTGGGCGCAGTCTATCAGGATACCTGGATTGATAACCTCGTGATGACACTTGCCGTCGTCGGCATTTCGATGCCGAGTTTCTGGGTCGCGCTGCTTTTCATTTTCTTTTTCAGTTTGTTCCTGGGTTGGCTGCCGGCGGGCGGACAGGGCACGCCGCAACATTTGATCCTGCCGATGGTCGTCCTCGGCTGGAATTCCGCCGCCGTCATCGCGCGTCTCGTGCGCTCGAGTCTGCTCGAAGTGCTGCGGCAAGAGTACGTCACGACCGCGCGCGCGAAAGGATTAGGCGAACCGATCGTACTTCTGCGCCACGCGCTCCGCAACGCGCTGATCCCGGTGATCACCGTCGCGGGCTTGCAATTCGGCTTTTTGTTGGGCGGCACCGTCGTGACCGAGACTGTTTTCGCGCGGCAAGGTTTGGGGCGCGTCGCCGTGGACGCGATCATTTACAAAGATTTGCCGGTCGTGCAGGGCATCGTTTTGCTCATCGCGATCATTTACATGCTCGTCAATTTGCTCGTGGATGTGACGTACGCGTTTCTCGATCCGCGGATTCGTTATCAGTGAGAGTTGCTATGAGTTCCGACATCCTGCTCAAACCCACTCAGCGCGCCGAAAGCCCCACGCGTCTTGCGCTCCGCCGTCTCGCGCGCAAAAAAGCCGCGATGCTCGGCTTGATCGCGCTGGTGCTGATCGTCTCAGCGAGCATTTTTGCGAACCAGGTCGCGCCGTACGATCCACTCGAAATGGGCACGGGCACAAGTTTCGCGCCGCCGGATTTGCAACACTTGTTCGGCACCGATCTTTTCGGGCGCGACATTTTCAGCCGGACGATTTACGGCTCGC
>DYJA01000086.1 GCA_020723345.1 Candidatus Aquidulcis sp. | reverse complement strand
CAAGTTCAGCCCACAAATATCTCGGACATATCACGGCGCAGGGAACCGTCCCGATTCGGCTATTTTCACCTGACGCCCGTGGAATATGCTTACTGTACCAGTTGTGCCCAGCCGTCCGAGATCGCTTTTGCCGCGGCGTCGAGTGCGACAAAGTCCTTGGGGAATTTCACGACTTTGTACGCCTCATCCGGCGGGAACTGCTTCTTCAGATCGTCCGGAATCTTTACGGTGGCACGAATTGGGTGCACGAATCCGTTCGCGTATGCCAACTGCCCTTCGTCAGAGTACATTGTCTCGATCAGCAATTTCGCAGCGTTCGGATGTGGCGCGCCCTTGGTGATAAACTGGATGTACAAGCCCGCGACCGAGCCGTCTTGCGGGATGACGACATCGAGGTTCATCTTCAAGTCGCGTTTCTTGCTCAGCCCATCAAAGTCCCAGAAGAGCACGATCGGACATTCGCCTTTTTGAATGGTTGACGTACTTGGCGAGACCGGGCGCAGCGCGCCACTCGCCTTCAACTGCTTGAAAAAGTCGAGGCCCGGCTTGACATTCTTCTCGTCGCCGCCCTTCGCCACAGCGGCAGCCAGCACGACCATGTTCGCCGTTGCGGACGAACGCGGGTCTTTCATGCAGATGGTGTCTTTGTATTCCGGCTTGAGCAAGTCATCCCATTTCTGCGGGGCAGTCTTGATCTTGTCCCTGTTCACTGTGAACGCGATCGCGCCCCACGCGCCCGCCGACCATTTGCCGTCCTTGTCTTTGGCGTAATCCGGAATTTCGTTCCAGTACGCGTGTTTGTACGGCTGCGAGAGATCGTTGTCGATCACAGTTTGCGCAAAGTTGAAACCAAGATCGGTGGCATCCGCAACCGGCTTGCCTTTCTCCGCCTTCAGCGCGGCGATGATCTCGCCCGAGGACATATCGGTATCTTTGTTGGTGATACCGTACTTGTCCTTCATGATCTTCCAGATGCCGCCATAGTTCAACCAGTCCGTCGGCAAGCCGTACGAAACCAGTGTGCCTTCTTTCTTCGCGGCATCAATCAACGCCTGCGGAATCGCCGGGGCAGGCGCCGCCGCGCCCTTGATCGCATTCCAGCCGGTCACGATGTCGTTGATTGCCTTCGAGAAACTCGCCAGACTCTTGGGGAAGTACAACTTGCCGTACGCGCTCTCCGGCAGCATTTTCTTTGCGACGTCGTCCGGCAGTTTCACGTCCTTGCGTCCCGGATGCGCGTATCCTTGCGCGAACATGATCTGCCCTTCGTCGGAGTAGAAATAGTCCAGCGCAAGTTTCCCGGCGTTGGGATGGGGCGCCTGGGCGCTGATGTACTGCGCGAACAACATGCCGACGGTGCCGTCCTTCGGGATGATGACCTGCAAGGGCAGTTTCGTCGCGTCGCGCTTGGCAAACCCGTCGAAATCGTATACGAGCGAGATGGGGCACTCACCCTTTTGAACCGCGGCGACGTTCAGCACGACGCCCGCGCGCAGGTTGCCGCTGTCGCGCAGTTGCTTGAACCAATCGAGACCGGGCTTGACGTTGTCCTCACCGCCGCCCTTGGCGTACGCGGCGGCCAGAACGGAACCGGTCGCGTATGTCGAGACCGCTGGGTCACGACTGCACACCTTGTCTTTGTATTCGGGCTTGAGCAGGTCGTCCCAGGTCTGCGGTGGATTCTTGATGAGGTCCGTGTTGACGAGAAAACTGATCGCGCCCCAGTACCCCACTGCCCAGCGTCCCTCGGGATCCTTGAACTCGGCGGGAATCTTGTCCCAGTTGGCGTTCTTGTATGGCATCGCCAGATTGTTCTCGAGCAATTTGCCCAAGAAATCAAAGCCGATGTCCGCGACGTCCATCACCGGCGCGTTCTTTTCCGCGAGCAGGCGCGTGATCTGCTCTGCGCTGGTCATGTCCGTGTCGGTGTGTTTGACGCTGTACTTTTTCTCGATCGCTTTCCAGATGTTTTCGAGATTGACCCAGTCATCCGACATGCCGTAACTGATGACCTGTCCTTCTTTCTTTGCCGCGTCGAGCATCGCCTGCGAAGGTCCGGCGGGTGCGGGCGCGGTTGTTGGTTTCGGCGCGTCGGTCGGTTTCGGCGCCGGTGGCTGAGTCGGTGCGGGCGGCTTGGTCGGTTCGGGCGCGGGCGCGCAAGCAACCACGACGATTGCCACGATCAGCAGCAACCCCAAAACGAAAATGCGTGTCTTCATTTCTCCTCCTTTGGAGACTGGGAATTAGAGATTGGAGATTAGAGAATTGACGCGCTCCAACATCCAGCTTCTAACTTCCAACATCTAATTTCCAATTTTCGATTTTTGATTTTCGATTTCGTCACACACTTTTCTTTCGATCACCTCCAGTCAAGTTCCCCGAGTTCCTCGAGTCCCCCAGAGTTCCCTTCTTCTTTCACCGCGCGCCCAACGATTCCGCAGGACGTCCGCCGCGTCCGGCGATCCAAATAATCAAGAGCGAAGTCAGCCACGCGATCACAAAACTAATCACTGCGAGCGCGCTCGCCTGGCGTCCGTCGAAACGCGTGAATTCGACCAAGTAAATCGGAAAGGTCTTGAACCGCGCGCCGACGAGCAGATTCGTGAGCGTGAATTCCGCGAACACAGTCGAAAAGACGAGCAGGCAACCGCCGATGACGCCGGGCATAATGTTCGGCAGAATGACGCGCCACAGCGTTTGCCGCCAGCCCGCGCCGAGCGATTGCGCGGCTTCGGTCAAAGTGTGAATATCAACCGCGTCGAGCGCGTTCGCGACCGGGCGGTACATAAACGGCAGCGCGATCACCATACACGCGGCGACGAGAATGTTCGGCGTGTTGATCAATGGCAGCGGCACCTCCGAATAAAATCGAATCAGCGCGAGCGCGAGCACGACGCCGGGAATGCCGAACGGAATGATCGTCAGAAATTCGATGAACGGCTTGCCGCGCGGCACGCGAATGTGCGCCCAGTACGCCGTCGGCGTGACGAGCAGCGCGAGTGCGAACATCGTCACGAGCGAAACGATCAACGAATTGGTCAGCGTCGTCTCGAACGCGGAACGACTCGTCACGCGTTCCCACCATTCGAGCGTCAGCCCTTCGGGAAAAATCGTGCGATCCCAGCGCACCGAAATCGAAAAGAGAACCGTCGCAAGAAACGGGACGATCATAAACGTTAAGAAGAGCGCGATGACAATGCCGCGCCAGATGCCGCGATCTTTCATCGCGCCCCCTTGCGCGCGCGTCCGCCGAGCCATTGATAGCCCGCGACGCAAATCGTCATGACTAGGAGCGACAGCATCGCGAGCGCGTCCGCCAGCGCGGGATCGAGTTGCACTTCGCCACGCACGAGCGCGGCGATTTGCACCGTGACAAGATTCACGTCGGGTCCGGTGAGCGTCCACGCGGTCGCGTACGCGCCGAACGCGTTCGCGAACAAGAGCAGGAATCCGCCCAGCAGCGACGGCGCGAGAATCGGCAGCGCGACGCGCAGCCAGTACTGCGTAGGCGACGCGCCCAGATTGATCGCGGCTTCGCGCCATTCGCGCCGCAGCCCCAGGAGTGACGGAATGACGAGCAGAATCATCAGCGGTAGTTGAAAGTACAGATACGCGACCATCAATCCTTGGATCGAGTAAATGCGAAACGTCGTCGGATACAGCTTGACGCCGAGGGCTTGCAGAATCAGTGTGACGACGCCGGTCGAACCGAGGATGACGATGAACGCGAACGCGAGCGGCGCGCCGCCAAAGTTCGTCGTCACGTCGGCGAGCGCGGTGATCGCGTCGCGCACGAATTGGTTGCGCGTCGTCACAATCGCGTGCGCGACCAGCGTGCCGAACACGACACCCAGGAACGCCGTAGCCGCCGAAAGTTGGATGCTGTTGCGAAACGATTCGACGAACATGGGCGAGAGCGCGCGTTCGAAATTGCTCAGCGTCAACGCGTCTTGGGCGGTGAGACTAGAGCGCGCGAGTGTCAGCACCGGGATAATCTCGAACGCGATGCCGAACAGAAAGAACGGCGCGAGACCCAGCCACGCGAGCCAAGTCGTGATTCGTTTTGGTGAATTTGCGTTTCGCATTTGCGAGTCGTGCCGCCTTTACTCTCCTACAATCTGAACTCTGACTGTTCGCTCCCGCGCACGAACCTGGTCAAAGTCGACAAAATAGATACGTCCAAACTCGCCAAGTAACATGATGCCATTTTCAATGGGAATAGATTGTGACCGCCCCATGATAACGCTTCGGAGGTGCGCGTCAGTATTCAGTGACCATGAGGGAAGTTCATCTCTGCCAGCCGCCGCTTCGATATGTTTAGGTCCGGGATGCAAGTATTGACCCTCAGTCGTACACGTGGGGATGATACTCGCAAGCACATTCACCAGATCTTGCATCAACAATTCCGTGCCCCAATAATTGACATCATCCGATGCTTCCTGAATCAGCACACTGCACGTCGTATGCTGGGAGAAAACGAGCAAGATTCCGTTCTGGATATTCGATTTCTTAAGGACCGCTTCCACTTCAGCCGTCACATCATGGAAGGTGGGTCTTCGATCCGATTGGATTTTAAAGCCCTCGTGATAAACTGCCATCGTTTGACCTCCAGCATTAATGAGTTTTGTCCCACGCCGCGCGGACCGAACTGATCATTTCTTCGAGCATGGCAAAAGGATCCTTCGCCAGGACTATCCCGCTCGTCGAACCCGTGCCTTGCGCGCCTCCAGCAATCACATCGTAAACATCCTGCCCACAACTAATTCCGGCTCCGTGAAGTACTAGGATTTTGGGGTTGATGTTCCAAACGATTTGATTGATCTTCGCGATGGCTTGTCGATCATCATCTCCGCGCTTGCCAATCCCGATTAATTCGGGGGATTCGGCAATGATGATATTGGGGTCCAACCTTGCGATTGCCGCCGCGTCCTCAAGGTTGTCGGCGCACACCATGGTTGCGAGTTCCACTTCGTCGGCGCGTTTCATTGTCCGCTGCAAGGCGTCCATGGATAATCTCTTTTCAAAGTGATTCAGCAAGACACCCGCGGCGCCTGCCGCCTTGACCGCTTCAGGCAGTACAGACCCCACACCTCTGCCAACCTCAAGCGAATCTATATGCTGTGCGAAGATCAGGACCCGTTCCATTTCATGTGCTAGCATCCCAATGTCAACGGACTGAGGAGTAATACTGATCTGGACTTTGTACTTTTTGCTCATCGCGTCCGCATGCTTTGCAAGGGCAAAAAGTTTCTTACCATACAAATATGCCTTCGGACCGATTTCAAAGAAGGGCGGTGTTATCTCTAATCCCCGGTACATATAGAAACTCTCACACAACCATTACGTCGATCCCGATCAACTTTGCCACCTTCTCCAACACCGCCGCGCAATGTCCGTACGCGAGTCCGATATGATGCGGACCGCCCGCCATCAGCCACGCGTCGCACCACGCGTCGATGTCGCCGCTCTTCGGCTTGAACAACATTTGCGGCGCGGCAACGGGACGCGGTTTGATCGCCAGCGATTCGCCCTCCGCGCTCACAAATCGCCAATGATCTTCGACACAAATGAGCGAGAGGAGCGTGACCGCGCCGGGTTTGTACGCAAATTCCAAGCCCGCGCCGCGCCCGTGCAGACCTTCGTAGTAAATGCTCGACTTGATCGTGACGCTCTCCGCCATCGCGGGATTGCCGTGCCCATCGTGCGAAAGAATCACCGCGTTGCGATCAAAGTCAATCACATACGGTTCGATGAACGTCGCCGCGCCGGTGAGTTGTTGCAGCGCGAGCATCGCGGTCGCGTGCGGCACGTCGCCCTCGGTCGTCGTCGGAATGCCGATTTCGCACAGACGCCCGGTGCCGTACGACGCGATGATGCCGACGCGCGGCATATTGAGCCAGATGTAATCGAACGACGCAAGCGCGTCCATTTTCTTTTCGCGCGCGACTTGTTCCAGCGCGAGCGCGAGCCGGCACGATCGCTCGAACGACGGCGCGTCAATTTCGATTCTGTAGCGCGCCGATTCGCGCGCGATCAACGCCTGCACCTGCGCGTCCGCAATTTTTTCCATCGCCGCCGCGACCGTCTCCGGTTCGATGGGCCAGCAGACGGGACCGACGTGGCGCCGCAGCGAAAGTTGATCCGCCATCATGTCCGTCGCGCCTTCGAACGTCCCGGCAATCGTGCCGATGCGCGCGGTTTTCAATCGGCGCACGACGCCTGTCGCCGCGATCCAGTCGGCAAGTTTTTGCACGCCCGCGCGATCTTCGATGTGACTCGTCACGGTCCAGAATTTCTTGCCGATGCGCGTCAGCGCGCTCGTCATTTCCGGAACGCCCGCGAAACCAGAGTTGACCATGATGAGATCGAAATCCGCGTTCTCCGGCAAAAAGCGAATCTGCTGCGTGTTCCACACGACGACCGGCGCGGTCGTATCGAGAAACGCGCGCGTCGGAATAATACCTTTGGTGTACGCTGGCTGCGCGGCGATAATCAAATCCACACCTGCCGCGTTGAACATCTGCGCGGCTTGCGCGGCTTGGTATTCTTCCTCGACAAGTTCCGGCGCGACGACATCAGCGTATTGTCCGACGACTCCCGCGATGCGATCTACAAATTTTTGCGCCTCAGGTCGGATATGCGCGGTCTTGTTGTAATCGTCTTCGAGCAACGCCGTTACCAGCACGCCGACTTTGGGTTTGATGGTCATAGTCTCCTCCGAGAACGTATTGCGTGTTGCGTATTCCGTTTGTCAGTCTTTTCCATGAATTTCGATCTTGCGCGCATTGTGCTGCACGCGGAGTACGTTCAGCGCTGCGTCGAAACTCCACGCGGGTTCGTCGCGCAACTCCGCAACCTCGCGCAACGCCGCGCCATCCGCTAGCACGCGCGCCGGCTTGAATGTCAGCCGTAGCACTTCGCGCGCATCCGCGTCGAACGTGCGATAGCGAATGTTCAGCGGCGCGTACTCGATCCTTTGCACGACCGACGACGCGCGCAACAAGTGATCGCTGTCGCGCGGCGCGGTCTCCGGCATCGCCGCCATTCCATCGATGAAATGTGGCACGAAATCGAAATAGCCGTCGGTGAACCAGCACTGATTGTAATAATCCGGGCGATCGATACCGACAGTCACCGTACCGTCGTCGCTTGCCATGTACGTCGCCCAGTTGAACGAACGGAGCGCGCGTTCGCGATAACTCGCGTCGCCCGATAATTCCGCCCACAGCGCGCAGAGCGACGCGTACCGCGCGGTGTGGCTGCCCATCACATGCCAACAAAATTTTTGCTCGTGGATCGGTACCGCCGCGTAGAATGGCGACGCGCCCAAATTCTCGCGCACCCATTCGATCAAACGCGGTACGTCATCACGCCAGTTTGGATCGCGATCTGGATTCTGCAAAATGTAGCGCGCGGTTTCGAGCGGCGAGAGTTGATCGCGGTTCGCGTTTTCCAGGTCGAGGCGAATGTCTTCGAAATACCCTTTCCATACGCCATTCTGCATTGGATATTTCAAAATCCAATCCCACGCCGCGTCGCGCACCGCAACATATTTCGCATCACCCAGTCGAATCAACGCGTCGAACAGCCGCACCGCTTGAATGATGTCGGCGGTGTACTCTTCGATCACGCGTCCAGCGCGCGCGTCCACGCGGAACGCCCACGGCGAATGTTCCGCGTCGCCCGCGCGCATCTTGACGACGAGCACGTCCGCGCAGCGCCGCGCCGCGTCGAGATAGCGCGTCTCTTCGGTCAATTCGTAGAAATCCACGTACGCGCGCGCTGCTTGCGCGATCTTGTCCGGCTCGGTCACGTACTCACCGTCTGCGCGTGCGCCGAAATAAATGCTGGTGCCCGGATGCGCCGACGCGTACGGTACGCCGCCCCACGCGAAATGTTCCGGCGTCTGATACGCGATCAAGCGGTCGAGCATCGTACGAACAATGTCCACGAACGTGCGGTCGCCGGAGTACGGATAATATTTCAACAGCGTCGTCGTCGCCCACGCGATTTTGCCCGCCGGATTGTCGGGCCAAATCGTCGGGCGCAGCGGATCCGTCCAGAAACACGAGTACTGCAAGTACCACGGCAGATCGTTGCGCGGATCGCGCGGACAATGCTTGATGAAATTCATCGCGAGCCAGACGACGCGATCATAACTCGTCCAGGGTTCGAGCCGCCCTTGATCGTCGAGAACGATTTCGTGGTTGTTAATGAGAATCATCGCGCAAACAACCGGTCGTACACCGCGCAGTACCGCGCGAACGCGTCGGCGTACGCCGCGCGCGTCGCTGCGTTCGGTTCGATTCGCCCGCGCAGACGCACCATCGCCGCGCACGCGTCGGATAGATTTTTGTGCGCGCCGCAGGCGACCGCCGCGAGAATCGCGTCGCCGAGAACGGCGGTATCTTCCTGCTCCAACGTGATGACCGGCGCGCCGATCACATCGGCTTTGATTTGCAACCACAGCGGACTCTTCGCGCCGCCGCCGGTTGAACGCACCTCGCGCACCGCGACGCCGAGTGATTGCATCAAATCGAGATTGCGCTTGAGCATGAACGCGATCGATTCAAGGATCGCGCGCGCGAAATGCGACTTGGTGTGTCGCAGCGTGAATCCGTAAAAGACGCCGCGCGCGTCCGCGTTGTATTCGGGACTGAACGCGCCGGCGAGATGCGGCAACAGCGTCAGCCCTTCGCAACCGGGTTCGATTGTCGCCGCGAGTTCGCCGAGCAAATCGTACGCATCGCGATTCTGTTCGCGCGCGACGCGCATCTCTTCTTGTCCGAACTGATCGCGAAACCAACGCAGCGCCATTCCGCCGGTGTTGCACACCGGGACGAACAGAAACGCGTCGCGCACATCGTGAACATAGACCGGTAATCTGCCCGTCGGATCGAGATTGGGTTTGGGCGCAGTCGCTTGAATTGCGAGCGCAGCGCCCGTGCTTTCGGAAATCATACCCGGCGCGATGTTCCCCGCGCCAATCGCGCCGGACGCCTGATCCATGCCGCACGCGACGACACGGACACTCGGCGACAATCCCAATTCGCTTGCCGCGTCACGCGTCAACGTGCCGACGATTTCGCCCGGTAACACCGGTTCGGACAATCGCTCGCGCGTGACGCCGATGAGTGCGAGCATCTCGTCCCACCACGCGCCGCGCCGAATGTCCCACAACAACGAAGTACACGCGACCGCGCCATCGGTGGCAAAACGTCCGGTCAAACGATGCAAAAGAAAATCTTCGACGAGGGCAAATTTGTGGGTGCGCCGAAAAACCTCCGGCTCGTTTTGATTCAGCCACAAAATTTTGCACGCTGTCCACGTCGGCACAATTTCCGGATCGCCGGTGATTTCGTACACGCGTTTCAAATCGAATCGTTCCGCGATTTGCCGCGCCTGATCGGCGGCGCGGTTGTCGAGCCACACGAGCGCGCGGCGCAGCGCGCGACCGTTCGCGTCCACCGCGATCGTCGTCTCGCCTTGCGACGACACGCCAATGCCGCCGATTTCAGCGTGCGACGCGTTCGCTCTGGTCAGCACGCGACGCACAGCGTTCACGCACGCGCGCCAGTATTCTTCCGGATCGAGTTCGGCTTGATCGGCAGCAGGCGTGACGAGCGTGTACTCCTCGTTCACAATTGCGCGCGCGTTGCCGCGCTCGTCGAACAATCCGGCTTTCAATGAAGTTGTGCCTGCATCAATTCCCAAGAACAGCATTTTCGATTTTCACGTTTCACGCATCACGCATCACGTTTCACTCAATCCCAAATCTCTTTGCTACTTCTTCCGGATCTTTCGCCGCCTTCACCACTTCCTTCAACGCGTCGAGAAATCGTTTGGGTTCGCGCGCCTGGACGACATTGCGCCCGAAGACGACGCCGCGCGCGCCGGAGCGCACTTCGTTCGCGGCGAGCCGGAGCGCGTCGATCTCGCGCGGTGTCTTGCGCGCGCCGAGTCCAAAAATCGGCACAGGCGTCGCCGCGACAATCTTGTCGAAATCCTTGCCGGTGTAAAACGTCTTGATCATATCCGCGCCGAGTTCCGCCGCGATGCGGCAGCCAATCGCGACCTGCTCTTGCAATTTCTCCGGCGCGAGTTCTTCCGCGCCCGCCGGATAGAATTCGCCGACGAGCGGAATGCCTGCCGCGCGTTTTTCCGCGATGTGCGCGGCAAGTACGGCGATATTATCCGCGTCCATTTTCTCATCGCCGGTGCGCAGCGAAAACCCGGCGAGCGCAATGTCCGCGCCGAGCGCGAGCGCGTCGCGCGCGGAAATCATTGGGACGCTGTGCGCGGTCGCGTAATTCCACTGTGTTGCGTACTGCGTGCCCCAGTTCAGGCGGATAATGAGCGACGGCGCGCCGCGTTTTGCGAATACATCGGCGCAGTGCGCGGGCATCCCCGGCGACATCAGGATTGCGTCCGCCTCCGCGACCGATTGCGCGACGCGCGGTAAATCAATCAAACCCGGCAGCGGTCCGTTGTACAAACCGTGATCGACTGCCACAATCACGACATTGCCCGAAGAAAATAATCGCTTGAGTCGAATTTGTTCGCCAGTCATAAGCCCCCAGTGAACAGTGAGCAGTGAACAGTGAGCAGTGAACAGTCAACAGTCAACAGTCAACAGTTTCATTGCCCACCGTTCACTGTTCACTGTTTACTGTTTACTGTTCACTATTTACTGATTCGCCATCACCTGACACGCGTCCGGCGGGAACGATAGCCACACGTGTTGCGTGTGCGTGAACGCCGCGCGATTGGATGCCGCCATATCGGCGACAACGCGCGTCCCGCCGACATCGACGCCGACGCGCGTGATCGGACCCAGGAACGTGATCGTTTGGATCGTGCCCTCCAAAACGTTATGCGCGTCCGTCGGCGCGGCGGCGTGAATCGCGATACTCTCCGGGCGCACCAAGACGACGGCTTTGCTGGATTCATTCAACCCGGAGGGCACGGGCGCGCGCAGCAGGATCTCGCCAAAACGAACCTGGGTGCGATCCACGACGACGCCGTTCAATTGATTCGCTGTGCCGATGAACGCGGCGACGAAACGCGTTTGGGGCTGGCGGTAAATTTCTTCCGGTGAACCGGTTTGCTCGATCAAGCCCTGGTTCATCACGACGACGCGATCTGAAATCGAAAGCGCTTCTTCCTGATCGTGCGTCACGTAGACGGTCGTGATGCCAAGTTCGAGTTGGATCCGCCGAATCTCGCCGCGCAATGCGACGCGCACGACTGCATCGAGCGCGGAGAGCGGCTCGTCGAGCAGCAGGACGCGCGGGCGAATCGCGAGCGCGCGCGCCAGCGCGATGCGCTGCTGCTGTCCGCCGGAAAGTTGATGGGGAAATCTTTTCGCCGTGTCGTCGAGCCGGACGAGCGCGAGCATTTCGCGGACGCGTTCGTCAATCTCTTGTTTCGGATGCCCGGTCACTTCCAAGCCAAACGCAACATTATCGCGCACGTTCATGTTCGGGAAGAGCGCGTACGCCTGAAAGACCATGCCGGTGCCGCGCTTGTTCGGCGGGACACTCGTAATGTCCATGCCGTCGAGTGTGAGTGCGCCGGCGTCCGGCATTTCAAAGCCCGCGATCATTCGCAGCGTCGTCGTCTTGCCGCACCCGGACGGACCCAGCAGTGAAACGAATGCGCCCTTTTCGACCGCCAGGTTGAAATCTTTGACCGCCGCAACCGCGCCGAATAATTTGGAGACGTTTTGGAGTTCGAGATAAGCCATAATGCCCTCGAAAGGATGAAGGACAGTTTTTTCATCCTTTTGCCTTCATCCTTCTGCCTTCGATTTACCGCGCGCCCAACGCTTCTTCCGTCGGCTTGCGCCCACGTCCGCTGCCCCACAGAATCGCGATGGACGCGAGCCATGCCACCGTAAACGAAATGACCGACAGCGCGGCGGCAATGCGACCATCGCGCCGCGTGAATTCGACGAGCAGAATGGGAAACGTTTTGAAACTCGCGCCGGTGATCAGATTCGCCAGTGTAAATTCCGCGAACACCGTCGCGAAGACGAGCAGACTGCCGCTCAGAATGCCGGGCAAGATGTTGGGCGCGATGACGCGGAGGAGAATTTGCAGCGTGTTCGCGCCGAGCGACAGCGCCGATTCAGTCAGCGTGTGCACGTCAATCGCCATCAAACTATTCGAGACGGGGCGGTACATAAACGGCATCGAAAAAATCACGCACGCGCTGATGAGCAAAAATGGCGAACGCGCGAATGGTGGGAACGCGTACACGCGGATCAACGCGAGCGCGAGCACAACCGCCGGAATGCCGAACGGGAGAATCATCAGCAGATCGAGCAATGGTTTCGCCGATGGAACACGCGTGTGGACCCAGTACGTCGTCGGCACGATGAACAACAACCCGACCAGCACCGCCGCAATCGAAACGATGAACGAATTCGTCAGTGTGATGCTAAAGTACGGATGATCGAATGCGGTCTGATACCACTCCAGAGTATATCCCTCCGGCATCAGGGTAATGTCCCACTTGGTTGCGATGGAGAAGATGTACGTCGCGATGATGGGCAGGATCATATACGCGACGAACAACGCGACAAGCAAACTTTGAAGTACAAGAGGACGTTGTTTCATCGCGCCCACCGCCGCGCTCTGGAATTCGCGAACTGATAAATCGCGATGCAAACGCCCATAATCAAGAGCGAGACCACTGCCAGCGCGTCGCCTGCGCCGGGATCGTGCAGCACCTCGCCTGTGATCGTGAACGCGATTTGAATTGTGGCGAGCGTGATGTTCGATCCGCCGAGCGTCCACGCGGTCGCGTACGCGCCGAATGCGTTCGCGAAAAGCAAAACGATCCCGGCGATCAGCGATGGTGTCAGAATCGGCAGCGCGATCCGGCGCCAGTACTGGAACGTATTCGCGCCCAGGTTGTGCGCCGATTCCCACCACTCGCGGCGCAAACCGGCGAACGCGGGAATGATCAACAAGATCATCAAGGGAAGTTGAAAATAGAGGTAGGCGAGCACCAAGCCCGAGTACGAATAAATACTGAAGGCCGGATACAGTTTGAGCGCGAAATACTTTTCGAATGCGAGGGTGACGACGCCGTTCGAACCCAGGATGACGATGAACGCAAACGCGAGCGGCGCGCCCGCAAAATTCGTCGTCACATCCGAAAGCGCGATCAACGCCTCGCGCACGCGTGGCGAGGGTAATCGGAAAATCGCGTAGCCAATCAGCAGACCCAGGATCGCGCCAAGAATCGCGGTGATCGCGGAGATCTGAATGCTGTTCCAGAACGAACGGACATAAATCGGCGCGCTGATTTTTGCATAGTTACCCAATGAGAACGCGCCCTGTTTGTCCGAGAAACTGCCGGAGAGCAGGAGCAAGACCGGAACGATTTCGAAGGCGAGACAGAAGGCGAGAAACGGCGCGACGCCGAGCCAGTTCGACCAGGTTTTGCGAGGGATGCGTGTGAAGGACATCATCATCGATCTCCGGCATGATTATCGCGCCAAATGTTATGATTGTCAATGGATTTTGTTCTGATTTTATGGATTGACACACAAAAAAACGTATGATATAATATAAATCAGAACATCGGATTCGGTATGTTCCGCGCGGTTCTCTGGAATTGCCCTCAGCGGAAGAACTCGGAAAAACTCGAAACTCGAGGAAACTTGCGGTATGTCACTCAGTGCCCATCAGCGTCGTTTGAAAATTGCGCGCCAAGTCCAGGAGAGCGGTTCGGTGCGCGTCGCAGAATTGATGCGTTCGTTCCATGTAACTGACACTTCGATTCGCCGCGATTTGGAAATTCTAGAATCGCAAGGACGATTGCGTCGGATTCATGGCGGCGCGGTTGCCAGCGCGCATACGCTCGCGCCTCAATCGTTCCAAGCCAAAGCGCGCGAGCATCCGATCGAGAAGACGCGCATCGGCGCCGCCGCCGCCGCGCGGGTGCGTCCAGGCGAGAGCATCTTATTTGATTCAGGCACGACCGTCCTTGAAGTTGCCCTGCATCTTCCCAAGAACTTGAACGGGTCAACTCCGCTCACCGTGGTCACAAATTCGCTTCCGGTCATCACGGAACTACAAAACTGGACTTCGATAAACATTAATCTGCTTGGCGGAATTTTGCTCCCGGAATTTCAGGCGACGGTCGGACCGCAGACGATTACGAATTTACGCCGGATCCAGGTTGACAAGGCATTCATCGGTTGCGACGGTCTTACCCTGTCCCACGGTTTGACAACGCCGCACATGTTGATTGCCGAAGTGGGACGCGTGATGGCGGAAGTTGCGCGCCAGGTGATCGTCGTCGCCGATGCGAGCAAGCTTGGACGCGTCGGCTTTACGCCAATCATTCCGTTGAGTGGCGCACATACCCTGATCACCGATTCTGCCGCGCCGTCGCAATTACTTGAGGAAATTCGCGCGACAGGCGTCGAAGTGATGATAGTATGATCCTGATTTTCGATAGGAGCAAACAACGTGACCCAACTTCCCGACATCATTCAGTTTAGCAAAACGATCCGCGCCAACACTGGCGCGGAAAAGTTTTTCCAGCCAGGCAAAAACATTTTTATCGGTCGTGCGCCCGGACGACTCGACCTGATGGGCGGCAACGACGATTACACTGGCGGCTTGGTTTTCGAGACGACAATTCGCGAAGCGACGCGCGTTGCCGCGCAAGCGCGCGACGATACACGCGTCCGGTTGTTAAATCCGCAGATGCGCGAGCAAGATTGGGACGACTTGGTCGAGTTCACGTTGGACGATCTAGCGCGTGGCGCGGCAATGCGTCCGCTCGAAGAGGTGCGCGCGTTCATCAATGCCGATTCCAAGCGGCAATGGATCGCGTACGTGTTGGGCGCGGTGTATCTTTTGAAAAAAGAATTTCCCACGCAGATCACGCGCGGCGTTTCGCTCCTCCTCGAATCGGAGGTGCCGCTTGGCAAAGGCGTCAGTTCGTCCGCCGCGCTCGAAGTTGCCGCGATGAAAGCGATTGCCGCGACGTACGCTCTGCGAATCGAGGGCGCGCAACTCGCGTTGTGGACGCAGTGGGTCGAGAACGCGATCGCGCAATCGGCGAGCGGCGTGATGGATCAAATCACGGTCGTGCTGGGCGATCAAGACCATTTCGTCCCACTGGTTTGCCAACCGTGCCAACCCGAACCGCTTGTGCGCCTGCCCGCGCCGCTGCGAATTTGGGGTGTGGACTCCGGCGTGCGTCATGCCGTGGCGGGGATCGAGTACGAAGCCGCGCGCGCGGCAACGTTTATGGGCTACGCGCTGATCTGCGATTGGGAGAACTTGCCGGTCAAGTACGATGACACCGGCGCGCTGCCGCGCTACACCGATCCGCGCTGGAACGGTTATCTCGCGAACCTCGATCTCGCGACCTATCGCGCGCGCTATGAAAATCGTTTGCCGGAGCAAACGCGCGGAGCGGACTTTTCCGCGAAATATCCGACGCATCTCGATCCCTTCACGCCGGTACGGCCAGAGGTCGTTTATCCGGTGCGCGCCTGCGCGCGGTATGCGGTCGAAGAAAATTATCGCGTGCATCTCTTCGTCGAATTGCTGACGAACAAGCGCGAGCCGCTGACGCCACGCACTTTGACCTTGTTGGGCGAATTGATGTACGAAGCGCATCAAGGGTATACTGAATGTGGCTTGGGTTCGGAGGCGACCGATCTTCTCGTCAACTTGGTGCGCGCGGAAGGCGCGGAGCACGAATTGTTCGGCGCGAAGATTACGGGCGGTGGCGCAGGTGGTACGGTCGCGATCTTGGGCACACACAGCGCGGAATCAGAACGCGCGTTTCAGCGCGTCGTCGCGCGATTTCACGCGCAGACCGGGCGCGCGCCGTACATCTTCGAGGGATCGTCCGTCGGCGCGGATCGGTTTGGAATTCTGGAACTGAGGGCGGACTAGTCCGGCGCGCTGAGTATGATCCAGACACAAATATCGGTATGCGCCAAAAGAGATCAGGATTTTCGCCAAGTTTCGCCTTGACGAAATCCCGTCGGAGCGTCCTAGGTTTGTATCGCGAATGCCGAGGGCGCCAAGACCGCAGTTGAACAAACAGAAAAGCCGGGTGCGGAGGGCGGAGCATTCCCACACCTGGCTTTTTCAATTTCAGAATCACACTGGCGATGCCTCGGACACGCAGGCAATTTTGTGTGCGTGTCCGAAGGTATGTCTGAATTCAAAAATTTTTGTCGTAGAAAAAATTTGAACCCCAACCGCAATTCTTTCACCAAGAACTGAGACTCTAGTTCAAATTGTCGATTTCGGATACAAGCGGTCGCCTTCGACTAAGAACAGCGCTTCGGTCTTTGTTACTGCTTTAAGTTCATCACTAAATCCGCTACGGCTAAGAGAATATAATGTTCGTTGCGTTTTTCTCTTTTCCAATTGACCCGTTGGGCTTTTTGTTCGAGTTGTTCGTAGATGCCAATGCTCATTGGTTTGTTCGTCCACTTGGCTTTGCCAAATAACGCCACATCATTTTCCTCGCCAAACCCACCAAGTCTATCTCGGCGTCTTTATCCCAATAACGACCGAGCCGATTCAACCGGAAAGGCAAGTTGCCTTGGCGGGACCAAGTTAACGTGAATTCCCTGGCTACGTTTTCGTACACGGTTGACAGGTATAACGGAAATCCTTGTTTGATTTTTTTGAGGACGGTATCTATGTCGCCGCTCTCCAAATCACTGCGATCGGGAAAGACAAATTCAAACCAGAAACGGAAATAGTGATCCGTCATTTGATAAATACCGCGTTTGCTCTTTTCCGGTTTTTCTTCGGTCACCGGAATTTCGCGCTCAACAATTTTCAGATCGGTAAGCACCGACAAGTATTTAGTCAATTTGTTTTTGGGGAATCCCGTTTCGTTGACGAGTTCGCCAATCTTGGTCTTACCCGCGGCGAGCGCTTTGAGAATCGCGAAATAGTTGCGTGGCTCGCGTAATTCTTCCCGCAAAATGAATTCCGGTTCGGGGTAAAGAAATGTCGCCGGCGTGAGCACACGCTCACGGATATTGGTCCACAAATCAACCTGCGGATTGAATTCCAACAAGTAAGCAGGAACACCGCCACATACCGCATAGAAAGCCAATGCATCTTCAAAGTTTGGGCGTGGAAAGAATTGCCGCGCGCCTGTAAAGTCCATCGGATAGAGGATGAGTTGTCCTGTCCGTCGCCCATACAACGGCGAGCGATAACCCAGCACTTTAGTTTCCATCATCCCAATACTTAACCTAGCAGAATGAGAAAGACCTGGGAATCTTTGAGGTATTCATCCCAGCCCTTTTGAAATAATGATGGAATCGCGGGGTCAGCTTCGACGAGATAAGGGAACTCATCGATGATCCAGATGAATTGTTCTTTGTTTTAAGTAGGCGAAAACTTGCTCCCACTTGCCAAAGCCGCGTTCGCCGACGAAAGAATCCTGATAGAATTCACCGATCTTTGTGGAGAGTGTCTTGAGTTGATCGTGAGCGGAAGTCTTGTCCGCCAAAAAGTAGATGTGAGGTTTGTCAGCAAAAAACTGTTTGACGAGTTCAGTTTTCCCCACGCGACGCTTGCCGTAAATTACGGTGAACTGGGCGCGATGTTCCGCGTACTGCCGATTGAGAAAAGCCAATGGCTCGGTTCGGTCGATGAATTTCATTTCGCCTCCGAGAAGTATACTCGCAGGTATACTACTCTAAAGTATACATAGTATCAAGAGGAGATTGGTCGTGCAAGTGATCAACGAGTTCACCGTACGAAAGTGCATTCTCAGGTACGCATTGAGACCTCCTCACGATTTGGCGTAAGATTTCTTATTCGATTCGCTCATTCAACCGGCTCGCTGGTTGGCGACATTCCGTTTAAATCCGAGCGTGGCGTCAACCCAGCATCAAAAACAAAACCGCCGCGCGTAGGCGACGGTTTGAAACATCAGCGTTATCTCAACGGCAAGTAAACCAATTGGTCACGGTACTCTTTTCCGTCAGACACAGCCCATATCAACCATAGTTCTTCAATGGTCTGCCCAACGCGCATCTTATCATTCAACTCGATGATACCTGGGATGTGTCGCCCTTGTGCCAAGTGGTCTACAAGGTGCGGCGGCATTGAGTGACGATTGTTCGTGACCAAGATGAAATCGTTCTTTTCGCACCAAACCAAGATATCTGGGTCAGGTGTCGCGTCAGGTGGTGTGCCAATGTCACCAACACGCCACACAACCATAGTTGGTTCACGTGTTACCAACTCGTGTCGGTAAAGGGGAGCAACGTTTTCGTCGAGCAGATAGCGAATAGTTTTCATGCCGCCTGTTTGGCTTGTTCACGTTCTGCCATCAATGCGCGCAGACGCACAACCACAGGTGGAGGATTACGGTCTTGTTCGGCTCTGACGCGTTCGCTCCACTCTAACCATTCTTGCATGTATGCACTGACTTTTTCTCGGTTGTGCAGATAATAAAGAATCGTGGCGTGAACTTGCTCCAGAGTTAGCGACGGAAAACGTTGGACAATCTGTTCGGGTGTGCGCTCGCGAAAGAGATAATCGTACAGGATGGTTTCGATTCCAATACGATGTCCCTTTATCCGAATATCGTTAGGCGTAAGAAAGTCAAAATATTCTTCGAGTTGCATATCAATCACCTCCCGACGCGGATTATATCACAAAACAATGAACGCCGCCAAACACGCGCCCCACGACAACGGCGGGGCGGCGCGTGATTGGAGGGTACTTTCGATTCGTCCGCCCGCCCGCGCATCGTCCGCCGAGAGTTGAGCGAGCACATCGCTTTGTGATTTCTTCTTCGCCATCGCGACTCCGTTACTTTTTTCGCTCGATTCTCTTCTGGAGTTCTCCGTACTTTTCACACAAAAACTCTTCGTGCCTCCCCCGCTCCAAGCAGGTCTCATAGATCGACAATTTAGCAGCCCTCTCTGAGAGTGGTCGTAGCAAGTGGTCGAACTCGCGTCTGCGCGATAAACCAACGCCACGCTTCACTCTCTTTCTTCCACTACCGCCGTGATCCGTTTCCAGCCCAAGGTTTGCGCTGCGCGCAAACGATACAACCCATCGAGCAAAATGTAATCGGTCGCGCCGCGCCGCACGCGAATCGGCTTGTTCACGCGACCCAGGCGTTGCAACTGTTCGAGCGCCTTGCGTTGTTTTGCGGGATCGAGTTGCAACGTTTGTTGATACCGCGTCAAACGGATTCGCGCGACCGGGATTTCGACGCTGTCTTCGCGCGGTGCGTTCGGCGTGGGCGCGGGTTGAGCCGCGTCAGATTCGATTATAAGCCGATAGCCGGTGTGTGATTCAAATTCCGCTTGCCAACCCGAAGGGTCTTGGAAATCCTTCGGGGCGATACTCACGCGTACCTCACCGCGATCGACGTGAATGCTGGGAGCGCGGGTTGCAACCCAGCCCGCGCGTGCGATCAATTCTTGTGCGACTTGTATAATCGCATTCTGATTCGGCTGCGGATTGATCGCGAGTGCCCAGCCAGTGGTTCGCGTGAGTTCGTCCATCTTTTCGCGATACCGCGCGCCGACGTGGGGCGAAATAAATGACAGGACGATTTCGTTGCTCTTCAAACTCGTGCGATACAACGTGCTGCCCGCCAGCTGCGCGCGAATCAATCCCAATGCCGCGTTGATTTCGAGCGCGCCCGTCGTTGGCGCGGCGACAAGATTGTTTGCCGTGCTCGCGTCGGCAAACGTGACGCTCAACGTATAACCGCTCGTCGCACGAAATTGTTCGCACATCGTTGCCACATCGCCATTCCCGCGCCCCGTCACCGCCACGCGTTTTTCTTCGCGAAAGATCGAGGGACCCTTGAGAATTTCCCCGTCGCGTAAAGTTTCCCGCGCGAGCATTGCCAGCGCACCTTGGTTCGCTTCGGGGTCGAGTTCAATTTTCCATTGCGTCGCGTTTTGGATGCGCGCAAAAATTTCCGCAAAGCGTTCGCGCACGGCATCCGGAAAATCGAACGTGAGCGTGAGCGTGTGCGTATCGAGCCGATAGCCCACGCGCCGCAAGCGCGCCTCCGGCGGAAACTGTTCACGCGCGAACGTTAGCGCTTGATTGGGTTCCATTGCTGGGGGTGATAGACCTTCCAAGTCTCCTAGACCTGGAAGGTCTTTGTGTTCAATCTGCTCATGCGTCCGCGCACGCACGAGATCGCGTTCGGCAATCACAAAATGCGTGTCGTCTTTTTCTAACGCGGCACGCAATTCATCCACGCGGGTTTCGTCATCCCACCACGCGCGTGCCAGTTCCGTCAGCGTAAAATAATGTCCGCCGGGGCCGGCGATTTCGCGCCAAAGCAGTCCCAGATCGAGCGGACGATTCGGATCGTCAGATCGAACCGGTTTTGAAGATCTGTCGGGTCGAACACCGCGCAATCTAAAGTCAAATGTTTGCCCCGCACGCGGCAACTCGACACGACGACCGCGCTCGCGCAATGCCTTGCGCAAACTCGCGCGCGCCTCTGCATCGCCGTGCACAATGAACACCGTCGTCGGATCGAGCGTTTCGGTGAGCGCGATCAGTTGTCCTTCGTCGGCGTGCGCGGAGAGCGCGTACGTGCCGAGTTGGCATTGCACGTCCACGACATCTTTTCCCAGCTTCAACGTGCCACGTCCGCGTGTTGCCAGCGCTTGCAGTTTGCGTCCTGGCGATTCTTCGTCTTGATACCCCGTAAGCAAGATCGCGTGTTCGGGTTTGCCGGCGAGCGCGCGCGCGTAACTCAGCGACGGTCCGCCCGCGAGCATTCCCGAACTTGCGATGATGATTCCGGGATTGTTTTCCCACACGATCACATTGCGCTGCGCGACCGTTTCAATCGCGCGCGTCGTCTCATCGAAAAATTTTGCGTTGCGTTCTTGCAGCGCGAGCGGCAGCGCATCGGGAAATTGCGAATAGATGCCGCACACCGCGCGCACCATCCCATCGACCCAAACGGGGATGGTCGGCAATTCGCCAGCTTTGCGGAACGCGCGCAGGATTTCGATCAACTCTTGCGCGCGACCCAAGGCAAACGCGGGAATCAAGACTTTGCCGCCCGCGTTCGCGATCGCCGCGATCCGTTCGACAAGTTTACGTTCTTCGGTTGCGCGATTGGCGTGCAAGCGTCCGCCGTACGTGCTTTCGAGAATCAACACATCGGGACGCAGCGTCGGCGGTTTGCATCCGTCCACGGTGCGCTGCGGCGAAAGCGAAATGTCGCCGGAAATCAACACGCGCCCTTCGTCGCTGTCGAGCAGGATCAGCGCTGCGCCGGCAATGTGACCCGCCGGATAAAATGTCGCCGCAAGATTTTCGCCGAGCGGCAAGCGCGCGTGAAATTCAATCGGCGTGAGGGCGGCAAGAAGTTTCTCCACCGCGATGTCGTCGTAGAGTGGGAGTTCGCCCTCTTCGTCGAGCCGGGCTTGCATGATGCGTCGCGCGTCCGCGTGCAAGACGCGCGTGAGCGCAATCGTCGGAGGCGTGGCGAAGACCGGGCAATGCGGATAACGTCCGACGACGAGTTCGAGCGCGCCGGTATGATCGGTGTGTGCATGCGTAACCAGGATCACATCCGGTGAATTAATCGCGTCGAGATGTGGGAGTTGATCGCCGTGTAAGCCCCACCGCGCTTTTGGCGAGGGACGAATGCCCGCGTCAATCAATAATCGCTTGCCGCTGATTTCGATCAGGAGGCTGCTCGCGCCGACTTCGTCTGCGCCGCCAAGAAATGTGACTCGCATTAGGGCTTGACCTTCCCAGGATTGCACTCGACGCAGTGTAACGCGCCAAAACGATTCACGCGCAATTCGAGTGTGGGACGCTGGCAATTGGGGCAGACGAGCGCATCGGTTTTTTCGGTGAGCGGATCCCAGGTCAACGTGAGCGACCCAGGATGAATCATCGGCGCGCTACGCGGTTTGGTGGTGACGTGCGTGCGAATGAACAGCCGCGGGATTCTGACATGAAGGAGATTCGCCAACTTGAGTTCGACGCGCAGTCGCGCTTTGTGCGCGAGTTCGTCGAGCCGCAAGGCTTCTTCGCGATTGAGCGCGTCTTGGCGCAAACGCAATGAATCTACCTCATCGCCGCGCGCTTGCGCTTTTTCGATGCGCTCTGCGAGTTCAGCGCGCAAATCGGCGTAATATTTTTCCATACGCTCGCTTTGTTCAATCAAGCGCGTTTGTGTTTGATGGTGACGCGTGTTCATTTCGGCGCGCACTGTGCGCACGACCGCCTCGCGTGCGGCGAGATACGCGCGTCCGAGCGGCAAGGATTGGGCATCCGCAAACGCCCAACGCCGTGCGTCAGCAAAGCGTTCGCCGCTCAATAATTCGTCGAGGTAGCGCACCTGGCGCCCATAGTAGCGATCGACGGCAATCGGATACAGTACTTGCTCTTTTTCTTCACCCAGGTACGTGACCTCGAACCAAAACAGCGAGTGCGTCACGTAGAGCGGGCGAATGTTTTCGATGCGTAGCGTGATCGCTTCGGGCAGGACGAGTTCGCGCGTGATGTGCTGCGCGAGCGCATGTGGCTGCAAATGCACGTCGTCGAGAAACGCCAAGCCGATTTGTCCGCGCTGTTGCGCGCGCGTCAACAATTCGTCGAGGAGCGCGCTGCCGAACGTGAGCAGTTGCGCTAACGGATGTTCGGGCAGCGCATCAGGATCGAACGCAATGCGCTGCGGCGTGGCGGCATCGGGAAGCAACACGTCGTACACTTGCGGCTCGATCTCGTCCGCCAATCCGCCCACGGCGTCGACGTATTCGATTAAAAATTGCTCAAGTGGATCAGGCATGTTAGTTCGTTGGGGCAATAGTTCGATAGTGCGTTAGTGCGATAGTCGCCTCGAACGGTTGCGCGGCGCGTTAACTATCGCACGACCGTACTATCGCGCTATTGCACTATTCAGGCGTAAACTTTTCTCCAAACAACTTTTCTTCTTGCGCGCGTTGGCGCAGATAATTTTCTTTCGCCGCAAGCAATTGATCGCCAAGCCGATCGAGCGCGGAACGAAAATCGGAATCGTCGCGTGAGTGTGCCCATAAGTCGGTGACGACATCTTCAAATTCTTTTTCCTCATCCAGGTTTCCCAGGATCATATCAATCTCGCCGATCACCAGTTCGAACATCGCGATTTTCGCTTCGAGCAGATGCAGCACCGCCGCTTCGAGCGTGCCTGCCGCGGCGAGATTGAACACGAACACGTCGCGCGTTTGCCCAATGCGGCTCAAGCGTCCGACGCGCTGTTCGATCTTCATCGGATTCCAGGGCAAATCGAAATTGCAGACCGCGTTGCAAAATTGCAGGTTGCGCCCTTCGCTGCCCGCGTCGGTGCTGAGCAAGATGCGCGCGTCTTTTTGAAAGCGGCGTACCGCCTCTTCTTTTTCCAAGCGCAACATGCCACCGTGAAATGCAACCACACTTATGCCGGCATCGCGCAATCGCCTGAACAACCAATCCTGGGTCGCACGAAACTGGGTGAACACGACCATCTTGTCGGGAAAATCATTGAGCAACGCGAGCAATCGCTCGGCTTTGCTGTTATCCGTCAACGCACGCGCCGCGTCGGCAAATTGCGTGAGCGTCGCGCGTTCCACTTCGGGCAGACGTTCGTCGAGGGCGAGGCGTTCGAGGGTGGGCGCAGCGGCTTGGCTCGCGCTGCCCAATTCTTTTTGCAGGGTCATGAGCGACATGCGCGAAAGCGCGCGCTTGGTTTTGGTGTTGCTCGGCGCGTTCAACTGCTGGCGCACGAACCGCGACACATCGGCGTACAGCGCGCGCTCGCGATCGTTCAACGCGACGAGATGCGTTTTCGCAATACGGCGCGTGAGCGCAAGTCCCACCGTCGAGCGACGATTGCGTACCATCACCTCGGCAAGCAGACGATGCAGTTCGTCCACGTGGCGCGGCATCAATTTATCGCGACGATCCACGAATTGTTTTTGGAATGATCGCGCGGTGCTGAGCAACCCCGGTTGCAACAAGGTGACGAGGTTGAACAATTCTTCGAGATCGTTTTGCACGGGCGTCGCGGTCAACAGCAAAATATATTGACGATGCAACTCGGATGCCATTTGCCACAACAATGTGTTGCGATTGCGAAAATGATGCGCTTCGTCGATGATGACCAGGTCCCAGTCCTGCTTGAGAATCGCGGCGCGATGCGGCTCGCGTTTCGCGGTGTGGTACGAGGCGATGATGTGGTCGTGCTTTGCCCACGCTTGCGCGCCTTGCTCGCGAAAACCTGGGTCGTCGTGGACGATAAAATCCAAACCGAACTTGCGGCGCATCTCACCCTGCCATTGCTCGACGAGCGACGGCGGCGTGAGAATCAACGCACGTCGCGCGAGACCGCGCACGACGAGTTCTTCGAGAATGATGCCTGCTTCAATCGTCTTGCCCAAGCCGACTTCGTCGCACAAGAGGGCGCGTCCACGCAATCGCCGCAACACCGTGCGTGCTGTGCGGAGTTGGTGTTCGAGCAATTCGACATCGCGCAGCCAGGGCAAGCACAGGAGTTGCTCGAATCCGGCGACCATCGCCAAGCGCGTAGCTTGCAACGCCAAGTGAAAATCGCGCCAGCGCGCCGACGAACCGCGATTTTCGATCAACGCCGCGTCGTCTGGGTTGAACGCGATCATATCACCTGACGTAGGTGAGATATGAATGAGCATCGGCGGTTCGACTCGAAGATAAAAACGCGCGGGAGATGTGCTGACGCATTCGAGAAAAATCGTCCCAGGTTTCGCGGAGCGCGCAAGCGGACGCAGATGCTTGACGCTTTTGAACGCGCCTTGCGCCGCATTGAGTTTGAGCGCGGTCGGTTCATCGGCATCGATCAAAACTTCCGCTTGGCTCAGCGCACCGGTGAGAACGGGATCGAGCGGCAAGAGTCCTTGGCGCAAGGCATCGGCATCGACATTCAATTCGATGCGGTCGCCAATTTCAAACCCAGGTTCGGTAGTCGAAGAAGCACTCACAGCAGAGATTATAGCAACATTCGCGTGATCTGCCAATTGACGTGGTATCGCGGGTGTAGTTCAGTTTGGGGGCAGGAATGAGTGCGAGCATCCTGAGCGGAGCGGCGGTCTTTGCCGCGTAGTCGAAGGATGCGTCGATTTGGAAGACGCCTTGCTATTGACGCATCCTTCGACTCCACTCCGCTGCGCTCCGTTCCGCTCAGGATGCTGGTCGCCCCCAAACTGAACTACACCTTGCTATTGACGTATCCTTCGACTCCACTCCGCTGCGCTCCGTTCCGCTCAGGATGCTGGTCGCCCCCAAACTGAACTACACCTTGCTATTGACGTATCCTTCGACTCCACTCCGCTGCGCTCCGTTCCGCTCAGGATGCTGGTCGCCCCC